>NZ_JAUZVM010000001.1:0-1072338 GCF_031844565.1 Alcaligenes sp. AB3
GGGTGCGCCCGTAGCTATCTCCTGACAAGGGCACCGGTGCGCAGCACCGGCAAGTTCTCAGCCCAATCCCTGCAGAGGGACCCAAGTGGTGGCTTCACGGAGACCGATCTCATCATTCAACGACCGATTTCACTCTCTATGAAACCCCACTTATAAAAAGCAGACTTACGCCGCCTTCTTCCGTAATGTCAGCCACAGACCCGCCAAGATAGCCACCAGTCCCAGCCCTGCGCGAGCTGCCAAGGTATTCCCCAGAATCAGGAAATCCAATCCCGCCGTCACCACAGGAACCAGATAAAACAGGCTAGTGACATTGACCAGATTCCCGCTGCGAATCATGCGATACAGCAGCAACTGGGCCAGCACGGAAATCACCAGGCCAAGCCATACCACCGGCCCCCAAAAGCCCAGCGTGTTCTCCCAGCGGATTTCCTGTCCCAAACCCAGGGACACCAGAATAAACAAGACCAGAGACAAGGAGTATTGCAAGGGCATGCCCTGCAACGCCCCCACAGGCTGACGCTTTTGAACAATCGTCCCGACGGTAATGCTTAACAAAGCAGCAATCGCAAACACCAGACCCATTACGGACAAGCGGCTGACGATCAGGCTTTGATACACCACCAGAATCAGTCCTGTCAGCGATAGTGCCAAACCGGCCACACGGGTTAGGGAAAAACGCCGCTCGGTCAAAGCCAAAGTCAGAATTGGCTGTACCCCCAGAATCGTGGCCAGCAGACCAGGCGTGATCCCTTGGGCCAGAGTTTCAAAATAGAAAAACGAATACAGCCCGATCATCAGCAAACCGCTGATAGCCGGCAGCAGACGTTGCCCTTTGGGCGGTAGCCAGCCGCCATTGAAGTGCCCCAGCATAATCACCATAGGCAGGGCAATGGCAAAACGCAGAATCAGCATGGCCATAACCGAGCCATGATCCAAACCGATACGAGTGAAAATACCCGCGCTGCCCCAAAGCAGCACGAACAGGGCAATAGCACCCCCTTGGGCGCGAGAAGAAGAAATCATGATGTTCTTTATCTGTCTAAATAAATTAGATTTGTCTGCAAAGACATTCCAGGCGCATCAATGGCGCAGGAGAAAAAGAGGTCTTAGGAGCAGACGCTGTAGACGCGTGTGTCGACGACGACGTCGGACACGACTGCGGCTTGATTGACGACGCCCGGGGCGACGACAGTCAACAGCAAGACAGATGGAGGGGAGCCCGCCCGCAGCGACGCGGCCCGCGACAGGGGCAGAGTGCTTAGCAAAGAGGATGCGGGGCGGTTCATGAAATAAGAATCAGATCGTTAAATCGATGGAGTACTGTAGCACAAAATATATTTAGGACACCAATAGTCAGCCGCTAGGGTAATCGCTAGTACAGACGATAGAGCAGGCTATGTAAGAATTGCACCGATCGCGATTTCAGATCGCTGCGACATTTCCAAATAGATACGACATCCGCTGCCAATGCTGCCAGCGCCGATGCCGGGCAAAAAGGCCCAGACCGGTTCAATGCTTGAACCGGTCTGGGCCTTTTTGTTTGCCTGAAAGGAATCCGACCTCGTAATTAGGTCGCGAACTATTCGGACCATGCCTCCCGGCAATACGCCATCGCGATACACAGAGCTCACGCAGCGCCAGGAGGGTTCTGACGCCAGCCAGGCCGAAATCGTCACCTTGTTTTGGAGGCTTATGCCATGTTGGGTGTTGCGCTTTTCTTTATTGGGGCTGTGCTGATTGTGAATGGCGTGGGTTTGACAGGACGTATTGAAAGTCGAGACCTGGCCCCCTTTAACTTGCTGGTGGGGCTGTTGGCCCTGTTCATCAATTTGCTGGGCTTGCAGCGCGGCGAGCAAATGGCGGATTACTTTGCCGTTGCTGGCGGGCTGCTGTTTGCCTTCACCTATCTGTACCTGGCTGTGGTGCAGTGGTATGGGCTGAAAGGAGTGGGCTTTGGCTGGTATTGCCTGTTTGTTGCCATCAGCGCACTGGCCTTTGCCGGGTCTGCCAGCGATCCGCGTTTGATCACCATGTGGCTCTTGTGGTCCAGCCTGTGGTTTCTGTTTTTCCTGGCCTTGGGACTGGGGCGGTCCTTGCGTATCTTGCCTGCGTATACCGTCTTGATCGGGGCCTTGACCTGCTGGTTGCCCGGCACCCTGATCATGATGGATGCCTGGTAGTTTTCATAGGAGTGCAAGCATGGTGGGGAGCCAGAGTAATGCCGTTTTTTGGAGTAACCTGATGCTCGCTCGTAGTGTTTACCGGCAGGTCTGTCGACCTGCGCCCCTACCATGCTAGACAGGAGATGGACTTTGGCTCACAACGAACCCGTACGCGTCGGCGTTCTTTATTCCGCAACCGGCATGACCTCTACCATTGGTCAGTCGCAATGGCAGGGCACCAAACTGGCGATTGAGGAAATCAACGAGGCCGGTGGCCTGCTCGGGCGCGAGCTGGTGGCGGTGTGCTATGACCCGGCTTCCAGGCCCGCTTGCTACGCTGAACAGGCCGAGCGGCTGATTGTGCAGGACCGCGTCAATGTAATCTTTGGCTGCTATATGTCCAGTAGCCGCAAGGCCGTGATCCCGATTGTGGAGAAGTGGAACAAGCTGTTGTTCTACCCCACCTTGTACGAGGGCTTCGAGTTTTCGGGCAATGTGATCTATACCGGCGCTGCACCCAATCAGAACAGTGTGCAGCTGGCCCATTTCATGACCAGCAATTTTGGCGCGCGGGTCTATATGATTGGCTCGGACTATATCTACCCCTACGAGTCCAACCGCATCATGCGCGAGCTGGTCATGCAGCATCCTGATAGCCAAGTGCTGGGCGAGCACTATCTGCCTCTGGATGCCAGCGAGAGCGATTACAGCCTGATCATGGAAGATATACGCCAGAAGCAGCCGGACTTTATCTTCTCCACCGTAGTGGGCGATTCCACCGCCAATCTGTATCGAGCCTATGCCAATGCGGGCTTTAATCCGCAGACCATGCCCATTGCCAGCCTGACGACCTCCGAGGCCGAGATCGCGCAGATGGGGGCCGATATTGCCTGTGGGCACTTCACCGCTGCACCGTATTTTCAATCCATCGAGTCGGAGGTCAATGCGCGTTGCCTGGCCAGTTTGCGCAAGCGTTTTGGGGCCGACTGCCACCCTAATCTGTGTTGGGAAGCGGCCTATTCACAGATGCATTTGTTCGCCAATGCGTATCGGCAGTCCGCCAGTGATGCGATCGGGGATTTGCTGCCCTACCTGCTAGGCAGTGAACTGGATGCGCCTCAGGGGCGGATCAAGATCGATCCCAATAATCACCACACTTGGCTTTATCCACGGATTGGCCGCATCAATGCCGACGGCGAATTTGCGATTGTGCGCCAGGCAACGCGTCCGGTCTCGCCCGACCCGTATCTGGTCACCCATTCCTTGGGTGACTGGACTGCCAAGCTGGATACTTTGGAGACATAAAGCGTGGCCAACTCCTCTTCCTACGGTGATGAGCCGGCAAACAAGCCCTTGCGAGCGCGGAATCGTTTTCCGCATGCCACCTCGCCGCAGCTCAAGGAACTGCGGCAATTGACGATGGTGGTCATGCATCCGGACGATAGCGATGGCCGCTTGCTGACCCAGCAACTGCAGCGTATCGGGTGTTCGGTCCAGACTATCTGGCCGCCCACGCAAAACCTGCCTTCAGGAACGGATCTGGTGTTTCTGGCTGTGCAGCCTGATCTTTTGCACCTGCGCCTGGATTGGGTCTGCGAGGAGGATGCCCCCACAGTGATTGCCGTGGTCAATTATGAAAACCCCACGATAGTTTCCGCTGTGCTGGATTTGAATATTCAGGCGATCCTGCCTGCACCGATTCGTTCTTTTGGTTTGTTGTCCACGGTGGTACTGGCACGCAAATACCATAAGGAACTACGCCAGCAGCGTCGCCTGATCAGCAAGCTGCAGACCAAGCTGATGGGGCAGCGGCATGTGGCTCAGGCCAAGACGATCTTGATGCGTGCCCATCAGGTGTCGGAGGATCAGGCCTATGATCTGATCCGCGAGCAGGCCATGAACAAACGCAGCACAATTGAAGATATTTCGATTGCCATTGTGAACGCCAGTGAGGTGCTGTCCCTGGGGCAGAAAGGTTCGTCCTTGCTGGGGAACTAGCCACGTTTTCTGGCTATTCTGATGGGCGGTGGGTAGCGAGAGCAGGCGTGGCATGGCGTGATGTGCTTGAAGTGATAGACAGAGGCTGGCTTGGTAAAGAAAAAGACAGGAATACTCCCCGTTTTCATTCCTCCTACAATAGCGTTTTTGTAGAGCACTCCGCTGTCAGGCGTAGAGATAATGAGCAATCAGGAATATGAACCAGGCAGGCCGGTGACACAGGAGCAGCGCGCCGCCTGGGCGCAGTTGAAAAAAGACCGTGATCAACTGAGCGAGCAAGTAGAGACTCTGGAGCGTGGTCACCAGGACTTGAGTAAATTTCTGCTCAAAGCCAAGCGCAATAACTGGATTGCCTGCACCTTGGTGGTGATTTTTACCGCTGCAGGCTGGCTGCTGGATGCTTCGGTCTGGCTGCGCTGGTATGTATTGCCGATTACGCTTTTTTGCTGCGCCTTGTTGTGGTTTGGCGGGAAGCTGCTGGAGCGGCTGATGCAAAGCAAGATTGCGAATCTATCCGAGTTTCTGCAACAGACGGACGCCCAAATAGAAAAGGGGCGGCCTATCTTTGAGACAGGCCACCCCCAATCCCATCAAGCCTGAAATTACTCAGGGCTGCTTGGCGTCGCTATTCCCCAACCCAAGGCCTGATACAAGGCAATCACATTCAGGTACGAGCCGGTTTCGGCAATAGCCAGCTCTTGTCGGGTCTGGTTCAGGCTGCGCTGATTTTCCAGCACTTGCTGATAGGCTCCGGCCCCTACTTCATAACGCGTCAAGGCACGCTCATGGGCATTTTCCAGGTGTGACGCCGCTCGAGTCAGGCTAAGCAGGCTCTCCTGATGTTGAGTCAGCCTTTGCAAAGAGCCCTGAATTTCTTCCTGAGCTTGCAGCAGCACTTGTTGATAGTGCAGGCGTGATTCATCAGCCACGGCTTCCATGCCACGCAAGCGGGCTCTGGCATGACCCAGGCGCAGGGCAGGCCATTGCATGGCGGGTGATACATCGAAGGCGCGGGCAGCATGGCCCAGGTCGCTACCCCGCAGAGCAAAGAAGCCGATAAAGCCAGCCAGATCCAGACGGGGGTACAGCTCGGCGGTGGCGGCGGCCACTTCGTGCGAACTGGCCAGGATGTCCTGTCGAGCAGCACGTACGTCAGGCCGGTTGAACAGCATGGCGTTGACGTCCCCCAAAGGCAGGGACGCAGCTAAAGGTGCTTTGGCGCTAGGCAGCGGTGTATCAATGCTCCTGGCTTGTCCGCCGCTGAGCACCTGGATGCGCAAACGAGCCAGTTCCAGATCGCTGCGCAGTTGAGGCACCAGGGTTTTGGCTCGTTCCAGACCAGCCTGGGCATTGTCCAGATTCTCCGGCAGTTCCCGGCCCAGCGACACACCAGCCTGCACCAGCTTGATCGTATGTTCCCAACTGCGTACGTCGTCCTCAGCCAGCGCCAGTCGCCGTTGCAAACCTTGGGCTTGTACGTACTGACGTGCCAGTTCAGCCGCGATCGCCTGGCGAGTCAGATCCAGTTGGTCTGCACTGGCTTCGCTGCGAGCCTGGGCAGAGCGGGCCAACTGTTCCAGACGACCGAACAGATCAATCTCCCACGTGGCCTGCATGCCCAGGCGCCAGTTTTCGCTGATGCCATGGTCAATGGAGCCATCGGGCGCGGCAAACTGTGAACCGCTACGGTTGTAGCTGGCGTGGGCCGTGACGGCCGGCAGGCGGTCGTGCTGGCGCTCGTCGATCAGGGCACGGGAGGCCCGCCAGCGGGCCTGTGCCTGGGCAATATCCAGGTTGTGATCCAGGGCCTTGGCAATCAGGGCGTCCAGTTGCGGGTCTTGCAGCAAGGTCCACCAGTTTTCGCGTTGCTCGGTGGTTTGAGCGAACTGACTGTTCCAGTTGGTGTCGGCCAAGCTTGGGGCGGTGGGAATGGAGGTGTTCAGACCCACCGCACAACCGCTCAGGATCAGGCTGGGGATCACCAGTCGCAGAGCACGCGCCACAGGCGCTAGCCTGTTTGATAGTTGTGGCGTCATGATGAGTGTTCTCCAGTCGAAGGGCGCAGGGCCTGAGCCAAATCGCGCGCCCGCGGGGTGTCTGCTTGATGGGCGTGATCACGCGCCAGCAAGGTATACAAAGTCGGCAAGATAAACAGGGTGAATATTGTGCCGATCAACATGCCCGAGACCAGCACCACACCCAGGCCAAAGCGGCTGTTAGCACCCGCACCGGAGGCAAACAGAAGAGGCACCAGACCAAAGACCATGGCTCCGGTTGTCATCAGCACAGGGCGCAAACGAATGCGGGCGGCTTGCAAGATGGCTTCGGGTTTCTTCAGGCCCTCTTTGAATTGCAGCTCATTGGCAAACTCCACCATCAGAATGCCGTGCTTGCTGATCAGCCCGACCAGCGTTAACAGACCTATCTGGGTGTAGATGTTGAGTGTGCCAAACCCCAGTGCCAAAGGCAGCAGGGCGCCGCACAGGGACAAGGGCACCGTCACCAGAATGATGATGGGGTCCACCAGGCTTTCGTACTGCGCGGCCAGTACCAGATAAATCACCACCAGCGCGGCCAGGAAGGCCCACACCAGAGACTGACTTTCCTGGGTGAATTGGCGCGACTCGGATTGCCAGTCATGCGTAAAGCCTGCGGGCAATTGACGTGCGATGTCGTCCAGATAGCCAACGGCTTGCCCCAGCGTTACGCCCGGAGCGGGAATGGCTTGCAACGTGGCCGAGTTTTGCTGGTTGAATTGGCGCAGGCTGTTCGGTTCCACTTCGCTGTGGATCTGAACCATGGTCGACAAGGGCACCAGCTCGCCATTGGCACTGCGTACAAACTGGCGTGTCAGGGCTTGAGCCGTCAGGCGCAGTTCACGCTGGCTTTGCGGAATGACGTCGTACGAGCGGCCATCCAGCGAGAAGCGGTTCAGGTAGTTCTCGCCCACCAGTACGGCCAAAGAGTCGGCAATATCACGCAGGCTGATGCCCATGCTGGCGGCTTTGCTGCGGTCAATTTCCACACGGGAAACCGGCTTGTTGTAGTCCAGGTCGCTATCCACTACGACGAACAAGCCACTTTCACGGGCTTGCTGCTTCACCCATTCCATCGTGTCGTACACCGTGCGGTAGTCGCCGGGACTGCGCAGTACCAGTTGCACCGGCAGACCGCCGCTGGAACCGGGCAAGGGGGCAAGCTGGAAAGCAAAGATGCTGCTGCCGGGAATCGCGCTGACGCGTCCCTGCAGTTCACCTTGTACGGCGCTGGCATCGCGCTCGCGCTTGCTCCAGTCCTTCAGGTTGATCCCGCCAAAGCTGGCGGCCGGGCCGTCTGTCCCCACAATCAACCAGGTGCTTTCGGTTTCGGCCACTTCACGATACGTGGCATCCAGCAGCTTGCCGTCGCGCTCGGCATAGGCCAGGTTGGCATTCTGCGGAGCTTTCACGGCTGTCAGCACGCTGGCCTGATCCTCAATGGGAGCCAGTTCGCTGTGCGTCATTTGGTAGAGCACGGGCAGGCTGATAAAGACCAGCAAGGCGACTGCGCCGGTAATCCAGCGATGACGCAGGGAGCGGGCCAGCAAGTGGCCATAGCGGGCCGACAGACCACCAAAGAAGCTCTCTGCCAGATGGGCCATGCGGCCTTCATCTTGCTGCGAGGGCAGCAGCAAGGAACTCATCACCGGGGACAAGGTCAGGGCCACCACACCGGACACCAGGACGGCACCGGCCAGAGTCAGGGCAAACTCTTTGAACAGTGCTCCAGTCAGGCCGCCCATCAGACCAATCGGGGCATAGACGGCAGCCAGCGTCAGCGTCATGGCGATCACAGGACCGGCCACTTCTCGGGCACCTAGCAACGCTGCCACCACGGGCGAACGCCCGGCAGCAATATGACGGTGCACGTTTTCAACCACCACAATCGCGTCGTCCACGACCAGACCAATAGCCAGCACCATGGCCAGCAAGGTCAGCAAGTTGATGCTGAAGCCAAAGGCCAGCATCAAGGCCGCGGCTCCCAGCATGGACAAGGGAATGGTGGCCAGGGGAATCAGCACGCTGCGGAACGAACCCAGGCACAGGTAAATCACCAGCACCACGATAATCATGGCTTCGGTCAGGGTCTTCAGTACCTCATCAATCGAGGCTTGAATAAAGCGGGCGGTTTCAAAAGCCAGGGCCACTTCTACGCCGGGTGGCAAGGTCGCCTCAATAGCGGGCAGGCGGTCACGAATGCCTTCCACAATGCGCAAGGGATTGCCGCCGGGAGTGGGGAACAGGCCCAGGTGAATCGCGGGCAGACCATCCATCAAGGCGCTGGTTTCAGTTGCCGCTGCCCCCAGTTCTACCTTGCCTATGTCGCGCAGTCGTACCAACGAGGTGCCATCCTCACGCACGATCAGGTCCTGAAATTCGGCCACGCTGGTCAGGTCCGAGTTGAGCTGAATATTGCTCAAGACATGCTGGCCTTTGACCATGCCGGGAGCGGCCTGATAGTTGTTGGCGCGTACAGCCTGGGCAATATCGGCAGCCGTCAGGCCATAGCCAGCCATGCGGTCCGAATCCAGCCACAGTCGCATGGCCAGTTTTTGACCACCAAAGGTCTGGATTTTCGCCACACCGTCAATGGTGGAGAACATGGGTTCCACCACGCGGGACAGATAGTCGTTCAGTTCCGGGATGGAGATCGACGTTGTGGAAAAGCCTACATAGGCCACGGCGGTGGAGTCCCCGGAGGAACGTTCCACAACCGGGTCATAGGCGCCTTCAGGCAGGCGATAGCGCACCTGACTGACCTTGCTCATGACTTCGGTCAGTGCCTGGGTGGAGTCGCGGTTCAGTTCCATGCGCAAGGTCACGACACTGCGGCTTTGCACGGAGTTGGAGGACAGATAATCCACCCCTTCCACCGAGGCCAGTGCCTGGGCGATGGGTTGGGTGACAAAGCCTTGCATCAGTTGTGCAGAGGCGCCGGGGTACTCGGTGGTAATCGTGATGGTGGAGTTCTCCAGCAGGGGATACTGCCGGATGGGCAGCTTGTCCAGGGAGAACAGACCCAACATCAGGAGCAAGGCGCTGACCACCAGGGCAAGTACCGGCCGACGAACGAACAAGTCGGTAAAGCCGGGACGGGAGGTGGTGTTCATACGGGCTCCTTGTCCTTGGCGGCCTGTACCGTGGAGCCGTCCTGAATCTTGATCTGACCTGCGCTGACAACCTGGTCGCCTTCTTTCAGGCCATCAATGATCTCGACACGCTCATCCCATTGCTCGCCGGTTTGTACCGCCACACGTTTGACCTGCCACAGACCCTGATCCGTGGGGGAGGCCACAAACACGGTCTGGCCGTAGGCGGTGTAGGTCAGTGCCGTCTCCGGTACGGTCAGCACAGGCGCCTCAGCCGGGCGCTTCAATTGAGCGCGGGCGTACATCCCCGCTTTCAGACGATTGTCCGGGTTGGGCAGCAGCGCTTGCAGGCGTATGGTGCGCGAATCACCAATCAAGGGATCGATAGCGCTGATTTCAGCCTGGAAGTTCTCGCCCGGCCAGGCGTCCACCTGTACTTGCAGTGTCTGGCCGACCTTCAGATCCGACAGGCTTTGCTCTGGCACGGTCAGGTTTACGCGCAATTGGCTGTCATCGACCAGGCTGGCAATGGGCTGGCCGGGTTGCAAGTAGTGGCCCTGGTGCAGGCTGGTGATACCGATGCGGCCCGAGAAGGGGGCGGCAATCTGTTTCAAGGCCAGTTCAGCACGTTGATATTGCAGCTGAGCCTGGGCGACGGCGTGATCGGCCTGGGCTTGATCCAACTGTTCCTGGGTAGCGGCCTGCTGCTCTTTGAGCTTGCGCACCCGCGTGAGCTGAATGGCGGCCTGTTTGACCTGTGCCTGCTCGCGGCGCACGCTGGCTTGCTCCAGTTCGTCATTGAGCAAAACCAGTGGCTGGCCTGCTTTGACGTGCTGTCCGGAGGTGAAATCAATCTTGCGAATACGGCCACTGGTCTCTGCGCTCAGCAACACTTGCTGCCAGGCTTCCAGTGCACCGACAGCATGCAAAAGACGAGGAGCGGTCTGGGACTCCACGCTGGCCAGTTCGACAACGGCAGGAGGATAGCCTCCCCCTGCCTGCGCTTCTTGCGAGGCTGGCAGCAAACGCCAGCCTATGGCCAATACGCCGGCCAAAACGGGAATCATGATCCAAGTACGACGCGAGCTCATGCTGCTTGTCCTCTGCTTACCGAGGAGGGCCAAAGGGGCTGCTTGTTTGGCAGAGTCCACCCGAATCGCTGATCGCTTTGAGACCAGTCTTCAGGTTTGAAGTAGGTGGCTGACACAAGCAAGGCTTGCCGCAGCCATGACAGCGGTCCGGCAAACAGAATCCAAATGAGGGGAGGCATGGCAGGTTCCTGTGACAACAAAGAGGCAGCCAACATGGCTTGCCTTAATTAGGTACCTGGACTATAAAACCTCAAGTTAACTTGAGGTCAAGGGGTGTCGAGATGGCAAAAACAGTGGATTTCAGTCGTGCTTTGACGGTGGGGGAGGTGGCCAAACGCAGTGGTGTGCCGGTCTCGACCGTGCATTTTTATGAAGCCAAGGGTTTGATTGCCAGTACCCGTAATAGCGGGAACCAGCGTCGTTTTGATTCGGTGGTTTTACGCTACATTGCGATCATCAAAGTGGCGCAGCGTACCGGGATTCCTCTGGAGGAAATCCACGAGGCCTTGCGTGGTTTGCCACCGGGCAGCAAGCCATCCAGCAAGCAATGGCGAGCCATGTCCAGCCGTTGGCAAGCCAGTTTGAATGATCGAATTGAGCAGTTGACTCGACTGCGCGATGAGCTAACCCACTGTATTGGCTGTGGGTGCTTGTCCATGAGTGAATGTCCCTTGCGTAATCCGGCCGATATCCTGGGCCAGCAAGGGCCCGGCCCCCAGATTCTGGAAAGAAAGCTGGAGGCCGGATCAGAGGTTTAGGTCGGGTCAGGCGACTGCGCGTACAGGGCCGTCGCCTCGGAGGTGACCAACGACTGATAGCGCTCGAAGTGGTTCAGGATGTCGTTGATGACCTGGCTGGAGGACAAGCCCATCAGGTCGTAACCCCGACTGCCATCGGCAAAGACGGTGCGCACCTGCCATTCCTGAGGTCGAGCCTGCTCGTTGCGAGCAGCCGCAGCCGTAAAGCTGGCAACCCGACGTGCACGCAATTCCACGCCATAGACAAAGTTGCGCTGGTTGTCGGCCTGAATGGTCAGTTGCGCCGTATCCGGCTCGCCCGTTTCCAGGCTGACATTCAGGTTGCGTTTACCCAGTTCGTCTGCCACAGCCTGCAAGGCGGGAACCACGGTCTCACCCATGAAGCGACGGGCATCACGCTGGTTGGGCGTGTGCAGAATGGTCGAGAGGCGGCGACGCCAGGACACTTCCGAACCCGGTGCCGGGCCGGACATGGGACCTTGACGACGCAATCGTGACATATCTGCCTTCATGCCTTTGAACAGCCCCAGAATCAACAAGAACATGATGATGGCAAAGGGCAGGGCGCTGACCAGCGTGACGGTTTGCAACGCTGTCAGACCACCGGCCAGCAAGAGCAGGGCGGCGGCAGTGCCTTCCAGCGCGCACCAGTAAATGCGTTGCCAGACTGGAGCGTCTTCCACCCCGCCGGCGGCCAAGGTATCGATAACCAAAGAGCCCGAGTCGGCCGAGGTCACAAAGAAAATGGAGACCAGAAGAATGGCCAGCGTCGAGGTCACATTGGACCAGGGCAGGTATTCCAGGAATTCGAACAGCGCCACGGATGCATTGGCGGCAGCGTCCTGAGCCAGTTGACCCGCGGCCACGCCCATATCCAGGAAGATGGCGGTGTTGCCAAAAACGGTCATCCAGAAGAAGGTGAAGACGGTGGGCACCAGCAATACGCCCAGTACGAATTCACGTACGGTGCGGCCACGCGAGATGCGGGCGATGAACATGCCGACAAAAGGCGACCATGCGATCCACCAGGCCCAGTAAAACAAGGTCCAGGCTTTCATCCAGCTTTGCCCGCGGAATGCTTGTGTACTAAATGAGCGTGCAAAGAAGTTATCGAGATAACCACCGATATTCTGTACAAAAGCATTCATCAAAAAGGCTGTGGGGCCCACGGCGAGCACAAACAGCATCAAGGCAATGGCAACCAGCAAATTCAGTTCGGACAGGCGGCGAATGCCAACATCCAGTCCACTGACAACAGATAAGGTAGCCAGTGAAGTAACCACCACAATCAGGACAATTTGCAGCCAGGTTTCCTGTGGCCAGCCAAATAAATGCTCCAGACCGGCATTGATTTGAAGTACGCCCAAACCCATGGAGGTAGCAATACCAAATAGCGTGCCGCACACGGCGAAAATATCTACGCTATCGCCAATCCAACCTTCGATACGCTTGCCAAACAAGGGATACAGGCCCGAGCGAATGGTTAAAGGCAGGTTGTAGCGAAAGCAGAAGTAAGCCAGCGACAAGCCAACGACCGCATAGACGGCCCAGGCGTGAACGCCCCAGTGAAAGAAGGTGATGATCTGCGCCTGATGGGCGGCTTCCACTGTGCTGGCCAGGCCCGAGGGCGGGGCCGAGAAGTGTTGCAGTGGTTCGGCCACGGCAAAAAACATCAAACCAATACCCATACCGGCGGCAAATAGCATTGCCATCCAGGTGAGATACGGGTAGTCAGGTTCCGAGTCGTCCGGCCCTAGTTTCAAGTTGCCGTAGCGGCTTAATGCCAGATAAACGACGGCAAAGAAAAACAAGGCCACAGACAGGATATAGAACCAGCCGAAACTTTTGATGACCCAGTTTTGTAACTGCTCAAAAATAAGTGCGGCGTCTTTAGGGAAAATAATCCCGATCAGCAAAAAGACCAGGACGATAAAGGTAGATCCCCAGAACACCCGTGGATGTAGCGTGCTTTTAAAAGGCAGCCCCATGTCATGCTCCGTTTGTAACTAAGAGGACACAGCTTAACGAGAACGACTGCCTGTTGAAAGGTTTGTTAGATTAAGAAATATTTGCTCAGGCTCGGAAAGGATCTATCGGCAAAATTAATTCCTGATGTCCGGCCTGTCGGGTCAACTCCAATTGATGCAGCACACTGGCACTGGCTGTATGCACCGCCGAATGCAGGTCTGCTCCCAAAATCAGGTGGGCCAGCAAGGTGGAGGCGAACAGGTCGCCGGTGCCTTTGGCGGCACAATCGACGCGTGGATGGCTAAGCAGGGTGTCGGCGCGAGGTTCTTTGCGCGACATTAATAATTTGATCTGGCCATCCTGCCAGGAGTCGGGAGCGGCGCTGGTAGCAATGACCCATTCAGTCCGGCCATTTAGCAAGGCGTGCGCGGCACTTGAGCTGCCCTGGATGGTGTCGCAAGGTTGCTGGGACAGCAAGGACAGCTCGTAGTTATTGGGAGTCAGGCCCGTGGCTAGCGGCAGCAAGGTTTCGTGATAGGCGGGAATCAGCGCCGGGTCTACGTAGACTCCTACATCCAGATCGCCTATGACCGGGTCCACGATGACCAGAATGTCCGGATGGTCCTGCAGCAAGGCCTTCAGCCAGTTCGCAATGATGACGGCCTGATTGGCGCTGCCCAGATAACCGATCAGGACAGCGCGCACCTTATCCAGCGCACCACGCAGCACCAGGTCATCCAGAAAGCCTTTCAGCCAGTCATCGGGGACGGCACCGCCGTGCACCGTGGGGTATTGCGGGTTGTTGCTGAGCAACACGGAGGGAACGGCGGCGACTTTAAAGCCGTGCCTACGTAAAGTCGGGCCGGCAACATTGTTGCCCACCCGACCGTAGACCACTTGAGACTGAATCGAAACGACATCCACATGGTAGGGATGTCGTTCGCGATCAACAAACGTTACAGCAGTGTTCATGCAGCACAATCAGCGGAACTGGCTTGTTTAAGTTGGCTGAGCCAGTTGGTCAGGACCGTAGCAGCAGCGGCGTGCAGGCGTTTTTGTACCGCCATGGCTTCCAGACGCAGCATCTGCGGGTCGATATCAGCTTGTCCCAGTTCGTTGGCATGACCAACCAGCCAGCGCTCCAGCTTGCTGGTGTCGGCTTCCAGGTGAAATTGCAGCCCCAATACCTGGCTTCCAAAGGAGAAGGCCTGGTTGGGGCCTACGTCCGTGCTGGCCAAGTGAATGGCTCCATCGGGAATGTCGAACTGATCCCCGTGCCAGTGCAGGACGGGAATGCCGCTTACGGCGGCCAGGGGCGATTCTTTGCCCGCTTCGCTCAGTTTCAGGGGAGAGAAGCCGATTTCTTTCACACCCAGCGGGTACACATTGGCTCCCAGAGCGCGAGCAATCAGTTGCGCACCCAGGCAAATGCCCAGCAGGGGTTTTCCTGCCAGCAAGAACTTGTTGATCAGTTCCAGCTCATCGGACAGGAAGGGGTAAATCTTTTCGTCGTAGGCGCCGATCGGCCCGCCCAATACAACCAGCAGGTCAGCGTCCTGTTCACCCACATGGCGTAGTGACTCGACGGAAGGATCAATATATTGAACTTGGTAGCCCTGTTCGATCAGAACAGGCTCCAGTGTGCCCAAGTCTTCAAAATGGATATGACGCAGTGCGATGACTTTCTTCATAAGAGTTTCTTTCAATCCAGATGGTAAGGATGTCAGCTCGTGGTACCGATGTCTACATTAATGGCACCCGACAGGGGGAAGGTGCAACATGCCAGCGCATGGCCCTGGGCCTTGTCCTGATCGCTCAGGCAAAAGTCCGGTTCGGAGCGGTATTCGCCCTCCGAGATCTGTACCCGGCAAGCGCCGCAAATGCCCGAACGGCATTGGCTGCGAATAGGCACATCGCCTGCTTCCAGCATTTCCAGCAGGCTGCTGCCCGGCTCAGGGTTGAGCGTTTGTCCGGTGCTGCGTACATTGATTTGCAAGGGGGCACTGCCTGCTTCAGGCAGGATTTCCACACCCGCTTTGGCCGGTGGGGAGAAGGCTTCAATCAACATGTGCGAGATGGGGTGCGCCTGAATGGTGTATTCGCGCAAGGCCTGGGCAAACCCATGGCTGCCGCAAATCACCACGGCCTGCGGGTCTTTCAATTGCTCCATATTCTCAAAAGAGGGGCGTCCCACTTTGAAATGAGCGCTTTCGCGGATTTTTTCCTGCGTGACAAACACCGTCAGTGTGAACCAGCTGGTGCCCAGGTCCAGCTGCAGCAGCTCGTGCAGGAAAGGAATGTCGGCAATACGGGCAATACTGAGCAACAAATGTACTTGTGGTACAGGCAAGCCGTCCTGGGCTCGCGCCGCCAATTCACGTAGCAAGGCAATGGGCAGGGTAATGCCAATGCCGCCGGCGATCATGGCGATACGCTGGTAACCCACAATAGAGTCCACCGAGATCTCACCCGCCACATATTGCAGAGGCACACTCATGCCCTCGCGCAAGGTGGCGTGCAGATGATCGGAGACGCTATTGCGGCCCGACCCTTTCACGGCAATTTCAATCAGGTCTGGATCGGCCACACGGGTGATCGAATACATACGCTGTTGAATGGTGCCGCCGGTATCGGGGTAGCTCAGGGCGACATGCTTGCCTGCCCGCAAGGCGCTCAGAAAATCAAAGTGGCCACTTTGCACTCGCAAGGTAAACACTTTGACGTTCCCGGCCTCGGGGCGAACGGTCTCGCAGCGCGCCTGAATCATGGCTGTCATTGCAGCGCCTCCTGCTGTTCGGCCTCGGGCTGGGCCTTGCCGGATTTGCTGTTCAAGCCAATGCGCTCGATCAGGCTTTCTACCGAGCCGGTGTACACACCAATTTCGTTGGAGTCGCCGGTGTCGTGCAAGATGTCGCGAGCGTTGGGGAAGTTCACCATGGAGAAGACCTTTTCCCAGGCACCCATTTCATTGTTGGCGAACATTTCCACGGTGCGCAAAATCACGGCACGCATGTGCTCGCGCTCTTTCTGGCTCAGGCCGTGAATGATGTCGGAGGCCACAAAGCTGAACACGCTGGAATGGCTCCACTCGTCCATGGCGTGAGTGCGGGTGACTTCATGGCACACGGTCTGGATGCTCTTGTCCTCGGCCATGGTCTTCAGATAGTCGGTAATCAGGGTCTCGGAGGCGCAAGCAATGGCAAAGCGGGTCAGGCGACGCTCGGATTCGGAGCTGCACTGGCTCAGGATGTCATTGCGCCACTGCACCAGGTTGAAATTGGTGAAATCCAGGGGCGTCAAACCACGCATGGAATAGATGTAGTTGCAGGCCATGATCGACATGCGCGTGTGCAGGGCCTCGTCCAGCAAAGCCTGGGACATCACATCTTGCAGCAGATTGCGGTTGGCGCTTGGGGGCGGAGTCTTGATGATGTCTTCGCAAGAAGGCGTGACCACGTTGCACTCAACATAAATGGTCTTGAGGTTGTAAATGCCCCAAGCGTAGGACAAGCACTGCGATTTCAATTCTTCAGGAGCTTCCAGCCAGGCCTGGTGCTCACGGAAAGGCAGCAGGCATTCGCTGAAATCGGCCTTGTTGGGATCGAAAGCCAGATTGTTGTAGTCCGGCAGCTCCTGATTCACGGCAGCCCGGTTTTTCCAAAGTACAGACAGCTTTTGCAGCATATTACGTACGGCGTCATCAGTTTCGTAGCTTTTGATTGTCATTTCAAACTTCCTTGCTGTTGATTGCGATCTGTTCGAAATGAACAGGTCGTTTCTTTATTCCACCCATCTTTATTTCCAAATGGAAATTCGCAGGCTTAAAAGGATTTGCCGATTCTTATGGACAAGGCCCAAAAAAAATCCCGTTGTCGGGTTTCTCAAACCGTGGGGATCAGCGTGGTTGAATTGCCGTTAAAGCAATGGCGTTTCCTGTAGTCGTGGGAAAACTGAGGATGTTTTTATCGTGCGCAGATAGAGAAAGGTGATAATCTGCTTGAGCGTTTAGAAGTATGGGTCTTGAGTATTCGTTGGCTGCATTCTAATGATCCTATGACAATAAATGACAGACCATTTTTCGGCTATTTAACAGACCACTTAATAATAAAAATTTGAATCTTGTTTTAATTGTTGACAAGAATAATCGGGATTGGCTTTATAGCTTGGTTTCAGGCGATTTTTAATTCTTTATGCTTTGAATATTTATTCAAATAACAATAATTAAAAGTGGTCTGGTGGATTTATTTTTAATGGACTGTTTGATAGGTCGATAAACAGAATAGGATGTTTATCTTTCGCCCTTGGAATCGTCATGCCAGGGCTGCACTTTTGCCTTGTGTTTGAAAAATCGGCACGGTGGCAACAGTAGCCAATTTCTAAACAGGAACTCCCATGAAGAGTCTTGCCGGTGGCGACACCCCCCACCTGCCTCTGGTGGGTTCGCAATTTCTACAGCAAAGCGATCGCAATCTTTGGGACATCATCGAAGCCGAACGGCGTCGCCAACAACACACCATTGAGCTGATCGCTTCCGAGAATTACCTGAGCCGCTCCGTTCTGGACGTGCAGGGCTCCTTGCTCAGCAACAAGCAGGCGCAAGGCTATCCTGGGCAACGGATTTACGGCGGGTGCGAACAAGCCGATCAAACCGAAGAGCTGGCCATCGAGCGGGCCAAGGCGGTTTTTGGGGCCTCCTATGCCAATGTGCAGGCGCACTCGGGCAGTCAGGCCAATCTGGCGGTGTATCTGGCCTTGCTCTCACCGGGCGACACGATTCTGGCGCTGGACCAAAGTGTGGGTGGGCACCTTAGCCATGGCTCGCATTTCAATGTGTCCGGACGCTGGTTTCAGACCTGCTCGTATGGGGTGGATCGTCAGACGCAATGGGTGGACATGGATGAAGTTCGAGCCCTGGCTCACAAGGAGCGGCCACGGCTGATCATTGCCGGGGGATCGTCTTATTCACGGACCCCGAATTTTGCCGAGTTCAGAAATATCGCCAACGAGGTCAATGCCTATCTGATGGTGGATTTGGCGCACAGTGCGGGACTGGTCGCCGCGGGGCTGATGGAGTCGCCCGTCAAGCATGCGCACGTTACGACTTTCTCCACGCATGGCACCTTGCGCGGTCCGCGTGGCGGGATCATCCTGAGCAATGAACCCAAGCTGGCCGAGCGCTTGAGCCAGGCGGTGTATCCAGGGCTGCAAGGCGGGCCTTTGCTGAACATTCTGGCGGCCAAGGCCGTGGCTTTGGGTGAGGCGATGAGTCCGTCCTATAAGGCCTATGCCCAGTCCGTCATCATCAATGCGCGCAGCTTGTGTCGTCGTTTGGCCGAAGGTGGGCTGACAGTGGTATCAGGCGGTACAGACTGTCATTTTGGTGTGGTGGATTTGCGCCCTTGGGACTTGTCTGGGCCTTTGGTGGAGCGGGTTCTGGCTCAGTTAGGCATTAGCTTGAGCAAGCACCGGGTGCCTTATGAGCAGGTCACTGGTGCGTACTCGGGGGTGCGTGTGGGCAGCGCCGCCTGTACCACGCGCGGTTTGGGCGAGGACGATTTCAAGGAAATCGGCGACATGATTCTGGCCTTGCTGGGCGGGGTGCGCAGTGGTTCGCGCAATCCCCGCACCGAGAATGCCATTCTGGAAGGGGTTGCCGACTTGAACCGGCGATTCCCCTTGATGTACTGATTTTTCCTGACCTAGCCTTTGCCCTGGCGGAGTGCGTTGGCCAGACGCAACATGGCGGATTCGATCTCGTAGGCGGTCAGGGACGCATAGCCCAATAACCAGCCCTGTTGTTTTTCCTCACCAATGTACAGACGGCTCAAACCTGGCAGTTGAACGCCCGCACTCAAAGCGCGGCGCAGCGTGTGCTCTTCTGACCAGCCCGGCTCCAGAAAGCAGGGAATCTGCAAACCACCTTCAGGTCGAGCTGCACGGACTATGCCTTGCAAGTGCTGCTCGATGGCTTCCAGCATGATCTCCCGCCGCCCGGCATACAGTTTGCGCATGGCGCGAATATGGGAGTTGTAATGCCCGTCTTCCATAAAGCGCGCCAGCGTCAGTTGCAGGATTTGCGGCGTATGACCATCCATGATGCTGCGGGCTTGGGTAAAGGGTTTGACCAGTTCGGGCGGCAAGGCCATATAGCCCATGCGCAGGCCCGGATACAGGGTTTTGCTGAAGGTGCCCAGGTAGATGGTGCGCTGGTATTTATCCAGACCCTGTACACATGCCGTGGGTAGCCCGTCGTAATGAAACTCGCTGTCGTAGTCGTCTTCCATAATCCAGCGGCCATTTTCTGCCGCCCAGTGTATGAGTTCCAGACGACGTTCCAGGGACATGGTGGCCCCGGTAGGGTACTGGTGCGAGGGCGTCACATAAATGCAGTTTGCACCGCTGCGATCTTCATTCAGCAAATCGGTGCGCAAACCTTGTTCGTCTACACCAATCGGTACCACACGGGCCTCGGCCGCTTCAAAGGCTTTGCGGGCGCCGAAGTAGCCGGGGTTCTCGACCAGAATGGGTTTGCCAGCATCGACCAGCAATTGCGCACACAGGAACAGGGCTTGGCGCGTGCTGCTCAGAATCAAAATTTGATCGGCAGAGACTTTCGCACCACGCTCCAGATTCAGGTACACGGCAATCGCTTTACGCAGGGACTCGGTGCCTTGCGGGTCGCCATGCAGCAGGATGTTGGCCCGGTAGTCTTTCATGGCCTGACGTTGCAGGCGCTCCCACACATCGGTGGGGAAGTTGCGGGTTTCTGGCAAACCCGTGGCAAAGGCCTTGATGGTCTGTTGATCGGCAATGCCGCCACTTTCAAACACGGCGCGACCCCGGCGGCTTAAACCCGTGCCGGGTTCCATCACGCTGCGTTTCAGATCCTGGGCTTTGATGCGACGGTAGGCACTGCCGCGCAGCTCCGTGCCGACCGATTCAGAAACATAGCTGCCTGAGCCTTCACGTCGCACGATAAAGCCGTCGCGATGCAGCTGAACATAGGCGTTTTCAACCGTATCGCGGGCCATGCTCAGAGATTTTGCCAGGGAGCGTGTGGCAGGCAGCTTGACCCCGGGACCCAGGGCGCCATCCAGAATCAATGCCCGCAAGGCACGCTGAATGCGCTGGTGAAGATCCAGGGATTGAAGTTCGTCATCGTTAAGACGCATCTTCAAGGTGTCCAGTTCAAACGAACGCGTCATGCGGTCTGCTCCAGAGAATATTAATGGTCTGACTAATCAGACCATTGTGCTCGTAGACTTGATTGTCATTGCCGAAATAGGGGGGCCTGTTCCGGCGTTCAGGTTTGTACAGGATCTCAGCAAGTATGTCCCGACCCTTTAATTTCAGCGCAGGGCCCAGCGCCTTGCCGATGGATGTTCTATTGCAAATACGCGATGAACTGCTTGATTTCGCCGGCACAGGGGTATCTGTGATGGAAATCAGCCATCGCTCTCAGCCTTTCATGGATTTTGCCCATCGTACTGACGCCGCTGTGCGTCGTGTCCTGGCTGTTCCATCGGATTATCACGTCTTGCTCCTGCAAGGGGGTTCGTACCTGCAGTTTTCTCAAATACCGATGAACTTGTTTCATCGAACAAACACAGCGGACTATATACATACGGGTTTATGGTCGGAACAAGCAGCTAATGCTGCCAGGCAATATGGGAATGCCAGAATCATAGCCAGCTCTTATGAAACTGGATTTGATCGTATTCCCGAGATTAATGAATCTAATATTAATCGGGATGCGGCTTATTTGCATTACACGGAAAATGAAACCGCACAGGGCTTGCAATTTTCAAAACCGCCCAAGTCGCCTATTCCATTAGTCTGTGATGCCTGCTCCAGCCTGATGTCAAAACCGCTTGATATCTCGTCTCACGCTTTGGTTTACGCCTCAGCCCAGAAGAATATGGGAATTGCCGGTGTCACGCTGGTATTGCTTGATCCCGCTATTTTAGACAAGCCTTTGGCTAGTACGCCACAAGCTTTGGATTTTTCCATTCAGGCAAAAAAACAATCACTATTAAATACGCCATCTACCTTTTCCTGGTATGTGCTGGGTTTGATGCTGGAATGGATTGAGCGCGTTGGTGGAATAGAAGTATTGCACAAAATAAATAAGAAAAAATCGCAAGTGCTCTATGAGCTTATTGATGGTAGTGATGGTTTTTATATCAATAATGTTTTACCTGATTATCGATCCATCAATAATGTTCCGTTTCATATTGCTGAAACTAATTTAGATAATTTATTTGCCGAAGAAGCGCAAAAGAATGGCTTTCACGGCTTGAAGGGCCATCAATCAACGGGGGGCTTGCGCGCCAGCATCTACAACGCCGTCACCTTGGATGCGGTACAGGCGCTGGCAGAGTTCATGCGCGAGTTCAAGCGCACGCACGGTTAGGGCGTGCGCCTGCTTTGCAACGCGGCCAAGCAGGTAGCCGCGACGTGGATAGAAATTTTTTTAAGGAAAAGCGATGTACGACAACACACTCAGCCTGGCTGAATTCGACAAGGAATTGGCTCAGGCCATTCAGGGCGAAGAAAGCCGTCAGGAAGATCACGTAGAACTGATTGCATCAGAAAACTACGCCAGCCCTTTGGTTATGCAGGTTCAGAACTCCGTGTTTACCAACAAATACGCCGAGGGTTACCCGGACAAGCGTTACTACGCCGGTTGCGAGTTTGTGGACGTGGCCGAACGTCTGGCTATCGAGCGCCTGAAAGCCGTGTTCGATTGCGACTACGCCAACGTGCAGCCTCACGCCGGAGCGCAGGCCAATACTGCTGTGTTCCTGGCTTTGCTTAAACCGGGCGATACGGTGATGGGGATGAACCTCGCTCAGGGCGGGCACCTGACACACGGCAACCCCATCAATATTTCCGGGCGTCTCTACAATATTGTTCCTTACGGGGTGGATATCCAAACCGGGCTGATCGATTACGACGAGATGGAACGTATCGCTGTCGAGACCAAGCCCAAAATGTTGATTGGTGGCTTCTCCGCCTATTCGCGTGTGAAGGATTGGGCGCGCATGCGTCAGATTGCCGACAAAGTGGGTGCCTGGTTCTGGGTTGATATGGCCCACGTGGCGGGCCTGGTGGCGGCGGGTGAGTACCCCAGCCCCTTGCCATACGCGCATGTGGTCACCAGCACGACACACAAAACCCTGCGCGGTCCACGCGGTGGCGTGATCATGGCTAAAGGGCAAAGCGACGATTTCTACAAGCGCCTTAACTCCGCGGTTTTCCCTGGCGTGCAAGGTGGCCCCCTGATGCACTTGATTGCGGCCAAAGCCATTGCTTTCAAAGAGGCTCTGCAGCCGGAATTCCGTACCTATCAGCAAAACGTGGTCCGTAATGCCCGCGCCATGGCGGCGGTATTGATGCAGCGTGGCCATAACATCGTCTCAGGCGGGACCGATAACCACATGATGCTGATCAACTTGTCGGCCAAACCCTACACCGGGCAAGAGGCCAGTGATGCCTTGGCAGATGCCTACATCACCGTCAACAAGAACTCGGTGCCCAACGATCCGCGCTCGCCCATGGTGACCTCGGGTATCCGTATCGGAACGCCCGCCGTGACGACACGCGGCTTTACGGTGGCGGACTGCGAGCAGCTGGCGCATTACTTGTGTGATGTGCTCGATGCCTATGAGGCTGGCACCCTGGATACGATCAAGCACGAGATCCGTGAAAAAATCGTGACCTTGTGTCGAAGCTATCCCGTGTATCAAGTGCAGACGGAGCCAGCACAGCTGTAATTCAAAGAAAAAGCCCAGGTGTTTTAACGTTTGGGCTTTTCTGTATTCATTCTGCTTGAAACGCAGGGCTGCCTTATTGAATATAGGCGTTATGGGTGGCGTGTTGCCTCGCCTTGCGCTTGCCAGTCTGTATATCCCCGGGCCCGCAGTTCACAAGCAGGGCATTGCCCACAGCCATATCCCCAGTCATGCAGGGTTTCCCGCTCGTTCTGGTAGCAGGTATGGCTGTCTTCCTGGATCAGCTTCACTAAAGCATCCGAGCCCAACTGGTGGGCCAGTTCCCAGGTATCTGCTTTATCCAGCCACATCAGTGGGGTTTCCACGGTCAGTGGACGCTCGATCCCCAGGCTCAATGCCACTTGCAGTGCTTTGAGCGTGTTGTCACGGCAATCCGGGTAGCCGGAATAGTCGGTTTCAGACATGCCGCCAACCAGCGTATCCAGTCCCCGACGGTAGGCCAGGGCGCCAGCCAGAGTAAAGAACAGCAGGTTTCGACCCGGCACAAAGGTATTGGGCAGACCGTCCTCTTGCATGGCGATCGTCATGGACTCGGTCATGGCGCTGCCGCCTATCTGAGCCAGGACGCTGGCATCGAGCACATGGTCTTGCCCCAGGCGTTCAGCCCAATGCGGGAATTGCTGGCAGAGTTTTTCTCGGAGCGTCTGGCGACACTGCAATTCCGCATGGTTGCGCTGGCCGTAGTCAAAGCCCACGGTTTCCACAAAGGCAAAGCGGTCCAAGGCCCAGGCCAGGCAAGTGGCTGAATCCTGTCCGCCCGAAAATAAAACCAGTGCCCGGCGGCGGGGAGTGTGCGGTTTCATGCTTTGGCCTGTGCAGTGCTCAGGGCGCGGCGCTTCATGGTGCTGATCAGGGAGTTGAGCAGCACGCCGTACATGGGCACAAACAGCAGCAGGCTGACGCCCAGTTTGATGACGTAATCGACAACGGCGATCTCGCCCCAGTGCTCGGCCATGAAGGGGTTGCTGCTGCGCCAGAAGGCGATGCCGAAAAAGGCCAGCGTATCCAGCGCCTGGCCAAAGACGGAAGCAGCGGCCGGAGCAATCCACCATTGCTTGTAGTCGCGACGGATACGATCAAACACCTGCACGTCCAGCAACTGCCCCAGGACGTAGGCGGCAAAACTGGCCAAGGCAATACGGAATACAAAACTGTTGAATTCACCCAGTGCCTGCAAGCCATTGAATTGGCCTTCATTAAAGAGCACAGAGACTACATAAGAGGCGATCAGGGCCGGGAACATGGCGCGGGTAATCACGCGCCGCGCTTCGGACTTGCCCATCAAGCGCACGGTCAGGTCGGTAGCCAGAAAAACAAAGGGAAAGCTGAAGGCTCCCCAGGTGCTATGGAAGCCGAACAGTTCAATGGGAAGTTGAACCAGGTAATTGCTGGCAATCACAATGAAAATGTGAAAGGCAATCAGAAGTCGCAAATAGAACGACAGCCGTGAAGACGGCACGGTAGGCAGAGTCATGTCTGGACCTTTTTGGTGGATGGGGTGAGGGAACCCATTGAAAATGGACTGCAACCGACTATTGTACGGGCAGTTGCGGTTCGATGGAATGGTTGTTGCCTGCAAGTGTAGCGTGCGCATCAAACGTGCTTATACGTCTGCCTTGATGAGGCTTATGGCACAACAAAGGGGGAGGGGGGCCTGTAGAGGCTCAAACAAGCTCGCTTGCCAAAGCAAACGAACTTGTTGGTTCGATCTCAATGAGCTGCGCTTAGGTCGAGACAGGTTGCAGACACTCTACCAGCAAGCGTTTGTGCAACTGGTGCACTTCTTCAAAGGGCACGGGCGAATTCTGTGGACCCAGAACCAGCAAGACCATCAACCACATCAGGGAAGGGGAGGCGGCCAGGATGTAGTCGGACGAGCTGACGTCGGGGCGGATGAGACCGCGCTGTATGCCCAGTTCAAAAAACGCCTGATTGGCCGTGTAGTTCTGGCTCAGGAGCTGTTTGCCCCAATAATGGGCCAGATCCGGCACGCGGCCGCTTTCTGTCATCAAGAGCCTGAACATGGCTTGTACGTCCGGGTTGGACAGGCGTTCATACAACTGGTGCAGGTACTCATCCACGATACAGGACAGGGTGTCTGCCTCGGAGGTATCGGACAGCTCAAAGGTATTGCCATCGGGTGGCAGCAGTGTGCTGTGGAGCATGTCCTCGAACACTTCATCTTTGCTGCTGTAGTGCGCGTAAATTCCGGACTTGGAGATACCGGCGCGTGCGGCGATGCGCTCCAGCGAGGTTCCCAGGAACCCCCGGTGTGAAAACTCTTCAAAAGCGGCTTTCAGAATTTCACGTTTTCGCTCGGCCGAGGGCAAGTAACGTCGTTTGTTTGTGCTTTCGTTTTTTGGAGGTTTATTTTGGTGCTTGTCTGTCATGTCATCCTATGTGGATGGGCAAGATATGGGGCTTGCAGTATATCAGGCCGCTTGTCCGGGGCCGATGGCAAGCCATGTTGGCTGCGGCTTGAGAGCTTGACGCGGCGCTGTGCTTGTTTTGTCACATGACTGGAGAAATAATAGTTCTGCTATGTGTTTGAGTTACCTCTTGTTTCACTGAATTGCAGCGTCTTTTTTTTTTAAAAGCCTTCCCCTTTCAAGGAAGTTTTATTTGTTTTTTGGCTGTTTTTCATTTCCCTATTTCATATCAAGCACGGTATAACAACAAATGCGACTTGGGCTGGCAGTTTTTTATCTGTCATGAACTTGATCTACCGCAAAGGTTTTTTATCGCTCTTTGTTAAAAGGCCTGCATGCAAAAAGTTTAGATGTAAACTGGTGTATTATTAAAAAGACTAAGCAGTCGTATCTGCTTTTTTCTTGATATGTACTTTTTGCGGAGTGGCAATGGTTAGCAGGCAGTCCCTTGATCAGACTGAGCAGTTAGACGCATCCGCACGAGCCGCCTGGGCTCGTATCTGGAGTTCCATCTCCCCCGAATCGCAGTTTCTTGCCTGGATGGACTGGATACGCCATCTGGCCCTTAGTCCCGGCAAACAAGAACAGCTACGACAGTTGGCCCAAAATCAGTGGGAACAGCTGTTTCGCGAATGGAGCGAAGAGCTGGCTGCATCAGCACAGCTGTCCTCGCAACGCTTAGAACAAGCCCCCACCCCTGCCTATACCGACCGTCGTTTTTCCGATCCCGCCTGGGATCGTTGGCCTTTTAATTTGCTGCGCCAAACCTATCAGGCACAGCAACAGTGGTGGCAAAGCGCCACGGAAGGAGTGGCCGGTGTTGAACCCCATCATCAAAAGCTGATTGCCTTCGGTGCCGAGCAATGGCTGAACATGCTCAGCCCCAGCAACTTCGCCTGGACCAACCCTCTGGTGTGGGATAAAACACTTGCAGAACAGGGGGATAATTTCAGCCGTGGTCTGGAAAACTGGCAGCAGGATATGCAGGCCCAGTTTGCGGGCGAACCGCCCGTAGGCACAGAGGATTTCGTGGTAGGTAAAGATGTTGCCGTCACGCCGGGCAAGGTGGTACTGCGCAACGAGCTGGTTGAACTGATTCAGTACACACCCGCCACCAAGCAGGTTCATCCCGAGCCTGTCCTGATCGTGCCGGCCTGGATCATGAAGTACTACATTCTGGATCTGTCCGAGCAAAACTCCCTGATCAAATACCTGGTGGATCAAGGCCATACGGTGTTTTGCCTGTCCTGGAAAAACCCGCTAGCCGAAGACCATGCCTTCGGCATGGACGACTACATTCGTCTGGGCTGGAAGGCCAGCCTGAATGCGGTCAACGCCATTGTCCCCGGCCAGAAAATCCACGCGACCGGCTATTGTCTGGGCGGTACATTGCTGGCCATTGCGGCTGCCGCGATGGCACGTGATGGTGACGACAGGCTTGCTTCCCTGACTTTCTTTGCGGCTCAAACCGACTTTTCCGAGCCGGGCGATTTGTCCCTGTTCATTGACGAAAGCCAGGTCAGCCTGCTGGAAGCCCAGATGGCCGACGAGGGGTATTTGCGCGCCAATCAGATGGAAGTGGCTTTTCAAATGTTGCGCTCCGCTGATTTATTGTGGGCGCCCATGGTTAATAAATATTTATTAGGCGAACGTCGTCCTTTAAATGATTTGATGGCATGGAATGCCGATGCCACGCGTATGCCCGCCACCATGCATTCGCAATATTTGCGTCGCATGTATTTGAATAATGATTTAAGTCAAAACCGTTATCCGGTTGAAGGCCGTATCGTTTCTCTGGCGCAAGTTAATTTGCCTGTTTTTTGCGTTGGCACGGTTTCCGATCACGTTGCTCCTTGGCGTTCTGTTTACAAGCTGCATTATCTGGTGCCTTCCGAGATCACCTTTGTATTGACCACCGGCGGGCATAACGCCGGCATTGTCAGCACGCCGGGTCATCCGCGTCGCAAATACCAGATACATACCCGTGCAGCCGGTACCGCCCCTGTGCTGGTGGACGACTGGCAAGCGCAAGCGGCCTCGCATCAGGGTTCCTGGTGGCCCGCGTGGACTGAGTGGTTGAAAGCGCGCTCGGGTGCGGAGGTCAAACCACCGCAAATGGGTGCGGCCAAACAGGGCTACGCCCCCGTTTGCCCGGCACCCGGTCAATACGTATTAGTGAAATAAGCGGTCAGCTTGTACAGGCCCGCCAAGCAGTGGGCTTGCCACTCTGTTTTATGTCGGCAACAGGCGCAAAGCCTGTCGCTGACGTGCTGTTTTGCCTTGACGGCAGTTCTCCTTTTTCTCATTAGGCATTTTTCCAATGGCCCCACAGACCTACGATTTGAGTATCAAGCACCGAAGCGCTGCGCGTCGCCCTCATTTCGCGCTGGCTGCCTTGCTGCTTGCCCTGGCGGGTTGTGCCTCGATGGCACCCGATTACGAACAGCCCGCTTCCCCCGTTCCACAAGCCTACCCGGACCTGTCCGCGGGTCAGGCCAATGCGGTGCGAGCGCGTGATCTGGGCTGGCGTGAATACTTTAAAGATCCGGTTCTGAGCAAGCTCATTGAGACTGCGCTGGAAAATAACCGCGATATGCGGGTGGCGGTGTTACGGGTGGACGAAGCCCGTGCCATGTTGAATTTGCAGCGCAGCGAACGCTTTCCTGAGTTCACTGTGAATGGTCAGACTGCACGTTCGCGTGTGCCCGGTGATATGAACCCCAGCGGCCAGGCCGTGACGGGTGGCAATTACCGTGCCCAGGTCGGCCTGACCAGTTGGGAGCTGGATTTGTGGGGCCGTGTACGTAGCCTGGAAGATGCCGCCTTGCAAGGTTGGCTGGCTACCGAGGCAGGCCGACAAGCCGTGCATGTGGCTTTGGTCTCGCAAGTGGCCAATAACTATATTGTGGTGCGCGAGCTGGACGAGCGTGTGCGGATTGCCCGCAAAAGCGTAGAGACTCGCCAGGAGTCCTACCGCATTTTCTCCCGTCGCTATGAAGTAGGCGCAACGTCCAAGCTGGATGTGACGCAAGTGCAAACCTTGCTGACGCAGGCCCAGTCCATGCTGGCCCAGCTGGAACAGCAACGTGCGGTGCAACTGCATGCTCTACAACAGCTGCTGGGCGCCGATCCGGGTGTGTCCCCAACAGGCGCGCCTTTGAATGAAAACATCATGCTGGCCGAGCTGGCGCCCGGCTTGCCGTCGGATTTGATGGTCTGGCGTCCTGACATTATTGCGGCTGAACACAAGCTGCGTGCTGCCAACGCCAACATCGGTGCAGCCCGTGCCGCCTTCTTCCCCCGCATTGCCTTGACCGGCAATTTTGGTACCGCCAGCGCCGAGCTGGATGGTCTGTTTGACTCCGGCAGCAAAGCCTGGATGTTCGCTCCTACGATTTCCCTGCCTATCTTTGATGGTGGCCGTCGCAGCGCCAATCTGGATGTCTCTTACGTGCGTCGTGACATGCGTATCGCGGAGTACGAGAAAGCCATTCAAACCGCCTTCCGTGAAGTGTCGGATGCCTTGTCGACTCGCCATTGGTTAAGCCAGCAGCTGGAAGTTCAACTGGTGGCCCGTGGCGCCCAGACCGAGCGCGCCCGGCTGGCGCAGATGCGTTACGACAACGGTTCGGCTGCCTATCTGGAAGTGCTGGATGCGCAGCGTGACTTGCTGGATGTGGAGCAGCAGGTGGTGCAAACGCGCCGTGCGCTCCTGGCCAGCCAGATTGCCATGTACAGCGCCTTGGGCGGTGGGCTGGACCCCGCCGAGCCCCTGAGCAACACCCATACCTCCTCTAATTCGGATCCATCCTCGAGCCAGCTATGAGCAAACAATCTTCTTTGAAAAAAAATCTTGTTCCTGTCCTAATCGTTGCCGGGGTTCTGGGCCTGGGCTGGTGGGCATGGCAGAAAATGTCCAACACCGGCCCTGGCGATGGCTTTGTCAGCGGCAATGGCCGTATCGAAGCGACCGAGATTGATATCTCCACCAAATTTGCCGGACGTATCCAGAGTATTGCCGCTCACGAGGGCGACTTTGTGAAAGAAGGCGAAGTGCTGGCCATCATGCAGCAGGACAGCCTGGAAGCGGCTCGTGACGAAGCGGTGGCCGGTTTGCGTCAGGCTGAAAACAATGTGGCGGCCTCTCAGGCTCAAGTGGCTTTGCGCGAAAGCGATGCCATCGCTGCCAAAGCCTTGATTGGTCAGCGTGAGTCTGAATTGGATGCGGCTCAACGTCGTCTGGCCCGTTCCACCACCTTGTCCAAAGAAGGTGCGGCTTCGGCTCAGGAACTGGATGATGACCGCGCCCGTGTGCGGGGTGCTCAGGCTGCCGTCGCCGCCACCAAGGCTCAGGCCAATGCCGCAGAAGCCGCCATTAATGCTGCCAAGGCTCAGTTGATTGGTGCCCAATCTGCCGTGGAAGCCGCCAAGGCGGCTGTGGCTCGTATCGAAGCCGACTTGCGCGACAGTGAATTGGTCAGCCCCCGCGATGGCCGTGTGCAATTCCGTGTTGCCCAACCCGGTGAAGTATTGGGTGCCGGTGGCCGTGTGCTGAACGTGCTGGACCTGTCCGATGTGTACATGACTTTCTTCCTGCCTAGCGAAGTGGCCGGCAAGGTGGCCTTGGGTACGGAGGTGCGACTGGTTCTGGATGCCATTCCTGATATCCCGGTTCCAGCGACTGTGTCTTTCGTGGCCAGCTCCGCCCAGTTCACCCCCAAGAGTGTGGAAACGGCTTCGGAGCGTCAAAAACTGATGTTCCGCGTCAAGGCCCAGATTGCCCCCGAGCTGCTGAAAAAGCACCTGGAGCAAGTCAAGACCGGTTTGCCCGGTGTGGCCTGGGTCAAGCTGGACCCCAATGCCAGCTGGCCTGAGTCGCTGACTTCTACCTTGACGGAGTAAAGCATGCCCAAGCAGCAAGCGGCGGCCGTTGCTCGCGTTGTTGAGCTGAGTCAGCGTTATGGCGACACGCTCGCACTGGATCGTTTAAGCCTGGATGTTCCTGCCGCTTGCATGGTCGGACTGATTGGTCCTGACGGCGTGGGCAAGTCCAGCTTGCTGTCCCTGCTGGCCGGTGCTCGCGTGATTCAGGAAGGCCGTATTGAAGTGCTGGGTGGCGATATGGCGGAAAAAAGCCATCGCGACCAGATTTGTCCGCGCATTGCCTATATGCCTCAAGGCTTGGGCAAGAACTTGTACCCCACCTTGTCGGTGGAAGAAAACCTGCAGTTTTTTGGCCGTCTGTTCGGGCATGATGCTGCCGAGCGCCGTCGTCGAATTGACGATCTGACGCGTAGCACGGGTCTGCATCCTTTTCTGACACGGCCCGCAGGCAAGTTATCAGGCGGTATGAAGCAAAAGCTGGGTCTGTGCTGCGCATTGATTCACGATCCGGATTTTTTGCTGCTGGATGAACCGACGACAGGCGTAGACCCCTTGGCCCGTAAGCAGTTCTGGGACTTGATCGAGCGCATTCGTATCGAACGCCCCAGCATGAGCGTGATCGTGGCCACCGCCTATATGGACGAAGCCCAACGCTTTGATTGGCTGGTCGCCATGGATGACGGCAAGATTCTGGCAACGGGTTCGCCTAAAGAGTTGTTGGAACGCACGGAGAGCAAGAGTCTGGAGCAGGCTTTTATCCGCCTTTTGCCCGAGGACAAGCGCCAAGGCCATAAGGCCGTAGAAATCCCTCCGCTGGACGTGGATGCAGACGATATCGCCATTGAAGCCGAAGGACTGACGATTCGCTTTGGCGACTTTACCGCCGTGGACAATGTGTCCTTCCGTATTCGTCGTGGCGAGATTTTTGGCTTTCTGGGATCAAATGGTTGCGGCAAGTCCACCACCATGAAGATGCTGACCGGCTTGCTGCCCGCATCCGAGGGTCAGGCCTGGCTGTTCGGCCACGAGGTGAATCCCAAAGATATTGATACCCGCCGTCGCGTGGGCTATATGTCGCAGGCTTTCTCCCTGTACAGCGAGCTGACGGTTCGACAAAACCTGGTACTGCACGCCCAGTTGTTCCACGTCCCCGAGGACGAGGTGGAAGGCCGGGTAGCTGAGATGGTGGAACGCTTTGAGCTGGGCCAGATTCTGGACCGCCTGCCCGATGCCATTCCTCTGGGCATGCGTCAGCGTTTGTCCTTGGCCGTGGCCATGGTGCACAAGCCAGAGCTGCTGATTCTGGACGAGCCGACCTCCGGGGTGGACCCGGTGGCGCGCGATAACTTCTGGCGTTTGCTGATCGAGCTGTCCCGCCGCGACAAGGTCACGATTTTCATTTCCACCCACTTCATGAACGAGGCGGAGCGTTGTGACCGCATGTCCATGATGCACGCCGGCAAGGTGCTCGATAGCGACACGCCTGCCAATCTGGTGAAAAAGCGGGGTGCCGCGAATCTGGAAGAAGCCTTTATCGGCTACTTGCTGGAAGCCAGCGGTCCGGAACCTGAAGTGGAGCCCGCTACAGAACAAGTCGTCGCAGCCCAAGGGCAGGAGCATAGCGACAAGCGCGATCGCTTTAGCCTGCAACGTTTGTTGAGCTACACCTGGCGCGAAGCGCTGGAACTGCGCCGCGATCCGGTGCGTGCCACCTTGGCCTTGGCCGGCTCTTTGATTCTGCTGTTCGTGATGGGCTTTGGTATTACGCTGGACGTAGAGGATTTGCGCTACGCCGTGCTGGACCGTGACCAAACCAGCATCAGCCAGAACTACGCCTTGAACCTGTCCGGTTCACGCTATTTTCTGGAGCAGCCTCCGTTGACGGACTATCAGGATCTGGATAACAGGATGCGACGCGGCAAGATCGCGCTGGCCATTGAGATTCCCCCCGGTTTCGGGCGCGATGTTCTGCGTGGCAGCAATCCTGAAATTGCCGCCTGGGTAGATGGCTCCATGCCTACCCGTGCCGAGACTATCCAGGGTTATGTGAAAGCCATGCACCAGCAATGGCTGGTGACACAGGCCAAGGAACGTCTGGGAGCGGGGGCCTTGGTGGTACCGGCCAGTATCCAGGACCGTTACCGCTACAACCCGGACGTCAAGAGCTTGCCGGCCATGGTTCCCGCCGTGATTCCGGTGCTCTTGCTGATGCTGCCGGCCATGCTGACAGCGCTATCGGTGGTGCGCGAGAAAGAACTGGGTTCCATCATCAATCTGTACGTCACGCCGGTGACGCGTGTGGAGTTCTTGCTGGGCAAGCAGATTCCCTACATTGGCCTGGCGATGATCAACTTTCTATGCATGTGTTTGCTGGCGATCACAGTTTTTGATGTTCCGATCAAGGGTAGCTTCCTGACCCTTAGCCTGGCCACCTTGATGTTCTGTGTGATTTCAACCGGCATGGGCCTGGTTGCGTCTACCGTCACCAAGAGTCAGATCGCTGCCATGTTCTTTGCCATGATCGGCACCATGCTGCCTGCCACGCAACTATCCGGTTTGTTGAACCCGGTGTCCTCCATGGAAGGGATCAGCCGCTGGGCGGGCGAGATCTACCCGGCCACGCATATGTTCAACATCAGCCGCGGTGTGTTCAACAAGGCCTTGGCTTTTTCGGACTTGCATGGTGCCTTGTTCGCTTTGTTGTTGGCGATTCCGGTGGTCCTGGGCGCGGCAGTCATGCTGCTGAAAAAGCAGGAGAAGTGAGATGAGAAAACTCAAGAATGTACTGTTGTTGGGGCGCAAGGAACTATGGAGTCTGGCCCGCGACCCCATGATGCTGCTGCTCATCGTGTATGTGTTTTCGGTCTCGATCTACACCTCGGCAACGGCTCAGCCCGAAACCCTGAACAATGCGCCTATTGCGATTGTGGATCAGGATCAAAGCCCTTTGTCGGCCCGAATCAGCTCGGCCTTTTATCCGCCGGAATTCATCCACCCGCGCATGATCGAGTACGGAGAAATGGACTCGGGCATGGATACCGGAGAGTTCACGTTTGTGCTGAACATTCCGCCTGGTTTCCAGCGTGATGTGCTGGCTGGACGTAGTCCCGAAGTGCAGTTGAACATTGATGCCACCCGCATGAGTCAGGCCTTTACCGGCAATAACTACATCCAGCAGGTGGTCATGGGCGAGGTCAACGAGTTCGTGCGGCGTTACCGCAGTGTGGACACCTTGCCGGTGGATCTGGCCTTGCGCGTGCGCTTTAACCCCACGCTGGAAAAAGCCTGGTTTGGCAGTATTGCCGAGGTCATCAACTCGGTGGCGATGCTGTCCATCATCCTGACCGGTGCCGCCCTGATTCGGGAGCGCGAGCATGGCACGATCGAACACTTGCTGGTGATGCCTGTCACGCCAGGCGAGATCATGGCGTCCAAGGTAACGGCCATGGGGCTGGTCGTGCTGGTGGCGACGGCGGCTTCGCTGAACTTTGTGGTGCGGGGCCTGTTGGGCGTACCGATTGAAGGCTCCATCCCGCTGTTCTTGTGCGGCGCGGTGTTGTGCTTGTTTGCCATGACTTCCATGGGGATTTATCTGGCCACCTTGTCGCGCAGCATGCCGCAATTCGGTTTGCTTCTGATGCTGACCTTGCTGCCCATGAACTTGCTCTCGGGTGGACGCACCCCCCGCGAAAGCATGCCTGAAATTGTTCAGAACCTGATGCAGCTGGCTCCCACCACGCACTTTGTGTCCTTGGGTCAGGCCATTTTGTTCCGTGGCGCAGGGATTGAAACCGTATGGCAACCCTTTTTAGCCCTGCTGGTGATCGGGACAGCGTTGTTCCTTCTGTCACTGCGGCGTTTTCGTAACACCATCTCTCAGATGGCTTGATGGACTGGGCCCCGTCAGGGGGCACTTTCTTCCTTTAAGGAGATTTCGATGAGCATGGAAACACTTCCCCTGGATCTGTACAAGGCCAATGTCGAGTTGCAATTGCGTATCACCCGCCTGTTGCAGGAAGGTGGTCATCGCTGGCTGGAATCCGTACAGAAAAGCAATTTGCGCAGCATGGAGCAGACCACGGCTGAAATCGAGGGCTTGCTGCAAACCGGCAACTGGCAATCCTTGGCCACCTTGCCCGCCGACACGTTCTGGCGCTTGTTCCAGCATGGGGTCAACGACAGCCAGACCATCAATCAATTGGCGATTCAGAACCAGACCGAGTTCACCTCCGGTTTGCAGCAAGCGCTGGAAGCCTGGCAAAAGTCGGTGTTGGCGGTCGTCAGTGACACCAGTGCCGCCGTGCCTGTGATGGATATTTTCAAGCAGTGGGGCGCACCTTGGGCAAATGCTGCCAGCGCCTCTGACTCTAAAAAGGGAGCATGAGCGGTATGTCTACGGTTAAACGCACGGCGTTGGTGACAGGTGGGATGGGCGGTCTGGGTCAAGAGATTGCCCGTGTCCTGCATGATGCGGGCCACCAAGTTCTGGTGACTCACTCGCGCAGTGAGGCCGATGCCCAGGTCTGGCTAAAAGAGCAGGCCGATGCAGGATACGTGTTCCAGGGCTATCACGTTGACGTGGCCGATTTCGAGTCGTGCCAGCAGATGGCGCAAGCCATCGAGAAGGATGGCCTGCAGGTCGACATCCTGATCAATAACGCCGGTATCACACGCGACGGTACGTTCCGCAAGCTCAGCAAAGACAAGTGGGACGATGTGCTGCGCGTCAATCTGGACTCGGTGTTCAACGTGACCAAGCCCTTTATTGACGGCATGCTGGAGCGTACCTGGGGCCGGGTGATCAACATCTCGTCCATCAATGGCAGCAAGGGCCAGTTCGGTCAAACCAACTACTCGGCCGCCAAGGCAGGGATGCACGGTTTTACCAAGGCGCTGGCCCAGGAAGTGGCGCGCAAGGGGGTGACGGTGAACACGGTTTCCCCCGGTTATCTGGCCACGAAAATGGTCATGGCCGTGCCTGAGGATGTGCGTAACAGCATTATCGCGGGCATTCCTGTTGGCCGTTTGGGCAAGCCCGAGGAAATTGCGGCGCTGGTGACCTTTATTGCCAGCGAAGCAGCCGGATTTATGACAGGTAGTAATGTCGCCATGAATGGCGGCCAGCATATGTACTAAGCCCGACCCTGTTCGGCTGCTGCCTGTATGGGCCCGCTTGTCGGGCCTGCGACTTACGAAAGGAATGGATATGCACAAAGATATCGCGATTGTTGCTGCGACTCGCACCCCCATCGGCCGCTTTCAAGGGGGGCTGTCTACGGTGCCCGCCCACGATTTGAGCGCACAACTGATCCGTGCCGTGCTCCAGAGCACGGGCGTGGCAGCCGAGCAGATTGATGAGGTCATTCTGGGCCAGATTCTGACCGCCGGAGCGGGTCAGAACCCGGCCCGTCAGGCCGCCGTGAACGCCGGCCTGCCTTATGAAGTTCCCTCCATGTCCCTGAACAAGCTGTGCGGCTCGGGTTTGAAAGCCGTGCATCTGGCGGCGCAGGCTATCGCATTGGGCGATGCCGATCTGGTGCTGGCCGGTGGTCAGGAAAGCATGAGTCTGGCTCCCTTTGTCGTGCACAAGGCACGTACCGGCCTGGGTCTGGGCCACGCCATGATGGACGACACCTTGCTGCGTGACGGCCTGACCGACGCTTTCCATAACTACCACATGGGTATCACGGCAGAAAACCTGGCCGAGCGTTACGGCATCACCCGTGAACAGCAGGATGCGTTTGCGGTGGAATCCCAGCGTAAAGCGGTCGCGGCCATGGAAGCAGGGCGCTTCAAGGACGAGATCACCCCGATCGACGTGCCCCAGCGCAAGGGCGACCCAGTCCGTGTCGAGGCCGACGAGCAGCCACGTGCACAAACCACCCTGGAATCCTTGGCCAAGCTGCGTCCTGCCTTCAAGAAAGAGGGCACGGTTACAGCGGGCAATGCATCCACCATTAACGATGGCGCTGCCGTGCTATTGCTGGCCAGTGCAGAAAAAGCCAAGGAACTGGGCCTGCCCGTTCTGGCCTGGATTCGTGGCTGGGCGAGCACGGGCGTAGACCCGGCCATCATGGGTATTGGTCCTGTCTCGGCCAGCCGCAAGGTCGTGAAAAAGGTAGGTTGGGAACTGGATCAACTGGACCTGATCGAAGCCAATGAAGCCTTTGCCGCCCAGTCTCTGGCGGTAGCCAAAGACTTGCAGTGGGATATGAACAAGGTCAACGTCAATGGCGGTGCCATTGCTTTGGGTCATCCTATTGGTGCTTCCGGGGCGCGCGTGCTGGTGACGCTGGTTCATGAAATGCGTCGCCGTGGTGCCCAGAAAGGTCTGGCCACCTTGTGCATTGGTGGTGGTCAAGGCGTCGCTATTGCCATTGAGGCCGCTTGAGCAGATAGCTGATTGAAGGGAGAAGATGATGACAGATAAGTCTCGTGACGACAGCACGGCTTGGTCCTCCTGGATGATGAATCCCTGGAACCTGGGTCAGACCGTCTCCTCGTACTTTGTGGACGCCTGGCAGCGCGCCATTCTGTATGCCGATATCGAGCGTCAGGTCGGGGATCAGTACCAGGCCCAACGCAAGGTTGAAGTGCCCAATGTGCTGAACTTCCCGGCTGAACTGGTCATGTCGGGTCTGAGTCTTCCCCGACCCGTTAACTATCTGATGGTGCGCATTCTGGCACCGGAAGATCAGCCTACCGATCCCGGCAAACGTCCTTTCCTGGTGGTGGACCCCAGGGCCGGGCATGGGCCGGGGATCGGTGGCTTCAAGTCCGACAGTGAAATCGGTGCCGCGCTGCAAGCCGGGCACCCTTGTTACTTTGTTGGCTTTTTACCGGACCCCGTCCCCGGCCAGACGGTCGAGGATGTAATGCGTGCCCATGCTGCCTTTGTCAGCAAAGCGGCTGAACTGCATCCGGAAAGTCAGAGCAAGCCAGTGGTGATCGGCAATTGTCAGGCGGGCTGGCAGGTCATGATGGCCGCCGCTGTCTGGCCGGAGCTGTTTGGCCCGCTGATTCTGGCTGGTGCACCTGTGTCTTACTGGGCTGGTCGCAACCCCATGCGTTATGCCGGTGGTTTGCTGGGCGGCAGCTGGTTGACTGCCATGACCAGCGACCTGGGCAATGGCCGTTTTGACGGCGCGTGGCTGGTCAAGAATTTCGAGAATCTGGACCCGGCCAATACCTTGTGGACCAAGCAGTACAACGTGTATGCCAAGGCGGACACCGAGGCCGAACGCTATATCGGCTTCGAGAAGTACTGGGGTGGTTATGTATTCCTGAACGATGTGGAAATGCAGTACATCGTGGACAATCTGTTTATCGGCAACAAGTTGTCTACGGCTCAGTTGATGACTTCGGACGGTATCCGCATCGACCTGCGCAATATCCGCTCGCCCATTGTGGTGTTCAGCTCCTTTGGCGACAACATCACGCCGCCTGCACAGGCTTTGGGCTGGATCACCGATCTGTATCTGGACGACGATGATGTACGCAGTCACGACCAGACCATTGTGTTCACAACCCATGACCGTATCGGGCACTTGGGTATTTTTGTGTCCGGCAGTGTGGGTAGCAAAGAGCACCGTAAGTTTGCCAGCACCATTGATCAAATTGATCTGCTGCCTGCTGGCATTTATCGGGCCACGGTTGAAGAAACACCTGATGACGACACCTTGTTGAATGACCCGTATTTGATGTCGGTGCGTCAAAGCAGCCTGGCTGAAATTACGGAGATTGTGCAGCCTGATCCCGAGTCTGATCGCCGCTTTGCTGCTGCTGCCCGCCTGTCGGAGATCAATCTGGCTTTTTACAAGAGCACCTTGCAGCCTTGGGTCAAAGCTTTGTCCACGCCTTATACCGCCGCGCTGCTGGAAGCATTGCATCCCATGCGCTTGTCGTACGAGTCCTGGACCAGCGCCCACCCCTGGGCCGCCACGATTCACCAATGGGCCGAGAATGTCGCGCAGCAGCGCCAGACCGTGGACGAAGATAATCTGTTCCTGGAAGCGCAGGAGAATTTCTCCCAGGCCATGGAACGGGCCTTGAATAATTACCGTGACCGTCGCGACAGCATCTACCAGATCTGGTTTGACACGGTATACGGCTCGCCCTTGCTGATGGCCCTGGCGGGCCATGCTCCGGGGGATTCTGCGCCGGCACGCCCGCATCCTGGCAGCTCGCCCGAGCATCTGGCGTTTGTGCGTCAGCAAATGCACAGACTGGACGGTTTGTTGAACGAAGGCGGTTTGCTGGAGGCAGCACTGCGCGGTTTGTTCCATATTGCCAAGCAGCGCAACAGCGTGGACGAGCGTTATCACCATGCTGCCATGCGCTTGCGCGAGCAGTACGATGCTGGCAAGTTTGATATTGAAAAAATGCGCGCCGCGATTCGTGAGCAGGCCTTGGTGCTGGCGCATCATGGTCATAAAGCCGTGGAAGCGATTCCGCACTTGTTGAGTAAGCATACGCCAGAGGAAATCCGTCTGGTGGCGTCCCTGATCAATAAGCTGATCAGCGCCATTGATGAGCAGGATGCGGCTCCCGAGGCCGTGGTCAAGGCGTCTGAAGAAGTGTTGGGCTTGTTCGAGGCGGCCGCCAAACAGCAGGAGCAGGGCGGTAAGTCGAGCAGTGCAGACACCCAGCCCGTTGCTAAAACAGCAAGCAAGGTTGCAACGAAAGCCGCTGTTAAAACGACGCCAGCAGTGGCTAGTAAGTCGACCGCTCCTGCTTCAGTAAAGCCAACGATGGCCCAGACGGTAAAGAAAACGGCTGCGAAATCGACGGGTACATCGTCAACAGATACGACCGCTAAAACAGCTGCAACAGCGCCAGTGAAACCAGCCGCCAAGCCAGCTACTAAACCGCTTGCCCAAACCACGGCAGGTATTGCAGCTCAAGCGGCAGCCAAGCCCGCAGCTGAAAAGCCTGTAACTGACAAGCCTGCTGCTCGTTCCGTGGGTGATACCAAGGTCGGTGCCGCTGCAAAAGTAGAGGCGGCCAAACCCCAGGCCAAGTCTGCAATGAGTTCGTCACCAGCATCCGGGCAGGGCAAGGCTCCCACCAAGCCTGCCAGCACAGGCGCCGCTTCCAGGACTCGTCAGCGCAAGTCTTGAGACTTGGCTTCAGTGAATTTTTGAAGGAGTTTTCAGCATGAAGTATTCATTTTCCGGCCACTCTGTTTTGGTAACGGGCGCTGCCTCGGGTATCGGTGCCGCAACGGCTCGCCTGCTGGCGGCCAATGGCCTGTCGGTTGTTGTGTCGGACGTACAGGCCGACGCAGTTCAAGCCGTGGTCAAGGAAATTGAGCAGGCCGGTGGCAAGGCCGTGGCGAACGTGGCCGACGTTACTCAGCCCGATCAGCTGAAAGCCGCTGTCGATTGCGCCATCGAGCATTTCGGTGCCTTGCACTTTGCCGTCAATAACGCGGGTGTGGGCGGGGATTCCGGCCCGGCTGGCGAGATGGATCTGGACGGCTGGCGTCGTCTGATCGACATCAACCTGAACGGTGTGGCTTATGGCCTGCGTTATCAGATTCCCGCCATTCTGGCCGCAGGTGGGGGCGCGATTGTGAATATGTCGTCCATCATGGGCCTGGTGGCCAACCCCACTTTGCCCGGCTACAACGCCGCCAAACACGGGGTGATTGGCCTGAGCCGTTCTGCTGCGCTGGAATATTCCGCTAAAGGCATACGCATCAACACCATCCATCCCGGTTATGTGGATACCCCGATTCTGTCGGGCTTTGATGATGCTGCCCGTGCAGCGTTGGTAGCCCAACACCCGATTGGGCGTTTGGGCCATGCCGATGAAATTGCCCACGCTATTGCCTTCCTGCTCTCGGAGGGCGCCAGCTTCATGACGGGCGCCTGCATGGTGGCCGATGGGGGTTACACCTCTCGTTAAGTTGGGGGATTACATCGCTGCAAGAACAAAATCAGTATTTTCATTCAAGACTAGCCAGCGAAAATCCGGGCCCCCACTTTGAGCGGGGCCTATTTTTTAAGGGGTTCCACGATGAAGTATTCATTCTCTGGTCACTCTGCGCTGGTTACCGGCGCTACCTCGGGTATTGGTGCTGCAACAGCCCGCTTGCTGGCTGCGAATGGCTTGTCTGTGGTGGTATCGGGTCGAAATCGAAGTGCGCTGGACGAGGTGGTCAAGGATATTGAAAAAGCCGGTGGCAAGGCCGTTGCGAAAGTAACGGACGTGACTAAGCCGGATCAGGTGAAGGAACTGGTTGATTGCGCCATCGAGAACTTCGGTGCCCTGCATTTTGCGGTGAATAATGCAGGCATTCTGGGTGGTTCCAAGCCCGTTGGCGAGCTGGATCTGGACGATTGGCACAGCCTGATTGATACCAATCTGAATGGTGTGGCTTACGGTTTGCGCTATCAGATTCCGGCGATTTTGGCGGCCGGTGGTGGGGCGGTTGTGAATATGTCGTCCATCATGGGGCTGGTCTCCAATGCGCGCTTGCCCGGTTACAACGCAGCCAAGCATGGAGTGGTCGGTTTGAGTCGTGCGGCGGCGCTGGAGTATTCCTCCAAGGGCCTACGCATCAATACGATTCACCCCGGCTATGTGGATACGCCCATCCTGTCCGACTACGACGAGGCTGCGCGTGCTGATCTGGTGACTCAGCATCCGATTGGTCGTCTGGGGCATTCTGACGAGATTGCTCATACCATCGCCTTTCTGCTCTCGGAAGGGGCCAGCTTCATGACAGGTGCGTGCCTGGTAGCCGATGGGGGCTATACCGCCAAGTAAGCGATTGTGGAGGTGGCTTTGTTGATTTGATGGTTGAAGCCACCCCCGCAGGTTTGTGCTTAAAGAAGTTCTGATGCCTGTGCTCGATTTTTATGCGAATACCGGCATCTTCTTATTTCACGCCAATGGTTTTGATCGTACGAGTCCAGCTCTAGGCTTCATTAACTTTCTGGGGCTGGATATACAGCACGGCCATGATCAACAGTGCCAGGCAGATAATAGCGGACAGAATATTGGTACCGCTCCAGCCTGCAAAGCTGAACAGAAAGGCCGGTGCGAACGCCCCCAGTGTGGCGCAGATGGATACACCCAGATCATTCAAGCCCTGTACCTCCAAAAATTGCGGTTTGCCTTCGAGGGATTCCGTCAGCAAGGCGCTGCCACCCACATAGGTGAAGTTCCAGCCTAAGCCCAGAATCAATAGCGAAAGGGTGAGCATCGTGTAGCTGTGACCAACAATATTGACCAAGCTGCTCACGAGCAAAAGCAGGATGCCGGTGATGGCAATGGTTTTCAGGCCAAATTTCTGGATCAGAATGCCGGTAAAGAAAGAAGGGGCGAACATGGCCAGCACATGCCATTGAATCGCGGTGCTGATGTCTGAAAAATGCACATGAAGATGAGACATGTGCATGGACGCCTGAATCATCAGCAAGTTCATGATGCCGTAGCCAATCGCGGCGATGCAGATGGCAATAGCCAGCGTCTTGTTATGCAGCACCAGGCCCAAGGTCTGGCCACGATTGGTTTTCTGGCGCGCCGCAGGCCGAGCTGGCCGCACTTCCTTGATGCACAGATTCAGGATGAACGAGACCAGTGCTAACAAGGTGAAGGCGGCGTAGCAGGCGGCGAACTCGGGCCCGAAACTGCTGGTTTTCAAACTCCGTATCAGCAAGGGGCCTGTTACGGCGGCAATTACCCCTCCGGCTACCACCAGGGAGATAGCACGCGGTTTGAGCGTGCTGCCAAGTCCGTCGGTAGCGGCAAAGCGGTTGAAGTTGGCAAAGGCAATGTAAATGCCCAGCAAGGCATGCGATGCCACCAGCCAGGAAAACTGTTTCAGTTCGATTGCCCAGTAACCGACCACACCCGAGGCGGCCAAGGGCAGGCTGGCCAGCAAAAAGGATTTTTTCCGGCCTATGGCGGCCATCAGCCTGGAGGCCGGCAGTGTGAACAGCATCACAAACAGGAACTGAAAACCGTAGGGCACGGTGGATAGCCACGGTTCGGGAGCTAGACTGCCACCGACCAGGGCCGCCATGGTGACGGACATGACGGCGGTGGTCAGGTTGATGGATTGGGCCAGGAAATAAAGGTAGGTTCGAAACGGCAGGCGGGTGGCTGTCATGGTGCTACACGGTGATGAAGCTTGGGTGGAAGGTTGCGCGAATACAAGCCTTGTTGTTGAGAGCAGGGCAATGCAAACACAGCAAATGAAAAGCAGTCGGGACGATTTTGGAGTGTCACGACGCCCTTGTCTCGAACAGTCGGTGTACTATCCTGAAAACTGTTAGTTAATTTTTTCTAACAGTGACTGGAGGCGGGCAGCATGGATTTTTACGAACGTCTGAAGAAAGCCATTCTTCAGGCTGAATGGGCGGTGGGGCAGCAACTGCCTTCCATTCGCAAGATGATGGCGACAGAGAACTTGAGCCATCACACCGTGGTCAGTGCTTACACCCGTCTGGTTGGCGAGGGGATGCTGGAGGCTTTGCAAGGTCGCGGTTATTTTGTGGCGCGCTGGTCGGGTTTGGGGGAGCATTTGCCCTTGTCCCCGTCCGAGGTGACGACGGACCCCTTGCTCAAAATCTTGCAGGCCAAGCCCGAGCAGTGCAAGTTGGGCTGCGGTTGGTTGCCTGTTCCTTGGCGGGACACGGATGCCTTGGCCAAGGCCATACGCAAGACGGCGCGTTCGGGGCGCAGTGGTCTGGTGGAGTATGGCGATATTCAGGGCTATCTGCCCTTGCGCAAGCAACTGTCCATGTTGCTGCGGCAATCGACCTTGATCGAGGTCTCTCCTCAGCAGATTGTGACGACTCTGGGGGCGACCCAAGCGCTGGATCTGATTGCGCGGACTGTGATTGTTCCGGGCGACCATGTTTTGGTGGATGAACCCTGTAATGGCAATTTGATCAAGTTGATTCGCTTGTGTGGGGGCGTGCCGATCGGGGTGCCGCGTCTGGCGGATGGGCCGGATGTAGGGGCTTTGGCGCAGATTTTGGGCAGGCACAAGGTGCGGGCTTTTTTCTGCAATAGCACCTTTCATAATCCGACCGGGGCGGGTTTGAGTCCCAAGGTGGCCTTTGCCGTGGTCAAGCTGGCGGTGGAGCACGATTTCCTGATTGTTGAGGATGATGTGTACGGGGATTTTTTCCCTGGCGTGCGGCAGACGTTTGCGGGGCTGGGGGATTTGGAGCATGTGGTTTATATAGGCAGTTTTTCCAAGTCCTTGTCGGCCTCCTTGCGGATTGGCTATATCGCCTGTGGGATGCAGTTGCTGGAGCCCTTGATTCGGCTAAAGCTCTTGACCAGTGTGGCCGTGCCGGGATTTTGCGAGCGTTTCGTCAATACGATTCTGGCGGATGGCACGTATGCGAAACATACGCAGGCGATTCAGCGGCAATTGATGACGCATCAGCAAATTGCGCAGAAAGCGCTGATGGAATACGGTTGGGTATTTGATGTGCCGGCGCAGGGCGGGATGTTCTTGTGGGTCGGGCATCCGGATATGCCGGATTTGACGGCTTATATAGAGAGGCTGGAGCAGCAGGGGATCTTGCTGATGCCGGGATCGTCGTTTGCGGTAGACAAGGATTTCAAGGACAGGATGCGCTTGAATGTGGCGCATTTGACTCAGGAGGTGATGCCTTGTTTGGGGTGGGTGTAAAAGGTTGCGCTGATTGACTTGGCTTCGTTTTGCTTTGCTCGGTTTAGATTGCTTTCTTGTCTGATACGCCTCGGGCGGGTAGCAGGGGGCTCGTTCTGAAAGACGCCATTCGGGTTCGCCCCAGGGCTGAGCGGCTGAGTCCTTGCCGACGCTGCGCGTCGGTCCCCTTGGCAATGGCAGGATACGGGCGCGCCCTTAACTTGCCCGGTGATGTGTCCCCCGGACACATCACAAGCGTCGGGCGCGAACAGAAGGGCGCTTGCACCCCGTATCCCGCAATCGCCCGCGGCAAGAACTCTGACTCGCCGCTCAGCCCTGGGGCGAACCCGAATGGCTTATTGAAAGAACATAGAGTCCCTCTGTGTTTACGATTTTGATGGCTTTGGCTTTGGCTTTGGCTTTGGCTTTGGCCTGGTTGGGGATTGCTTGTCTTGGTCTTTGTCTTTGCTTGGTTTGGTCGGGTGTGGGGTATCGGGCCAGTTCGTGTGGGGTCAAACTGTCTGAGTCCACTTAAGTGACTGAGCAGGCAAGGAGTCGCCTGACGTGTTTGGCGTTCAGCGTGGGATGCTGAAAGATGACGATAGATCAGAGCTGTATTTTTGTTGTTTTCGGTAGCGGGGTCCGAGCTGTAGAGATTGCTTCTTTTCTCCGCTTTTCTAAAGAAAGCCCCTGTCCGCTAACAGCAGACAGGGGCTTGTTCCTGTGGGGCTTAGTTTAGCTTACGGTTTCAGGACGGGGTGGTGTCCTGCCAGTGGTTTCATGTTTTCCACGGCGTAGGCTACGTTCAGAATGCGAGCTTCTTCAAAGGCGGGGCCGATGATTTGCAGGCCTACGGGCATGCCTTCGGAGATGCCGGCTGGCACGGTGACGGCGGGCAGGCCGGTCAGGTTGCTGGGGCCGGTAAAGCGGATGCCTTCGTCGATGAAGTCCAGGGTTTTGCCGTTGATGTTGACGGTATCGGTGCCGATATTGGGTACCTGGCAAGGCAGGGTGGGGGCGATGATGACGTCTACGTCGTTGAAGGTGGCGGTAAATTGCTGTTTCAGTGCACGGCGTACTTGCTGGGCTTGCAGGTAGTCGATGCCGCTGAACAGTTCTCCCAGCTCAAACAGGAAGCGGATGTCGCCGCCGAAGTCGTCGGGGCGTTTGATCAGGTCCTGGTGGTGGATGGTGGCAGCTTCGGTCAAGCTGACGGCCAGCTCGGCCCATTCGGAGTAGCGCAGGGCGGGGACTTTCAGCGGGATGATTTTGGCGCCCTGTTTTTCCAGGTCGGCCAGGCGGTCGCGGATTACTTTTTCGATTCCGGCGTCCACGTTCTTGAAGAAGTAGTCTTCGATGATGCCGATGCGCAGTCCTTTAACGTTGCCATTCAGTGCGCTCAGGTAGGAACCGACGGGAACGTTGGCGCATGTGGGGTCGCGGCCATCAAAGCCGGCGATCACTTCCAGCATGGCGGCGGCGTCAGCGACGGTCTTGGACATGGGGCCTACGTGGTCCAGGGTCCAGGCCAGGGGGTAGACGCCGAATTTGCTGACGCGGCCATGGGTGGGTTTCAGGCCGACGATGCCGCATGCGGCCGATGGGATACGGATGGAACCGGCCGTGTCGGTGCCCAGGGTGTTGTAGGAGCTGTGGGAGGCCACCGCTGCACCCGATCCACCGCTGGAGCCACCGGGGACGCGGTCGGCATTCCAGGGATTATGGACGGCGCCAAAGTGTGGGTTGTTGTTGTCGATACCCCAGGCGTATTCGTGCATGTTCAGCTTGCCGGTGAAGATCACCCCGGCATCGCGCAGCTTGGTAGCCACGGTGGCGTCATCTTTGGAGACAAAGTCCTTGTGGATTTTGGAGGCCATGGTGGTGACCTCGTTCGCAAAGTAAATATTGTCTTTCAGGGCCAGCGGAACACCGTGGAAAACGCCTTTGTACTTTCCGGCCATGATGTCCTGTTCCGCTTGTTTGGCGCTTTTGCGGGCCTGCTCAGCGGTAACAGAAATGTAGGCGTTGGTTTGCTTGTTGGATTGCTCGATGTAGCTCAGCAGGTTGTCGGTCACTTCAACGGGGGAGACGGCTTTGCTGCGCAGCTTGTCGGCCAGATCGATGACGCTCAGTTCAAGCAGGTCTTTATTCATGGTGGTCGCCTCCGGCCAGGTGTTTGATTGCTACGTCGGCATCGTCAATGGCGATGCCTTCCAGATTGCCTTTCATGGCCTGGATTTCGCGCCATTTGACTTCCAGGTTCTCCAGGTGCTCGGGGCTGGGATGTATCCCTTTCGCCGCCAAGGCGTCTTTCACACTTACCGTCATTTGTCTTCTCCTTGTGGTGGTCATAAAACAGGCATGCATAAATCGCGCGCACAAAAAAAGCCCCACCCCTGGTGACAGGGAGTGAGGCTTTATTGCCTGCATGTCGCTGGCAACTTTGGCAGCGCATGCATCTGTTTTGGCAGACAAAGTTGTCTGCCTAATTAATCTACAAAATATGCCTTCTGAAAAATACTAGGGTTTTCCAGCGCTTGGGATGACGGCAGTGCACACAGGCTTGGCGGGCCTTTGGCCGCGGACCGAGCCTCCATGTTTACCCTGCATGGATGGTTTGCCAGCAGGTTTTTCGGATTATTCCTAGACCTGCACGGCGCCCGGAATCTTACGATTTGAAACATCGTTTACCGGCTTCACCGCCCAGTACGTACGTCTTCCTAATAAAATCGAGGCAGACATCAGGCCAGGAACTTTGGAGGCCGCTGCCACTTTTGTCATCCTGTACCCCTGATTCCAGGGAATAAAAAAGGAGCCAGTCTGGCTCCTTTTTTTACTGGTTGGCTGGACTTTCCTGCCAGCGCAAATAGGCATTGCGGGTCTGGGCAGAAACGGACTCCAGTACCTTTTGATGCGCCACTTTATGACGCGCCAGCAAACGCGCATCCGCCACGGTGCGGGACTTGCAGAACCAATGGCAGCTGTGTTGAAACAGGTACAGCTCTGCGGACAGATGAAAGGCCCGGCTCTTGGGGTCCAGTTGCTGCGGGTTGTCCACCATATGGCGTAGCCCGCCGGCATGAATTTGCAAGAGCTGGCGGAAATCCCGTGTCATTGACGGGATGATACGTTCTGCGTAGGGCACACAGAAGGGCAGCATGCCCACTCGGGTGCTTTCAGCCGGTTCCTTTTGCAGCAGATCGGCCAGGGATTGAATCTGCGTGGCGACTGCGTTTTCGGTCTGGGCAAACATCTCCAGCACCTGCAGTTGGCGTGACGGGTCCTGCTCGCCAATCGCGCGGGTATAGCCTTCTGTCAGCGTTTCCATATGGCGCTCCAGCTGGAAGCTGCTCAAGTGGCGACCCAGCAAGATAATGCGCCCGCGCTGATACCGTGCTCGCACAAAGTGCAAGGCAATGGCGGCGGCCAGAAGAAGTAGTACTGTGTCCATCGTCCGTGTTTCCGTACAGGGCCAGGCATTTTATTGTTTTCCGCTGCAGCGTCATGCCTGACCATAAAAAATCGGCTGCGAAATAGCAGCCGGCCATTGTATCTCGTCATTCCTTATTCTTGTTTTCATTCTCATTGAGGATTGCTAGCGTAATGGATGAGATACGCAGGATTGGGCTTGCTGAAAACAGCAGATGACAACAGACAAGCACAGACGCGCCGAGAGGCGCGTCTGTGCTTATGCACTTGCTCTTGGCGTATTAGTGAGCAAGCAGGGCAAGGGGCATCGTGTGTGAGCGGACTGGAAGGCCGATCCGCACAATGGCTTGCGTTCAGGCCTTCGTCGCAACTGGCAAGCCTGGGCGGTCTGATGATTGTGTTTGTCCTTGATGGATCTGACGCACCACCAGCAGCATGCACAAGGCCGAAACAACGATGCAGGGAATAGCCGAACTGATGACGCCCGCGGCACCGTATCCCTGGCTGAGCAACATACCTGCAATGGTTGGGCCCAGAGTCGCGCCAATGCGGCCAACGGCTGCGGCTGTGCCAACGCCAGTGGCGCGTACGGCCGTGGGGTAAACAATACCGCCAAAGGCATACAACACACCCTGGCAACCGATCACAAATGCACCCGTCAGGGCTGCGGCCCAATACATCTGCTCCAGGCCCGCCGCGCCGTTCAGGCTTAACAAGCCAGCCAGAATACCGCCGTACATCAGCGCAATGACCAGGGCCTTCTTCCAGCGGTCTGTCAGATAGCCCAGCAAGACGGTGCCCACGGTTGCGCTGACCATGAACCAGAATTGCGCAGTGCTGCCTTGCTTGCGGCTAAAGCCCAGTTCCTGGAACAGGGAAGGCAACCAGCTCAGCATCAGATACACCACCATCAGCGTGAAGAAGTAGCTGACCCACAAGAGCAGGGTACGGGTGGCCAATCCATTTCTGAACAGATCCTGGAAGCGTCCCTGGACGATGTCCTGGCTCTGGCGTGCCTGCAGAAACTCGCGTGATTCGGGCAAGAACCACACCATGACAGGAATGACGAGCAGGGGCAGCAAGCCGCCCAGGTAGAAGATGTTTTTCCAGTTCTCGCCAAAGTTGGAGGCGGCCACCAGTGACAGGATGGCTGCACCTACAGGCATGCCCGCATACATCATGCCTACAGCGCGGGCACGATGTTCTGGCTTGACCGACTCGGCGGCCAGAGTGATCAGGTTGGGCATGGCTGCGCCCAGCCCAGCACCAGCCAGAAAGCGCACCATCAACAGAATGGCCAGGCTGTTGACCCAGGCGGTGAACAAGGTAAACAGGGCAAAGATGGCAACCGAGGCAATCAGCACGGCCTTGCGACCGTATTTATCTGCCCAGCGCCCGCCCATCAGTGAACCGGGCAGCAGACCCAGAATGCCTGCACTTAGAAAATAGCCCTGATAGGTTTTATCCAGACCAAACTCCGCTGCCACGCCTTTAACGGCAATGCCAGCAGCCTGAATATCCATGCCTTCGATAACAGCGATCAGAAAGCAGATCGCCACGGTAATGACCGCGTGTCTGCGGCCGTGGGTTTGTGTCATTGCAATGTCTCCTCGGTTGACCGGGACGTTTTTTTATTGCTTCTGCGACCTGCCCGCCCCGAATTCAGGGCGCAGAGATTCGCTCACCGCGCGCTAAAGCGGCGGTGAGTCGGGGTAGAGCTTTTTTTGAATTTTTGGAATCAGGCCGTCGCGGCTTGTCGTTGCAGCAAGTCCAGAGCCACGTCCACGATCATGTCTTCCTGGCCGCCCACCATGCGGCGCTTGCCCAGTTCGACCAGAATGTCCACGGTTTTCAGACCGTATTTCTGGGCGGCCACTTCGCTGTGACGCAAGAAGCTGCTGTAGACGCCTGCGTAGCCCAGGGCCAGGGTTTCGCGGTCTACGCGCACCGGGCGATCCTGCAAGGGGCGCACAATATCGTCCGCTGCATCCATCAGGGTGTACAGATCCGTGCCATGGTTCCAGCCCATGCGTGCGGCGGCAGCAATAAACACTTCCAGCGGAGCATTGCCGGCTCCAGCACCCATGCCCGCCAGGCTGGCATCGATGCGGTCGCAGCCTTCTTCCACGGCCACAATGCTGTTGGCCACACCCAGGGATAGGTTGTGGTGGGCGTGAATGCCGGTTTCGGTTTCGGGCTTGAGCACATCCTTGAAGGCGCGGAAACGGTCGCGCACATCATTCATGTTCAAGGCCCCGCCCGAGTCGACCACATAGCAGCAGGTCGCCCCGTAGCTTTCCATCAGCTTGGCTTGTTCAGCCAAATGTTGAGGCGTGGTCATGTGGCTCATCATCAGAAAGCCCACCGTATCCATGCCCAGATTGCGGGCATATTCGATGTACTGCTTGCTGACGTCGGCCTCGGTACAGTGCGTGGCCACCCGCACAATGCGGGCACCGGCGTCATAAGCGGCTTTCAGATCGTGGATGGTGCCAATGCCTGGCAGCAGCAAGGTGGCAATCCTGGCATGAGTAATGACCGAGGCCACGGCCTCAATCCATTCCAGGTCGGTGTGTGCGCCAAAACCGTAGTTGAAGCTGGAGCCACACAGCCCGTCGCCGTGGGCCACCTCGATGGAATCGACCTTGGCCTGATCCAGGGCACGGGCAATATCCATGGCGTTTTGCAGGCTGTATTGATGTCGTACCGCGTGGCTGCCGTCGCGCAGGGTCACGTCGGAAATAAAGAGCGTCTTGTTGGGATCGTGTGCCATTGTGATGTCCTTGCGTGTCATGCGGTTTGCGTCAGCAGGCGGGTTTGGGCCAGACGCTCGGCGCAGGCCAGCGCGGCACTGGTCATGATGTCCAGGTTGCCAGCATAGGCAGGCAGATAGTGTGCGGCGCCTTCCACCTCGATAAACACCGAGGTTTTCAGGCCGGAGCGCCATCCCAGACCGGGCACATTGATGGGCTTGTCCTCGGGGACCACATCGAACTGCACTTTTTGCTTGAGGCGATAGCCGGGCACGTAGGCCTGCACCTTGTCGGCCATGCGCTGGATGGACTGCTCGATTTCCGCTTCCTGGCCCGGATCGCTGAGGGTGTAGACGGTATCGCGCATCAGCAAAGGCGGCTCGGCCGGGTTGAGCACAATGATGGCCTTGCCCACGGTGGCACCGCCCACGACTTGCATGGCTTTGCTGGTGGTCTCAGTAAACTCGTCAATATTGGCGCGGGTGCCCGGACCGGCGGATTTGGACGAGATCGAGGCAATGATCTCGGCGTAGTGCACGGGGGTGACCTGCGAGACCGCCGCAATGATAGGGACGGTGGCCTGTCCGCCGCAGGTGACCATATTGATGTTGGGTGCGTCCAGATTGTCGTCCAGGTTCACGACCGGGATGGTGTAGGGGCCGATAGCCGCAGGAGTCAGGTCAATGACCTGGATGCCATGCTCTTGCAGGACGGCATTGTGACGGGCGTGGGCTCCGGCGCTGGTCGCATCAAACACAATGCGAATGTCCTTGAAGTTGGGCAGCTTCAACAGCCCATCCAGTCCTTCATGGGTGGTGGGCACGCCAAGGCGGGCCGCACGGGCCAGACCATCGGAGGCCGGGTCGATGCCGACCATCGCGCCCATTTTCAGGTGTTTGCTTTGGCGCATCACCTTGATCATCAGGTCGGTGCCGATATTGCCCGAGCCTATGATGGCGACGGCAATGCCGTTGGGGTTTGTCATGTGTGTTACTCCGTACAAAGAGGACTTAGCCTGCGCTGAAGGTGACGGATACCGAGCCTATGCCTTCGATCACGGCTTCACAGTGATCACCGGGAGCAACGGGTGCCATCGGGCCTAGTGCACCGGTCAGAATCAGATCGCCGGCCCGTAGCGGTTCGCCCAGTTTGGCCATGGTGCGGGCCAGCCAGGCGGCGGCATTAAAGGGGTGGCCCAGGCATTCGGCACCGCTGCCACTGGAGGCCAGTTCCCCATTGCGATGCAGGCTCATGCGGGCATTGCGCAGGTCCAGGCCGTCCAGGCGACGAGCAGGGCCGCCCAGCACGTACAGGCCGCTGGAGGCGTTGTCGGCCACGGTATCCACAAAGCGGATATCCCAGTTGGCAATGCGGCTGCCCACGATCTCCAAAGAGGGCATGACCCAGCCCACTGCTGCGGCGACATCGCCAAAGCTGGTGTCGGCATGGGGCAGGTCGCGCTCCAGCACCAGGGCAATTTCGGCTTCAATCTTGGGTTGCAGGACACGCTCGACAGGGACGGTTTCGCCATCGCCATAGGCCATGTCGGCAAACAGCGCGCCAAAGTCGGGTTGCGACACGCCCAGTTGCTGCTGGACCTTTGGGTTGGTCAGGCCAATCTTGCGGCCTGTCAGGCGACGGCCTTGGGCAAGCCCACGGGCAATATTGATGCGCTGGATGGTGTAGGCCGCCTCGGCATTGTCTTCACCAATCAGGCTGCGAATCGGGTCTATGGCCTGATTGCTGCTCTCGGCCTGGCGCAGACGGCTGGCCAGGGTATCGAGCAGATCGCTGGATGCCTTGTTCATCTCAACGCTCCAGGAAGTCTAGAACCAGCTGGTTGAATTTCTCGGCATGTTCCCACTGCGCCCAGTGACCGCACTGGTTGTAGACATGCAGCTCGGAGTTGGGAATGCCAGCCAGCAGACGCAGGCCGGTATCGAAAGGCACAACCCGGTCCTGACGGCCCCAGATGATCAGGGTAGGGGCGGTAATGCCGGGCAGACGTGGGCTGAAATCGGGGAACTGGCGGGGATTGGCTTCCAGGGACGTCAGGAAGTTTTCCAGGTGGTCCTTGCGGCTGAGCATATTGTTCAGACGGGCTTGCAGCAGCTCTTCGGTCAGCACGCTGGCGTCGAATACGAACACATTGTTAAAGCGCTTCAGGTTTTCCAGCGTGGGTTCGCGGTACAGACCGTTCAGCAGCTTGATGCCTTCGCTGGGCATGGGGGTAAACAGGCTCATGCCACCTGTGCCGCCACCCATCAGAACCAGCTTGGCCACGCGCTCGGGCCAGGTCAGGGCAAAGGCAACCGAGCTATGGCCGCCCATGGAATTGCCCAGCATGTGGATTTTTTCTATGCCCAGCTGGTCAATAATGCTTTTCACCACACGGGCGTTCAGGTCGGAGCGTGAACCGCTGTTGACGATGGAATCGCTCTTGCCCCAGCCAGGACAGTCGATCAGCAGGACGCGGTAACCGGCCTGGGTCAGCGGTTCAATATTGCGATTGAAGTTGGCCCAACCGGTGGCACCGGGGCCGGAGCCGTGCAGCATGACAACCGTCTGTTCGCCCTGACCCAGATCGTTGTAGTGGATGCGTAGTTCCTTGCCTTCCTCGACCACGGTCGCGAAACGGCTGTAATCAGATTCATTCAGACTCATGACAATCTCCTGATGTTTTGTTGTGGTGGATTTCAGTTCTTGCTGGGATGGGCGGACAAGCCACCAAAACCGGCAATCCACTCGGGAATTTCGCGGTAGTAGCGATGGCCTGCTTCGTACGGGCCATAGGCCGACAGCCCGGCAAAGGCGGCTACCCAGGTTTTGACTTCGTGGGCGCTGCGGCCTGCCAGGGCGGACACGTCGTCGTTGGCGACCTCATCGAGCTGGGCATAGCCCTGCGTTTGCAGCAGATCCAGAAAGTTCTGGTCCCATTCGGGGTTGAGCGGATGCAGAACAGAAGGGTCCTGGGTGAAAGCTTTGCCAGCATCAATCGTGCGTTGTGTGCGGGCGGCACGGGCTTCGGGCGACAGTGTGTAGCCTTCGCCGTCCAGCGAGCGTCGTACGGCATCGGGGGCTTCGGCGTAGACGGGGACAGGAGGTTGATGCGACAAGCCGCCCGAACCGATCCAGAGCACGCGCTTGCCAGTGGAGCGGGCCCATTGGCCGATGGCCTCGCCCAGCAAACGGGCACGCTTGAAGGTTGGCAAGGGGGCGGCAACCGAGTTGATGAAAACTGGAATAACCGGGTACTGGTCCAGACTGCCCACCAGGTGCTCCAGCGGATAGGCAGCACCATGATCCAGCTGCATATCGTGTGAAATGGCGACGTCCACACCGCTATTGATCACATGGGTAGCACATTGCGTGGCCAGCTCGAAGGGCACGTCCAGGCGTCCGGCCAGGCTGTCAAAATCGCCAATGGCATGCGCGCCGGTGCCGATGCAAAAGCTGGGCATGACGTTGTAGAAAAAGCCGTTGAAGTGATCGGGGGTGAACAGCACGATCAGGTCAGGTTTGAATGCCGCAATGCGTTCGCGGGCGGCTTTCTGTACTGCAAAGACCTCGTCCAGTACGTTTTGTGCCGGATCGTGATGCCCCAGCAAAGGCGTGTGTGAAAGACACTCCAGGTGTGCCAGCATGTCAGTCTCCTGATTCTGATTATGGGTGTACGGGTGCCGCTGCTTCGCCAGCCAAGGCAGCGGTTTGGCTGTTTGTTGTCTGCGCGACTTGTTTGGCCAGATTGCGCAGGTTCTGGGCAGTGTCGTTCCATACCTCCAGCGGCAGGACGGCCCGGTGTTCAATCAGCTCTTTAAGCGGGCGCATATCGCGGCCCTGATTGACGGTGATGGCACCGCAAATGGCCCCTTCAGGGTCCAGACCAATCAGGACAAAGGGAGGCGTGTCCAGCTTGCCGCGCAAGATCCAATGGGCAGCGGTCATGTCTGCGGCGAATTGAATGTTCAGATCGCATTGGTCTGTCCAGAACCAGGCCGGGCAGGCTTGGACAGGTTCCTGATTCAGCATGTGGCAAACAGCCATGCAGGCCTGACGGTTGGCGTTCTCCCAGGTTTCCTGTCGTTGCCAGCGGCCATCCAGACCAATTTGCACGGTGGTATCACCGGCGGCATAAATGGCAGGCTGGGAACTGCGGCCGTGCTCATCAATCACAATCGCACCCTGTTCGGTGTGCAGTCCGGCGCTATCGGCCAAACGGGTATCAATGGTCACACCGACACCGTAAATCAGCAGATCACCTTGCAGTTGCTGGCCATTGCTCAGTGTCAGCGCCACTTTCTGTTCTTCGTCCAGGCGGGCCTTGCTGACCTGTGTACCCAGGTGAAAGCGCACGCCGCGAGCTTCATGCACGGTTTGCAGATACTGGCTGAGGATTTCCGGCGCGTTGCGCCACATAATGCGGCTGGCCGGATCGATCAGTTCCACTGTGGCACCCAAAGCGACCAGGCTGGATGCCAGTTCCAGGCCGATGACACCGGCACCGACCACCAGCACATGACTGCCGGGTTTGAGCTGGGCGCGGATGCGGTTGGCATCGTCCAGGGTACGCAGCACATGCGATACCGAGCCCAGCGCGTCCAGTTCGGGCAAGCGTCGCGCTTGCGCGCCCGTTGCCAGCAAGAGGCTGTCGTATCGCAGGGTTTCGCCGTTGGACAGCGTGACGCAGCCTTGTTGAGCGTCAATCGCTTCGGCACGGATACCCAATTTCAGGCTGATGTTCTGCTCGTTGTAAAAGCTGGCTGGATGCAGGTTCAGCTGCACATTGTCGGGGTCCAGCAAGGCGTCTTTGGACAGGGGCGGACGTTCGTAAGGCAGGTGGGGTTCCTCTCCGACCAGGGTAATCTGTCCGGCAAAGTCACGGCGGCGCAGTTCAGCGGCAGCCGTGGCACCGGCCTGTCCCCCACCAATAATCACGATATGAGGTGTCTGCATCACAGCTCCAGTCCACCGGCCACATTGCGTATGCCGCGTATTCCCAGACCTGCGTCGGCATTGATCATGACGCCGGTCAGAGTCTGGTTGTTCTGGCGCGAGGCCAGCAGCACAAAGGGGCCGGTAAATTCTTCAGGTTCGGGAAAGAATTGCAGGGGCAGGATCGCTTTGATGGCATCTGGTGAACGCGAATCCATGATGCGCGTATCTTGCTGCCCCAAGGCTTGCGGGCCTCGCAAATCGGTTTTCATGCCGCAAGGCCCCACGCCGTTGACACGGACTTTAGGCGCCAGCTCAAAAGCCAGTTCGCGAATCAGACCGACCGCGGCATGTTTGCTGGCGGTATAAAGCGGGCCACCGCCTTCGGCGTAAAAGGCCGAATTGCTCAAGGTGAAAATCATGCTGCCGCAGGATTTGACCAGTTCGGCGGCGGCGGCCTTGGCACCGAGCAGATAGCCTTTGACATTGATGGCAAACAGCTCGTCAAAGCCTTTGTCCAACTGCTCCATGCTGGTGTTGATCAGCCGTGCACCATGGTCCCAGACCGCAGCATTGCCAATAAAGCAGTCCAGCTTGCCAAAGCGGGCCACCGTGGCCGCCACGGCGTTCTGGTTGTCGGCTGCGCTGCACACATCACCCTGGATGGCCAGCACCTGGCCGTCGAATTTCTGTTCCAGATCGGTACATTTTTCTGCCGAGCGTTCCAGCACAGCTACGGATGCGCCTTCCTTTAGAAAGCGCTCTACCAATGCCAGACCCAGGCCTGAACCGCCGCCGGTAATCAGGGCGACTTCGTTTTGCAGCCAGCCATTCATGCCTGGGCCTCCAGATCGATATAGACCATGCCTTCGCTGATGATCACCGGATAGGTGCGTAGTGCCTCGGTCGCGGGCTGGCACAGGGCAGCGCCCGTTTTCAGACAGAAACGGGCAGCGTGCAGCGGGCACTCCACGGTGCCGTCGTCCTCGATATAGCCTTCGGACATGGACGCGTTGCCATGAGTGCAACGGTCGTCAGTCGCATAGAAGGTGCCATCAATATTGAACAGGGCAATCTGGCGGTCGGGAGTGTCTATCTTCAGTGCCTCGCCATCGGCCAGGGCACTGGTTTCACATGCGGTAATGCGTGTCATATCAATCAACATCGGAAAGTGAGCAGGGTCAGAACAGAACGCTCAGGTTGTGGGATGTAATGACGACTTGATCCAGAACGATCTCGCGTTCATACAGTTCCCAACCAAAGCGGTTGTCTGCGCGGCGTACATAATCCAGGCGCTTGCCGGCGTACCAGGTCTCGTCCTTTTCTTTCTGGGCGCGGTACAGGATGTAGTTGCTGCGTATCTCGTAACCCTGGCCGTCGGCGGAGGGGCGGATACGCAAGTTGCTGACAAAGTGGCGGGTGCGCGAAGGGGGTTCCTCCGCCCAGGCCATGCCGGTTTCCAGACGAGCAACGCGGCGTTCCAGCTGGAACTTGTTGTCGTTGAAAATCCAGGTGGTCGGCGGTTGTACGCTGCGGCGGCGATCACGTGTTTGCGCATTGCTGGTGCTGCGCATGTGGTAGTGGATGTCCTCGGACAGCAGATCCAGCCAATCGCGAAATTGCCAGTCGTCCAGCAGTTCGGCTTCCATGTAAAGGAAGTCGGCAATTTCATGATGCAGTTGCATGTCGACGATAGCTGTTTGGGTTGGTTCTTCAATGACGGCGCTCATTTCACCAGCTCCTTTTCGTAGACGCGGCTGCGCTCCAGCACTTCATCCCAGGTCTCGGACACCATCAGGTCGGCCCAGTACTTGTACAGACCGCGAGCGGCTGTTTCGGAGAAAATGTAGTTGGTCACGCCCGGTACGCCGTCGCTGCGCAGACCTTCATTACCCAAGCCCATTTCCATGCACAACTGAGTGCCACGGGCGCGTTTGCCACGCAGGATTTTCTGAATTTCAGCCCAGTTCTCGGAGTCGTCCTGTTCCAGGAAACCGGCGGGGCCAAAGGCGCGGGTGGCGCTGCGTTCAAACGCGGCCTTCACATCGTCGGGTGCGGCGGCATCGGCAATACAAAATGCCCAGACTTCCACCTGGTTCGGGCCGCGTGGATGCCAGACGCGCAGTGTCGCCGTGCCGTTCAGCCAGCTCAGTGTGGGGAACATATTGTTGTGACCGGCCAGACGCAGGGCACGTACTTCGCCCAGGCGCTCGTGGGCTTCGGCATAGGTGTCGCGAAAGTATTGTGAAACTTCGCCATCTACCCACACGTTGGCATCGGGCTGCTCGGTAAAGAAGAAGCCACTGCCATGGCCGCGTTGGCCATATTGAACGGCGTCCTTGGCGGTTTCCCAGACCGGGCGTGCAGTTTGGCCGGCACCCAGTGCCTTGTCCTCGTCACCGGGCTTCTGGCCCAACACTTGCACGGCAGACGCGTGCGAAAACAGGGCGTGGTATTGGTCAGATGCGAACTGTTCGGCGGGGAATTTCCAGTTGCATTCAATGGTCCATTTCTGAACACCGCCGATGATTTCGGTACCGCCTTCGCGCCGGTCCAGCACACCGTCCAGGTACCAGGCAATGTCGCCCATGTACTCTTCCAGATCAGGAGCGGTGGCGTCCCAATTGCCAAAGACCAGGCCTTTGTATACTTTGACGCGGGTCACTTCCTGCAGACCCCACTTTTCCTTGCATAAGCCTTGCGGATAGGCGCGTGGTTCCAGCGGTACATCCACCAGATCGCCGTTGGTGCCATAACTCCAGCCGTGGTAGGGACAGGTAAAGGCTTTGGTATTGCCCGAGTCGGCGTAGGACACGCGCATTGAACGGTGTCGGCATTGGTTCAGGAAGGCCTTGATCGAGCCGTCTTTTTGACGGACCACGATAATCGGGTCTTCGCCCATATAGGTATTGAAGAAGTCTCCCGCTTTGGGAATCTGGCTGGTGTGACACAAAAACAGCCAGGTGCGGCCAAAGATGCGTTCCAGCTCCAGCTCATAAATATCCGGGTCGGTGTAAATGGAAGGGGTAACACGTCCATTACGTGCATCGACCAAGGCTTCGATTTTTTCAGGGTTGATTCCCATCGCTTGCTCCTCGCTATTGCAATGCGTGCTTTTGCAAAACAGGTTTTTGTCGCCAACGGCAAAATGTAGAAGCTTGAAATGAATCCGACCAATACTTGCTTTAGATCGGGTGATCGGCAAACCCGATAAGTCCGCTTTAAAACCCTGGTACGGATAGGGCTTAAGTCTGAAGTCCAAGATTGATGCGGCTTTACAGAGACCTAGGGTTTACGAGAGCTTCAATTGCTGCGCTGCAGCAATGAGAATCGCAGCTGCTTTTGAAGTCTTGGTAGCAGCGACAATAGTGCTTACAAGAACGGCCTTTTCAGGTGAGATACCGCAGGCCCAGCCAGATGCTGTTCGGGTCCGAGCCGGACAGAGGGCGACTAATTTGACAGGAGACAAACTTGGAATTGCGACACTTGCGTTACTTCGTTGCAGTCGCGGAAGAGTTGAATTTCACCCGTGCTGCCGAGCGGCTTTACACCTCTCAACCCTCCCTGAGCGAGCAGATTCGTAATTTGGAGGAAGAGATTGGCTATCCCTTGCTGAACCGGACTCGTCGCAAAGTCGAGCTGACGGAAGCCGGGGCTGTTTTCCTGGATGATGCCCGCGAGATTTTGCAGAAAGTAGACGAGGCGGTGATACGTGCTGGCAAGGCGGCGTCGCAAGCCAGAGAAGTGCTGACGATAGGTTTTGTGCCTGCGGCAGAAGTCCGTATTTTTCCGGCAGTCTTGCCTGCTTTCCGTGCTGCATTTCCACAGGTGGATGTGGTGCTGCGCAGTCTGACGTCCAACGAGCAGGAAGGGGCCATGGCTCGAGGGGAACTGGATCTGGGTTTTATGCGCGGTCCGGTGCGGGCGAGCAATGTCTGTAGCGAGGTGGTGCTGGATGAGCCGTTGCGGGTTTATCTGCCTAAAGGCCATCGCCTGGAAGCGTACAGCCTGATCCCACCTGCGCGCTTGAACCGCCTGCCCATGATAGCGGTGGACCGCTCTTATGGGCGTTCCATGCACGATGTGCTGGCTCGCTATCTGGCCCACCACAAGGTAGTGCCCGAGCATACCTATAACTCGGCCAACCCCTTGATGAGTATTAATCTGGTGGCGGCCGGTTTGGGCTACACCTTGCTGCCGACTTATGCGGAATACTTCATGCCCAAGAATGTGGTGTCGCGGCCCTTGATCGGTGGCGGCCCGCGCTGCGAGTTATTGATGGCCTACCCAAGAGAGACCGGCAGCATGAGTGAAGCCGCTGCCAGCCTGATAGAACGCATACGTAAGCTGGCACGCTGGCATGGTTCGGGACCTTCAGCGGCCAGTCATTTGAAACAGGCGCCCAGCAAAATAGCCTGTATGTAGGAAGAACAAGAGTTTCTTGTTTGAACCTGAAGGGCGGACGGAGAAATGACGCTTGTACCAGCTATGTTTGGGCTGGTACAAGCGTGTGGGGTTAGGAATTGTGGGGAGCAAGCTGCGGTTGCAGTTTGATTCCCAACGCGTGCATGACTTTCAGAATGGTGCCAAAGCTGGGATTGCCTTCGCCAGACAGGGCTTTGTACAGGCTTTCACGTCCCAGGCCCGTTTCCTTAGCCAACTGGCTCATACCCTTGGCGCGAGCAATATTACCTAATGCTTTTGCAATAAAAGCGGCATCGTCGCCAGCTTCTTCCATGCAGGCTTCCAGGTACAGCACCATGTCTTCCTCGGTTTGGAGGTATTCGGCGCTATCCCATTTGCGTAATTTGATGGTTCCCATGATGATCGCCCCTTATAGTTGCCGCGCGATTTCCAGCGCAGTTTTAATATCTTTATTCTGGGTAGATTTATTGCCACCCGCCAATAAGATCACGATCTCCAGTTCACGTTGTACAAAGTACACACGGTAGCCAGGTCCGTAGTGAATACGCATTTCGGACACCCCTTCGCCGACTGGCTCGCAGTCTCCAAAGTTGCCATCTTCAGCTCGGTCAATACGAACCTGAATCCGTCTAGCGGCCTGCTTGTCGCGCAGACCGCCAAACCAGTGATCGAAGGTATCGGTGGTGTGGATAGTCTTCATGGACTGATTGTATAAAACAGGATACAGTCAGTCAAATACTGCTTGGTATTTATTTATCTTCCACAAAACGCATACGGAAGCGACGGCCCTTGATATTGGCGTTGGCGATGCGGTCAAAGTATTGACGCGCAATCCGGCGGTCCAGGGCTACGTAGGAACGGGCGTCGGTAATCGCAATCTTGCCTACCTGGTCGCCTTTCAGGCCCACATCGCGGGTCAGGGCGCCGAGCAGGTCGCCGGGGCGCAGCTTGTCTTTTTTGCCACCCTGAATTTCCAGCGTCATCATGGGCGCGCGTAGCGGCTCTTTGGACTGCGAGCGCAAGGCTTTCAGATTGCCCCATTTCACTTCGCTGCCCTGGAATTCTTCAATCAGCTTCACCCAGCGCTGTTCGCTGCGTGAGACCAGATTCAGGGCCAGGCCTTTCTGATCACCACGGCCAACACGGCCAACGCGGTGAATATGCACTTCGCTGTCCTTGGTGACGTCTACGTTGATGACGGCGCCCAGATTCTGAATATCCAGACCGCGCGAGGCCACATCGGTGGCAACCAGTACGGCGCAGCTCTGGTTGGAGAACTGCACCAGAATCTCGTCGCGATCACGCTGTTCCAGATCGCCGGTCAATGCCAGAGCCTGGATGCCTTCGGATTGCAGTTCTTCCACTACTTCCTGACAACGCATTTTAGTGTTGCAGAAAATCAGGGTAGAGGCGGGGCGGAAGTGCTCCAGCAGTGTTACCACGGCAGACAGGCGCTGCTCGGGATGAACTTCGTAAAAAATCTGTTCGATCTGACTGGCATCGTGCAGCGCTTCCACTTTGACTTCGGCGGGGTTTTTCAGAAAGCGGGCGCTGAGCTTGCGGATATTTTCCGGATAAGTGGCGGAGAACAGCAGGGTTTGACGGCGGGGCGGACAGTGCGAGGCAATGGCCACGATGTCATCGTGAAAACCCATATCCACCATGCGGTCGGCCTCGTCCAGCACCAGGGTTTTCAGGGCGGACAGGTCCAGATTGCCGCGCTCCAGATGGTCCTGAATCCGGCCCGGTGTTCCCACCACCACGTGAGCGCCATTGCGCAAGGCTTCTGTTTGTGGGCGTGAGGGCACGCCACCACACAGCGTCAGCATGCGCACGTTAGGAATCTGGCGGGCCAGACGACGCAGCTCGGTGGTGACCTGGTCAGCCAGCTCGCGCGTGGGACAGATCACCAGGGCTTGCGGTGTCAGTTTGCTGGGGTTGAGGGTTTGCAACAGACCCAGGCCAAACGCGGCAGTTTTGCCGCTGCCGGTCTTGGCTTGGGCGATCAGGTCGCGGCCTTGCAGAATCAAGGGCAGGCTTTGTTCCTGAATGGCCGTCATTTTTTCAAAACCCAGGCTATCCAGGGTTTCAAGCAAGGCGGGCAGAAGGGGAAGGGTACTGAAAGAGGTATGGGGCACGATGGGTGACATCAAAAAGAACTGCAAAATAAAGGATTTAGCGACAGTTTACCGGTATCAGGCCTTACGTGACGCCCCCAATCGTTCAGACAAACGATTCGCCAGCTTGCGCATGGCCTCACCGGCACGGCGTTGAGCTGCTTCATCTGCTTCCTGGGTCAGCAAACTGACGGCTACCCCGGCCACGGCGGCGCGGTTATTGGAATCAAACACGGCGGCTCCAAAGCAGTGCATGCCGTCGCGCACGCCACAGGCATCCACGGAGTACCCCAGGCGCTGCACATCGTTCAGCTCCATCATCAACTCATCCTTGTTGCGTGGACCATGCACGGTGAGCGGTTCGGGCCAGGGATGGTTCAAGGCCTGCTCCAGCTCCGATCCCGGCAAGGTGCTGAGCATGGCCTTGCCCGTTGCCGTATAGACCGCTGGCAAACGCATCCCGGCGCGAAACGTGAAACCCAGTGGGCGCGTTCCGTTGCGGCAGGCTATGTAGACCACATCCTCACCATCCAGAATGGACAGGGTAATGGTCTCTTCAGGCAGGACGCGCATATCGTCCCAGGCCGCAAAGAACTCTTGCGTCAGGTCCAGTTGGGACAGGAAGGCATTGGCCCAACCCATCACGTGTGTGCCCAGGGTGAAACTGCCATTTTCCAGCTTACGAATCAGGTGCAGATCCAGCAAGGTGGTGCACAGACCATAGAGGGAGCTTTTGGGCATGCCCAGGCGTTTGACCAGGTCCGTAAATGACAGGGGCTCCGGTGAGGCCGCCAATTCGTCCAGTACGGTGACTGCACGTACTACAGCCGGAACCAGTTTCTTCTCTTCCACTACGACTAACTCCATAACAACACACAGGAAGTCCATAAGCCCCGGGGGGCTGAACTCTGGAAACAGGGGTAAGGGTCCGTCAGTACCGCTTGACGCATCACTCGGGCGAGCCGACCGGACCAGACGCACAGGTCCTGAATTAGGCCAGATTTGCCGCTTTGATGCCAGCGTTCCATTGTGCCCTCAAACACCCCAAAACAAAAAATACGGCGACTGATCTTCTACGGGTAAACCCGTAAGCCGATTCGTTGACGTCGCGTTTTTTCGGCTCCTATAATTCTATCAAGTTCACTATAAGAGAAACAGGTTCAGCATAATGAACAATATCGCGGCATCATTGATTAGCAAACTGAAGGATCCCAGCCTGGCAAAAGATCAGTCCTGGACCGCTCAGGGTTGGGTCAGCGCAGGTGATGGCAATACATTTGCCGTTCTTAATCCTGCTACGGGCGAGTGCCTGGCCAATGTCGCCAGCCTGGCCACGAAAGAAATTGAAGCGGTCATCAGCGATGCTGAAGTGGCTCAGCGCGAATGGAAGGCTCGCAGTGGGCACGAGCGTGCCAAGCTGTTGCGCGCCTGGTTCGATGCCTTGGTTGCCAACGCAGACGATCTGGCCACCATCATGACCATGGAGCAGGGCAAGCCCTGGGCCGAGGCGCGTGGTGAAGTGCTGTACGCCGCTTCCTTTGTGGAATGGTTCAGCGAAGAAGCCAAGCGCGTATATGGCGACGTGGTCGGACACCCCCAGGCGGATAAACGCATTGTGGTGGTCAAGCAGCCCGTTGGTGTGTGTGCGGCCATCACTCCCTGGAACTTCCCTGCGGCCATGATTACCCGCAAGGTGGCTCCTGCTCTGGCCGCCGGTTGCAGCATTATTGTTCGTCCTGCCGACCTGACTCCTTTGACCGCCCTGGCCCTGGCCGTACTGGCCGAGCGCGTCGGTATCCCCGCTGGCGTGTTCCAGCTGGTGACCGGTCAATCTCGTGTGGTGGGTGCTGCCCTGACGGAAAGCCCCATTGTGCGCAAGCTGTCCTTTACCGGCTCGACCGAAGTGGGTCGTTTGCTGATGGCGCAATGTGCTCCCACCATCAAGCGCCTGTCCCTGGAACTGGGTGGCAACGCACCGTTCATCGTGTTTGACGATGCTGACCTAGATGCCGCCATTGAAGGCGCCATGGCCTCCAAGTACCGCAACAGCGGCCAGACTTGCGTGTGTGCCAACCGCTTCCTGGTGCAAGACGGTATTTACGATCGCTTTGCCAAGGCATTGAGCGAACGTGTTGCGGCCCTGAAAGTGGGCAACGGCATGGAAGAGGGCGTGGAACAAGGTCCGCTGATCGAACAAAAAGCCGTCAACCGTCTACGCGAATTGATTGATGATGCCGTCGAGCACGGTGCCAGCGTTCTGCAAGGTGGCCAGCCTCATCCTCTGGGCGGTACGTACTTCTCACCCACCGTGTTGGGTGATGCAACACCGGCCATGCGCGTGGCTCGTGAAGAATTGTTTGGCCCTGTGGCGCCTTTGTTCCGCTTCAAGGATGAAGCCGAAGCGATCGCGATGGCCAATGACACCGAATATGGTCTTGCTGCCTACCTGTTCACCCGCGACAACGCACGTGCCTGGCGCATGGGCGAAGCGCTGGAATACGGCATGGTCGGCGTCAATACCGGTTTGATTTCCAACGAAGTGGCTCCGTTTGGTGGCGTCAAGCAATCCGGTCTGGGGCGCGAAGGCTCCCGTTACGGAATCGATGAATACCTGGAAATCAAATACATGTGCCAGCAGCTGTAAGTTGATACATGCCCGCGCCCAGCGCAGCGAAGGGGGCCGCTCTTATAGAGAGAGCGCCCCATCAGCAGAACCCCACAATAAGCTAAATAAAGGAGACGCTATGTCTATCCTGTCTGCAACCCCACGAAAATTGACTTTGGCCCTGACACTGGCCACCGCTGGCATCATGGCTAGCACGACTGCCACCGCTGATGATGTCAAACCCATCAAGATTGGTGTGGTGACTTTCTTGTCCGGCGCTGCTTCCGGTCCGTTTGGCGTGCCTGCCAAGAACGCCGCTGAACTGACGGCTGCCCAATTGAATGAAGGTAAAGTACCTGCCCCTTACAACACCAAGGGTCTGGGTGGCGCACCGATTGAACTGGTCTTTATCGACGAGAACGGCGGCACGGCCAAACAGGTTAGCGAATACCGCAACCTGGTTCAGCAACAGAACGTGGACATCGTGGTTGGCTACATCTCCTCGGGCGATTGCCTGGCCGTCGCCCCCGTTGCTGAAGAGCTGAAAAAACTGACGCTGATTTTCGACTGCGGCACACCGCGCCTGTTTGAAGATGCCAGCTACAAATACGTGTTCCGTCCTGTGGCCCACGCCACCATGGACAACGTGGCGGCTGCCCGCTTTGTGTTGGAGCGCAACCCCGAGCTGAAAAGCTACGCTGGTATCAACCAGAACTACGCCTGGGGCCAGGACGCCTGGCACGACTTTGAAGGCACGCTGCAAGCCCTCAAACCCGGTGTAGAAGCCAAGACTTCGCAAATGCCTAAACTGGGCGCCGGTCAGTACAACGCTGAAATCTCGTCCTTGATGGCCGCCCGTCCTGAAGTGATTCACTCCAGCTTCTGGGGTGGCGATCTGGAAGGCTTCGTGGTGCAGGCTCTGCCACGTGGTCTGTTCCGCAACACCCTGACCGTGCTGACCGCTGGTGAAACCGCGACACACCGTGCCAACAACCAGATTCCTACCGGCACCATCATCGGTGCTCGCGGCCCACACGCTGCTTTCGCTCCTGACAATGAATTGAACCGTTGGTTGCGTGCCAGCTACCGCGAGCAATTCAATGCCGATCCTAGCTACCCATCCTACAAGATGACGCAAACCCTGCTGGGTCTGAAAGCCGCTTACGAAAAAGCCCAGGCTGCCAACGAAGGCAAAGCGCCTTCCACCGAACAAGTGATCAGCGCCTTTGAGCACCTGACTTTCGAGAGCCCATCGGGTGACGTGACCATGTCCCTGGGTAAAGGTCACCAGGCTGTTCAAGGTACGACCTTGGGCGTGGTGAAAAACGATAAAGGCGTGATCAGCTACACCGACTTGCGTCACTTCAAACCCGAAGAAGTCACTCCTCCCGAAGGCGTGAAGTCCATCGACTGGATCAAGGGCGGTTTGAAGCACTAAGTTGAGCAAGCGTCCCGCAAGGGACGCTGCCCTGAAAATCCGGGCATGCAAGATCTTGTTTTGCATGTCCGGTTTTTACCGCTAGGCCACTCCCAGGTAAAAGCTTCTCCCATAAGGGGAAGCGAACCGACGGCGTGGTGGCATTTTTTATTCCATTTCCACAGAAACCGACTATGTCTCTTCTTTCTGCTGCCCTAATAGATGGCATCATGTACGCCGCCTGGCTGTTTCTGGTCGCGGTCGGACTCACGCTGATCTATGGTGTGATGAAGATCCTGAACATGGCCCACGGCAGCCTCTATACCATTGGCGCCTATACCGCCGTCACCATGGTGACGCAGTGGCTCTCCACCGATCAAAGCCCTTATGGCAGCTATCTGATGCTGATCCTGGCCGCGGTTATCGCTGGTCTGGTCCTGGGGCTTGTCATTGAATATGGCTTGCTGCGCTTCTTCTACCAGGAAGAACCTGTTGTCTCTTTGCTGATTACCTATGCGGTCTTCCTGATTCTGGAAGATACCGTCAAGCTGGTCTGGGGCGTGGATCCTTATGTGATCGCCGAACCTTACGGTCTGTTGGGTAACGTCGAATTCGGCGACCTGTTCTACCCCACCTACAGCTTTGTGATTGTTGTTGCTGCCATTCTGGCTGGCCTGTTCCTGACCTTGTTCCTGAAGTATTCGCGTCAGGGCCGCATCCTGCTGGCCGTGATTCATGACCGCGAAGTCAGCCAGGCCATGGGCATTAACGTGCAACGCTACTTCCTGCTGACCTTTATTGCAGGCGCCACGCTGGCCGCCCTGGGTGGTGCGCTGACCGCTCCTACTATTTCTGTTGCTCCCGGCATGGGTGTCGAGGTCATTGTGATGGCCTTCGCCGTGGTCGTGATCGGTGGTCTGGGTTCCTTGCCCGGTGCCGCTCTTGGGGCCGTGATTGTTGGCCTGGTGCGCTCCTTTGCCGTGCATTACTGGCCCGAAATCGAACTTTTCTCCATCTACGCGGTAATGGCACTGGTGTTGGCCGTCCGTCCTAAAGGATTGTTTGCTGCTGCCGAGGCCCGAAAGATATGAACAAGACCAACATTACGCTTAAGCAGGGCATGATTGCCCTGGTCATTACGGTGGCCGCCCTGATTGTGGGCTTTGGCTTGCCATCCTGGCAGTTCCTGATCACGGTGGCATTGGCCAAGGGCCTGGTTGCCCTGGGCGTGGTGCTCCTGCTGCGCTCGGGCCTGGCTTCCTTTGGCCAGGGTCTGTACTACTGCATCGGCGCCTATGGTGTCGGTATGGCCATGAACTACCTGGACTGGCGTGAAACCCTCATCCTGCTGCCATTTGCCGCTGCGTGCGCGGCGCTGCTGGCCTGGGTGCTGGGTTTCCTGTTGGCTCGCTACCGCGATATTTTCTTTGCCATGCTCAGCCTGGCTCTGTCCATGATCATGTACGGCCTGCTGGTGCGTAACCCCAGCCTGGGCGGCAGTGACGGCTTTAACGTGCACGCGCCTTCCTTCATGTGGGGGGCCTTTGCTGAAACCCTGTCGCGTCCCGGCGTGTTTGTCCTGACCGTGGTGCTGGTGGGTTTTGTGCTGTGGGCCATGCAAGGCTTTCTGCGCAGCCGTGCTGGTCGTCTGGGACCTGCAATCAAGGACAATGAAATCCGCGTTGAATATCTGGGTGCTTCGGCTTATCGCAATATTCATCTGAGCTATGTGCTGGCTGCGGCTCTGGCCGGTCTGGGCGGTGCCCTGTCCTCGCTGAGCATCGGTCACGTGGACCCTGAACTGGCGTTCTGGACTACCTCGGGCGAGTTCATCTTTATTGCTGTGCTGGGCGGTACTCGTAATGCTTACGCGCCTTTCCTGGGTGCCTTGAGCCTGGAACTGATTCGCACCCTGGCTTACCAATACGCGCCTAATACTTGGCAGATCGTGATGGGTGTCAGCATGTTGGCCCTGATTGTTTTCTTGCCAGGTGGCCTGATCAGTATCCTGAACCGCCGCAACAAGGCGGCTAACACCACCGATTCTTCTTCACCGACAGGGGCCCGCTCATGAGTCAGTCACCCTTGATTTCCGCTAAAGGTTTGTGCAAGCAGTTTGGCGCTGTCCACGCTGCACGCGATATGACCGTTGATATCCATGCGCAAACCATTACGGGCCTGATCGGTACCAATGGCGCAGGTAAAACCACTTTCGTGAACATGTTGACCGGCTACATGAAGCCGGACTCCGGCAATATCTTTTTTGCCGGTCGCGAGATCACGGGTTTGCCACCACGGGAAGTGACCCGTATGGGTATCGCCCGTTCTTTCCAGATTCCGCAGCTGTTTACCTCGCTGAACGCTCTGGAGAACGTGGAAATTGCCCTGGGCGTGGCCAAGCAGCCCTTGTCCGAAGCCAGTGCGATCCTGGAGCGTTTCGGTCTGAGCGCCTTCGCCCAGTCCCAGGCAGGCACCTTGCCTGAAGGGATTCGCAAGCTGCTGGACATTGCGCTGGCCATGGTGGCCCAGCCTAAAGTGCTGTTGCTGGACGAGCCCACCAGTGGCGTGGCCAGTGACGAGAAATTTGAAGTGATGGACCGCGTCATGAAAGTGGTCCGTGATGCGGGTGTGACGGTTCTGTTTGTGGAGCACGATATGGAAATCGTGCGTCGCTACAGCGATCGCGTGCTGGCTTTCTACGACGGCACCATTTTGGCCAACGGCACTCCTGATGAAGTGCTGGCCCATGAGCAGGTTCGTGAATACATCATCGGCGAGCCGGTGGGACGCAATAAACAGGAGGCCGATAATGCTGCTTGATGTCAAAAATCTGGATGTACGTATTGGCCCAACCAGCATTCTGCGCCAGGTAAACCTGCAAGTGCGCCAAGGTCAGATCGTGGGTCTGGCCGGTCGTAACGGCGCGGGTAAAACCACGCTGATGCGTACCGTGATGGGTTTGCTGGCCGTGGACAATGGCTCGGTCATGTTTGATGGTCAGGAACTGACCAAGATGCCTGCGTACCGTCGCACCAGCCTGGGTATGGGTTTTGCCCCCGAGGATCGCAAACTGATCCCCGAGCTGAGCGTGGAAGAGAACATCCGCCTGCCCGCCTGGGCCCTGAAATCCCAGGATATTGAAGAGCGTCTGGAACGTGTCTGGCGCATCATCCCTGAATTGAAAGTATTCGGCCCACGCCGCGCCCTGCAACTGTCGGGTGGTCAGCAGAAGCTGGTCGCGATTGGCCGTGCCTTGATGACCGCCGATAAGCTGCTTTTGCTGGACGAGCCTTTTGAAGGTGTCGCTCCTGCGCTGTCCAAGCGTATTGCAGAAGTGGTGGGCGAATTGAGCAAAGAGGGCTTCAGTGCTTTGTTGTCCGGTGCTGACTTGCAGCACGCAGGCAACGTGATTGATTACACCTACCGGATGGACCGCGGCCGTATCGAAGTACCGCAGCCCGCCATACCATAAGGAGCAAGCCCATGTCGGCATTCGAGTTCAGAACCACCCCCGCTATTTATGTTGAAAGCGGAGCCGCTGCCCGGCTCGGTCAGATCCTGCGCAAGCGCTTCTCGCAAGAGCGTGTTTGTCTGGTGACCGACCGATTCCTGCACGAAAGCGGCTTGCTGGATCCTGCCCTGGCTGATCTGAAAGCCAACGGCTGGACCGTGCAAGTGATTGATGATGTTATTGCCGATCCTCCAGAGCACATTGTTTTGCAGGCAACTGAGCGCGCTCGTCAGGCCAGGACGGAAATCGTCGTCGGCCTGGGTGGCGGTTCGTCCATGGACGTGGCCAAATTGTTGGCCGTCCTGCTGGCATCCGACCAGCCTCTGCAAGAGATGTACGGCATTGATAATGTGCGCGGCTCGCGCCTGCCCTTGGTGCAGATCCCGACCACGGCGGGAACAGGCTCGGAAGTGACGCCTATTTCCATCGTGACCACCGGCGAAACCACCAAATCCGGCGTGGTGGCTCCCGAGCTGTACGCAGACCTGGCCATTCTGGACTCGGAACTGACATTGGGCCTGCCTCCCCGTATTACGGCGGCGACCGGTATTGATGCCATGGTGCACGCCATCGAGGCCTACACCAGCCGTGTCCTGAAAAACCCGCTTTCGGACAACCTGGCCAAACAAGCCTTGCGTCTGATTGGTGGCAAGCTGGTGCACGTTTGTCGTAACGGCAAGGATGCCGCCGCACGTCAGGACATCCTGCTGGGTGCGACCTTGGCTGGCCAGGCCTTTGCGAACGCCCCCGTGGGTGCTGTACACGCCTTGGCTTACCCGATCGGTGGTATTTTCCACGTGCCACATGGCTTGTCGAACTCGCTGGTGCTGCCACACGTTCTGCGCTTCAACGCTCCGGCCGCCGCTCCGCTGTATGCCGAACTGGCTGAAGTGCTGATCCCCGGCATCCAGGGTGATGAGACCTCCAAGACCGAAGCCTTCATCAACTTCATGGAACAGATCGCCATTGATACCGGCATCGAGCGTCAACTGCGCGAAGTCGGCATCAAGGAAAGCGACCTGCGCCGTATGGCCCAGGAAGCCATGAAACAAACCCGTCTGCTGGGCAACAACCCCCGCGACGTGACCGAAGACGACGCCTTCGCTATTTACAGCGCTGCGTTCTGATAGACCGCTAACAGCGGAAACCTTTTTGCCTGAGTCTGGTGCTGTGCCGGCTCAGGCTTTTTTTTGCCTGCGAAATGGTGGTAGCGACGCTAATAGAGAGTGTGTGTGGAGGTCAGGAGGGAATAGGTGAGAGCCATGATGTTTCGATTTCTGCGTTAGGCGGCAGGATAACGGTGCTGTGTCTGCTTGATGAGTGTCAGAACGAACGAGCAGGTCGTACTTTGGGATGGGCTGGTTGTACTAGTCGTGATTTTTTGGGTTATGAGGGTTATGGTATTATTAATCATCATAAATAACCTTCAAGGAGTATATCCATGAGCGTCCTGGTAAGTAGTCCCAGTGTCTCGACCTTGGTGGGTACGCCCAAAGAGGTTAAGGCTCGCTTGGGCCGTTCGCAGGCCGAGCAGGTGCTGGTGCTGGCTTTCGATCACATCAAGCCCGCCGCTTTCAAGGCTTTGGCCGAGAACTTCACCAATGTGGCCTCGTCCATGTTCGAGGTCTTGCAGGAGCGGCAGGACAAGGAGTCGCTGGAGCGTCTGGCTGAAGTGCTGGTGCCCCGCACGCCACCATCGCCCCGTCTGCTGAAAGAAGCCGCCATGCTGGTTCAGGCCCGCACCGCGGTGCTGGAAAGCGGGGATTGGCTTAGCGCTGCTGATGTGGCGCAACTGACGGGCTTAAGCACCCGCAACCCTAGCGCCCAGCCTAATAAGTGGAAGAAGCAGGGGCAGATTTTTGCCATTAACCATGGTGGTGCGGATTACTTTCCTGGCTATGGCCTGGACCCGGCTACCAGCTTCCGTCCTGCCAAACCATTGGCTCAGGTTCTGGAGATTCTGGCCGGGCATAAAGATAGCTGGGGCATGGCCTACTGGTTCATGTCCAGCAACAGCTTTTTGGGTGGCAAGCGGCCGCAGGACTTGTTGATGTCTGCACCGGAAAAGGTCATTGCCGCTGCTCAAGACGAAGTACAAGCCGTGGCTCATGGCTAAGCCAGCGTCGCCCGCGGCCGCTGATAAAAAGCACATTCCGCAGGAGGGGGGATCGGCAATCTCCGCTCCAGGTGGTGAGCTGCGTTTGACCTTGATGGAGTGGCCCAAAGGGCAGTTATTGCATCGCGTTCATCAAGATAAGTATTTGGCGACCCAGTTCAACCCAGGTATGCAGGGCAATGCCCGTTTCAGTCCAATTCAGGATGAGAAGGGCAGGGCCATTCCCACCTTGTACGGTGGCACCAGCCGCGATTGCGCCATGATGGAAACCGTCTTTCATGACGTGCCGCACGCCGCTGGCTTTAAAAGTTATGACAAGAAAAAGCTGCTGGGGCAAGTGCATTCCACCGTGCTGCTGAATGCGCCTTTGGTTCTGGTCGATCTGGCCAGTGTCCCGCTAAGGAAACTGGGTGTGACACGCAAGCAGCTGATCGACACCGAAAAAGATCAGTATCCGGCAACCCGTTTGTGGGCTGCTGCGATTTATCGGCAATGTCCGCAGGCTCAAGGCTTATGCTGGGTGTCCCGGCAGGATGATTCGGCACGGGCCATGATGCTCTTTGGGGATCGCATTGCCAAAAGCGCCTTGAAGCCTCAAGGCCCATCCCACAGCTTGAGCGAAGACCCGGCCAGCTACGATGCCGTGCTGGATCTGGCTGAACGGATCGGGATGCTGATCGTTCCAGGTCGCGTGTAAGCCGCCCATATTTCAGACCTAACGTCTGCTTACAAGAGCAGTTCTGTCCGGGACAGAGAGTGGGCCCTTCAGCGTACTAAACTAGCCGGGTTTCGCAGGGCATGACATGGCTTATCACCCTATGTCCTGACGCCGTCAGCAATGGTGTTCTTCCATCTGCTGTCATTGTTGAATCGATTGCTTTTTACTCTCCATGACCGCGATCTCACTTTCTTCCTTACAAAACCGGCGGACGCTGACTTTATGTCTGGCCGGTGCAGTGCTGGGCCTGCTTGAATGGGTGGCCTTCAGTAATCTGATGATGGCGCCCGCGCCGCGTGAGCATATCTGGGTGTCCTTGCTGTTGGCGGTGGGAATCTTTGGGGTGGCCTCTTTCACCTTGCTGATGCACATTTCTGTGCGCAAGGCCTTGTTGGTGTCCCTGGGTTTGGGGGTGGCTAGTGCAGCGCTGATCCTGCAGGCGCAAGGGGGATATGCAGAGGTCGCCCTTTTTTGGCGAGCCCCGCAGATGTGGGTGGCAATGGGGCTGCTGGCGACCATTACTCTGCCGTTTCTTGCCATTCTGGTAGAGCATCCACGGGACTGGGCTGATTACCGTCGCTTGTTCGAGCTTAGCTGGTCCATGGTGTGTTCCTGGGCGGTGGCCCTGTTCTTCTGCGGCCTGGCCTGGGGCGTGCTGATGGCGTGCCATATGCTGCTCAGCTTTGTCGGCATTCCCCTTTTGGGGGATGTGCTGCTGGAGCCTACGGTTGCGGCTGTGGTGTCAGGTGCTTTGGTAGGAGCAGGTCTGGCGCTTGCTTCGGACTCGGATGGCGGCTATCTGTCTCCGATTCTCTTGCTGAAGCTGCTGCGTTTGCTGACCCCGGTTTTGCTGGTGGTGATGGTGGTGTTCATCGTGGCCTTGCCCTGGCGCACGGGTGACGGTCTGCCACTGGCCGCCTTGTGTGTGGCGGCCGTTCTGGGGGCCTCGACTCTGGTGTCTTCTGTTGTTGCGGACGAGGACACGAATGCCAGCGCCACACCGTTGTTGCGCGCTTCGGCCCGTTTGCTGGGCTTTGTCATGCCCGTGCTGGCAGGCGTTGCCTTGTGGGCGATAGGGGAGCGGGTTGCTCAATATGGTTGGACCCCAATTCGTGTTCTGGTAACGACGGCAGCGCTGGTGGCGGCGGGCTATGGTTTGAGCTACTTCTGGGCTTCCTGCCACCCTCAAAACTGGATGGCGCGAGTACGTCGCTCCAATGTGGGGATGGCGTTGGTTCTGATTGTGCTGGCCATTATCTGGCTGCTGCGCATTGGCTCTCCCGAAGCGATTTCGGCGGCTTCGCAAGTGGCTCGGCTGGAGGCCGGTACCTTAAGCGCGGATGACTTCCCGGATACGGAAATGAGAATGTATTGGGGACTGCCAGGGCAGAGGGCCATGGACTATGTGGTCGAGAAAAACCTGTTGCTTAGCAGGTCCGAGGAAGGGTCTGAAGAAGCTGTGCCGGATCAGGAGCTGGAAGTCTGGAACATAGGTGAGGACAAAGCGCGGCAGATGCTCTTGAGCTCCTTGCCCAGCTCCCCGGCTGATCATCCTTTGCGTCAGTCTTTTATCGAAACCTATCCAGGCTGGGATATTGCTTATCTGGCCAAGGCTTGCGAGACTCGAACGCCGGGTGATCATGCCGGTTGCTTGCTGGTATTTGTGGATTTGTTGCCGGACGAGGCTGGAGACGAAGCAATTGTTCTGTCGGTCAACAATCCCATGAATATGGGTGCTGTGTTTGTGCAGACAGCAGAAGGGGGCTGGGAGAAGGCGACAGGTTTCACGCCCGGCTTGTCTCTGGACAATATGGGCGACGTTATTGATGGCATTCATGCCAAGGGAGCGGTGATTGAACCCGCTCCTTTCAATGTATTGACCTTGCCCGATGGCGGCTTTGTGGGGGCGGCTCAGCGCCCTTGATGGCAGGGCGCTGAGGTGGTGCTCAGAGGTGATGCTTTCGGTTCGAAGGCATCACGGCTGGGCCGCAATTCGCAGGGCGGGTTTCAAGGAGGCGGCCAGCATCTGCCCGTGGTTCAGTTCGCTGAAGTTCTCGTAGCTGACGTTCAGCCCGGCCTCTTGCAAATGCTTGGCCATATCCTGTGTGGACCATTGTGCCGCGGCATTACTCATGGATGTACTGCGGCGCTGTCCGCCGACCATGATGGCGATCTGCTTGTCCTTGGCCCGCGTCGTATCAAACGCCTGAGCCGTCTTGACCAGAATCCCGTCGTACCACCACAGGGAAGGGTCACCGGCTACGTAACGCTGGTACAGATCAGGATGGGTGAACAGGGTGTGCAAGGTGAACAGGCCGCCATAAGAGTGGCCCCACAGGGTCTGGCGGGAGCGATCAATAGGCTCGCGTTCTTCCACGGCTGGCTTGATGTGCGTTTCTATATAGTCCAGAAAAATATCCGCACCGCCCCCTGAACGACCCCGTACTTCCACCGGCTTGCTGACGCCGTTTTCCGTGACCGGAGGCGTGTAGTCGAAGGAGCGGGCAATCACATCGTGACGCGCTTCGGTGTCGTAGCCAATGGCAACCAGTACTGGCGCAGACAGGGCGCTGATGGCTTTCAGGTCGTCCACGTCAATACTGGCCATGGCGGCATTGCCATCCACCATATAAATCACCGGATGACCGCGTGCGGGGGCGGGGCGGTTCGGGGTGCCTATCTGTACTTTGTAGTGTCGCTTGCCGTCTTCCGAGGACATGAGCAGTGTCTCGAAGCGGTACAGGCTTTGTTGCTGGTCCACGATGGTGGGCCCCACCGATTCGTTCCAGGGACGTGTGTTTTGTTGGGCTTGGGTAGGAAGCGTGCAGGCCAGACAGAGTGTGGCGGCACTGAGCAGAAAGCGGGGCAGGGAGGTCATTATCAAATTGTAGGGCGATAAGGTAAGTTGATAATGATTATTATTACATCCTACGGCCTCTGTAGTGACGAATCAATTTATACAGCTGGTAAGCCGCGATGCTACTAAAGAGCAACGCGGGGACAGACCAGACTGCTCCTCCACTGATCAGGTTGCTACCATCAGGCCCATAGCAGCTTGAAGAAGCGGCTTGAATGCAGTCGCGATACTGGTAATAGCGTTCGTAAAATAGCCACCAGAAAAAGAGAGCAGCGATGGTATGGATCATAAATTTCATGCTGGTTCAGCGTACAGAGACAGGCTTGCCTGCCAGTCTATCCTGCTAGCGCAGGTTTCATGACGGTAAGGGTAGAAATATGAAGCCGCCATATAATTGAGAATGTATGCTATTCTCATGTGGCCTATTTCACCTTTTCCCGCCATCCGCGCCATTAAAGAATTATTTGCGGACCTGGCTCGGGCTGCTTGCTCCCACACTCCTATGATCAGATTTACGGTATCGGATTTTGACCGACTCGGTAGTCCGACGGGTTTTCGCTATTGCTTGCCCGATTACAACGGTCCCAAGCAGGACATGGAGCAGGTTTGTATTGCCGAAGGGCGGGTGCAGGAATACGAGGTCCGGCCCGGCATGAAGATGGTGCTTTCAGACATCATCACTCACCACCAATACGAGGCGACCTCTTTGGCCGCGCCGCAGTTCTCGGCCATCGTCATATTGCAGGGACGGGCGCAGACTCAGCTCGCCAGCCAAAATACGGTCGGCATGATGGCCCAAACTGGGGCCACCATTGCACATGCTGACGCGGTGGCCATGACAGGAACTCATCCTGCTGGGCAGCGTCTGCGTGGCTTAAACATCACTGTACATACGCCTGACAGCTTGGCTGACTCGCCGTTGGGGGAGATGCTGGCCAACGTCATGGGTTCTTCGCGGATACGATTGCAACGCTGGGCGGTGCCCCCGCATTTGTTGACCGCGATCGATCAGTTGATAGACAGCCCCTGGCAGGGCACCTTGCACAATCTGTTGTTGGAGGGAGTCAGCTTGCAAGTGCTGGCGCATGCGCTGGATGGCCTGGCCCGAGAAACAGAAGGCGATTCTCCTGTCTCCGCACGCGACCGGCAATTGCTGGAACGTGTCAGAGAGCGCCTCTACCATTCGCCCGGCGAGGATCACACCTTGGCAGATCTGGCCAAACTGGCCTGCATGAGTCCCAGCACCTTACGGGTGAAGTTTCAGGCGGTCTATCAATGCTCGGTATTTGCTTGGCTGCGTGAGCGCAGGCTGGAACTGGCCCGAGAGTATCTGGCGCAAGGCTGGAGCGTACAGCAGGCGGCACATTATGTAGGCTATCGCCATGCCACCAACTTCGCCACGGCATTCCGTGAGCGCTACGGTATCTCACCCAGCGAGTTGAACTAGGCTGTCCCGTCATTGCCCAAAGCTCTTCAGGCATTGCGCATTCCCTGACGACGATTACGTCGGTCATGCTGAAAGACCCTGCCCCTTGGGGGCCGCTTCTTTTTGTATGTGACTGTGCCGCCTTTCCTGCTTCCGCCGTATCCCTTGATGGTTTTGATGTTGGGCCTGCTCGCCTGCGTGGCACCGGCCACCATTGATGCCTATTTACCTGCATTTAGCGCTCTGGAACAGGAGTTCAGTGTGCCGCCACAAAGCGTGCAGCAGACTCTGGGCGTGTACATGTCTGCCTATGCGGCCATGTTGTTATTACACGGTACCTTGTCAGATGCCTGGGGCCGCAAGCCGGTGGTGTTAGCCTCACTGCTGGTTTATGTGGCAGGTTCAGTGATGGCCGCCGTGGCACCCAGTTTCTCCTTCTTGTTGGCGGGCCGTGTCCTGCAAGGCTTGTCTGCCGGAGCGGGTCTGGTGATCGGGCAGGCCATGGTGCGTGACTGCTATGAAGGGCAGCAGGCGCAGCGCACATTTTCTTATATCGTGCTGGTGTTCAATGTCTCGCCCGCGCTGGCGCCGATTGTGGGCGGGCAGTTGATCGCCCATCTGGGCTGGCGCTCCGTGTTCTGGATGCTGGCCGTATTGGCCGCGCTGGCTGCTTGCCTGTGCGCCCTGCGCCTGCCAGAGACCTTGCCGCCGTCCAGACGCCAGCCTTTGGTCTGGTCGCAGTTGCGGGTCGAGCTATGGTTTTTGCTGCGCAATATCCCTTTTATGGGGATGAGCCTGGCTTTGAGCTTGTTGATCGGTGCCCAGGCATTTTTGATTGGCGCCGCGCCTGACTTCATCACCCATACCTTGAAGCTGCCCGAGACCGCGTTTGCTGCCTTGTTCGTGCCCTTGGTGATTGGGGCCAGCGCGGGAGCCTTGGCCTCGGCTCTGCTCTCCCGACGTTGGGAAGCGCGCAAGCTGATTACTTGTGCCTATGGCTTGATGCTGGGGAGCTGCCTGGCCTATGTCGCCTACCTGGCACGTGCTGCAGAACCCGCGTTGCTGTGGGCGGTCGGGTTGCCGGCATTCTTTGCCGCCGGGCTGGCCATGTTGTTTCCCGTGATGACCATGCAGGTCTTGGCGCAGGTTTCCGCACGCTCGGGGCTGGCGGCTTCCTTGCTGGGGTTTTGTCAGATGGCTACCTTTTCCCTGGTCAGTGGCTGGTGCGTGCCTTGGGTCTACGGGCAGCCTGTGCGTATGGCGGCCGCGATGCTGTTGGCCGTTGTTGCCAGCCTTGCAGCTTGGCTTTGGCTGCAAAAGCGTGCAGATCGGGTCGTTTCATAGGCAGGACTGATGTTTGGCATAGCGTTTTTGCGTTTATGAATACATCGCTACGAAGCATGAAGATGATAATTATTCGCATCTAAAACCTTTGCTGAGATCCACCTTCATGTCTGCCGTTTCTTCCAGCTCTGCTCGCCTGCGAGTGCGTTTGCTGACACCTCTTACTCGTTCCGCCATGTTGCTGGCGGCGGCGGGCAGCCCGGTCTGGGCGCAGGACAAGGCTCCTGATCAATCCCCTGTGGAGCTTTCCACGATTACGGTCAAAGGCAATCGAGATCCGGGAGTGACCGAAACCAGCCAGTCCTACACCACCAAGGCAATGAGCACGGCCACGGGTTTGTCACTGTCCATTCGTGAAACACCGCAATCGGTCAGCGTGGTGACCCGCCAGATGATGGAAGATCGCGGTATGCAGACAACGGCCGATGCCCTGCAAAGCGCACCGGGTATTTCTGTGACGCGCAGCGATACCAACCGTTATTCCTTTTCTTCGCGTGGTTTTGGCATCGATAACTATCAGTTTGATGGCTGGACCCAGCCGGTGCTCTCGCCCTGGGCCTTTGGTGAAAGCAATCTGGACCTGGTGGTGTTTGATCGGGTTGAAGTGGTACGCGGTGCGACGGGTTTGATGACGGGGGCGGGTAGCCCATCGGCCTCGGTCAACTATGTACGCAAGCGTCCCTTGCGTGATTTTGCGGCATCGGGGGGCGTGGACGTAGGCAGCTGGGACTTTGCCCGTGGCTATGCTGATGTTTCCACGCCCATTACCGAAGATGGACGTATTCGCGGACGTATTGTGGGGGCTTATGGCAAGGCCAATAGCTACACCAGTTTGCAGGACACGAAGACGCGCACCTTGTATGGCGTGATTACGGCTGACCTGATGCCCGGCATGGAGTTGACCGGTGGAGTGGCCTATCAGTCAAGTTCGAACAATGGCTTTGGCAGTGGTTTTCCGCTGTTCTATAGCGATGGCTCGCGTACGGGCTTCAAGCGCTCTGTTTCTAACAATACGGACTGGTCGCGTATCGAGAATGACACCACTACAGGTTTTCTGGATTTGAGCCATCAGTTTGCCAATGACTTGAAGCTGCGTCTGACTTATAACCAGTCACACACCGATGCGTCCATGAAGCAGATTTTCCGGGGCGGCTACCCGGATCGGGAAACCGGCTTGGGTACGGCCAACTCCTATTCCTATTACAAAGGGGACGTGCGTCGCAAGGCATTCAATGCCTCCTTGTCCGGCCCCTTCGAGCTGTTCGGTAAGGAGCATGAGTTTTCGGTGGGCTGGATGATGTCCCAGGACCGCGTCTCCTTCCCGCAGTATCGCGCCCTGGCACCGTTGCCCGATGCGGGCAGTTTTTATCAGCCGGGTCGCGTGCCCGAACCCATGTGGTCAGGCGAGCCTTCCCAAGCGGATGACATGAACAACAGGCAGTCCGGTGCCTATGCCGTGGGGCGTTTCGCCTTGATGGATAATCTGCGCTTGATGGTAGGTGGACGCTTGAGTAACTGGGAGACGGACCAGACCTACTTCGGTGCCAAACGCCAGTATCGCAACCGCAATGAGTTCATCCCTTATGCCGGCCTGATCTACGACTTTGACGACACTTACACGGCTTACGCCAGCTATACGGAAATCTTCAAACCGCAGAACGCCCGCAACGAACAGGGTGATCTTCTGGCTCCCATCACGGGTAAAAGCTACGAACTGGGCTTGAAGGCCGCCTGGCTGGATGGCCGCTTGAATGGGGCGGTATCCGTGTTCCAGACTCGCCAGGACAATCTGGCCGAAGCCACTGGCAATAACGTGATCGGCGCGCCGCCCAATACCCCCGCCTATCGCCCCGTGTCAGGAGCCAAGGTAGAAGGTATCGAACTGGAGCTGGGCGGGGAGTTGATGCCCGGTTGGAACCTGGCCAGCAGCTTGACGACCTTCACGGCCAAGGATGCACAAGGTAAACCCATCAACACCAGCAAGCCACGTACTTTGTTCAAGCTCTACACCACCTATCGTTTGCAGGGCGATTGGCAAGGGCTGACAGTGGGTGGTGGTATCGACTGGCAAAACCGCATGTACCAGGATGCGACCGCACCGGGCCGTAAAGTGGTCAAGGTAGAGCAGGGCAGCTATGCCATCGTCAACCTGATGGCGCGTTATGACTTCAACAAGCGCATGTCCGCCACGCTGAACGTGAACAACCTGTTCGACAAGAAGTACTACTCGCAGATCGGGTTTTATAACCAGGGCTGGTATGGGGCGCCCCAGAACGTGATGCTGTCCTTGCGGGCGCAGTATTAAGAGGGGAAGGTGCAGGCAGTAGAGCCTGATGCAAAAGCCTGCTGGTGATCACAAGCAGGCTTTTTTTTGGGTGCGGATATGTCGTTTGCTGTATATCGGACATAGAGATCTTGTAGCCCTGGAGCTACAAGAACAGCGCTAACGGTCTGCTTTGAGGCCTGCGGGCTACAAACTCAGGACACCAAAGCCAATAAATCAGTCACCCCAATATCGACACCTGCCTGATACAACAAAGTGCTGGCCTGACCGCGATGGTGAGTCTGGTGATTAAAAAAGTGCGTCACCAGAAGCGCAAAATCCTTCTCCATACTCTGGCCCGCCATATTGCTATAGCGCAGCGTTTGGTCCAGCTGTTCGGGTGTCAGAGTGGCCGCCCAATCAATAATGATCAGGTCCAGCTTGTGACGGTACTGATCCAGTTCCATCAAGGTGTCGAACAGTTGCTGGTCCAGTGCATGTGGTTTGGCCAACACTCCGATTTCTTCGCGCAAGACGTGGGCATCAGGATGCTGGGCAAAGCGATGCAGCCAGACGGTGTCCCCAACTGCAATATGCATCATGGTCTTGAACAGCGAACCAAAGAAGGCCCCGCGTTCCTGATGCAAGTCCTGCGCTGAAAGGCTCGCCGCCGCATCGTAAAGACGTTGGTTCATTTGGCTGTTGTACGAGGCCATGCGGATGGCTGTTTGGGGTGTCATGGTGTGTGCGATGAGTGCTGGCTGTTCTATAGAGATGCCGTTGACTATTTTTTTGCGATTGGGCGTAGCGGTACGATAGCAGACTGAATGTTGTTTCAAGCCTTCCTCCACTTTTATTTCATATATGGAATATCGTTTCTTACAGCTTTTTTAGCTTGATGCCTTTTTAAGCGGACAAAACTGTCCGTATAATTTCGGAATGAAAAACCGGAATTTACCTAATCGTTCTGATGCCTTGGAACGCCGGGAACTGTTGCTGGATGCGGCCAATACGGTCTTTAGCAAGTGTGGTGTCACGGCTCCTTTGGATCAGGTCGTGTCGCAGGCGGGGGTGGGGCGGGCAACGCTGTATCGCAATTTCCCTGATCGGGCTGCCTTGATGGAGGCGTTGCTGATACGGGCAGCAGACCGGATTGAAGAGCGCTTCTTAAGCAAGCGCAAAGGCAATCCCCAGGACTTCAAGGTCTTGATGCAGGTACTGGCAGGGTTCGCGCTGGAGTCGGCTCCCATGTCGGATTACTGGAAGGCGATTGACCCCAATCACCCCACCATTGTGGGGGTGCGCGCACGGTTGGTTGATCTGGCGCGCGAACCCTTGGCAATGGGGCAGGCCGCCGGGCAGTGCAACCCGGCGTTGCAGCCCACCGATATTCCCTTGTTGATTGGCATGCTGGCCGCCAGCTTGCGGGGGCGCACGGACAAGGAAAGGCTGCTGTTTGTAAAACGCTCGTTGAAGTTCTTGTGTGAAGGCGTGTTGTTGCAGGTCGACCGTAATGCTCCTGATTGGGAGCCTGAATGAGTCAGTACATCAAGCCGCATCCACATTGGGAAGACCATGAAAAGCCCTTCATGCCGGGCTCGCCATCGGCCCCTCACCACGAATCGCATATACGCGTGGCCTATGGTCTGGTCGCGATTCTGGTTGGTTTGACAGGCGGTTTGGGCAATGCTTTGGTGTCGGTGAATTTGCCGACCCTGCAAGGGGAATTGGGATTGACGCCTTCCGAGGCTGCCTGGTTACCTGCTGCCTATGCCATGGTCAATATCACCGCCAATCTGCTGGTGTTCAAGTTCAGGCAGCAATATGGCATGCGCCTGTTTGCCGAGATCGGTCTGGGTTTGTATGCCGTTCTGGCCTTGCTGCACTTGTCCATTAATAGTGCTGAATCACTGATTTTTCTGCGTGGTGCCAGTGGGTTTTCTGGTGCGGCAGCCAGCACCCTGGGCGTCTTGTACATGCTGCAAGCTTTCCCCAGACGCCTGTTAGGCAAGGCTTTGGTGCTGGGGGTAAGTATTACGCAAATGGCTACGCCCTTGGCCTGGGTGCTGTCGCCGTCCTTGATAGAGCTGGGGAATTGGCACGGCCTGTACAGCTTTGAAGCGGGCATGGCCTTGTGTTCCTTTGCGGCCGTGGTGCTGCTGAAGTTGCCCCCCGGCTATCAGATCAAGGCATTTGAAAAACTGGACTTCCTGGCCTTCGCCTTGTTCGCACCGGCTGCCGGTTTGCTGATCGCATTTTTGACGCAAGGCTACATCCGCTGGTGGTTCAACGACACCAGCCTGGCCTGGATGGCGATGGCGTCCTTGTTCCTGTTCACCGTCTGCTCGTTTCTGGAGTATCACCGCGTCAATCCTTTGCTGAAGGTGCGCTGGCTGGCGCAGGGCTCGACCATTTACTTTGCCGTTGGCGCCATGATTCTGCGCTTCATCACAACCGAGCAGAATTACGGCATGGTCAATATGTTGCGCTCTTTGGGCATGGGCTCGGAGCAGATGCAGTCTTTGTTCTGGGTGGTGTTCGTGGGCATTGTGTGTGGCATTGTGCTTAGCGCCATCACCTTTGGGCCCAAGACGATTCTGGTACAGGTGTTTGCCGCGATTTTGCTGATTGGTGTCTCCAGCTTCATGGACTTTGGGCGTACCAGCCTGGACCGCCCGCAGGATTTTTTCTATAGCCAGTTTGTGCTGTCCATTGGCGCGGGCATGTTCATGGGGCCCTTGGTGATGATTGGTTTCAAACAAGCCTTCAAGTATGGCCCCGACCATATCGTGACTTTTATTGTGCTGCTCAATGTCACTCAGACTTTGGGCGGCTTGATGGGCACTGCCACGTTGAGCACCTTTCAGCAGCAGCGCCAGCAGCATCATTACGCGGCCATTGTCAGCCATGTGAATGTGGCTGAGCCTTTGGTGGCCAATCGCCTGAAACAGCAGCAACAGGCTGTAGGGTCAACGGTGACCGATCCGATGTTGAGGGCGGCGACGGGCACGGCCCAGCTGGCGCAGATTGCTCGCCGCGAGGCCAGCGTCCGGGCTTACAACGATGTTTTTCTGTTGATTGGCATTCTGGCGACGGGCTTTCTGTTGTGGCCCGTGTTGCTGGCCGCTGGCCCGGCTATTCAGTCCAGACGAGCGCAAGCCGCTGCTGGTACTTCTTCGAATTCTTAAACCTAGTCCGTATTTATGAGTCAAGACACTTCATCTGAAAATCAGGATCGCAATAGTGAGCTTGCCGCACCGACAGACTCGGATAACGATGGCAAGCTGGGTCCAAGCAATGCTCCTTCTACACCTCCCAAGGTCATCAAGCCCAGCAAACGCAGTGTGATTGCGATGGCGTTTGTGTTGCTGGCTGGTGCGCTGTTGATCTTGTGGGCATGGAATCTGGGGCCCTTCAACACCACTCGCGTCACCACTGACAACGCTTATGTGCGAGGGCAAATGACGGTACTGGCGCCGCAGGTAAGCGGTTATGTGTCCGAAGTCCTGGTACAGGACTTTGAACGAGTCAAGGCAGGCCAGCCTTTGGTGCGTATCGACGACCGCATCTATAAAGAAAAACTGAACCAGGCACAGGCCCAGCTGGATGCGGCTTTGGCGGAACTGGCGAACCTGGATCAAGCCCAGGCACAAAACCGTGCCAGTCTGGATGCTCGCAAGGCGGCTCTGGTGTCCGCTCAGGCTGAAGCCCGACGTTCCGAGGCAGATCGAAATCGGGCCAGGGAATTGGCAAACAAGGGGTCGATTTCGGTACGAGAGCGAGATCAGGCGGTGGCGACCGCCGAGCTGGGGCGCGGCAATATGCTGCAAGCCAAGGCGAACATTGCGATTGCCGAAGAAACCATCAAGTCCACCGAGGTGGCTCGGGCGACCTTGCAGGCCAAGGTGAAATCCGCTGAAGCCGCCTTGGGTTTGGCTCGCATCGATATGGATAATACCGTGGTGACCGCGCCTGCAGCCGGTCAGGTCAGCGAAGCGTCCGTGCGTCAGGGGCAGTATGTGACGGCAGGTTCGCAGCTGCTGTTTCTGGTGCCGGATACTCGGTGGGTGGTGGCAAATTTCAAGGAAACGCAGACGGCGGGTATTCATGTGGGCCAGCTGGCACGATTTACCGTGGATGGTCTGGACGGCGCAGAGTTTCAGGGCCACGTAGAGCGCATTGCCCCGGCCACGGGCTCCGAGTTTTCCGTGCTGCGTGCGGATAATGCCAGTGGCAACTTCACCAAGGTTGTTCAGCGCCTTCCCGTGCGAATTGCTATCGATGCGGATCAGCCGGATATGGAGCGTTTGCGTCCCGGCATGTCCGTGATTGCCAAGGTGGACACGTCAGACAAGTCTGATCCGCAAAACCAGGGGCATGAATAATGATCCTGTCAGCAAGAACGTATGGCATGGCTTTATTAAGTGGGGCAGTGCTGTTGTCTGGCTGCATGCCTGCCTACCGAGCCGCACCCGAGCAGGCGCAGGTCACCACGCCATCCGGGTGGATAGGCACTTCCTCTGAAGGTACCGTTGTTGATTCGGCCTGGTGGACAGCCTTCAACGATCCTGGCTTGAGTGCAGTTGTGGAAGCCGCCCTGGCACGTAATAACGATATCTTGAGTGCCGCGACTCGTATCGAGCAGGCCAGGGCAGCCGTGCAGCTGGCGGATTCGTCCTTGGGGCCCTCCTTGTCTTTTGACACGGGCGCACATGCTGAGCGGGCACTGGGGCCAAGCGGTATGGCAATCAGCCGTGCTGTGCAGCCTGCCGTGCAATTGAATTGGGAGCTGGATTTATGGGGGCGTTTGAGTTCGCAGGCGAAAGCGGCTGAACTCAAACTGTCCGCCACGCAGGCGGATTACGATGCGATTGCCTTGAGTGTGGCCTCCGAGACAGCCCGTACCTATATTGCCTTGTTGGGTTTGAACGCGCAGTTGCAACAAGCCAAGGCCACTTCTACATCCCGGACGGAAGCCTTGCGCCTGGCGCAGGAAAAGTTTGAGGCGGGCTATATCTCTCAGCTGGAATTGACCCAGGCCCAGTCCGAGCTGGAAGCGGTAGAGCAGCATATTCCGCAGCTGGAACTGGCGATTAGCCGTCATCACAACGCCTTGCGCCTCTTGTCCGGGGAGTTGCCTGCGGCTTATGAGCAGAACGCCCGTTCAAGCCTGTCGGCGTTGGTACTGCCTGCGCCGGGGGCGGGTTTGCCTTCCGAATTGCTGCGCCGCCGCCCTGATATTGCGCGAGCTGAGCTGGGTTTGGCTTCCAAGGACGCGTCCTTGGAAGCCAGTCGAGCCGCCTTTCTACCGCAGGTTTCCTTGTCGGCGCGGGCCGGGGCTTTATATGTCAGTGCCTTGAGTTATGACCCGACCAAGATCTGGAGTCTGGGTGGCAGCATTCTGGCCCCTATTTTTGATCGTGGCCGTTTGCAGGCGCAGTTTGACTCAGCCACTGCCCAGCGTGACGAGGCGGCTTTTGCGTATCGCGGCGTCGTGTTGACGGCTTTCTCGGAAGTCGAAAATGCCTTGGCGGGTCAAGGTCGCTTTGCGGAAGAATTAAGCCACGTAACGGCGCGTCGGGATGTCTTGAAGCGTTCCTTGGAACACGCCCGCAATCGCTATGAAGCTGGTTACGCCTCTTATCTTGAACAGCTGGATGCGCAGCGTAATCTGTACGAGGCAGAAAACCAGGTCATCGCCGTACGGGAAAGTCAGTTGCAGAACATGGTGGATCTGTACAAGGCGCTGGGCGGTGGTTGGGATTATGAAATGGCGATGAAGCGGGAGTAACTTGAACGGGACGGTAGAGGGGCTCCGTCAGGTGGGGTACGTGTGTTCTTGGGATGATGCCAGAGACCTGAACCTCGGCCTGCGTTATCAGCAGCAACAGCAAGGAACAACTCCGCCTTCCTTCCTGCTCCTTGCTACTGCTCCCGCAAAATCCGCCGAATTTCCAGAATCGCCTCGGGCGTCTCCTGCACGCTGTGGGAGAACGGAATCACCAGCTCTGACGTCGCGCCAGGCAGATGAGAGCTTTGATACGGCACCAGCCCGTCGTCCGAGTACAAGAGGTCTTTCTTGGGCGTGTCATTGGCAATAATGCTGTGATACCGCACTTGCGTGGAGATCGGCATTTTGGAGGTGATCTGCATAAATGGATCGCTGTCGCGCAGGCTTTCCACGCCATTGGGCAGGATCAGCATCTCATCTTTGGCGGGCGTATTGCCAACAGCCACCTGGCTAAGCTTGTTGAGCTGCGTCACCACCGTAACTGGCAAGGTAATCAGTGCCGCTGCCAGGCGTGAAATACGATTTCCTGCAAACGGCGTGCCCTTGTGAGGCGCAGCAATAAAGATGGCTGTCGTCACGCCGGGCAGGGGAGAGAAGTGCACCACATTGCCAAACTCCTGATTCATTTTGGCAATGCTGACATCATCCATTTGATAACGGTCGCGGGCCGCGTCTTCCAGCAGATTATCGGACGAGGACACCAGCAAACGTCCCAGTACACCGCCCATGCTATGACCGATCACCACAATATTGTTCGAGGCGATGGCCTTCCTGTCCGGGTCAAAATGCCGGAAGGTTTCTGTCAGGGCTTTGCGAATCTCGGCATTGTTGTAGGGCAGGGGCAGATTGGTTGGATAGTAGACCTGCCAGATCTGATAGCGATCCCGTAATTCCTCATCGCCCAGCACCTCATTGGCGACGTTAATCCAGGCCTCCGGACTGCTGGCCAGGCCGTGCAGCATGATGATGACGCGGCGGTTCGGATCATAGGGTTGCAGCAGGAACACATGCGGGGATTCAATACCACCGTCCCGTCCCAGGACGGTGCGCAAAGCCTGAGTCGAGAAGTCCGAGCGTGCCAGCCATAGACCGTAGGCAGAGGTGTAATTGGCCGCCAAGGGCACTTGCACGTCTTTTAGCTGGATGCTGGTTTGCTGGTACGGATCGTAGCCAATAATTGTGGCGTCGCGGGTTTGCAGAACCTGGGACAGGGTTTCGCCGGGGAAAGTAATAATCCCCGTCACTGCCTGGAAGGGCGGCTCGCTATAGGTGCTCTGAAAGCTGTTTGGCGTGACATCCTTTGACTCGTTCACGACCACCATCTCGGCTCCAAAACCGTCGCGCCGATAAATGCTACGCACTCCGCGGAATGTTAATTGAGAGGCCGGAATCAGCTCATGGGGTTGAGGGGCGGTGGCATCGCGTACCTGGGACAGATCACCACGAATACGCCATCGACCAATCTCGATAGTTTTCTGGAAGGCGTAGCTGGTGTCGTGATACTTGGCAAACAGCAGCATGGTCGCTTGCTGCACCGCGTAGTTGTAGTAGTCACGCACCTGGGTCTGGCGGTCTTCAAATGCCCGGTCTCCTGGCCTGCGATCCGTGAAGAACAGATAGGCGTAGGCATAGCGGGCGCTTTGCAGATAGGCATCGAACAGCTCGGTCGAGAAGTCTGGCCGGGCATTGCGACGCCCCTGCAAACGCAAGGCCTCTTGCGTCCAGATCTCGGCCAAGGTGGCCATGCGCTGCTCGGTGTCCAGATTCCACAGCTCTGTCAGCCTGGAAGAGCAGTGGGGAGTGTCCTTGGCGCATTGCTCGGGCGCGATAGCCAGACTGGTCAGCGTATCGCGTGCGGAGGCGCTGAGTTTATTAGTGGTAAGAATGTCGCCACGGCGTTGGGCAATGTAGTCCTCAGTGCTGACAGTAGCGATTTTGACGCCGGCGCAGCCGCTCAGCAATATGGCCAGAACTGTGATGGCCCCAGCCTTGTGTAGCCCGCTCCTATGCTTGCCAGATACAAGCCGCTTCAAGCTGGTCGCGATGGCTTGTACCGGTGCCAGGTTAAGCAGCGTGTTCCGTACAGAATTAATCAAGGCCATCACGTTCTACAGTGGGTTCGTTGACAGGTTATGAAGAGCTTGGTGCCGTGATACGGACTCAAGCAGCTGTCCAGCGGCGTCAAATCGGCAGATTTGCGGAATGTATCCGTGTGCGAAATGCGATATTAACCTAAAGGCCTGGTACTGGCAGCAGCCGGATCTGGGCTGTGCAAAGCGTGCTTAGTTTTCTTTGCTGCGGGCGCGGTAGGTGGCTGGTGTATTCAGTCTGTATGGAGGCACTGCGTTCGTAGGCGCAGCGTTCCAGGCATCGCTGCAATGTAGAGCGCTAATTCTTGGTGAGGGGCTAGTTTTAAGCGTGTGGGGTGGACCCACATCAGAGCGTGGTGGAACTATCGGTTTGCTCTTATGGTGTTTTAGCTGCTCTATACGCTTGCCTGCAGCAGAAAATAAAAAAGCCCAAACCGAAGTTTGGGCTTTTTGAATTTGGAGCGGGAGACGAGTCTCGAACTCGCGACCTCAACCTTGGCAAGGTTGCGCTCTACCAACTGAGCTACTCCCGCATTTTTTACTGCACTACCGACTTGTGACCAGAATTACTGGAGGCGCAAGCCGGAATCGAACCGACCTAGACGGATTTGCAATCCGCTGCATAACCACTCTGCCATTGCGCCGTGGTCGATTAAAAAGGGAAGCCTAGGCTTCCCTTAGGAATCTGGAGCGGGAGACGAGTCTCGAACTCGCGACCTCAACCTTGGCAAGGTTGCGCTCTACCAACTGAGCTACTCCCGCATTTTGCTGTGCAGATTGAATCTGTTTTCAGCGCTTTACTTATTAGCTATTGCTTATTAAGTAAAGAAAGCTAGTTTAGAGTGGCTATCTTTGTTTGTCAAGTGTTTTTGATATTTTGCTTAAGCTTTTTATCAATACTGCCTAACAAACTTGCCTGCTTCAAACTGCTTTTTGCTGCGAAACTGACGCTGCGCTAAGCAAGAACGTAACTATAGACTGCAGGAATTAAGCTTGTCAATAGATTCTGTAAATTTTTCCGGAAAACAGGCTGTCCGAGCTATGCTTACTGCTTTCTTTGATCGTGGGACAGGGCCGTGGACAGGCAGCGTAATGTGGATTTGAGCTCGTGTAATACCTTGGGTTTGGGCAGCCGCGCGCGCGACTTGGTGGTGTATTACAATGTTACCCAGCTGCCTGCCTTGCAAGCGTTGGTGGAGCAGGGGGAGCGTATCTTTGTGCTGGGTGGTGGCAGCAATGTGGTGCTGGCCGAGCAAGTGGATGCCCTGGTGATCAAGGTGGAAAGCAAAGGGATCTGTTTACTGCAAGAGCGGGACGATGCCTATATTGTGGAGGCGCAGGCGGGCGAGTGCTGGCATGACTTTGTGCAGCATTGCTTGAGTCAGGGCTGGCCCGGCCTGGAAAACCTGGCTTTGATCCCTGGTACGGTAGGTGCTGCGCCTGTACAAAATATTGGCGCTTATGGCCTGGAGCTGGAGCAGCGGGTGCACAGCGTGCTGGCCTGGAGCTTTAAAGAAGGCAAAGAGGTGGAACTGTCTGCGGCCGAGTGTGGCTTTGCCTATAGAGACAGCCGCTTCAAGCACGATCTGGCGGGTAGCTGGTTGATTCTGGCGGTGCGTTTTGCATTGCCGCGTCAGTGGACGCCGGTGCTGGAATATCCCGATCTTAATAAGCAGGCTCATCTAGCGGGCGAGCCAGACCCGCAACGCATTTTTGATGCAGTCTGCGAGATTCGCCGTCAAAAATTGCCTGACCCTCATGTCTTGGGTAATGCGGGTAGTTTCTTCAAAAATCCCCTTGTGCAGACCGAGCAGCGTGATGCCTTGCAGCAGCAATGGCCCAATCTGGTTTCTTATGAAGTTGGGCAGGGCCAATGCAAACTAGCGGCGGGCTGGTTGATTGATCAGTGTGGCTGGAAAGGCAAGCGGGATGGAACGGTGGGGGTGCATGACCGTCAGGCTTTGGTATTGGTGAATCATGGCGGCGGGACTGCGCATGATATTGAGCGCCTGGCCCAGGCGATTCGGGGCTCTGTTCGAGAGCGTTTCGGCGTGGAGCTGGAACAAGAGCCCGTTGTTGTGAGTTAAGCGTCGACCGCGCCCCACCATCGCAGGGTTTGTGCCAGATGGTGGCGTACGGCTTGCATGGCTGCTTCGGGGTTTCCTGCCTGTAGCGTATCCAGAATCTGCAAATGTTCCTTCATGGCGGGCACAATGCGTTCGGGTAAGGGGCGGCGTGAGTGCTGCAGCACGTTGATGCGATCACAGTTTTCTTCGTAAATCGTCATGGCCGAGCGGTTCTGCAGCGCTTGAGCTAAATAGCGATGCAAGGCCCAGTCCACTTCCATGGCCTGAATCTGCAATACGGTGGTGACGAGGCCGCTTTGTGCCTGTTCCAGAATCTTCTCGTGTTTGTTCCGCAAGCTCTCCAATGCGGGTTGCTTCGCACAGCTAGCCAGTATCCTGGCCCCCTCCTGATCAAAGACACAGCGCAGCTGAAAGCATTCCCGTAGCGCTTCCGTGGTTGCCTCCAGAACCAGCACTCCCCGCTTGGGCAGGATAGACACCAGCCCGGCAGCCGCCGCGCGCTTGACCGCTTCACGCACTGGAGCCAGTGGGAAGTCGCTTAATTTCATCAGTTCTGCCATCGACACCATCTGCCCCGCACGTACCTGCCCTGTAGCCAATAAATGACGAAATGCCTGGAAAGCCTGGGTGGCTAGCAAAGTGTCATCAGAGGAGGAGGGAATACTCATTTAGCGTCTCCGGTTTGTACTGGTAGGGGTTTTATCTGATTTTCTTATGTTTGGTATTTCAAATTATATATATTTTGAAATGCTAGAAGAGATTGTAGTTTCCAGGCCTGCTCTTGAATGAAATGCGAATTATGGAAACACCTGGCCAGTAAAAATACGGGTTTGTATACCGGGTTTGGCCTGAGTATGTAGTTGCCGTTTGGAAAAACGGTGTTTTCGCCGAATTTGATTAATCAGGGCCTGGATAAGTCGGCTCAGGCAAATTGGACTCAGCATGCTATTGGCAAGCTGGCTTAGCTTTTTAGAAGTACAAACCCCGTGTCGGTTGATGCAACCGGCACGGGGTTGTACTGGATTTTATATAAACCAATCATCAATTGAATCAGTGTCTTAAGCCGAAACTTCCTCCAGCGAACGCCCCTTGGTTTCCACGCCCAGAGCGATCACCACCAAAGCAGCAATGGAGAAGGAAATAGCGCCTAAGGTGAAAACGCCTGAATGCCCGGTCCAGGGCAGGATAAAGCCCACCAGCAACGGTCCGAACAAGGAACCCAGTCGGCCAATGGAAGAGGCAAAGCCGGCGCCTGTGCTGCGTGTGCGTGTGGGGTACAGCTCGGGGGTGTAGGCATACAAAACCGACCACATGCCAAACATGAAGAACTGCATGCACAAACCAGCGCCAATCAGTTGAGCAACAGGCGCCTGACTGGTGGCGACGTGGCCATAGATAAAGGCACAGCCGGCGCTACCGAACAGCATCAAGACCATGGTTGCCTTGCGACCCCATTTCTCCAGCAACCAGGCCGAGAAGATGAAGCCTGGGATACCGGCCAAAGAAATATAAATGGTGTAGGTAACGGACTTGGTGACTTCATATCCGGCTTGTTGCAGCAGTGCGCCCAGCCAGGTGGTCAGACCGTAGTAGCCCAGCAAGGAGAAGAACCACAGCATCCACAACATCAGGGTGCGACGGGCGTATTGGCCTTGCCAAAGCTGGGCAAACAGCGCGCCACGTTTCAGCTTCTCGCAAGGGGTGGGAGGCAGGGGAGAGGGCAGAGCCTGGCCGCCGTTGGCCTGAATAACTTTGTGTTCAAAAGCCGTCGTGACCTGTTCGGCGCGGTCGTTGTGGCCTGCCTCTTCCAGCCAGCGGGGGGATTCAGGAACCCAGCGGCGAATCACAAACACAAACAGGGCAGGGATAGACAGGGCAATGAAGATCCCGCGCCAGCCTATATAGTCCAGACTCAGATATGTCAGAATCCCGGCGCTGATAAAGCCCAGCGGCCAGAAGCCTTCCAGAATTGCAATATATCGACCGCGACTTTTAGCGGGCACAATCTCCGAGACCATGGCCAGGCCGATGGGAAACTCCATCCCCATGCCAAACCCCAGCAGCACCCGAAACGCCATCAACTGCTCGACGTTTTGGGACAGGCCACAGGCCAGGCTGCCTACGCCCCAAAAAATCATGCTCCATTGAAAGACGGGTTTGCGCCCGTATTTGTCTGCCAGCATGCCCGCAATGGCAGCTCCCAAAAACATGCCTAAAAAGCTGGAGCTGGCCAGCATCCCCGCCTGTGCGGTGCTGAGCCCCATTTCTGCTTTGATGGAACCTAAAACAAAAGTCATGATGCCCAGGTCCATGGAATCAAAGAACCAGGCGGTCGCGATAATACCGAACAGCATGCGTTGATAGCGTGTCATGGGTAATCGCTCCAGGCGATTGGCCACATTGGGGGATACGGCTGTCATTGGTGTCTCCTGTTGGTCCGCTCTTGTGGCGGGTTTTATGTATAAGTGACCTGCCGTCAGGCCAAGGCAGGCTTTTTTCTTCTACTGATATATTACATGGATACTAGTGGTATTTATTTTAAGATTAAATAATGGTATGTACTTAGCTGACTAATTAATTGTGGGTGATTGCTCCGGCTAAAGTGCCTTCAAAAGCGTGTTGAATAATGCGTTGATAGGCGCTGGCGCAGTCTGCAACCGGGAAGGCTTTGGCAAGACGGCTCACTTGCAGGGCATCGCTCAACAAGCGTTTCAGCTGATGCTCCTGCACGCCGCATTGGCTCAGGTCAGAGGGGATGTCCAACAGCTCCACCTGTGAACGCACATGGGCGGGCAGCGCCAGCAAGGTGTCTTCCGGTTGGCCGGCTGGCATGCCCAGTAGTTGGGCGACTTCCAGCAGTTCGGTGGCACGGGTTTCGCGCAGCTCGTCCAGAACGTAGGGCAGCAGCACCGCATTGGTAGTGCCGTGGGATTGATGCGTCAAACCTGCCAGTGCGTAGGCAATACCATGCACCGCGTTCAGGCCCGCCGTGCCGTAGGACAGGGCGGCATAGTAGCTGGCGCTGGCCATGCCATCACGGGCCTCGGTGTCCGTGCCGTCGCGATAGGCTCGCAGCATGTACTGGCCGCACAGGCGTATGGACTCGCGCGCAAACATCATGGTCAGGCTGGATCGGCCGCTATAACCAGGGTCCGGGCTGCCGCCCCGATCAAACAGGCTGGCGTCCTGGGTCACGAAGGATTCAATTGCGTGGGTCAGGGCATCAATACCGGCGTCGGCAGTGACGCGCGGTGGGCAGCTATCGCTGAGTTCCGGATCGATAACCGCAATGGCGGGGCGCAGCGCATTGCCCATGACGGCGATTTTGGTGGCATTGTCGGGGTCGACCAGAATGGCGCCCGGTGTTGCTTCTGATCCTGTGCCGGAGGTGGTGGGCAAGGCGATCAAGGGCAGGGGCTGGGTGTGTGCTGGCCAGGTGCCGCTATAGGTGCGTATGGACTCCCCGGTGGGGACAGTCAGACACAGGGCTTTGGCCAGATCTATATTGCTGCCGCCGCCCAAAGCCAATACGAAATCTATAGGGTGATCGGCTAGGTGGGCACGTAATTGCAGCGTGGCCTGATCGCATAAGGTGGTGGAAGGATCTGGCTCGCCACCATCAAAAACCACGACCTCAATCCCCAACTCTCTACAGGCGGCGATGTGGTCCTGAACCCAGGTGGTTTGAATGGTGAAAAAGCGGTCGGTAATCAATAAGCCGCGACGCCAGCCCAAGTGCGCAATCAAGGCAGGCAGTTCATGGCGGCAGCCGCGTCCCATCAAGGTGCGGGGCGGTGGGCAAAAGAAAACATGTTTGTTCATACGGAAGTCCTTGCGGTGTGTAGTGAGCAGAAGGGGTCTATCAATGAGGCGATCAGTTCAGTGTGCGAGCCCAGAATGCTGTGGCCCGCATCAGGCAGGCTGTGCAAGGTGGCTTGCGGCAGTGCCTGCGCCAACAGGTGGGCGTGCTCAATGGGGCAGTCCTGATCCTGCTCGCCATGGATGATCAAAGAGGGGAGGGAAATACGGGGTAGCTGTGCGTACAGGTCGTGATGTCGATTCGCCAGCCAGGTCCAGGCCACGTCCTGATGACCGGCGGCTTCAAGCAGGCCCAGGCGTTGTTCCCGCTCTGCAATTTCTTGCAGCAAGGCAGGCGTGTCCTGGGCCTTGAACCATTGAGTCTGGTTCAGGCTGGCTGTGCCCGATAACAACAGCAGGGCTTGCGGTAGTGGGGCCTGTTCGTCCATCAGAGTCAGACAGGTTTGCAGCACCACTGAGACGCCCAGGCTCCAGCCTGCCAGTACATAGGGCGTGTGTTCAGGCAAGGCTTGAATGCTGGCGAGTAGATCGTGTACAAAGCCGTCCAGCCCGTAATCTTCCTGGCTGGAGCCGCGAAAGGCATCGCCTCGGCCGCGTAAGTCCGGGGTGTGCCAGGACATCAAATTCGAGCTGGCTTGGACTACTGGCAACCAGCTGCGATGGGTGCCCTGAATCCCATGCACGGCAATGATGGCCGCTTGTTTTGAATCGCAGGCAATGCTCATGTGGCTTCCTGGAGTAGATAAATACAACTAAGATATGAGGCTGTTGCCCAGCTCCGGCCGTGTACTTGCAAGGCCAGGGCAGGCGTCAGAGTTGGGGTGTCAGCAGCAAACGCTGCGTTTTAAAGGCAGGCTTAGCATGGTCACAAGCAAGCGGAAGGTAGCGGGAAAAGGGCAGGCTCACGATGAGGCCTTGGATATCAAGGCCTTGACGGAACCCAAGCCCAAACTTACGGACATTGCTTACGAGCGTTTGGAAGAAGCCATCATTACCTTGAAGTTGCCGCCGGGCAGCATTGTGTCCGAGCTGACCTTGAGCCAGATGTTCGAGATTGGCCGCACGCCGATTCGGGAGGCCATTCAACGGCTGGCACGCGAACATTTGATGCTGGTCTTGCCGCAGCGCGGGCTGTTGATTCCAGAGCTGGACATGCCCAAGCAGTTGCGGCTGATCGAGACGCGACGGGAGATCGAACGTCTGATCTGCCGTAGTGCGGCCAAACGGGCGACACGAGATCAGCGCGAGCAATTCAAGAGCTTGCATGATGCTTTCCTGGAAGCCGCCACCCAGAACGATGAAGTCAGTTTTATCCGGGCAGATCGACGGTTGAATGAGCTGGAAATCGAGGCGGCTCGCAATGAGTTTGCCGAGGCAGCGATGCGTCTGACCCATGGTCTGTCTCGCCGTTTCTGGTTCTGTCACTATCAGCAGAATCCGGATTTAACAGAGATGGGCAGACTGCATGCCAACTTGGCCATGTCCATTGCCGGGGGCGATATGGACCAGGCGGGTCAAAGCCTGGACCTTTTGATGGACTACATTGAAGAACTCGCCCGCACCACTCTGATTTCCAGCCTGTAAATACAGAGTCAGGGTCTTGGCTAGGCCAGGCCCCGCTCCAGGGCGTGGGCCTCTTCTTGTTTCAGGGCCGGGCCGTCCGTGGTGTCGCCAGTATCCTCAAAGCGGAAGCGGCGGATGATGGGCTTGAGTTCTTCCTTGACGTGCTTTTCGCTATAGCCATTGAACAGGTGGCCAAGCAGGCCGCGACGCAGATCCGTGGTGCCCATGGCCCAGTCCGCAATGGGGAAAGTCAGGTTCATGTTGTACTTCATCATGATGCCCTGATTGTGGTGGGCCGTATGGTGGCGGCGAATGGTGTTGATGAAGGGCATATTGCGCACGAAGCTGTTCTCATGCACGTGACAGCAGTAGTGAAAGGCCTCGTACACCAGGTACTGCGCCACCATGGTCATGAACACAAAATAGCCTGCATTGGGGTTGATGATGGTGGCAGCCAGCCAGCCCAGAATCCCGCCGCCTACGCCCAGCGTTGCCAGAACGCGCCAGGGGAAAAACACAATCCGGAACTCCTTGCTGGAATCAATCGTGGCTTCGTTGTCAGTGAAGTACTGGTGATGCTGGCGGGTGTGGCGTTCGTAGATTTCCCGCAAACCAATGATGTTGATGCGTCGGTGCATCACATAACGGTGCATGGCCCATTCAACAAAATTACCCGCCAGAAAAACGGGAATCACAATCAGCCATTCCCAACCTACCGGGCCTAGCTGGGTGATGCTGTAGTAAATCGCTGCCAGACCCACGATGTAGGTCACAACAACGTGAACAATGCCGTTGTAGGCGGGGCTGATATTGGATTTGTAGTCCTCTCGGAACTTGCGTTGGCGTTCGCTCATCATGTCGGTTGTCTCCTGCGGAAAAGGTTTATTCTTTAAATATCCAACTGACATATTAGTGATATTTTTTTCTGCGTCAAGCAGGGAAAACGGGGGGGGCGAGGAAATGTGGCAAGGGGGCGACTTAAGGGGGGAAGCCGCTGTAGCGCGGGGAGGGGCAGTTTTCAGGCCCGGCTCAGGACTGGTTGTGCAGTTTTACTGGTGAGCTTGGAACTGTTTTTGTTGCGGTGAGGCGAGGCGGGAAGGGGCAAGACGGGACGCACTGGACCAAGGCTGGGGCAGGAGATGAAAGGACCGGTAAAGGACAAAACAAGGTAAAGGGCAGGGACACAGGCAAAGGAATAGGTGCTGGCCAGATCAATCCAGCACGCCACTTTAGGAAAGTAGTCCAACAGGAGGAGGCTCTGTTAAGCGGAGATAAAAAAAGCCGGCTCGAAAGCCGGCTTTTGATCAGAGCGTTTGCAAGTCAGGAACTTACAGGCCCAGCACGTCCTGCATGTTGTACAGGCCAGTGCTTTTATCGCCCAGGAAGCGGGCGGCACGCAGGCTGCCATTGGCATAACCGGCACGGCTGCTGGAGCGATGCGAGATCTCGATGCGTTCGCCTTCACCGCAGAAAAATACGGTGTGGTCGCCCACAATGTCGCCACCACGAACTACGGAGAAACCAATGCGGCCATCCTGACGAGCGCCGGTGTGACCGTGACGGGCCCAGTCAGCGACATCATTCAGAGATTCGCCCCAGGTTTTGGCGATAGCTTCACCCATGGCCAGGGCAGTGCCTGATGGCGCATCCACCTTGTTGCGGTGGTGAGCTTCAAACACCTCGGCGTCGTAGCCCTGGTTCAGCAAGGCTGCCGCCATTTCAATCAGCTTCAACGTGGCGTTAACGCCCACGCTCATGTTCGGAGCGAAGACAATCGCAATCTCGCGGCCAGCCGCCAGAATCTGTTGTTTCTCTGCTTCGGAAAAGCCGGTGGTGCCAATGACCAGACGGGTGCCGTGCTGCACGCAGGCGTCCAGATGAGCCATGGTGCCTTCAGGACGGGTGAAGTCGATCAGGCAATCGGCCTGGGCCAGGGCGTTCAAATCGTCCGTAACCTTGATGCCTGTGTCTTTACCCAAAAAGGCCCCTGCGTCCTGACCAATGGCTTTGGAGCCGCTGTGGTCCAGGGCGGCGGCCAGTGTCAGGTCGGTACTGTTCAAAACAGCTTCAATCAGCATACGGCCCATACGGCCGTCTGCGCCAGCAATGGCAATGCGCATGTATCCGGTGTCCTTAACGTAAAGCTTAAAGCGTAGGCTGGTTGCCGCTCACGCTGGGTGTTGGGGCAGCTTGGTCGGCGTCAGCTGGGGGCGGGGTGTGTTTCTTGCCCGTGTCGCTGCGTTCGAAAGGCTGGCGGTCAGGTTGCTCGTCACCTTCCCAGCGAACCAGGGTGTCGCCCTCAAACCAGACGGTGAAGGTGCGTTGCTCGCTCTTGCCGTAGCCAGGCTGGTTCAGGTAGGGGTAGTCCCAGCGGTCGGCGTGGAAAATGTCTTGCAAGGTCGGTGAACCCAACAGATAACGAACCTGTTCGCGAGTCATCCCCGGTTGCAGGCGGGCCACTTGCTCGGCAGTGATCCAGTTCCCCTGCTGAATGTCGGCGCGGTACGGGAAGCCCCATTTAGAGGATCCGCAGGCGCTCAGGGCGGCGGCAGCCAGGCTGGCTGCGAGTATGGCGCGGATGACAGGAGTGAATGAATTGGCCTTCTTCTGCACGAAATGCCCCAGTAGGAATAAAATCGTTATCATATAAGGGTTTAGGAAAAAGCGCATGAATTGCGCATTGAACCGCCTCAAGACGAGCTGGTTTTCAACCAGAACGGACTTGAGATCCATCCCCATCAAGATGCGATAATTTAGCCATGAACGATCAAAATGAACTGAAGAACATGGGGCTTAAGGCGACTTTTCCGCGCCTGAAGATTCTGGATATTTTTCGCCGCTCCGATCAGGACGGTCAACGCCACCTGAGCGCTGAAGACGTATACCGTCTGCTCATTGCCGAAGAGGTCGATATTGGTTTGGCCACGGTTTACCGTGTGTTGACCCAGTTCGAACAGGCCGGCATTTTGGTGCGCAGCCAGTTTGATGGCGGCAAGGCCGTTTTTGAACTGAATGATGGCGATCACCACGATCACCTGATTTGCACCAACTGCGGCGTTGTTGAAGAGTTTACCGACAGCAATATCGAAGCCCGCCAGCACCAGGTCGCCAAAGACCACGGTTTTGTGCTGGAGAGCCATACGATGCTGCTGTACGGCATTTGCCCCAAGTGCTCGGAAGCGGGCAAGCAGGCCAAGCCCGTTTTGCGTAGTTAATCCTGTTGTAGCTGGCCCGCAGGCGCGGGATCTGATGATTGGGGGCAGGATAGCCAGGGCGGCATCCTGAAAATTCAAAGAACAGTCAGATCCAGGCCACCGGGCCTCACAACTGGATACAAAAAACCACCAGCCGCCACAGGCGCTGGTGGTTTAGCTTGCGTTTCAAAAGCGTTTATTGCTGACGTGCCAGCATTTCCCGCGCATGTTCACGCGTAGTTTGCGTAATTTCCAGACCACCCAGCATACGGGCGATTTCGTCCACGCGTTCGTCTTGCATCAACGGACGGATAGAGGAAAAAGTCTGGCCTTGCTCAGTCGTTTTCTCGACCTTCAAGTGATGGTTGCCACAGGCTGCCACTTGGGGCAGGTGGGTCACGCATAGAACCTGATGGCGTGCGCCCAGCTCTTGCAGCAAACGTCCCACTACTTCGGCCACGGCGCCGCCCACGCCCGTATCCACTTCATCAAAAATCAGGGTAGGTACACGAGCCGCCTGGCTGGCGATAACCGATAGCGCCAGGGAAATTCGCGCCAGCTCACCACCAGAAGCCACTTTAGCCAGTGGACGAGGTGTGACGCCTTCATGACCCGCCACCAGAAACTCCACTTGTTCCACGCCGTGAACTTGAGGCGCGCACGCGGTCAGGGCGACCTCGAAGCGACCGCCTTGCATGGCCATGGATTGCATTGCCTGACTAACCTGTTTGCTCAGTTGCACACTGGTTTTGCGTCTTGCCGTGCTTAGCTTGCCGCTAAGCTCCTGATAGTGTTTTTCCGCTTGCCGGGCTTTGGCTTGCAAGGCTTCCAGATCAAAAGACTGCTGTAATTGTGCCAACTGTTCCTGCCAGGTTTCCAGCAGGCTGGGCAGTTCTTCGGGCGCCACTTTCAGTTTGCGCGCGGCACTGAAAATGGCGGACACCCGTTCTTCTGCCTGCGCCAGGCGTTCGGGGTCCAGTTCCATATCGCTCAAGTAACTGTTCAGGTCCGAAGCCGCTTCGGTGACAGCAATTTGTGCGGACTCCAGCGCATCCACAATCGCTTGCAGGCCAGGGTCATGGCGCAGCAGGGCACTCATTTCATGGCTGGCTTTGCCCAGTAGTTGCTGTACCGAGGTTTCCTCGCCATCCAGAGCGGTCAGGGCCAGCGCACTGCCATCAATCAGGGCTTGGGCATGGGACAGGCGGGTGTGTTCCTGTTGCAGCTGGTCCCACTCACCTGCGCGCAGATTCAGGCTGGACAACTCGTTGATCTGCCATTCCAGGCGCTCCTGCTCGCGCTTGCCTTGCTCCGCACTTTGGCTGGCTTGTTCGACGGCTTTGCGAGCCTGGCTCAATTGCTGCCAGGACTGGGCCACCTGGCGTGCCAGGGGCAAATGACCGCCTTGGCTGTCGAGCAGATCGTACTGGCTTTGAGGGTTCATCAGGCTTTGATGAGCGTGTTGGCCGTGAATATCCACCAGCAGTTCGCCCAGCTCGCGCAACTGGGTCAAGGTTGCTGCGCTGCCGTTGATGTAGCTGCGGTTGCGACCTTGCTGGTCGATCAGGCGACGCAAGATCAGCTCGTCCGAGACATCGAAGTCACGCTCGCTCAGCCAGCCCTGAATGTCTTGTTCGCAATCGAAGTGTGCACTGACCTCGGTGCGAGCACAGCCTTCGCGGATGGCTTTGGCATCGCCACGTGCCCCCAGAACCAGGGAAAGCGCGTCAATCAGGATGGATTTACCAGCGCCGGTCTCCCCGGAAAAAACCGTGAAGCCGGTGTCGAAATCAATCGTGGCTTGATCCACGATGACAAAGTCTCGAACGTGCAGGGTACGGAGCATAGGGGTTTATTCGTTTTCGTCGTTAGGCAAAGGGATATGGTTCCAGCCCAGCTTCTGACGCAGGGTGGAGAAAAAGCTGTAGCCCTTGGGATGGATAAAGCGAATGGTGTCCTGGGAGCGACGCACATCAATGCGGTCTCCCTGCTGACAGTCGGACCAGGTTTGCATGTCAAAGTGCACGCTGCCACCCGATTCCACCCGGCCCAGCGCCGTAATGGTCAGGTTCAGGGTGCCTGTGTCGGGCAGCACAATAGGGCGGTTCGACAGGGTTTGCGGTGCTACGGGCACCAGCAAAAAGGCTTTCAGGGAAGGGTGCAGCAGGGGACCGCTGGCAGCCAGCGCATAAGCGGTCGAACCCGTGGGAGTGGAGATAATCAGGCCGTCGGAACGCTGGCGGTACATGAATACGCCATCGAGCTCGACGCGCAGCTCGATCATGCCACCGCGACCGGCGCGGTTGATGACCACATCGTTCAGGGCCACGCCTGAATACAGCACTTGCCCGTCACGCACCACACGGCCTTCCAGCATGGAGCGCTCTTCAACGTCATACTCGCCTTTGAGCACGCTAAGCAAGGCTTCGTTGGCGTCATTCAAGGGAATATCGGTAATAAAACCCAGGCGGCCATGGTTAATCCCGATCAGGGGCACTTTGCTGTGGGCTAATTCGCGGGCAGCGCCTATCATGGTGCCGTCCCCGCCCATGACGATTGCCAGATCGGCGCGTTCGCCAATTTGGGCATAATCGCCGATGGGAAATTCGGTAATACCGGCATTCTGGGCGGTTGTGGCCTCAAGCAGCACCGAGCAACCAGTGTTGACCAGGGTGTTGGCCAGCGATCGGATGGGCGCATCCAAGCCGGAGTCCTGGTATCTGCCAACAATGGCAACCGTTTTGAAATGCATGGGGCGAAAACCTTATGATTAATGAAATAATGACGATCAGTGGATTATAGAGTTGCCACTCTAGGCTTGGCTGTAAGATTCTCCCCTTTATCATGCAGAGCTGGTGTTTTTAAGTGACGTACGCGACATGGATGACAGAGCAAATGCCTTGTTGAAGGTGCTGATCGAGCGTTACATCGCCGATGGTCAGCCGGTAGGGTCCCGCACCTTATCGACCATTTTTGATTTTTCCCCGGCCACAATCCGTAATGTGATGGCCGAGCTGGAAGGCCTGGGCCTGATTCATAGCCCCCATACCTCGGCGGGGCGTATCCCCACGCCCAAGGGCTACCGCCTGTTTGTGGATCGTCTCCTGGCTGCCGAGCGTTTCGAGCGGCCGGATGCACGCAACCTTAGTCAGTATCTGCCTTTTGACGAGCCTAACCGCGCGGTCAGTTCTGCCGCTTCCTTGCTGTCGAATCTGTCTCAGTTTGCCGGTGTGGTGCTGGCGCCGAAAAAAGCGCAGACCTTCAGGCAGATTGAATTCATCCGCCTGTCCGACAAGCGGGTGTTGCTGATTATCGTCACTCCGGATGGTGATGTGCAAAACCGCATTCTGTTCGTGCCGCGCGATTATCTGGAGCAGGAGCTGGTTGAGGCCAGCAACTTCTTCAATCAGCATTTCTCGGGCATGTCCTTCGAGTCGGTCAAGCTGGCCTTGTCGCAGGAACTCAGCTCCTTGCAGGCGGACATTTCGCGCCTGATGCAACAAGCGGTGGATGTGGGTAGCCATCAGCCCGATAGTGAAGAAGCCGTAGTGATCGCTGGAGAAAGCAAGTTGTTGAACGTGACGGAAATGGTGGCGGATATGGACCGTTTGCGCCGCCTGTTTTCCCTGTTCGAGAAAAAAACCGATCTGTTGCACCTGCTGGATGTTTCCAGCCAGGCCGATGGCGTACAGATTTATATAGGCGGGGATTCCCAGCTTTTGCCTTTGGACGATGTGTCCGTCATTACTGCGCCGTATGGCGTGGATGGCAAGGTCGTGGGCACGCTGGGTGTGATCGGGCCATCGCGGATGGCGTATGATCGTGTGATTCCTATCGTGGACATTACGGCCCGGCTATTGTCCAATGCCCTGAGCCATCACTCTGCCAGTTAAGGGATGGACCTTCGGCCTGCTGTTGGGCTGAGGGCAATCTGGCTGTCTAACGTACTAATCATCATGCCCAAGTTGTTTGCTTCTCCTTATTTGCCCGAAGCGCAGGACGCCGATATGTTCAATGATCAGGCTCCGGTACGCGAGGCCGGACCCATCGGTATCTTGCTGGTCAATCTGGGCACGCCGGACCAGCCCGATGCTGCGTCCATTCGTCGCTATCTGGGTGAGTTTCTGTCTGATCCCCGGGTCATTGAGATTCCGCAGCCGGTCTGGCAGATTATTCTGCGTCTGTTCATCTTGCCGCGCCGCCCCAGCAAGCTGGCGCCGCGTTACAAGGACATCTGGCTGCCGCAAGGCGCGCCCTTGCTGGTTTACAGCCAGGCGCAGGCAGATGGTTTGCAGGAGCTGCTGCAAGCGCAAGGTCATGATGTGAAGGTGGAACTGGGCATGCGTTATGGCAACCCGTCCATTGCCAGTGGGCTGGATAAATTGAAAGCAGCGGGTTGCGAGCGAATTTTGAGTCTGCCCCTGTATCCGCAATATGCGGCCAGCACCACGGCCACTGCGGTTGACTGTGTCGCTGCGCATCTGGGCAAACAACGCAATCAGCCCGAGCTTCGTTTCCTGAAGCGCTACCACACGCACCCGGACTACATAGGTCCGCTGGCGGCGCAGATACGCCGTTATTGGGACGAGCATGGCAAGCCAGAGCGCCTGCTATTGAGTTTCCACGGCTTGCCACGGCGCTGTGTGGAACTGGGTGACCCTTATTACCGAGATTGTCGCGAAACGGCCAATGCCTTGCGTGCCGCACTTGATGAGCCTGCCGTGGAGGTGCACATGGCTTTTCAAAGTCGCTTTGGCGCTCAGCGCTGGCTGGAACCCTATACCGAACCCACGTTGCGTGAGTGGGGCAAACAGGGTGTAGGGCGTGTGGATGCCGTGTGCCCTGGATTTTTGGCCGACTGCCTGGAAACGCTGGAAGAAATCCAGGTGGAATGCCGTGATGCGTTCCTGGAGGAGGGCGGTCGTGAATTCCATTACATTCCGTGCCTGAATGACGATCCGCAATGGATTGAAGGTCTGGGACGGCTGGCCCTGCAGCATTTGGCAGGCTGGTTGCCCAGCCGCCTGGTGCCAGCTCGTTAAGGCCAGCAAAAGGTTTTTACGGGCCAGAACAGCAAAATACGAAAGCAGGTCTTGAACTGGGGGCAGATGCCCCCATTTTCATGCGATCAACGAATTCTGTAGTGGAGATAAATCGAATGGCTACACATGCCGATCCCAATAAGCCTCTGGACGGGGAAGTGACGGAAAACACGCCTGAGCAGGCACAAGCGGGCGCTGTCGAGCAAGACCAGCCAGAGATTTTGGCCCAGCAGCCCGAAGAAAGCTCGGCTGATCTGGCCACCGAATTGGCCCAGGCCCAGGAAAAAGTGTCGCAGTACTACGACCAGTTGCTGCGCGCCAAAGCCGAAGTGGAAAACATCCGCCGCCGTGCGGATGATGATGTTGCCAAAGCGCGCAAGTTTGGTACCGAGTCCTTTGCTGAGAGCCTGATCCCCGTGCGCGACAGCCTGGAGGCTGCCTTGGCCCAGACCGAGCAAACTCCTGAAGCCTGGAAAGAAGGGGTGGAAACCACCTTGCGACAGTTGAACAAGGCTTTCGAGCGCAACAGCTTGAAAGAAGTGGCCCCGCAAGCTGGTGACAAGTTTGACCCGCATCTGCATCAGGCTATCTCGGCAGTGCCTTCCGAGTTTGAAGAAGGCGCGGTTGCCCAGCTGCTGCAAAAGGGCTACACCATTTCGGATCGCGTTTTGCGTCCTGCCTTGGTGATGGTGTCGGCCCCCAAGTAATTGAGCCAGTCTGACTGTGCCAGCAGGCTGTCCGGAATTGACGCGTTTTCAAATGCTTTTTCGGACTTGCTGCTGGCACAGTGAAAAAAATAAGGCTGTTGCTCTTGAAATGCACGCAGAGTTCCCCATATGCATTTCATCAAATAATTTGCTTTCGCAATCAATCTTTTAGTCAGGTAAAAAATCATGGGCAAAATCATTGGTATTGACCTTGGAACCACCAATAGCTGTGTATCGGTGTTGGATGGCGACCAGGTTCGTATTATCGAAAATGCCGAAGGCGGTCGCACGACCCCTTCCATCGTGGCTTACATGCAGGATGGCGAAATCCTGGTTGGCGCTCCTGCCAAACGCCAGGCTGTGACCAACCCTGCCAACACCATCTTCGCGGTCAAGCGTTTGATCGGTCGTAAGTTCACCGAAAAGGCAGTTCAGACAGACATCGACCACGTGCCTTACACCATTGTTGCCGCCGATAACGGCGACGCATGGGTGGAAGCACAGGGCAAGAAGATGGCACCTCAGCAAGTGTCTGCCGACATCTTGCGCAAAATGAAGAAAACCGCCGAAGACTATCTGGGCGAAGAAGTAACCGAGGCCGTGATTACCGTGCCTGCTTACTTTAACGACAGCCAGCGTCAGGCAACCAAGGATGCAGGCCGCATTGCCGGTCTGGACGTCAAGCGCATCATCAACGAGCCAACCGCTGCGGCTTTGGCTTTCGGCCTGGACAAGGCTGAAAAGGGTGATCGCAAGATCGCTGTGTACGACTTGGGTGGCGGTACGTTTGACGTGTCCATCATCGAAATCGCCGACATCGACGGTGAGAAACAATTCGAAGTGCTCTCCACCAACGGTGACACCTTCCTGGGTGGCGAAGACTTTGACAAGCGCATCATCGACTACATCATCGACGAGTTCAAGAAAGAAAGCGGCGTTGATCTGTCCAAGGATGTGCTGGCCTTGCAGCGCCTGAAAGAGTCCGCTGAAAAAGCCAAGATCGAGCTGTCGTCCACGCAGCAGACCGAAATCAACCTGCCTTACATCACGGCAGATGCTTCCGGTCCCAAGCACTTGAACCTGAAGATCACTCGCTCCAAGCTGGAAGCGCTGGTCGAGGACCTGATCGAACGCACGATCGAGCCTTGCCGTGTTGCCATCAAGGATGCTGGCGTGAAGGTTTCGGAAATCGACGACGTGATCCTGGTCGGCGGCATGAGCCGTATGCCCAAGGTGCAAGAGCGCGTTAAAGAGTTCTTTGGCCGTGACCCACGTAAAGACATCAACCCTGACGAAGCTGTTGCCGCTGGTGCAGCCATCCAAGGTTCTGTCCTGTCGGGCGACCGTACTGACGTCTTGTTGCTGGACGTGACTCCTCTGTCCCTGGGTATTGAAACCCTGGGTGGCGTCATGACCAAGATGATCCAGAAGAACACCACGATTCCTACGCGTCATTCGCAAGTGTTCTCCACGGCTGACGACAACCAGCCTGCGGTGACCATCAAGGTGTTCCAGGGCGAGCGTGAAATCGCTGCCGGTAACAAGGCACTGGGCGAGTTCAATCTGGAAGGCATTCCGCCAGCAGCACGTGGCCTGCCACAAATTGAAGTGACCTTCGACATCGACGCCAACGGTATCTTGCACGTGTCCGCCAAAGACAAGGGCACGGGTAAAGAGAACAAGATCACCATCAAGGCAAACTCCGGTTTGTCCGACGAGGAGATCGAGCGCATGGTCAAGGATGCCGAAGTGAACGCGGCTGAAGACCACCGTATCGCCGAGCTGGCTGTTGCTCGCAACCAGGCCGAGGCTTTGATTCACTCGACCCGCAAGTCCTTGACGGAATACGGCGACAAGCTGGAAGCGGAAGAGAAAGAAGCCATCGAAAAGGCAATCGCTGATCTGGAGGAAACGCTGAAAGAAGGCGATAAGGAAGCCATCGACGCCAAGGTGGAAGCACTGGGTGTGGCCTCGCAGAAACTGGGCGAGAAGATGTACGCCGACATGCAGGCCCAAGCCGCAGCACAGGAAGGTGCTGAAGGTACGGCCCAGCAACCCGCCGACGAGAACGTGGTCGACGCTGACTTTAAAGAAGTCAAACGCGATCAGTAATTGCGAGCCTGAGTAAGGTTCCCTGGCCCGATCTTTGGCGGCATACGCTGGAGATCGGGCATTATTATTCAAACAGCGGCGTTTGGACGTCGTTAATCAAACATGGCAAAACGCGATTTATACGAAATTCTCGGTGTGGCCAAAAATGCGACGCAGGATGAAATCCGCAAGGCGTATCGCAAGCTGGCCATGAAGTTCCACCCTGACCGTAATCCGGATAGCAAGGACGCCGAGGAAAAGTTCAAGGAAGCCAAGGAAGCGTACGAGATCCTGTCCGACGAACAGAAACGCGAAGCCTATGACCGCTATGGTCATGCCGGAGTCGATCCCAACGCTGGCATGGGCGGTATGGGTGGCGGCATGGGCGGGGCCGGATTTGCAGACGCCTTTGGCGATATTTTTGGCGAAATCTTTGGTGGCGGCGGCGGACGTCGCGGCGGTGGCCCTCAGGTTTACCGTGGCGCGGACTTGCGCTATTCGCTGGATATCAGCCTGGAGCAGGCAGCAGCCGGTTTTGATACTGAAATTCGCGTACCCAGCTGGGAAAACTGCGAAACCTGCTCGGGTACGGGTGCCAAGCCCGGTACCTCTGCACAGACCTGCCGTACCTGCCAAGGCAGTGGCGCAGTGCGCATGCAGCAGGGCATTTTCAGCATGCAGCAAACCTGCCCGACCTGTCACGGTAGTGGCAAGGAAATTCCTGATCCCTGCGTGGTGTGCCACGGCGAAGGCAAGGTCAAAAAGACCAAGACTTTGCAGGTCAAGATTCCAGCCGGTATTGATGATGGTATGCGCATCCGCTCCAGTGGCAATGGCGAGCCAGGCGTGAACGGTGGTCCTGCCGGTGACTTGTATGTGGAAATCCGCATCAAGCCGCACGGTATTTTCCAGCGTGATGGCGAGGACCTGCATTGCGAGCTGACCATTCCCTTTACCACGGCGGCCTTGGGCGGAACGGTGGAAGTGCCTACCCTGACAGGGCGTGGCGAAATCACCATCCCTGAAGGTACCCAAGTGGGCAAGACATTCCGCTTGCGCGGCAAGGGTATCAAGGGCTTGCGCTCCAGCTACCCCGGTGACTTGTACTGCCACATTCAGATTGAGACACCTGTACGTCTGAACGAAGAGCAAAAGAAATTGCTGCGTCAGTTTGAACAGGCCTTGAGTGATGGTGGCGTCAAGCACTCGCCCAAAAGCGAGTCCTGGACGGACAAGGTGAAGGGTTTCTTCTCCTGAATCCTGCAAGGGACAGCGAAATAAAAAGCCCGGTACATATGTACCGGGCTTTTTATGCCTGCCTGAGCAGGCCCTGGGTTTCAGCTATCAGGGCTGGGCTTCCAATGCAGTCGGAGCAGTGGGAGCCGGAGCGGGTGCCTGCCCTTGCTCTGCTTCCTGGGCCTCAGGAGCGGCAGCACCTTGTTTCTGACGCTCGTGGTCAGCGGCAATCGCCACGACCATTTCCTTGGGCTTCAGGTACTTGCGCAAAACGGCATTGACCTGCTGTGCATTGAGCTTTTGCAGATCCTGATCCATCTTCTCGGACCATTCAAAGCTGCGACCCAGATCCAGGTAATTCAACCAGGCGCTGCTGACCACGGTGTCCTGGCTGCGTGACAAGCGGCGGTAGTTCAGCAAGGCATTGACGCCTTCCTTGATCTCTTGCTCGCTAAAGCCGTCTTTCAGTGTTTGTGCCAGCACTTCGTCGATGGTCTTGGCCAGCTTGTCACTGTTGCTGGGAGCGTGGATGGCATACACCGTCCACGAACCATGGGGCTCGTAGCTGGACGCGTCCACCTGGCTGCGTACGTTGTAGGACAAGCCATCTTCCACACGCACGCGGTTCCACAGGCGCGAGGTTTCAGACAGACCCAGCAAGTAGTTGGCCAGATAGACAGCGGGGAAGTCGGCATCGCTGTCTTGCAGCTTCAGGCCCAGATCCGCCAGATAGAAGGCGTTGGCCTTGTCCGGGGTGTTGATATCAAAGACCTTGGGAGCCACGGTTTGCAGTGGGTCGTCCGGACGCTGGTAGGTCGGGGCTTTGCGCCAGCCTTTCAAACCATCGGCCAAAGCCTTGCGAACCTCGTCCTTGTCAAAGTCGCCCACAGCGCTAAAGGCGACATCCCCCGTCCCGTAGAACTTTTGGTGGAAGTCACGTACCTGTTTGATGCTTACCGCCTGGACGCGCTCTATGCCTTCTTCAAAGCTGGGCGTGTAGCGGATATCGTCCTTCGGCCATGGGTTGGTATAGCGTTCAATCGTCTGGCTAGCCAAAGCAGCGGGCTCGGTGCTGGCCGATTTCAGGTCGGTAACCACGGCTTGCTGATATTTTTTCAGCTCGTCCTCGGGGAAGTTTGCGTTGCGCAGCACGTCCAGCGCCAGCGCAATGGCTTTAGGCAGGTTCTCGCGGTTCGAGGACAGGCTCAGGTACAGACGACCATTGGAGCCGCTGGTGCTGAACTGGGTTTGCATGGCGGTGAACTGGTCGGAAATCTGTTCCCGATTCAGTTTCTTGGTGCCGGTGCTCAGCAGGCTGGCGACGGCTGCAGCGGTAGCGGTCTGGTTCTTGAGTTGATCAGGTGAGCCAAACTTGAAGGACAAGCGGGCTTCCACACGTTCCGCACGAGTTCCCTTGGGCAGCAGTGCCATTTTCACCTCACCCAGATCCTTGCCCAAGGACAAGGGCTGCAGATCGGTGCGAGCCATGATATTGGCAGGGCTGGGGTCAAAGGCTTCTACCGCTTTGCCACTGTCCTTGCCGGTGTAGTCCTGGACCAGCTTGGCCACATCCACCGTAGTGGCTTCAGGAGCGCGCAGCGGTTTTTCCGTGGGGATGTACAAACCATTGCTGCGGTTGCTGGCGACCAGCCAGGTTTCCAGCGCCTTTTGAACTTGGGGCAGCTTGGCAGCTTCGACCCGGTCTCGTTGCAGGAAGAACAAACGCCAGTCGCCGCTGGCCGCCGCTTCAGATAGCGCGCTGGCCAGGCGGGAGGGGTTGGCATAGGTTTGTGTCCAACCCGTCATCCACTGGCTGCGGATGCGTTCCAGATCCGTTTCTTTCAGCGGGGATTTGGCCAGGCCTTCCAGCGTGTCATTCATGGCCTTCAAGGCTTTTTGCTGATCCATATCGGGTTTCAGCTCGGCACCAAACAGGGCGTAGCCTGGATCGTGACTTTCGGAATCAAAGCTGAATACGCTGGTGGCCAGGTTCTTGTTGACCAGATTTTTGTACAGCTGTCCGCTGGGGGTATCGCCCAAGGCACTGATACCCAGGCTCAAGTCCATGTACTCCGGGCTGGCTGCGCTGGGCAGGTGATACAGCGACATGATCAGCGGTGCCCCCCCGTGACGGCGCAAGGTCACCGTGCGGGTGCCGTCCTGTACAGGTTCTACCGTGTACTCAGGACGCAGCGTGCGAGTGGGCTTGGGGATGGAGCCAAAAGCCTTGGCAATGTTTTCCAGGGTCTGCTCGGTGTCGAACTGCCCGGTCACAAACAGCACGGCATTATCGGGTTGATAGTAGTCGTGGTAGAACTTGCGCAGCTGTTCAATATCCACGTTTTCTACGTCGGAGCGGGCGCCAATGGTGGTTTTACCGTAGCTATGCCATTGATAAGCAGCGGCTGTCAGCTTTTGCATCAGAACACGGAAAGGGCTGTTCTCACCGCTTTCCATTTCGTTGCGCACCACGGGCATTTCCGCTTCCAGATCCTGCTTGTCGATCAGGGCGTTGACCATCACGTCGGCTTGCCAGTCCAGATACCATTTCAGGGTTTCGGGGTCAGCGGCGAAGCTGGCAAAGTAATTGGTACGGTCACTAGACGTAGTGCCGTTGGCTTCCAGACCGCGCTTGGAGAATTCGCCCAGTGCATTGCGCAGGGTGGGCGTGCCGCGAAACAGCATGTGCTCCAGCAGGTGAGCCATGCCGGTTTGCCCGTAGTTCTCGTGTCGCGAGCCGACCAGGTAGGTCATGTTGACGGTGGTCGTCGGTTTGGAATCGTCGGGGGCCAGAACAAGGCGCAGGCCATTGTCCAGAGTGTATTGAGTGACGCCTTCGACAGAGGGGCCTTGGGCCAGACCTGCGGGCAGGGCATAGGCAGCCAGTGAACTGGACAGCAGCGCAGCCCCTGCAAGATGGCGCAGGCGCAGGGCGGCAATCAGTACAGAGAGTTTCATGAACACATCCTTACGGTTTTAGCGATGAAAAAGCCAGCTAAGCCGACCAGTGTCTTTTGTAGCATGGGGCCGTTTGGCTGGGTAGGCAGCGCTCCCTGCAATTAGCGGGGCTTAACAAAAAAAGCCCACCAGGGACACTGGTGGGCAAAACAGCAAGAAAACAAGGCCGCTGCTAATTGGGTTTATGTTTCAGTCTCTCCAGCGCATCCTTGCGCAGGTGGCCAAGACTCTTGGAAAGAAAGTCGTAAAGCGCAGTTAACTGCTTGGGGTTGTAATGTGCCGTGGCATTCATGATGTGATGCGCGGGCAGATCCATATCGGCAATCAGGCGTTTGCAGCGCTCCTGGTTGGGATACAGGCTGGTCATGCGTCCGTCGCGCGGATGCGGCTTGCGCAGCAAATAGCCGGCGCTCTCCAGACGAGCGATCAGGGCTTGCGTACCACTGGGGCTCAGGTCCAGTAACTGGGCCAGTTTGCCGGGCGACAGGGGTTTGAGCTCCAGTACAAACTCCAGTGCCTTGTATTCATTCAGGCTTAAACCCGCTGCTTGTGCCAGCAGGTGTTTGTTGGCTTCCAGATAAACATCAAATTGGCGCAACATCATGCGCACAATGTCGTTTTGCATATGCCCTGACAAAACCTCGTCCCTTGCTTCTGGCTCGGTCCATTCAGTTGTCAGGGGCTGTTTATTGGGCATATGCACATATCCTTAGCGCGGGGGAGCGCCCAGCAAACCGTTAACCAGGCCTGTGACGGAGCTTAGCAGATCAGCATTGGTGGCAGCCACCGTATTGGCAGGAGGTGTTTCGGTTACGGCCGTGGAGGGATTAGCCGGGCCATTACCCAGCAGAGCCGTAATAGGGGCCAGCAAACCCTGATTATCGGCATTGCCACCACCAAGTCCGCCCGTTACGCTGCCGACCAGGTTGGTCACCGGAGTCAAGAGCCCAGCGCTTGCTTCTGTGTGGCCTGTCAGCCCTCCAGTCAGAGAGCCGCCCAGATGAGTGACGGGAGCCAGAAGGCCATTCGTGCCGGTATTGCCACCAGTCAACCCGCCTGTCAGCCCATCGACCAGATTGGTGACAGGGACTAGTAAACCAGCATTGCTATGGAGTGCCGTGGTTTGAGCACCAAGCAAAGGTTGTAGCTGATTGCCGCCATTCAAGAGAGCATCGGTTGTAGCAGCAAGGCTGCCCGTTAAGTTGTTCAGCGTGGAGCTGATCGAGTAGGGATTGTTGTAAAGCAGACCTCTTGCGCTACCGACGGTGTCGCTGACTCCATGCAGCAAAGTGCCAGCTGCTTGTCCTGCGTTGAGTGGGAGATTTGCGTTTTCAATGAGACTGCCTAGGATATCGATGCCGTCTTCAGCTGTGTCGAGTGTTACTTCAACTCCACTACTATCGACTATGTGGCTTAGGTCAATGGCAGAAATAATTCGTTCTCTCAAGCGCTCCAGTATCTCGATATCGACAGCGGCTTCATCGCGAATTAGCCCAATGGGACGGAGAGTATCTGCTATTTCTAGTGGAGCAATGTTATCTACGGCCTGGCCAATATTTGCAACACTTGTCTCGAACGGGCCGGGCGGGGTAGTCAGGACATTGATAACGCCTGGACTTTGATTGAGCTTCAAGCTGGCAGGAATAGCTAGGGCGCTATGGCTTAGCAAGTCAGCCTGTGCAGTCATGGAAACCAGACTGGCTGTCAGGCTGAGCAAAACGATCCTGCTGGATGTAAAACGTGTCTTCGTAGTCATTGACTTGCTCCATCTGAAGATCAGGATTGCTCAGGCATTTCAGAAGTTACTGAGTGAGTTTCTGGGGATAGCGGATGGGGCGGTGTCCGCCCCATCCTGTCGCTTAGCGGGGGCCGCCCAGCAGTCCACCGAGCAGGCCGGTCACCGGGGCCAACAAGCCACCGTTATTGGTGCCTGCAGCGGCTCCACCACCAGCGCTTACGTTGCCAGAGGCACCCACCTCAACCGAGGCAGTAACACCGCCCAACAGTCCACCGACCAAGCCGGTGACAGGCGCCAGCAGGCCACCGTTAGCAGCATCGCCACCGCCCAGGCCGCCGGTCAGGCCACCGACCAGGTTGGTGACAGGAGCCAGCAAACCACCGTTAGCGGCGTCACCGCCACCCAGGCCGCCGGTCAAACCGCCGACCAGGTTGGTAACGGGGGCCAGCAAACCGCCATTGGCGCCTTCACCGCCGCCCAAACCACCGAGCAGACCTGTGACGGGGGCCAGCAAGCCACCGTTGGCAGCATCACCACCGCCCAGGCCGCCGGTCAAACCGCCGACCAGATTGGTGACAGGGGCCAGCAAACCACCGTTGGCGCCTTCGCCACCGCCCAAGCCACCTGTCAAACCACCGAGCAGGCCTGTAACAGGAGCCAGCAAGCCACCGTTGGCCGTATCACCACCACCCAAACCACCCGTCAGGCCGCCGAGCAGGCCGGTGACTGGAGAGAGCAGGCCACCCTCGCCATTACCCGTCAGCCCGCCGGTCAGGGATGCGACGGCTTGGGTGGCGTGATTCAGGGTGTTGCCCAGCGGGTTGGTATTGCTATCAGTTTGGTGAACCAGTCCGCCGACCGACGCAACTGCCTGACCCAGGTGTCCCACTACCCCGCCCAGACCCAGGGGGGCAGCGCCGTCCAGTTGGTTACCTACATTGCCCAAGGCACTGCCCACCCCGCCCAGCAGAGCATTGATGGGTTGGCCAACGCCCAGTCCATCCCCCACTTGTTGGGTGACATGCGTGACTGTGGCACCTACGGGAGCTACTACGGTATCCAGGGTCTCACCTACATTGCCCAGGATAGGGTTCAGGCCAATCGGCAAGATGTTGTCGACTGTCTGGCCTACGTTGGCCAGCGAAGGTTCAAGAATGGGGGCGGCATCCGTGCCGTTCAGCAAACCGCCCAGTCCCAGTTGGCCAGTGATGGGGTACAACAAACTGCCTTCGCCCAGCAGGGAGTCGGTCAGGGCGGCTACACCACCAGTTGCGTGACCCAGCACTGCGGTCAATGGGTTGGGGTTGTTGGCATCCGCATGCAGCAAGCCGCCTGCGCTGCCTACCGCATTGCCCAAACCACTCAAGAGACCACCCACGCCCTGGCCCAGATTCAGGGGTAGACCGCTATTGCCCAACTGTTCGCCCAGATTGGCAACGACGCCACCTGTTTGACCCAGCAGGCTGTTCACAGGTTGGCCCAGGCCCGTAGCGCCACCAATTTGTTGAGTCAGGCCAGTTGCGGTGTCCACAACAGGAGCGACTACGGTATCCAGTGTTTTGCCCAGCTTGCCGCCGGTATCTTGCAAGCCAACTGGCAGAACGTTGTCGACGGCTTCACCGACATTATTCAGCGTGGTTTCCAGTGGTCCTGGAGTGCGAGTGGGAGGATTGCCGCCGTTGTCGCCGCCACCGTTGTCACCACCGCCGTTGTCGCCGCCACCGTTGTCACCACCGCCGTTGTCGCCGCCACCGTTGTCACCACCGCCGTTGTCGCCGCCACCGTTGTCACCACCGCCGTTGTCGCCGCCGCCGTTATCGCCGCCGCCGTTGTCGCCTCCACCGTTATCGCCTCCACCGTTATCGCCGCCGCCGTTATCGCCGCCGCCGTTGTCGCCTCCACCGTTATCGCCGCCGCCGTTGTCGCCACCGCCGTTGTCGCCTCCACCGTTATCGCCACCGCCGTTGTCACCACCGCCGTTGTCACCACCGCCGTTATCGCCGCCACCAGGGCCGCCAGTGCCCGGGCCTGGGTTGGTGGGGGTTTCTCCACCGCCACCGCTACCGCCGCCGCCACCGGTCAAACTGCCGCAGGCGGTCAAGACCAAAGTGCTGGCCATCAACGTAGCCAGGAGTGTCAGGCGCAGGCCTGGTTTCTTGCTGTCTGTATTGTTATGCATTGCTTGCTCCAATAAATGATCGGGGTACTTGCTTGCTTCCTGAATCTAGTTAAAGCAATTCGCGTGCCAATTTATCGGTCCGTCTGCAAGCCGCATGCAAGCTGCATTTGGTGAAAAGTAAGAGAAAAAAAGAGGGCTATTTGTTACGTGTTTTGGGCCTTGTGCGGAACGTGTTACGTAACAAAAAAAGAACCGCTGGCAAGCAGCGGTTCGGTAGAGGTAGAGCAGGGTGCTCAGGAGCTTCGTGGCACTAAGGCCTTGGCATCCAGCCAGGCTTTGGTGTTCTGCCTGAAGGTGCTCATGCTATCGACCAGAAAGTCGTACATGGCGATCAACTGGGCGGGGTTTTGATTGGCCGCTGTGTTGATGGCCTGATTGATCGCGCGCTCCTTCACGGCCAGGACTTCTCGACACTTGTCCATCACCGGGTGCAGGGCAATCACGCGCTTGTCCAGAGGGTGACGGCCGCGGGTGATATAGCCCCGATGTTCCAGACGGTTGATCAGTGCGCTGACACCGCTGGCACTCAAGTCCATCAAGTGAGCCAGCTGACCAGTTGGCAGTGCATCGAACTCCATGATGTATTCCAGGGCCTTGAAGTCATTCAAGGGGATGTTGGCTTCTTCGGCCAAGCTGGCTTTCAGGGCTTCCGCGTAAATGGTGAACTGACGACCCAGCATCTTGCCCAAATCCATCAACATCTTCTCTGACAACATGCTGTGCTCATCGTTGTGCGAGGACCAGTTTGACCGGGCCCCGGCGTTTTGCGCGCCAGGGTGAAAGTTCACTGGCAAATTGACCGGGTTCATGACTTTATTCATCATTTCCGGCCACCTCCCAGCAGACCGCCGACCAGGCCCGTGACGGGGGCCAGCAGGCCGCCGTTTGCTTGTCCACTACCGGCTTCGCCAGCATTTGCCTGTACGTTGACGCCACCTGTTAAACCGCCGACCAAGCCACCGACCAAGCCGGTGACGGGTGCCAACAAGCCGCCGCTTGCCTGGCCTTCTGCTGCTGCACCACCACCAATTGCAACACTGCCTGTGATGCCGCCCAAAAGACCCGTGACAGGAGCCAGCAAACCACCGCTGGAGGCGTCGCCGCCGGTCAGGCCGCCCGTCAAACCACCGACCAGATTGGTGACGGGGGCGAGCAAGCCGCCGTTCGCACCTTCGCCGCCGGTCAGGCCGCCCGTCAAACCACCGACCAGATTGGTGACGGGGGCGAGCAAGCCGCCGTTCGCACCTTCGCCGCCGGTCAGGCCGCCCGTCAAACCACCGACCAGATTGGTGACCGGGGCCAACAAGCCGCCGTTCGCACCTTCGCCGCCACCCAGGCCGCCTGTCAAACCGCCGACCAGATTGGTGACTGGGGCCAGCAGGCCACCGTTAGCGGCATCGCCACCGCCCAAACCACCAGTCAAACCGCCCAGCAAACCAGTGACAGGAGCCAGCAGGCCACCGTTTGCCGTATCACCACCACCCAGGCCACCTAACAGGCCGGTCACGGGTGCCAGCAATCCACCACCTTCACCGCCTGTAATACCGCCCAGCCCACCCGTCAGGGAGGCGACGGCTTGAGTGGCGTGATTCAAGGTATTACCTAGAGGATTGGTGTTCGCATCGGTCTTGTGCAGCAGGCCACCTGCCGAGGCGACTGCCTGGCCCAGATGTTCCACCACACCGCCCAGTCCCAGCGGTGCTGCGTTGTCCAGTTGGCTGCCAACATTGCCCAAAGCGCTACCGACCCCACCCAACAAGGCGTTGATAGGTTGTCCAACCCCCAGACCATCACCTACCTGTTGAGTCACGTTGGTGACGGTGGCAGCAATAGGTGCCACCGTGTTATCCAGGGCACCCCCCACATCACCCAGGATCGGGTTCAGGCCCAATGGTAGAATGTTGTCTACGGTTTGACCGACATTGCCCAGCGCAGGTTTCAGGATGGGCTCACCGCCATCCGCCAGCAAGATACCGCCCAGCCCCAACTGCGAGGTCAATGGGTGCAGCAGGCTGCCTTCACCCAGCAAGGAACCGGTCAGCACTTCTACGCCTTTGGTGGCGTGGTGCAGGGTATTGCCCAGTGGGTTGGGGTTCTTGGGATCGTTGACCAGCAGGCCGCCGACCGAACCCACGGCTTGACCCAGATGGGACAGCAGGCCGCCAGCACCTTCACCCAGATTCAGGGGCAGGCCTGTCTTGCCCAATTGATCGCCCAGATTGGTCACGACACCACCGACTTGATTTGTCAGGCCGTTGACAGGCTGGCCCAGTCCAGTGACGCCTCCGACGGTGCGTGTGGTATCTGTCACGATATCGGTGACGGGCTTGAGTGCGCCATCCAGCGTTTTGCCCAGTTGATTACCCGTTTTGCTCAGGTTCAACGGCACCACGTTGTCGACGGCCTGGCCCAGGTTGCCCAGCGCATTTTGCGTCAGGCTCGTGTCCTTGCCACCTCCGTTGTTTCCGCCGTTATTGCCCCCGCCATTGTTGCCACCGCCGGTGCCGCCGTCGCCGGGGTTGGGCAGGTTGGGATCAACCACGGGTGGGCGGACCGACACATCCAGACCATCGCGCACACCGCCGCGCGAGGAGCAGCCAGCCAGAACGGCGGCGCTGATGACCAATGTAGCGACAACGGCACGTTGCAAGTTGCGTTGTACCGAAGCGTTTCTTGCTGAATTCCTTGCTTTCATGTCTAACTCCGATTTGAAGTGTAAGCACGCCCTCAAGGGGCTGTTGATAGACATGAAGCAAGTAGCGTGCCATGTTTTTTTGTTTTCCTTTTGTTTTATTTTTATCTTTATTAATCAGCGACTTATTATTTTTTCTTATTCTTTTTTTGGCTGCTGTAGCCAAAATCAAAGAGCAATTTGAGCTTCTTTGGGGCTGTTTTTGCAGGGTGTTCCGTTCCCGTTACGTAACGTTTTTCGTAACACCTGGGGGCAAAATACGCCGGGATGGGAAACAAAAAAGGCCATCTTGCGATGGCCTTGGGGAAGATCGGCAGTAGTCGCCGCAGTGAAGCGGGCTTTAAAAACCGTCGTAAAAGAACAGAAAGTTGGTGTTCAAGCGTACTTTGCGCTTGTCGGAGTTAACCGGCAAATCGCCCAGCGGTTTGGCAACGTTGATATCAAACAAATAGTGTTTGTTATTGGACAGTCGCACCCCAATCGCCGCGGAGCGCAGGCTGCGGTTGTTATAGCTGTTGAGCCGCTCCAGGTTGTACCAGGCGCGAGCCCAGTCATACGCAATATAGGGCTGGATGTTATTGAGCCAGGTGGAGGAGTTCGTAAAGCGGCGGTTGATCTCCAGGGTGGCGCCCAAGCCCTTGTCACCCGCCAGTTCGCCTTGCGGATAACCGTAGCCATGCCGCCAGGCACCAAAAGACACCTGTTCGGAGTTCGGCAATACATCGGAGCTGTACTGGCCGCTGGCCGAGAAGCTCATGCCAAACTGCCCCGGCAGAGCCAGATTCTGTTTGAAGGACGCTGTCCAGCGAGTGAAGTTCAAATCCAGATCCGATTCGGCATCACGCTGCAAATAGGTGTTCAAGGATTTGCGAGCCCCCATGGCGTCCAGACCTTTATACACCCCGAAATTGACTTCGCGTGACTGCCGCGGCGAGGCATCGGTATAGCGTAATTCGGCTTTCAGCGCGCGCACATCTGTGGTGTTTTCAATCCAGACATTGTCCAGCGTCTTGTGGGTGTAGTCATCCAGAGAGCGGCTGGCATAAAAGCCTGCCGTGCCCTTCAGGCTGCGCTGATTGTTCAGGATGAAGGGGTAACTGATGGCTGCCCCGATACGTTCGTTGATGACCTTGCGGTTCCAGCCCTGACTCTCCAGTACCTCGTCGCGCGGCTCGGAGCGGTAGTGATAGCCATCAATTTCCAGGTTCAAACCATTGCCGGTCAGGGGAATGGTCAGGTTGCCGCTGATGTACTTCACATCCTCAGAACGGGTGGGAATGGCGGCAGTCAGTTTCAGCTCTTCGCCTAAAGGTGTCAGGCTATTGGCACTCAACTGCACCAGAGCCTGTTTGCTGGACCCCATTTCCGCAACGCTGGCATTTGCGCTGAAGGATTTGTGCTGAGCATTGATGACCAGCTCCGAGGCGCCATCAGTGCGTACGGGCATGTCCAGCTTGGGATCGATTTTCAGGCCAGGGACGGTGCGAAGCAGATTCATGGTGCGCTCCAGCGTGCGCTGGGTAAGCGGCTTCTCATCCACCATGGCCTGGGCAATACGCTCGATGCGGGCCTGGCTGCGGCCCGGATCGCCTTCGATACGGACACTGCCTACATGACCTTCTACCACGGTGACCTTGATATGCCCTTGCGAGAAGTCCTGCTGCTGCAAGATGGCAAAAGACAGGGGGTAGCCCTGCTGCTGATACAGGGCAGTGATCTTGTTCACCTCGTTGATCAGCTGGGCAATGCTGAGCGTTTTACCGGCCAGGGGTTCCAGAATGGCGGTGATTTGCTCGAAAGGGATGCTGCGGCTGCCGCTGACATCAAAGCTGCGCACCACCAACTGCAGTTGCAGCTGCTGTTGCAACTGACTCTGGGCTGCGGCGGGAGGAATGTTCAGAGACGGGGCGCGGGTGCTCGGTGCCGGCGTATTAATGGGCGGCAAAGAATCAACCGGGTTCCCCCGCAACGGGGCGTCCGCCCAGCTTTCTGAACCGGTCGTGGCCAGACCCACAAATAATCCCAAGCTCACCATCAGGCTGGGATTTTTTTTTCTAAGGAAGGCCAGTGACAAGTGGTGCTTGGAATTCATATTCATTAATCGTTATTCGCTAGAAATCGGGCGCTTTTTTCTACTGTGCCGTAGTTTATCTTCGCTGTCACTTTTTGCTGTTTGAAAGCGGGGTATTTCTCCATAGCGTTTTAAAAAGCGTTAACTATTACATTTTGAAACGCAAAAAAAATAGGCCTGATTTAACTCGTTGGCAGACAGTCCTTTATCGCTGTATTCATGCTTACTTGAAGCGCTGCGGGTTTTCCCTTGTCGCCCTCTATAAATTGAAAAAAAACTATTTTCTTTCAAGTAATTAAAGCGACTTCCGGGATGCTTTGCGGCAGGGGCGGACTGGTTTTTTTGTTTCATTCTGAAATGATAAAAACGGTAACAATAACAAATTTAGACACAATTTAGGTAAGTAAAGGTTTCAGGTTAGCCGGTTTTTGCTGTTTTCTTATGGGTTTTTTGATGTTGTAAATACACAATCATGCGTTTTTCGTATCTTTAGGCTAGAATTCGGTTGTGTGTTTCTCTTCTGTTACACGTAAATCTTATTAAAAACATACACATACGTGGGTATTGAGTGGTTTCGTTGGGGAAATGCAAAAATTGATAATGGTTTGCAGTGAAAGTTGCCAAAGTTGGCAAAATGTTGTGCCTCAAGGGGCCTCGATCCCTCGTCATTGAGGGTGGTTTTTTCTTTTTATTTGGGGACAGTCATGAAGACTCAACTTCAACAGTTCTGGCAGGACGAAGATGGTGCAACGGCTATTGAGTATGGCCTGATCGCAGGGCTGATCGCTGTGGCGATCATTGCTGCTTTGACAGCACTTGGTGCTGACTTGCGTGCGATGTTTGAGAAGGTTTCGACATCAGTTAAGGCTGGCACAGATGGGTCCAGCAGCGCCGGTAGCTAATTAATAAGAATGCTTTTGTTTTAGCATCAGCCAATTCAATTGTGGCTGTGCCTTTTATTTTGAATGGCTGATGCTTATGTTTGGTTCTATAAATCTTTCTTTTATTTTTATCTTGATTTTCTTTTCCGTTCAGATTCTGTATCGCGATCTGAAACTCCGGAAAATCCCGAATTCTTTACTTGTTTTTTACGGTGTAACGGTTGTGCTGCACAAGGTTCTTGTCAGTGTGTCCTATGGCCTTCCCTGGGGATGGGTGGCGGGCTGGGGAGACTCCCTGATCGGTTTTGCAGCCGCCTTGATTGTGTTTTATCCAGTCTGGCTATTGCGTTTGATGGGCGCCGCCGATGTAAAGCTGATGGCTGTGCTGGGCCTGGCCCTGGGGTGGAAAGAAGCAGGCATGGTGGTGTTGTTTGGCACGGTACTGGCCGGTTTACATGCCTTGATACTGGTGCTGATCCCATCCTTGGAACGTAAGTACGGATTTGCTTTGCCGGGAACCCGCGTCAAGGCACGTAGTGTGCCCTTAGGGGCCTGGTTATCCCTTGCAACAATGGGGTGGGTATGGATTCAAAATCAATAAAGCCCCCACGAGAGGGCCAATTAGCAACACGGCGTGGCGTAATTAAAAAGTACCAGCAAGGGGCTTACGCGCTGGAGTTTGCATTGGTCTTTCCTTTGTTGTTTCTCTTCATGTATGGCTTGCTGACTTTCGGTCTGATCATGACCGCGCAGCAGTCCCTGAATTTTGCTGCCGAGTCCGGTGCCCGTGCTGCCTTGATTGAGCCAGGGGCCGGGCAAGATGGCCCCATGCTCAGCCCGGACCGTTTGCAGGCACGTGCGGCTCGCGCCAAGGAAGTGGCTGCTGATCAGGTTCAGTGGTTAAGCAGCTGGGTGGGCAGTGAGCATGTACGTATCACCACTGATTTGCTCAGTGACGAGCTGCGTGTCGGCATTGTGTACGACTACCTGCAAGCCCCGCTGATTCCGCGTTTTGCGCCCGACACCTTGTTTTCGCTGGTTGTGCCTGAGCAGTTAAAGGGCCATGCGCAGATCAATCTGCTGGTTGCCGGCGAAGTGGGCGCCACGGGAGGCACGCCATGACTCGCGTCACCCAATTCACTCCTGCTGCACAACGCCAGCAAGGTGTTGCCGCTATCGAGTTTGCCTTGATGGTGGGGATTCTGTTGCTGATCTTCAGCGGCATCATCACTTTCAGTTCCTTGTTTCTGGCCAAGCAAAAAATGGATCATCTGGTCGGTGACCTTTCTCGACAAGCGACGATGCAGGTCAAAAACGCTGATGAGATCGCGCCCTTTGTCAATCAGGAACTGGCCAAGAACTATGGCAGGGGCCAAGCCAAGAGCGATGCGTTCTTGCACTGGTTTGGCGACCTGAGTGCGGATGTTCAATCTCAGGCCTGTGCCTCGGAGCCTCAGTACGACTGCGCCCAGCTTTCCCTGAAGCTGGAGATTGAACCCGGAATTCTTTCTACAACCCTGGATCTGCTCAGACCGCAAGAGGAACAGGCAGATCAATTGCGCAGCTTAAGCGCCAAGACATTACTCGTACTCAGGAGACCAAATTAATGAGCGGCATCATGAAGGGGGCGGCAGTCCTTTTATTGCTGATCGCAGCCGTACTGGTTGCGTTTGCCTTGTACCTGGGCATGAAGCCCAAACCCGAGGTGGTCCAGCCTGTAGTCAGCACGCAAAGCACGGAACCAGCGGCGACCTTGCAGGCAGTGGTCCTCGTCAAACGAGATATGAAAGCCGGGGAAACCTTGCAGGCTGATGCGCTGGAGCTGGCGCAGTGGCCGGCAGCACCCGCTCAGTCTTTCAATACATTGGAAGCCTTGACCGGCAAAACCTTGCGTTTTGATCTGGGCCAGGGCCAGCCTGTGCTGAGCAGTTTTATCGCGAAAAGCCTGGCGAGCTATCTGGAAGATGGCGAGCGGGCCGTCACCATTCCTATTGATGTGATTACCGGCGCCAGTCACCGGGTGGAGCCGGGTGATCTGGTGGATATCTTCATTACCTTCAACAGCGGCAACGAGGTCAATGACACACAAGCCCGTTTGTTGATGCCGCGGGTGCGCGTGCTGGCTTATGGCGGTGCCTCCTTGTCCGGGCCAGATCCGGCAGAAGCCAGTGCCACCAATCGTGCTGAAACCCAGGCGCGCCATGCCATGCTGGCCGTCCCTGTGGAGTCGGTCAATGAGCTCTTGCTGGCCAGCCGCGGCGGCAGCCTGCAACTGGTCTTGCGTGCGCCCAAGGACGAGAACTTGCCAGACGCTTCTTTATTCCCCGAATTTGCAGGCTTGATCCCGGCACGTGCTGGGCTGGACGCGGATCAACGCGACGCCTTGAAGTTGCCGGAAAACCGTGCCATGGCCGGTTTGGGCTTGCGTGAATTTGCAATCAGCCAGACTGAAAAAGAACAGGTGCAGGCACGAGCCAAGGCCAGTGGTGAACCGTATGCTGCGCCACCGCGCCGTACGGAAGTCATCCGCGGGGGCCGGTTAGAGGTCATTCAGTACTAAGCAATACAGAGCTTGTTGTGGGGACGGGTCAGCCTGCGTGTCTGGGCTGACGGGAAGCGACGCAAGGCAGCATGGATTAAACACATGAGACAGAAAATCAAAAAAGCAGGTCTGGGTTTGGGGTGCTGGTATGCGCTCTGCTTGTCGGGTCTGGCGCCGGTGCCAGTCATGGCGCAAACGACGCAGACCAGTGCCAGTCAAAAGGTGATACGCCTGGTGGCCAACGATCAGGATATCTTGCGCTTGTCGCAAGTCCCGCAGCGAGTGGCGATCAGCGATGAAAGCGTGGCGGATGTGCAAATCCTGTCCGCCTCGTCCGGGCAGCGGGGCGAAGTCCTGCTGATCGGCAAGCGCGCCGGTACGGCCGATTTGCGTGTGTGGATGCCGGGTCGAAGCAATCCGGATCGCTGGACCATCGAGGTGACCAGCCAGGTGCAGCAGCAACTGGCGCAATCGGGCAGTCCCATGTCGGCGCAGGTCTCCAGTGCGGGACAGCAGCCTTTGATTACCGGGAGCAGCCCCTCCTTGCTGGATCACCAAAATGCCATGGCCGCTGCACGCTCCGGCGCGGGGCCGGATGCGGCTGTGCTGGACCTGTCCGAGGTCAGCGCCAGCGGCATGGTGCAGGTAGAAGTCAAGGTGGTGGAAGTCTCCCGCGAAGTGATGAAGGACATTGGCTTGAGTGCCAATGCCATTGGCGGCAAGCCCTGGTCGGGCGGCATGAACCTCTTGCCCCAGGCCTTGAGCGGTGGCCTGAGCCTGGCGTATAACTCGCGCAACTTTAGTGCGGCTTTGAATCTGCTGGAACAAAACGGCCTGGCCCGTGTGTTGGCCGAGCCGACTTTGGTAGCCATGTCTGGCCATAGCGCCAGCTTTCTGTCCGGTGGTGAAATCCCCATCCCCAGTTCGGGCGGATTGGGAACGACTACGGTGGAATACAAGCCTTTTGGTATCGGTTTGACGGTAACCCCGACGGTGCTGTCTCCCGAACGTATTGCCTTGAAGGTCGCCCCTGAAGCCAGTGATCTGGATTATTCGCGTGTGGTGGAAATGCCCGGTGGCGGCGTGATGCCTTCCCTGCGCACCCGCCGTGCCGATACCACGATCGAGCTGGGTGATGGCGAGAGCTACATCATCAGTGGTCTGGTGTCGCGCCAAACCGCCGCTGCCGTCAAAAAGATTCCCTTCCTGGGTGATTTGCCGATCTTGGGCAGTTTTTTCCGCAACGTGCAGTACAGCCAGAAAGAGCTGGAACTGGTCATTGTCGTCACTCCTCGCCTGATCAAACCTATCCAGAAAGGCGCCACGATTGCCTTGCCGGGGGGACGTCAGGAAAAGCTGGATGACGCACCCAATGCCTGGGGCTACTTCTTGCTGGGCCGTCATGGTTACGAGCAGATGCCGGGGTTTTCGCGCTAAGCGCGTGGAGTGGTGACGTGCAACGATACCGGGAATATCTCTTGTGTACAGAGCACCCCGAGCTGGCTGTGATGATCAACACGGCAGCCGCCGGGCTGCTGACGGTAAGGGCGATTGAGCCTACGCCCGAGAGTTTGCGCCGGGAGCTGGCCAAGCAAGCGGAACCCTTGGTGTTTTTTGACTTTGTTCATGGGCAGCATGGGGAAGAGAACGGACAGATAGTGACCTTGGTGCGCAGTTTGGCTCGGCTCGATGCCAGTGTGCAGCGTGTGGCGGTGGGACGGGCTTCGGTGCCGCAGGGCCCGGTGAATGCCTTGCGCGCAGGCGCCAATGAGTTTCTGAATCTGGATACGAATGAAGACCTGCATCATCAGTTGCAGGTGTTGATTGAAAAAATGGGCCAGACCCAGCACAGCCCCTTGCTGGATAAACCCTTTCGCAGTGTCTTGTTGTTGGGGGCGCGTATTGGAGTCGGTTGCAGCACCGCCGCCAGCAGCCTGGCCTGGCTCTTGCAGCAAGAGATGAACCGCATGGGCAAGGAAGTCCGTGGTGTGTCCTCGGCCAAGCCCCTGCCGGTTGAGCTGGTGCCGCTGCCCGAGCGAGTCGGTTTGCTGGACCTGGGCGCACCGACAGGGGACTGCGCCTTGTACATGGGCCTGGGTTCGAATTTTGATTTCATTCAGGCGGCCTCACAGCGTCATCGCATGGACGACACCATGCTGCATTCGGCATTGGCGCAGCACAGCAGCGGTTTGAACCTGCTGTCTTTGCCAGCCGACGTGAATACCTTGAATCAAATCAGTCTGGAAGATTCGCTGGGTCTGTGCAGTTATTTGCGTGAACGCATGGGCTGCCTGGTGATTGATGCTGGTGGTTTTCCCAACCCGCGCTTTCTGGTGGAACTGGAATCGCTGGTGGACGAGGTGTTGGTGGTAACTGACCAAAGCATGGGAGCCCTGGTGTCCCTGGCCGAATTCATGGCCTTGCGCGCGCAGTTCGATGCGCTGGCCAATGTGCGTCTGGTCGTGAATCAGTTTGATCCGGCTTACGGCTTTTCAGGGCAAGCCATTGCAGAGCGCTTTGATCTGGATTTGGCGGCCGTGCTGCCGGATCGGCGTCTTGGGCATATGCGCAGCGCGAGCCTGGGCAAGATTCTGGTGCAAGTTGATGAGAAGGACCCGTATACCCGTGCCTTGCAAAGTCTGGCATCGGGTTTGGCGGGGCGCAGGCAGGGGCTGTCGCAGAACAAGGTCAGTACGGTTCTGGGGCGGTTGAAATTCAGGTTCGGGGGCTGAACAGGCCCAAGCATGGAAAAGTAAGGCATGAACAATACTTCATTGCTCGGTGGGCGTCCCGACCTGATTCAGGTCCGGGAACAGGCTCATGAACATTTGCTGGCCCGCATCGAAGAGCTGGGGGCCGAGTTTGGCCGCTGGACACGGCAGGCCATACAGGATTTTGTTGGCATTGAACTGGCCAGCTTTGTACGTTTGAAACGGGTGCCCGTCAACGAACAGGAAGTGCGCGAGATCGTGCAGGCGCTGACCCGTGAACTGGCGGGCCTGGGGCCGTTGGAAGACCTGCTGGAAGATCCGGCGGTTGAGGATATTTTGATCAACGGCTACGACAAGCTGTTTGTGTCGCGCGGCGGCGTGCTGGGCCAAGAACCCAGTGGGTTTACGGATGACCAGCACGTGCTGCGTATCGTGCGCCGTATTCTGGCTCCGTTGGGACGCAGACTGGACGAGTCGGTCCCGATGGTGGATGCCCGCTTGCCCGATGGTGGCCGCCTGAACGTGGTCATTCATCCCCTGGCGGTGGATGGTCCTATGGTCTCCATCCGTAAGTTCCGCAAGGACCCCTTAAAACCCGAAGACCTGATGCGTTTGGGTGCATTTGACGAGCCGGTGGATCGCCTGCTGCAAGCCGCGGTGAGATCGCGTTGCAATATCCTCATCTCTGGAGGAACCAGTTCGGGCAAGACTTCCTTGCTCAATGCCTTGGCTTTTTACATCCCCAAAACCGAGCGCGTCGTAACGGTAGAAGATACCGCCGAACTGGCTTTGAACCACCCCCACGTGGTGCGTCTGGAAGCGCGTCAGGCCGGGTATGACGGCAGTGGTGAAATCTCGATCCGCGAACTCTTGCGCAACAGCTTGCGTATGCGACCAGACCGCGTGGTCGTGGGTGAGGTGCGGGGTGCCGAGGTCATCGACATGCTGCAAGCCATGAATACCGGCCACGAAGGCTCCATGGCCACTATCCACGCCAACTCGCCACGCGAATGTGTGTATCGCGTGGAAATGCTGGCCGGTTTTGCGGGTTTTCAGGGTAGTGAAGACAGCTTGCGCAGGCAGATTGCCAGTGCGCTGGACTTCATTATTCAGATTGGTCGTTTGCCCAATGGCAAGCGCCGGGTGCTGTCCATTACTGAAATCACCGGCATGGGCGATGGCGTGATTGCCATGCAGGAGCTGTATCGCCACGAATCCTATGTGCTGGACGACGGCACCGAACAGGATCGCTGGGCCAGCCTGGGTATTCATCCACATACCCGCAAGTTGATGCAGTACCGCGATCAACTGGCTAACGAGCAGGTTCAGGCCCAGGAAAACACGCCTAAAGAAGGTGGTGGTTTCTGGGATTGGAGACGCTAAATGATGGCTTTGTATATCGCACTGGCGGCTGTGATTCTGATGCTGGGCGCTGTGCTGCTCTGGGCCAAAGGCGCGCAGCGTCAGCAGGCCCAGCGTTCAGCGCAGGTGCTGGAACAGCAGTTGGCCTTGCGTCCGGCGGTACAGAGCAGCGTAAGAGCCCAGCCCAGTCCCCAGGATGCCTGGCTGGGGGCACCCAAGGGGTGGCGGGAATTCATGCTGCGTACCGGCATTCAGCCATCGCAGCGTTTTTATCTGACCCTTTTGTTGGGCATTGTGGTGCCGCCTGCCGTATTGCTGGCCTTGGTTGGCCCCGTGACGGGGGTCGCCATGCTTATCGCGACGGTGTTGGGAGCCTATACCTTTTTGTGGTTCCGCAGCGATAAGCGTCACCGCAAAATCGTGTCGCAAATTCCTGACTTTCTGGATCTGATGGTGCGACTGATCACCATTGGCAACAGTATGGGCGCTGCCTTTTTGAATGCTGCGGACAACACGCCGCAACCGTTGGGGCAGGTGTTGCAGGACGCGAACTCCCTGCATCGTTCGGGGCAGGATCTGGATGTGGCCTTGCGTGCGGTGTCGCGTCAGCATGGATTGCACGAGCTGTTTCTGGTGGCTGCCGTGATCAGCGTGGCCATGCGTTTTGGTGGACGCAGTGACCAGACCATGGAACGTATGGCGGGCTTCATGCGTGACCGGGAAAACGCGCGCAGCGAGCTGGTGGCTTTGTCAGCGGAAGTGCGTCTGTCTGCCTGGATTCTGGCTTTATTGCCGATCCTGATCGGTGTCTACATTCTGATTTTCAATAACGAGCTGTTTCTGACCATGTGGAACGACCCGGTGGGTTTTCGCATGCTGCTGTTCGCAGCAGTCCTGCAGTGTGTGGGTTGTTATTGGCTGTATTGGATGGCACGCAATGTCTAGGAGCAAGACATGATGGCCTTGGAAGCACAAACCGTTCTGGTCTGGGGAGCCGTGGCTTGCGCTCTGGCTGGCCTGATTCTGTTTGCCTTGTGGTTTCACAACCATTGGCAGCAGCGTCAGCAAGCCATGCGCTTGAGCCAGGTCGTTGATGAACGCCTGAAGGGTGCGCCACATACGTCGCAAGCGCCCAGCCAGTCTCGTCAGACGGTGGAACAGATCAAGATCCAGGCAGGCAGTCTGGGGGAGCGCTGGCTGAAAGGGCGCTTCGGCTCCAGTCTGCTTAGCGAAGAGGACCGCGTGCTCATCATGAATGCCGGCTTCAAGCATATTGACGTGGCGCGGCAGTATTTCGTCTTGAGTCGAGTGGGGCTGAGCCTTCTCCTGATTGTTGTGTTCAGCTTGCTGCCCATGACTCGCAGGCTGAATGAATATGTGCCGTTTGTGTCCGTATTCATTGGCTTTGCCCTGGGCTGGATGCTGCCCAAATGGTGGCTGGCACGCCGAGTCTCGCAGCGTCGTCTGCGTATCGCTGCCGAGCTGCCCCTGTTTGTGGACCTGCTGCGTTTGCTGCAAGGCGTGGGCCTGTCCATGGACCAGACCTTGCACACCATTGAGCGCGAGTTTCACGACGTGATTCCCGTCATGGGTTCCGAGCTGACGATTGCAGTTGAGCAATATGCCCGTGGCCGTACTCGTGAACAGTCCCTGGAGCGCATTGCCAGCGGCTTTACCAACGAGGATCTGGCCGTGATTTGCCGTCTGATTGTGCAAGTGGATCAGCACGGGGGCGCCATGCAAGAACCCTTGCACCGCTTCGGTGTGCGTCTGCGAGAGCAGCGCCGTCTGGAACTGAAGGCCAAGGTGGGCAAGTTGACTGTGAAGATGACGGGCGTCATGGTGCTGACCTTGTTGCCTGCCTTGTTGATCATTACTGCAGGGTCAGGTTTTCTGGCCTTGTTCCGTGGCTTGAGCCAAGTGGCCGGAGGATGACTTTGATGAAAACGTCGAGATGGATTCGTCCCGTGATGCGCTGGGCCGCACTGGGTTTGAGCAGCACCTTGCTGGTGGCGTGTTCCACCACGGATTCGGCTTACGAGCTGGTGCGTCAGCAACAGGAGCAGGAAGCCTTTTTGCAGAGCAAGGAAATCGAGCATTGGGAAAAACGCAAACCCACTGACAAGCAGATGGCGGTACGCATGCTGCAAGAGACGCAAAAGCAGGGGCGTTACTTTGCGTCCCTGGCCTATGCCGAGGCCATGGAAAAAGAGTACGGAGCGGATCCCGAAGTCATGGTGTTGCGGGCTGAAGCGCAGCGTCAAACCGGCCAGTTGGAACAAGCTGCCCAGACCTTCAAGGCTTTGCTGAACACGCCAGTCGCCGGCCAGGCCTATCAGGGCTTGGGCTTGATTGCAGGGTCGCAACAGCACTTTGATCAGGCCGCTCATTTTCTGAAGCAGGCGGCGCAGCAAGATCCGACCAATGCAATTGTGCAAAGTGATCTGGCCTATGCCTACTTGCGCTCGGGTCGCCCTCAGGAGGCGCGTCTGGCCCTGGGCAAGGCGGCCGAACTGGCTCCGGACAACCCCAAGATCTTGAGCAATATGGCCTTGTATTTGCTGGTCAGCCAGGAAACGCAACGGGCTGGCTTTGTGATGCAGCAAGCGGGTATGGACGCCGCAACCCAGCAAGCCATTGTGCAGATGGCAGAACAAATTGGACAGGATCTGGAGCAATTGCACGCCCGTCAGCAAATGCAGAAACAACAAGAGCTGCGCATGGCAGCGGCTGCAAAGGATGAGCAGGCCAGAGCTCAGGCGGTGGCATTGAGTCCGGCAAGCCCGGCGCCAATGGGGCAAGTGGTCTTGAATCGATCCGCTCAGGCTCAAAATCCGGCGGTGGCTCGTCCAGCAGCAGTCGTAGTGTCGTCTACGCAAGCGGGCTTGAATCGCCCCTTGCTGGAAAGTCTGGGCCCTGTGTCCTCGTCAATGAATTGATTGCCGTTTTTTCAAGGATATCGCAATGAACCGATCCCGCATTTTGGCCTGCTGCACCTTGTTGATGGCCAGTAGTGCCTGGGCGCAGACACAAGCTCCGCTGACAGGAACCATGGTTTCAGGCACCAGCACCTACCCGGTCAGCACCAGCCCGGCAGCAGCCGGCAATCAGGGGGTGCATACACCGGCCGCTCCGGCGGCGGAAACAGCGCCCGCTGAACGTCAGCCTTACGAGAAGTACCGCTTGAGTGATGAGGAAGTCCACCCTTGGCCTGAAGTGGAAGGCCTGCCTGTGCATGTACAAAACGAGCGTCGTCATATTCCGCCACGTATCGAGGTCGGCCCGGATACCCGCAGCCTGCTCAGCATGCAGGCGGATCCGGACCGGGAAGGCAAGGTCTTGCCCGTGCATGGTGCGGCAGCGAATCTGGCCTGGGAGCGTTACTTGAACAGTTTCAAGCATCCCATCCCCGAGTACATGAAAGAGCGCATCAAAACAAACGGTAGTGATTAAAGCCCACAGGGCTGGAGCGGGTCAGGAGAGCGAGATGAAATGGGGAAGAACTCGAACCCGGAACGAGCAGGCGCACAAGCAGCAAGGTTCCATTATTGTGCCTGCGGCCGCCGCGTTGCTGGTGGGGCTGGTGTTGCTGGGTGCGGCGCACCTGGGACATAACTTCCATGTGAAGCGGGGGCTGCAAAACGCGGCTGACCTGGCTGCACTGGCGGGGGCGCAGGCTTTGGGTTCCGGGGATGCGCTGGGTTGCCAGCAAGGTGAAAGCATGGCCAGGTTCAGCCTGAATAGCCAGCCCGATTCGCCTGCTGCGGGTTTGACAGGCGATGGCGCCAAAGTCCTTTGCGGTAAATGGAATAGTAGCCACAGTGATCCGGCCCAGCGTTTTGTTTCTGCCTTGCCCGCTGATTCCGTGCGCGTGCATTTGAGCTATCAGCCGCCTTCCTTGTTCCCTTTCTTTACTTCCTCGGTGATTGAGGCGGTTGCCACCGCCAAGAACAGTGAGCCGGTTGCGACCTTCTCCGTGGGCAGTCGCCTTTTGTCCTTGAAACGCAATGGCCTGGTCTATAACCTGCTGCGTGGCGTGGGCCTGCGTCCCGATCAATTGACGGTGCTGGATTCGGCCGGTCTGGTCAATGCCAAGATCACGCCTTCCGGCTTGTTGAAAGCCTTGGGGCTGCCTGCAACGGTGATCGCGGGTGTGGGTACGCCGGAGGAGTTGGCGCGACTGGAGCAGCTGACTTTGGCGGATCTGCTTAGCGCCAGCCTGGATTTGCTGGATCAGCAGAAAACATTGGGCCTGGATGTGGGGGCCTTGCAGGAATACATCCGCTTGCTGCTAGGTGTTGGTCCTCTGGATCTGCCCGTCAAGTTGCTGGGTGATGGCGGTATTCTGGCCTTGATCGATGGCGTCGATCCCTTGTCGGCTTTGAATGTGAATCTGGACGTGCTGCAACTGGTCAATACCGGCTTGGTAGTGGCCAACGGCCAGAACTTGATTGATCTGAATCTGACTGCACTGCCTTCCGGTTTGACCAATATGTTCAATAACGCACTGGATCTGCGAGTGCGGGTTGTGGAACCACCCAGTATCGCTATGGGCGGGATAGGCACCAAAGCGAACTCGGCGGGTGTGCGTGTCTATCTGAATCTGGACACGTCCAAGATCCCATTGGCAGGCCCGATCTTGAAAGTGCTGGGAACTGAAGTCAGCTTGCCAGTCATTATTGAGCTGTCCCAAGCCACGGGTGAATTGGTCAATATTTGCCGCGCACCGATTGCCGAGAATCAGGCCACGATTGCGGTCAGCTCCTCGCTGGTGAACGTGTGTCTGGGCAAGTTCCCGCATTCGGATTTCTTTTCGACCAGCAATAGCTGCAAGGATGAATCCTTCGGGCAAATTCAGCGCCATCGTGTCATCAATGTGTTGGGTATCCTGCCGTTGACAGCCAAGGTCACCTTGCCCTTGATTGATACCAAAAAACCGGTGCATGTGACCCTGACCGCGCCTCCGGGCGAGCCGTCAGAGGCAACTGTCAACGCGACCCAGCTGGACTTGTCCCGCAGTGTGCGCCTGCTCTCTGATGCGGTTCTGTCGGGCATTTTGGGTGACTTGCTGAACACACCCTGGAGCGGTGCATCCGGCAAGCGTCAGATGGCAGAAAGTCTGGTGGGGGATGGGGCAGGTCGCTCAGTGTCGGCTGTTGTGAACGAGATGAACTGGTCCAAGGAGCGCATGGAGCAATTGTCTCGAACCATGAGCCAGAACGGCTTAATTGGTGTGCTGGGCGGAACTCTGGGCTTTGTCGATAATTTGCTGACAACCCTGCTGGGCGCGCCCTTGAGTGATCTGGCCTGCGTGATCGGTGGTATTGGTGGTCAGCAAGCGATGCGCGAGTGCCGGACAGGTGCGGTTGAGGTATTGGTCTTTAAAGACTCCAACCTGGTTGGTGCCGTATTAAGTCTGGTTGTCGCGTTGCTGGACCCTGTATTGCAAGGCTTGAGCGCGCTGCTGGAAGAACTGTTGAAGCTGCTGGGCCTGAGCCTGGTCGAGGCTGATGTGAAACTTCACGATGTGCAGTGTGGTACTGCCTATCTGGTGCAATAGGGCGGGAGGCGAACACAGCAATGAGTGTCAGCTTTATGGGTAATGAACCTGTTTTATACGTCTGGGAGGGCAGCTCCGATCTGGTGACGCGCGCTGAGCGTGCCATGGAACCCAGCTCGGTAGCGGTCATGCGCGTAGAGCCTTCCCTGGTGCTGGATGCCGAGCGTCATCCCACGCGCCATGCGGTGGCACTGGTGTCCGTCAGTGTGATGGCGCAAGGGCGTTTTGAGCAGCACCAGTGGCTGGTCGAGCACGCCATTCCGGTGATCTGGGTGGCCTCGGAGGACCGAGGTTACGACCCGCGTTTTTACCCCTCGGCCTACTCCTATACCTTGCCCCTGTCCTTTAGTCAGGCTGAACTGCGCACGCTGGTCGCCAAGCTGGCCGGACTGACCGCACAGGTCGAGCGCGAAGGGCAGGGCGGCCCCCAACCATTAGTAGCCGTATCGCCTGTGATGCGGGCCCTGATTGCTGAAGCCGATATGTATGCCGATAGCGGGGCCAGTGTCCTGATTCATGGCGAAACAGGTGTGGGCAAAGAGCGCATTGCTCAGCTGCTGCACGAGCGCTCTTCACGTGCTCAAGGTCCCTTTGTTCCCGTCAACTGCGGGGCGGTTCCGGAAGGTTTGTTCGAGGCCCATTTCTTCGGCCATGCAAAAGGGGCTTTTACGGGTGCGATTGGTGCCCATAAAGGCTACTTTGAGCAGGCAGATCAAGGGACCTTGTTTCTGGATGAGATCGGGGACTTGCCCTTGCACCAGCAGGTCAAGCTGCTACGAGTGCTGGAGCAGCGTTCGGTAACGCGCCTGGGATCGACACAACAGATCCCAGTAGATTTTCGTATGGTGGCTGCCACCAACAAAAACCTGTTGGGGCTGGTGCAACAAGGCCAGTTCCGTGCAGACCTGTATTACCGTCTGGCCGTGGTGGAGCTGCTGATTCCGAATCTGGAGCAGCGTGGCTCCCAGGAAAAAATCGCCATTTTCTGCGCCTTGCTGGAACAGGCCCTGGAGTGTGATGTCGAGGATATCCCTCAATGGGTATTGGATGCGGTGGGCAGCATGCGCTTTAACGGCAATGTGCGTGAGCTGGCCAATCTGGTTGAGCGCGTTGCTGTCATGAGCAAGCAGTTTGGGGCTTGGGAGTCAGTGCAGTTGCGACAGGTGCTGGAGCGCTTTAATGCCCCCGTTATGGCACCCGCCCTGGCCTTGCCTGATGATGCGCCTATTCTGGAGCGGCCCGAGCCCGTCATCAGCCTGAGTGCACAGGAGCAGGAAGAACGTGCCCGTATTATTTCGGTTCTGGATACACAGAACTGGCGACGTCAGGATACCGCTGCCGTATTAGGGATTTCTCGTAAAGTATTGTGGGAAAAGATGCGCAAATTCAACATAAAGGCACAAGATGCGACAAGCCGCGTTTAGAATACGGGCTGATTCTGTGTATCAAGCTAAACACAAAAAATTGATTATCAAGGGATGGGTATGGTGAACCTTAGTCAGAAGACGGCGGTGTTGCTGTCCATGGGAGGACTTCTTTTATTGTCAGCGTGCAGCTCGGTGTCTTTGGTACAGGAACCAGAGCGGCCCGTGGTGGCGCAAACCCAAGAGCAAGAGGTTGAAGAGGTAGCCCCGGTTGCGGCTCCAGCAGCTGCGCCTGCGCCCGCAGCGGCCCCGGCTTATCACAACACCACTGTGGCTCAGCTGCAGCAGCTGATTCAGGCCCGTGCCGTACAAGAGCTGCGTACCGCCTATAACGGCCGCTTTGGTGCCAGCCTGTTGTTCTCCGCCGAAAGCATGACCTATTACGTGGCCCTGTTCCAGCAGCGTGAGTTCTGGCGCGTCTTCAAGACCACCGACGAATCCCTGGCCGAACGTATGTACACCCAGTACCGTCAGGACACGGTGGACTACGCTGCCGCCGATCTGGAGCGCATCAAGCTGCAGGCTGAAGTTGCCAAGGCTGAAAAGCAATTGAATGAAAGCGCGGACCAACTGACTGTGTTGCAGAACGATCTGGCATTGCAGCGTCAGCAGGAAGCCTTGGCCATCGCCCAGCGCGAGGAGTCCCGCCGCGAAGCCCAGGCGCTGGCTGAACAAGAGCGTGAAGCCCGAGAGCAGTTGCGTGAATTGCAGAGTCAGATCAAGGATCTGGAGCGACAACGTGCCGGGATGTTGCAGCGTCAGAGAGGTCGTTGATCGCTGCAGTAGCAAAGCCTGATGGAAAGCCCGCACAGTCGCAAGATTCTGCGGGTTTTTTAGTCGTAAAAAAAGACCCGAAATTCGGGTCTTTTAATTTCCTGCTTGATAGAAGTCTGACGCTACCGCGACAAGTACCGCATCGCCTCTTCCAGCCCTGCACTGGTAACGGGGTACATGTGGTCGGACATCAGGTTTTGGATGATGGCGATGGATTGGCGATACGGCCAATAAGCCTGCGGTTCCGGGTTGAGCCAGGCAATACGCGGCCAATGGTCGTTCAGGCGTTGCAGCCAGGCCGCGCCAGTTTCCTTGTTGTAGTGCTCGACGGAACCACCTGGAGCCATGATCTCGTAAGGACTCATGGTGGCATCGCCCACGATGATGATGCGCCAGTCCTCGTTGTACTTGCGCAGCAAATCCCAGGTTTCCAACCTCTCGCTTTGACGGCGCGAATTGTTCCGCCAGACTGATTCATACACGCAGTTATGGAAGTAGTATGCCTCCAGGTGTTTGAATTCGGAACGTGCGGCCGAGAACAAGGATTCCACCTGAGCAATGTGGTCATCCATGCTGCCGCCTATATCCAGCAGCATCAGCACATTGACGCGGTTTTGTCGCTCGGCCTGCATTTGCAGGTCCAGCATGCCCGCATTGCGAGCCGTCTCGCGTATGGTGCTGTCCAGATCCAGCTCGGTAGGGGCGCCCTGGCGCGCAAAGCGGCGCAGGCGTCGCAACGCCATCTTGAAGTTGCGTGTGCCCAGTTCCTGCTGGTCGTCGTAATCCACGAACTCGCGCTTTTCCCAGACCTTGATGGCGGTACGGTTGCCCGCAGAAGGGCCGCCGATACGGATACCTTCGGGGTGATAGCCGCCGTGTCCAAATGGGGATGAGCCGCCCGTGCCGATCCACTTGTTGCCACCTGCATGTCGCCCTTGCTGCTCTTTCAGACGCTCTTTGAACATCTCCAGCAGTTTTTCCAGACCATGTTTTTCCAGCGCGGCTTTTTGTTCCGGGGTCAGGTTACGCGTCAGGGTTTTGCGCAGCCAGTCCTCGGGCAAGGTTTTATCTTTGGCCAGTGCTTCCAGTTGCGGTTGATAGAACTCGCCAAAGGCCAGATCAAAGCGGTCGTAAAGCGTTTCGTCCTTGATCAGCACCAGTCTGGACAGATGATAGAAGTCGTCCAGCGTGGGGGGCATGATCCCTTTGCACAATGCGTCCAGCAGCGTCAGGTGTTCCTGGATGGAAACCGGCAGGCCGCGTTCGCGCAGGTGGTAGAAGAAATCAAGCAACATGGCCGTGCTGCCTTAGTTTGTCCAGCAAGTGGGCGCGGGTATCGGGCCATTCGCCTGCCATCAGGCTGTAGAACATGGTGTCACGTATCGTGCCGTCGCGACGGATGGCGTGGTGGCGGACCCGCCCGTCAAAACGCGCTCCCAGGCGGGTGATGGCTTGCTGGGACTTGAAGTTCAGGTGGTCGGTGCGCCAGCCTACGACTGCGGCTCCCAGGGTGTCGAAGGCATGTTGCAGCAAGAGCAGCTTGGTCGCGGTGTTGACGTGGCTGCGCTGGGCGCTGCGGGCGTACCAGGTGTAGCCTATTTCCAGGCGGGCCAGCGGCGTGACAATATCGTGATAGCGTGTCGTGCCGACAGCCCGGCCTGTGCGCAGATCGCGTACAAGAAAGGGCAGCATATGGCCTTGTTCCAGGCCGTCCAGTGCTTTTTGTACATAGCCCTGAGCCTGACCGGGGGCGGGCACGCTGGTCACGCGCACATTCCAAAGCTCGCCATCGGCAGCGGCGGCTTCCAGCAATTCCACATGCGCCAGTTGCAAAGGCTCCAGACGTACGTCCCATCCTTCCAGTGTCAGGGGAACCAATGGCTGGGAGAAAGCGCTTGTTTGCATATCAGCTCCGGCGTTGGCTGCGTTGGCTCATGGCGGCCAGACGCTGCATCAAGGACAAGTCCTGTTCGTTTTTCAGCAAGGCTCCGGCCATGGGGGGCAGGCCTTCATCCAGCTCGTGCAGAGCATCGGAAGGAATGTCGTTGGCCAGCAGCAGACGCAGCCAATCCAGAAATTCCGAGGTGGACGGTTTCTTCTTCAGACCAGGGACGTCACGCAGGGCAAAGAAGGTGTCCAGGGCGCTGGACAGGATGTCGCTGCGCAGATTGGGGTAGTGCACGGCCACGATCTGTTCCATGGTCTCGCGCTCGGGAAAGCGGATGTAATGGAAGAAACAGCGGCGCAGGAAGGCGTCGGGCAGGTCTTTTTCGTTATTGGAAGTAATGATGATCAAGGGACGATGACGAGCCTTGACGGTTTGGCGAGTTTCGTAAACATGAAACTCCATGCGGTCCAATTCCTGCAGCAAGTCGTTGGGGAACTCGATGTCGGCCTTGTCGATTTCGTCGATCAGAACAACAGTGGGCTCTTCGGACTCAAAGGCTTGCCACAGCGTGCCCTGCACAATGTAGTTGCCAATGTCGCGGACTTTTTCATCGCCCAGCTGGGAGTCGCGCAGACGCGAGACAGCATCATATTCATACAGGCCCTGATGCGCCTTGGTGGTGGACTTGATATGCCATTGCAGCAGGGGGCGTCCTAGGGCGCGAGCCACTTCCAAAGCCAGCAGTGTCTTGCCGGTTCCCGGCTCGCCTTTGATCAACAAAGGGCGTTGTAGCGTCAAAGCGGCGTTGACGGCCAGCTTCAAGTCATCGGTGGCAACGTACTGGTCGGTGCCTTCAAAACGGGTCGTAGTAGTCATAAATCGGCTCAAACTTGTACTTAAAATGTTGATCTGTCAAGAATAGAAACTCGGGTATAAATACTAGTATCAGTCATCCTTGGCAATTATCATACAATCGACTCAGTACTCGTCGGTCAGCATCACAGAGCCAGGTGTCGCGTTGATTCACCTTTTGCTGCAATAGACGCAGAGCCTGACCCGGACCGTTTTCAACTCCACGACAAAGCGAATAGCGATGATGAAGTTGCAAATGAAGCGGTATGTCTCTTTCTTTCTTCTGGCCTCAAGCTCCTGTCTGCCCTGGGCAGCCCAGGCGCAGGATTCCGAGCCGATCAAGGCCAATCCCGAGGCGGCGCGCGACAAGATCTCCATGTGCATAGGCTGTCATGGCTTGCCCGGTTACAAGGCCAGTTTTCCCGAGGTCTATCACGTTCCCATGATTGCCGGGCAGGGGGCTGCTTATATAGAAGCAGCACTCAAGGAGTATGCCAGCGGCGCCCGAACCTTCCCCACCATGCAAGCCATTGCGCTGAGCTTGTCCGAACAGGACATGGCGGATATTGCCGCGTACTACGCGGGCAACAAACCTTGAGGACGGGGAGGCACGTATGAGAAAAACAGTCTTGCTGGTGGCAATGGGGCTGATGGTCGGGGTGGCCGGTCAGGCAATGGCCGCTGAAGATCTGGTCAAGGCAGGCGGGGAAGCCTGGAAGAATCTGAATTGCGCATCCTGTCATGGCGACGATGCGAAAACGCCCTTGAATCCGGAATATCCCATTCTGGCTGGCCAGCATGCGGATTATTTGCGGCAGGCCCTGATGGCCTATCAGCGCGGTCAGGCCGGAGCGCCGGCTACCGCCAATATTCGCAAGAATGCGGTCATGGGGGCGATGGCCAACACCATGAGTCAGGCTGATATCGACAGCATCTCGGTATGGCTGTCGCGTCAGCCCGGCCCGTTGAGCAATAGAAAATAGAGCAGCTCGCGGCGTCTAGTCGCGTGTGCTGTGGCGCAAGATCAATTCGATATAGCGCTCATTGTTCAGTGGTGTGCCCAGACGTTGTGCTTCCCAGATCACCTCGCCCAGCGCTTCCATGATGATATGCGCTGCGGCGTGCTGGTCGTGCTTGGTCAATAAGCGCTGATAAGCTCCCTTGATGCCCGGAGGCTGGTCAATGGACAGTTGCTCGTTGATGGCCAGGTGCATGGACAGGTGCAGAAAAGGGTTGCTGCGCCCTTGCTCCACCGAATAGTCCTGGTTGACGGCGTCGGCGTTGCGCAAATCGTCGTGGTACTCAGGGTGCTGTTGCACCAGATCCACCGCCATGGTTTCCAGAGCGGTCAGCAGATGACCACTTTGGTGCTTGTCCCAAGCTTCAATGAAAAATTGGCGAACCTGCTCGCGAGAGGGGTTGAACATGGTGGAATCGAGAAAAAAATAGTCAGAAAATGCGAATCTTTGGCGCGCATTTTACGGGAAACTGTGGGGGCGTCTGGCCGGCACAAGCCGCAAGCGTGGCCGTGTAGAATGGATAAGTTGTCAAGAATGCAAGCATTTTTGGCAAGCTTTGAGTTTACAGGTGCCTGAATACGCGCGAATTAAGTTAAACTCTTATATAAGACTTCGGAAACGCAAAAGCGTTCCGTGTTTAGCTATCCCTAATATTGGAGCACAACTGGAGCATCCATGTCCTATCAGCATATCAAGATCCCCGCGTCGGGGCAGAAAATTACAGTTAACGCGGATTTTTCCCTGAATGTTCCCGATCAACCCATTATTCCTTACATCGAGGGTGATGGTACGGGCGTGGATATTTCGCCTGTCATGATCAAAGTGGTCGACGCTGCTGTTGCCAAAGCTTATGGCGGCAAGCGCAAGATCGAATGGATGGAAGTGTTCGCCGGTGAAAAATCCACCAAGGTGTACGGTTCCGACGTGTGGCTGCCAGAAGAAACGCTGGATGCCGTTAAAGACTACGTCGTATCCATCAAAGGCCCTCTGACGACTCCCGTTGGCGGCGGCATCCGTTCCCTGAACGTGGCCCTGCGTCAGCAACTGGACCTGTACGTCTGCCTGCGCCCAGTGCGCTACTTCAAGGGTGTTCCTTCGCCTGTGCGTGAGCCAGAAAAGACCGAAATGGTCATTTTCCGCGAGAACTCCGAAGACATTTACGCCGGTATCGAATTTGCTGCTGAATCCGAAAGCGCCAAGAAGCTGATCGACTTCCTGCAAACCACTCTGGGCGTGAACAAGATCCGCTTCCCCAATACCTCCGGTATCGGTGTCAAGCCTGTTTCCCGCGAAGGTACCGAGCGCCTGGTGCGCAAGGCCATCCAGTACGCCATCGACAACGATCGCTCTTCCGTGACCATCGTTCACAAGGGCAACATCATGAAGTTCACCGAAGGTGGCTTCCGTGATTGGGCTTACGAACTGGCTCAAAAAGAATTCGGCGCTGAATTGATCGACGGCGGTCCATGGTGCAAATTCAAGAATCCCAAGACCGGTCGCGAGATCATCGTCAAGGATTCGATTGCTGATGCCTTCTTGCAACAGATCCTGCTGCGTCCTGCCGAGTACGACGTTATCGCCACACTGAACCTGAACGGCGACTACATCTCCGACGCTCTGGCTGCTCAAGTGGGTGGTATTGGTATCGCCCCCGGTGCCAACCTGTCCGACTCCGTGGCCATGTTCGAAGCCACCCACGGTACCGCTCCCAAGTACGCTGGCAAAGACTACGTGAACCCAGGTTCGCTGATCCTGTCCGCTGAAATGATGCTGCGTCACATGGGCTGGACTGAAGCTGCTGATCTGATCATCTCCAGCATGGAAAAATCTATCACCTCGCGTAAAGTGACATATGACTTTGCCCGTCTGATGGAAGGCGCTACTCAAGTGTCCTGCTCCGGTTTTGGCGATGTCATGATCGAAAACATGTAATGAAAACAGGCTGTTAAAGCCGGTTCTCTACATGAAAAACCGCCGACCTTCGGGTCGGCGGTTTTTTTTCGTCTCATGCTGTGGCGGGCTGGTCTGCTCCCGTCTCTTTCTTCTTGTTTATGCTCAAATTATTTTTGATCGTTAGTTTTATGCAATCAAAAATAATGAGAAATCGTGATTTTTTCTAGGTGAAAACCCGGATAAATCGCATAAAATAAGTAATTTTGACGGTTTCTATAATTATTAATATTGCGATTATCTAACGATAGCTATAAATTTGCCATATCAAATAATTCTAAGGAGCAGTTATGGCTATCACAGGAGCTACATTGGTCGCCGAGCGCGAGCGGGTCACCGTCACCCAGGCACCATCCCGTCAGGAGACCGAGGAGATTGTGGGGCGCATTCACGAAATCGGCCCGTTGCTACGCGAGCTGGCCCCTCAGGCAGACCGTAATCGCATGTTGTCGGATGAGGCGGTTCAGGCTTTGGAATCCACCGGGGCCTGGCGCATTTCGGCCTTGAAGCGCTACGGCGGTTACGAGGGTGGGGCGGACATGCTCTTGCAGTGCGCCAGCGCCGTGGGCTATTACGATCCGGCGGCCGCCTGGTGTGTAGTGATCTCGAATGGCTCGGTGATGTTGGCCAACCGCTTTAGCGATGCCATGCTCGATGAGGTGTTTGCGGATGGCCCTATCCGTGCCGCGTCCATTTTTGCCCAGCCGCAAGGTACGGCAACGCCGGATGGTGATGGCTGGCGCATTACGGGCAAGTGGCCTTTTGCCTCGAACAGCAACCACTCGGACTGGGCATTGGGGATTCTGTTCATCAAGGAAAGCGAGCTGGTCGAGCCTACCGTGGGCTTTGTGCTGATGCGTCGTGATGAGTTTGAAATTCAGGACACCTGGTACACCATCGGCATGCGCGGTTCCGGCTCCAACACCATGGTGGCTGAAAACCTGTGGGTGCCCAAAGAGCGTCTGATCACGTTTCAGCAATTGATGGGTGATGTGCAGGAGCAAGATCCCTTGGCTACGTTTGGCCGTCGTTTGACGCCGCACCTGACCATGTCGACCTGCATTCAAGCACCATCGTTGGGAGCGGCTCAAGCTGCCGTGGATTTCACCAGTGGCGTCAGTGGCAAACGCGGCATTACCTATACCCATTACAAGAAACAGTCGGATTCGGGGGCATTTGTGCAGAACCTGGGCACGGCCAGTATCCAGATTGATGGTGCCCGCTTATTGTTGGAACGCGCTGCGGCTCAAATTGATGCTGCTGCCTCTGGCACAGTGCCGATGCCCTTGGAGCTACGCGCCCGCCACCGCGCCGGGATCGGCCATGCCGGACACGAACTGGTGGATGCCGTGAATAATCTGTGCTGGTTGCATGGCACGGCCTCCTTTGCGGAAAACAGTCTGCTGGGCCGCATGTGGCGTGACATTAATACAGGTACTCGCCATGCCTCGATTACTGCGCCGATGGGATACGAGCTGCACGGCAACGGCATGACCGGTACGCCTTATATTTCCAACAAGCTCTAAGCCATGACGGCGACATTGCTGATCAATGCTCCCTCGCGTCGTTGTCGCGCTGATGGCGTAGAGGTGCAGGCCTGGTATGGCCTGCGTTACGCCCAAGGCACGCGCCGTTTTGAAGCGGCGCGGGCGACGACGGGTCGGGTGGCAGCGACATCGCTGGATCAGGTGCCTGTATTTCCGCAGCGTCCCAGCCGCCTTGCTGCAGTCATGGGCGCAGGCAGTGCCAATCCGCAATCTGAAGACGCTTATTTTCTGAATGTGTGGGCACCCGCCCAAGCGCAAGGTCTGCCCGTGCTGTTCTTTATCCACGGCGGTGCCTGGATGAGTGGCGGCGCTTCTTTGGATTGGTATGACGGCACCCGCCTAGCAGCGCAGGGCATGGTGGTGGTCAATGTCAATTATCGTCTGGGTGCCTTGGGACACTTGGGTGATGCACAAGCGAACGACTTGCCTTTGCCAGCAGCCGACCTGCTCTTGGCGCTGCAGTGGGTGAAGGATCGTATCCATGCCTTTGGTGGCGACCCGGACAAGATCACCTTGATGGGGCAATCGGCAGGTGGCTGGTATGCGCATTTGCTTAGCGTGCTGGAGTCCACACGAGGCTGGATTGACCGTGTGGCTTTGCTCAGCATGGGAACGCGCACGCCGTGGTCGCCCGAGCAGCAAAGAAAAACTACGGAACGCGTGCGACAAAGCCTGGGTGATCAATGGCTGACGGCGGACGTGGATACCTTGATGCAGCACGGCATGGTGGCCTTGGAAAAAGAGCCGCCACGTTTGGCTTATGCTCCTTCGGCATTCTTGCCGGTGGCCAGTGCGGAGATGCCGCCGGATTTATTGAATCCTGACTGGGCGGCGCAAGCCTGCCATGCACAGGCGGTGTATCTGCGCTGTACAGCCCAAGAGTCCTCGGTGTTCTTTTTTGATGTGCCTTTTCATCGGCAGGCGACGCAAGAGCAGGTCGATCAGGCTTTGAGTGTATGGCCTGTGGAGGATTTGCCAGACTGCCTGCTGCGAAATGGGGCGTATCAGGGAGTAGAGTCGGGCCTGACGCCGTATCAGCAAGTGGTGGCAGCTTCGTCCTGGTTGCAGTTTCAGCGTTTTCCCACGCAGTATGCGGCCAGTTTGAAGGCTGCGGGGCATTCTGTGGTTTGGAATGACTTCACGGAACAAAGCCCGCTTGAGGGGGTATTTAGCGGGCATTGTTTTGATTTGCCGTTTCAGTTTGGCAACCTTCAGGCCTGGCAGGATGCACCCATGATGCAGGGGGTGACGCAGGAGCGGTTTGAACGTATCGCCCAGGACTTGATGGGCGACATCGCTCGCTTTGCAGGGGCGTAACGAAAGGAGAGGGCTTACTCCGTGCCGCGAGCCTTCCAGTTTGGAATGGCTTGCTGCACGTGTTGCGAGCTCAGGGGGCTAAGCAGTCGATGCAAGTCACCAAACAGTTTGCGGGCCGTATTGCCTACCCAGTTGTCAGGCAATAGCTCGGGGGCCAGGCCAGGATCCAGAAAGGGCAGTCGGCGCCAGCGTGTCACCATGGGCATATAGAGTCGGAAGGCTTCCAAAGGGTCGCCCGTGCCCTGGCGCAAAGCGGTTTGCCAGACTTCAACCTCGTGCTGATACGAGTTCAAAAAGGACTGGTACTCATTGGCCAGCTTGTCCCAATTCCACCAGCGGGAAATCTTTTCCTGAATATCGCTCAGGCCACTGGGTTCACAGGTGAACAGCTCAATATAGGGCCAGAGCTGGTGCTCGCGTATGTACTCGACAGCTTCCGCCTGCAAGCGCGCCGGGCCTATATACAGGCCCGCATTCACCGTGCCAAAACCCATGCGGGCCAAGCCCGTACGAATCTTGTGGCGATGTTGACGTTCGCTTTCCGGAACGGAGAAGGAAACCAGCAGCCAGGGGTCCCGAATATTCATGGAGGGTGAAGAGAAAATCCGCTCGTCACCGGCTTGCATATGCGGTTCCAGCTCGGCGGCCAAGGCATAGCCCTTACCGGAGGCGGCTTGCTGGCTGACCAGCACACCTTTTTTCTTGAGTCGGGAGATGGCGGATCGCACGCTGGACGGTTCAGCTCCCAGATCGGCCAGCAGTTGGACCACGCTGGCCACGGGAATGATGACGCCGGTGGGGCGGGCGAACAGGCCGTAAAGCGTCAGAATGTAGTGATGCGGGGCAAGTTGCTCGTGCTCGCCATGGTCTCGGCTGGCGATGAACTCATCAATCGCGACGCTTGCTTTCATTCTGTTTTCCGGTGGTGGGGCTGATTGCTACCCATTTTTGATAGTAGGTTTGTAGCGGGCCATTTTACCGTGCGTGCCCCGGCGGCGCTAGCGCGGCCGCATGGGGGCTTGTTACGTCTTGTGTGCCTGGGTGGCGGCTGGGATTTCTCAGGGCAGGCTTTCCTCCAGCACGCTGTCCAGTACCACGATGTCTTGAATGTGTGGAGCGATGGCATCCAGCATGGCCTGATGGGCATCGCTTTCTCTGTAAGCATCCAGAGCATCCTGGGTGCGGAATACAGACAGCAGGGCATGGCTATAGCGCGCAGAGCTGCGCGACAAATTCGGCACCCATTCAAAGCGCTCTATGCCTGGGCACTCCTGGCGTATGCGGATAAAGGCGTGGTCCAGCTTGGGGGCCAGCTCCGGGCTGAGCGGGGTGTGGGGCGCCATCAAAACGATATGTAGATACATGTTTTCCTTTGGGCTTGAAAAGGGGGCGTTAGCCTATTTTTATTGCAAATAAATAATGACGAAAGATAATATGCAATAAAATTTAGGTGAATTGTATAGGTCTATAGCTTTTAAAACGACGATTTTTCATAGGGTTAATACCTAAAATCAACAAAAAACATCCTTGATTGACGTTTTTGTTATTGCAAATAAATGACGATCGAAACAGAATTGAGTCCAAGCGAGCAAGCGGTAAAAGAGCTCGCCTCATTTTGGGTTTTGGGTCTTTAACGCCTGAGCAGAGTCATCGTCATGAAAGAAAACATAAGTGGGTTGGGAGCCAGGGCGGTACGCGAAGCCTTCGGACACTTTCCATCGGGGGTAGCGGCCATTGCGGCTGTGCTCGATGGCAAGCCGCAAGTCATTGTTGCGTCCAGCTTCTCCGTAGGGGTATCGCTGGATCCGCCTTTGGCCGCCTTTTTTGTGCAGAAAAGTTCCTCGACCTGGGCGCTGCTGTCTCGCGCCTCGCGTCTGGGGGTGTCAATTTTGAGTGCTGAACATGCGGCTATTTGCCGTCAGCTGGCCGGGCCGGACAAGGACAGCCGCTTCAGCGATATTGAGGTCGAGTTGACCGAGGAGGGGGCCGTCCATATCCAAGGGGCATCAGTCTGGTTTGACTGCAGTGTTTTTCAAGTGCATCCGGCCGGGGACCACGATGCCGTGCAATTGCTTATCCACGATGTGCAGATCGAGCGCGAAATCTCGCCACTGATCTTTCATCGTTCTCGTTTCACGCAGTTGGTGGCCTAAGCCGCCGTATCAAAAACAATAAACAAGAAGCATAACTATCACAGTGAAGGGGACATCTCTTGGACGCACATATATCATCTTTGCGCGAGCAGCCCATGACTGCCGCGCAGCGGCGACGCGTTATTTTGGGGGTTGGGGCGGGTAACGCCCTGGAGTGGTACGACTGGACGGCTTACTCGATTTTTGCTGCCTATTTTGCCAAGCAGTTTTTTCATAGCGAGGACCCACTGGCTGCATTACTGGGCACGCTGGCGGTGTTTGCCGTGGGCTTTTTCATGCGCCCCTTGGGAGGCATCTTTTTTGGCTGGCTTGCGGACCGCAAAGGGCGACGTTTCACCATGACCTTGTCCATGCTGGTGACAGCCTTGGGCAGTCTGGTGATTGGTATTGCACCCACTTATGACATGGTTGGCCCAATTGCCGCCTTGTTCTTGTTGACGGGGCGTTTGCTGCAGGGGATTGGTCACGGCGGGGAGGTGGTTTCTTCCTTTACCTATGTCACCGAAATGGCGCCTGCTCATAAACGCGGGCTGTGGTCTTCCTCTGTCTTTGTGTTTGTCACGATCGGGGTCCTGGCGGCTGTCTTGCTCAGTGCCTGCCTGACCAGCCTTCTGGGTGAAGAAGTCGTTCGGGCCTGGGCATGGCGTGCGCCCTTTGTATTGGGTGGTGCCTTGGGGGTATATGCACTGTATCTACGCAGGAAGCTGGATGAAACCCCCATGTTCAAAGCCCGTCAGGCTGCAGCACAAGCGTCAGGCAAAACGGCACGCCCTGGTGCGCGGGTGTTCTGGGCGGAGGTCTGGAAGTACCGCAGCGCCTGCTTGCGCGTGTTTGCCTTGTCGGCAGGCGGCACCGTCCTGTATTACGTCTGGGCCATCATGGCGCCCACCTTTGCCATCACCTCCCTGGGCATGCCTGCCGCCAAGGTGATGTGGGTGGGGGTAGGGGCCAATCTGTTCCTGATTCTGTGTCTGATTTTCTGGGGCGCATTTTCGGATCGTTTTGGTCGCAAGGTGAACTGGTACTTCTTTTCTATCGGCTCCATCATCAGCATTATCCCGCTGACCATGGTGCTGACTGGCGGTCAGGGCGAGATCTGGCGTCTGGTGGTGTTCATGGCAGGCGGCATGCTCTTGATCTCGGCACCCACGGCTATCATGCCCGCCTTTTTCCCCGAGCAGTTTCCCACCCGTATTCGAGCGGTCGCCATGGGTTTGCCGTATTCGGTCGCCGGTGCCCTGACGGGCGGGACCGCTCCCTATTTGCAAGCCTGGCTGCATTCCATCAATCAAAGGCAGGTTTTTGACTGGTACCTGATTGGCCTGTGCGTTCTGGCCCTGTGGGCCACCATTGCCTCGCCCGAGACCAAGGGCAAGGATTTGCACGACTGATGTGTATAGGCGCTGCCCGGCTGAAAGAGCCGCGCAGCGCCTTTTTTGAATTTTCTAGGAGTAGTGAGATGTTGCGTGAGCATATTGAAGGCAAATGGATTGCTGATTTTGTAGAAGTGTTTGGACTGTGCAAAGTACAACCCGGCGAAATGGCAGTCGTGCTGTCCGAGACGCAATCGCGCTCCGTGCTGGCCGAGCTGGCTGAGTTGGCCCTGACGCAAATGGGGGCACGGGTTTGCCATGTGAAACTGGTATCGCCACGTCTGAAAAGCAATATTGCCCTGCGCTCGACCGGGACGTCTTTGGCGCTGGAAGGTATGGACCCGATTGTCCAGGCTTTGGCAGGCAGCCAGTTCATTGTGGACTGCACCGTAGAAGGGCTGCTGCATTCGCCCGAGCGTGCCGCACTGCTGGCCAAAGGTGCCCGCATCATGATGATTAGCGACGAGCATCCCGAGATTCTGGAACGGGTCAAACCCAGTCCTGATTTGCAAAGCAAGTGCGATATTGGCGGCAAACTGATTACCGACGCCAGCGTCATGCACATCAGCTCCGAGGCCGGTACGGACCTGACGGTCAGCCTGGCGGGTGTGATTGGCCGCGGTAGCGCTGGCATTGCCGACAAGCCGGGCAGCTTTGGTTACTGGCCTGCCGGTCTGTGCATTTGCTACCCCAGCAATGGCAGTGTGAATGGCACGCTGGTGCTCGATAGCGGGGATGTGAACCTGACCTTCAAGCGCTATCTGGAATCGGCGGTGACCCTGCGTATCGAAAATGATTATGTGGTGGCCATCGAGGGTAAGGGCGTAGACGCGGATTTGATCCGTTCTTATTACGCCAGCTGGAATGACAAGGATGCCTATGCGGTCAGCCATGTGGGATGGGGTATGGCTCCGGCGGCACGGTGGGATTCCATGGCCATGTATGACAAGCGCGATACCAATGGAACCGAGTTACGCGCCTTTGCCGGTAATTTCCTTTTTTCTACCGGCGCGAATCCGGCGGCAGGCCGTTTCTCCGATTGCCACTTCGACTACCCAATGCGCAACTGCACGGTTAGCCTGGATGGCCGTGAAGTTGTCAGCAAGGGTGTGTTGCAAGGCGATCTGGCCTAACGCGCTAACAAGAGCGGTACCCGCAGGGGAATGGGCCTACAGAGCCTGAGCTGCTGGGGCCGCCCTTTGATATTCCGTGGTACAAAACCAAGCTCAATGGTTGATGGCTATACGGTTTTATAGTCATCAGGCTGTTCAGGCTTGTCGTTGCCCTTATTCAACGGTGTTTGAAAGTGGCGCGACCCAGCCTCGCTTTGTTTTCAAGGGTACGGTTTATGCGTGAAGGTTTGGAAAAACTATTGGCTGCAGGCAAGGATAATGCCTTGCTGCGCTTTGGCCTGGGCAACGCCTGTATGGGCGAGGGCGATCTGGAAGCGGCCCGCGAGCATTTGTACAAAGCCGTGGAAATGAATCCGCGTTACACCGCTGCCTGGAAGCTTTTGGGGAGGGTGCTGGTGAACCTGGAACAATTCAAACAGGCCAAGGAAATTCTGGAGCAGGGCTTGGTGACTGCCCAGGAACAGGGCGACAAGCAGGCTGAGAAAGAAATGCAGGTGTTTTTGAAGCGGGCCGTGAAGGCTTTGGATCAGGCCGCGGAATAAAGGCGGCGAGTGGGCGACTGATATTTTCTTACCATGCGGGTATCAGTGCATTCCCTAAGTGTGACAGCTTTATAAATGGGGCACAATACGTTTCATGCAGGTGAGGAGACATAGCCCCGCAAAGCTGGGCAATAAAGACCGAAATAAAACGGTCACTATTATAAAAGCAATAGGCAGTACAACATAACAACAACAAAAAAAAGGCCAGCGAAAGCTGGCCTTTTTTACGTCTGTACCCCATGAAAAAATCAAACACCGGGTTCGGACATGGCTTGCAGCACCAGTTTGACGGCACCTTGCCCACCTTCATTGGGCGCGCATTCCATATAAGCCAGAACGCTGGGCAACTGGGTCAACCAGCGACGCACGGCATGACGTAAAACGGGTTCGCCATTGCGCGAGCCGTAGCCTGTGCCATGGACAATTCGTACACAGCGCACACCGTGCTCCAGACAGGAGCGCAGAAAGTTGTCCAGCCGCTCGCGGGCCTGTTCCAGATCCGAGCCATGCAAATCCAGGCTGGACTCAATGGGCCAACGGTTGCGTTCCAGATCGCGCAAGACATCGGTGCCACAGCCGGCACGTAAGTGTCGTATATCGTTGCCTTCACCTTGCACACTGACATATTGGTCAGAGGCCTGGGGCAGGGCAGGCGTACTAATGGGCGCACCTACCGCGTGGCGACGACGTTGCTCCAACTGTTCCGGGCTGGCCGCAGGGCGGCTCATGACTACGCTTTGACCGCGCTTTTTCAAGGGGGCGACGTCACGCATGGACTGACGTAGCCAAGCCCTGTCGCTGGGGTCCAATAAGGAAACGGGGTCTTGGGCCGCTGTAGCGTTACTGGCAGGAGCCAGTTTGGCTGGCTTGCCACCGGGATCTGGTGGGCGAGGGCGCTTGCGAGCCTGGGGACGGGCGGGGGCAGGGGGCGGATTGAGATCCTGGCGGACCTGACCTTGCAACTTCTTCAGGTCTGCCAGGCTACGCCCTATGGCTTTGGGCTTACTTGTTTTCATCCAACCAGCGCTGTGCGTCCAGGGCGGCCATGCAACCGCTGGCTGCACTGGTAATGGCCTGACGATAGATATTGTCTTGCACATCGCCCGCGGCAAACACGCCAGGAACGGAAGTCATGGTGGCCATGCCTTTCAGACCGCTACGGGTGGTGATGTAGCCGTCGTGCATATCCAGCTTGCCTTCAAAGATCCCGGTGTTGGGCTTGTGGCCGATGGCGATAAAGGCGCCGGTCACGGCAAGATCTTCTGTGGCCTGGGTCTGGTTGTTGATGATGCGCACACCGGTTACGCCAGAAGCGTCACCCAGCACTTCCTGCAGTTCGCTGTGCAGTTTCAGGCGGATATTGCCATTCTGGACGCGATCCATCAGCTTGTCGGTCAGGATGGGCTCGGAACGGAAGGTATCGCGACGGTGTATCAGCGTCACGGTTTTGCAAATATTGGACAGGTACAGGGCTTCTTCTACGGCGGTATTGCCACCACCGACCACGGCCACGTCCTGGTTCTTGTAGAAGAAACCGTCACACGTTGCGCAGCCGGACACACCACGGCCCATGAATTCCTGCTCTGTGGGCAGACCCAGGTACTGAGCCGAGGCGCCTGTCGCAATAATCAGCGAATCGCAGGTGTAGACTGTGCCACTATCACCATTCAGGGTCAGTGGGCGGGTGGACAGATCAACCGAGGACACCATGTCAAAGATTAATTCTGTTTCGAATCGTTCCGCATGAGCCTGGAAACGTGCCATAAGATCAGGTCCCTGGACGCCTTGGGCATCGGCTGGCCAGTTATCTACATCCGTGGTGGTCATCAGTTGGCCACCTTGCTCCATGCCAGTGACCAAGACGGGGTTGAGGTTGGCGCGGGCTGCGTAGATCGCTGCGGTATAGCCGGCCGGGCCTGAGCCCAGAATGAGTACTTTTGCGTGCTTAGTAGTCGACATCACAGAAAATCCGAAAAAGACGATCTCCAATTATAATGAGTCCATGGCAAGAATACCTGCAACATCCCCTCGTTCGTCCCGGTCATCCAAAAATGTGCGTAATGGGCCTTCAGCCCTGCAACAGCGCCTGACAGGACTGCTGCGCGAAGCACGGTGGATTATCTTCGCTGCTCTGGCAGCCTGGCTGGGCCTGGTACTGGCGACCTGGGATCCGGGCGATCCCGGCTGGTCGCACTCCGTACATTCGGGTCTGACCCAAAACGGCGGCGGCATTTTTGGCGCCCATATCGCTGACTTCCTCTTGTTTCTATTTGGTCTGACGGCCTGGCTCTGGGTGGTGCTGCTGGTGCAGCGCGTGGCCGTGGGCTTTTATCGTCTGACCGCCTTGCTCTTGCCCAGCACCAAAAACGAGGACGTTCTGCCTCGGGTGCGTTGGGAAATTGGCATAGGCTTTTTCTTTTTGTTTCTGGGCAGCATGGGCCTGGAATCGCTGTTTTTTAAAGACCTGGGCCAGCAATGGCAGCTCCCGGCGGGGGCTGGCGGACAGTTAGGCCAATTATTATCGCAACTATTGGTAACTTCGATAGGCTTTGGCGGTGCCACTTTGGTGCTGATGGGCCTGCTCGCCGGTGGGGCCAGTTTGTTCTTTGGTTTCTCCTGGCTGACGCTGGCCGAACGCCTGGGCGGCTTCATTGAAGGGGCGATTCGTCGGGTGATGACTTTGTGGTCGGCTCGTCAGGATCGTCGTGTGGGCGAGGTCAAACGTGCCGAGCGTACGGAAAGTGTGGTCGCCAAGCAGGAGCAACTGGTACATGAACAGCCTGTTCGTATCGAACCTGCTTTTGTGGCCGTGCCCAAATCCGAGCGCGTCGAGAAAGAAAAGCAGCAGACCTTGTTCAAGGCACCTCGTCAGGCGGGCGAAGCGGGCGATTTACCGCCGCTGTCCCTGCTGGACCCCGCTTCTGACAATGTAGAAACGGTGTCGCCGGAAACCATTGAGTTCACCTCGCGTCTGATTGAAAAGAAATTGTCGGACTTTGGTGTTGCGGTAACGGTGGTGACTGCCCAGGCCGGTCCGGTCATTACGCGCTACGAGATTGAGCCTGCTACCGGCGTCAAGGGCAGCCAGATCGTGAATCTGGCCAAAGACCTGGCCCGTGCCTTGAGTCTGGTCAGTATCCGGGTGGTAGAAACCATTCCTGGTAAAAACCTGATGGGTCTGGAACTCCCTAACCCCCGTCGCCAAATGGTGCGTCTGGAAGAAATCGTTGGCTCGCAAACCTATCACAGCAGCGCCTCTTTGCTGACCATGGCTTTGGGCAAGGATATTGCCGGCAAGCCCGTGGTGGCGGATCTGGCCAAGATGCCTCACTTGCTGGTGGCCGGTACAACCGGCTCCGGTAAGTCCGTGGGGATTAACGCCATGATTCTGTCGCTGCTGTACAAGGCAGACCCGGCAGATGTGCGCCTGATCCTGATCGACCCCAAGATGCTGGAAATGAGTGTCTATGAAGGCATTCCTCATTTGCTGGCGCCGGTGGTCACGGACATGCGCTTGGCGTCCAATGCCTTGAACTGGTGTGTAGCGGAGATGGAAAAACGCTACCGCTTGATGAGCAAGCTGGGCGTGCGCAATCTGGCCGGTTACAACGCCAAGATACGCGAAGCGCAAAAGCGTGAAGAGCCTATCCCCAATCCTTTCTCCTTGACGCCAGATGCGCCCGAGCCGCTGTCTGTTCTGCCCATGATCGTCGTCATTATTGACGAGCTGGCTGACCTGATGATGGTGCAGGGCAAGAAGATCGAAGAGTTGATTGCCCGCTTGGCTCAGAAAGCTCGAGCAGCTGGTATTCACCTGATTCTGGCTACGCAGCGCCCTAGCGTGGACGTAATTACGGGTCTGATCAAGGCAAACATTCCGACACGTATCGCTTTCCAGGTGTCATCCAAGATCGACTCGCGCACCATTCTGGATCAGATGGGGGCAGAAACCTTGCTGGGCATGGGCGATATGCTCTATCTGCCTCCCGGTACAGGCTTGCCCAAACGGGTACACGGCGCTTTTGTCAGCGACGAGGAAGTTCACCGCGTGGTTGAGCACCTGAAAGAACACGGCGAGCCCGATTACATCGAAGGCCTGCTGGAAGGCGCGGTCGAAGGCGAGTCGGGTGACGGCGTCAACCCGGCGACCGGCATGGCAGACGCTGAAGCAGACCCGCTGTACGACCAGGCTGTTCAAGTCATTATCAAGAATCGTCGCGCTTCGATTTCCTCGGTGCAGCGTCATTTGCGTATCGGTTATAACCGGGCAGCCCGACTGCTGGAACAAATGGAGCAGGCCGGTTTGGTATCGGCCATGCAGCCCAACGGTAACCGTGAAATTCTGGTCCCCGCAGGAGGTGCCAAAGATGAAGATTAAGACACTGCTGGCCAGCATGCTGCTGGCCGCTACACCTGCCTTGACCATGGCCGCTTCGGCCAGCGAGCAATTGCGCTCTTTTGTGCAAGATGTGCGCGCTGCAAAGGGCGAGTTTTCCCAGCGTACGGTCGATAGCAACGGCCAGTCCAAAGGCGCGCCGCAATCCGGGCAATTCGTGTTTCAGCGCCCTGGCCAGTTCAAATGGCATGTGCAGCGTCCTTATGAGCAGTTGATCGTGTCTGACGGCAAGTTGCTCTATCAATACGACCCGGATCTGGCCCAAGTCACCGAGCGTGGTGTGGACCAATCCATCGGCGCTTCGCCTGCTGCGATCTTGTTTGGGACTGGCAATCTGGAAGACTCCTTCCGTCTGGTTGAACAAGATGCACGGGATGGATTGGAGTGGATCCGAGCCACGCCTTTGCAAAGCGATGCCGGCTTTTCCTACGTGGATATCGGCTTCAAGGATCGTGAGCCACGTCGTCTGGAATTGCAGGACTCGTTCGGGCAAACCACGTATATCGACTTCACCGGCTTGGAACCGAACCCTCGGATTACCTTGGGTACCTTCACGTTCAAGGCTCCTGCCGGAGTGGATGTCGTCTCCATGCCTTGATGCACATTCTGTTTTTGTGCAGCTATCGTCAGGATCAGCACTTGGCTGGCTCTGACAAAACAAGTTTTCAATACAGACCTGGTCCGCTTGGCCAGGTCTTGCCATTTTAGGAAGGGCGATCGCCATGCGTGATTTGTTCGCTCAGGAACCCGCCGCACCCTTAGCCGAAGCACTACGCCCCAAAACTCTGGATCAGGTGGTAGGGCAGTCTCACCTGCTGGGCGAGGGCAAGCCACTACGTTTGGCTTTTCAGTCCGGCAAACCGCACTCCATGATTTTCTGGGGACCGCCGGGCGTGGGCAAAACCACGCTGGCGCGTTTGACGGCCAGTGCATTCGAGTGCGAGTTCATCGCCTTGTCTGCCGTTTTTTCGGGCGTGAAAGATATTCGTGCTGCCATGGAGCAGGCCCAGCAGAATCTGGCTATGGGCAAGCACACCATCCTGTTCGTGGATGAGATACATCGCTTCAACAAGTCCCAGCAAGACGCGCTGCTCCCTTATGCCGAAAGTGGCTTGGTGACCTTTATTGGTGCCACCACAGAAAACCCGTCGTTCGAGGTTAACTCGGCCTTGTTGTCGCGCGCTCAGGTCTACGTGCTCAAGTCCCTGACGGATGAGGAGCTGAAGCTGTTGCTGCGCCGTGTACAGGAGCAGAACGCGCTGGATGGTCTGGAGTTTGAGGATCAAGCCGTTGACACCCTGATCGGCTATGCGGACGGCGATGCGCGACGCTTCTTGAACCTGCTGGAGCAGACCAATACGGCCGCCAAGACATCCGGCACCGAGCTGGTCACGACAGATTTTCTGCAAAACGCTCTCACCTTGAATTCACGGCGTTTTGACAAGGGGGGCGACAATTTCTACGACCAGATTTCTGCTTTGCATAAATCGGTGCGCGGTTCCAACCCGGATGCCGCCTTGTATTGGCTGACCCGGATGCTGGACGGCGGGGCTGATGCCCGCTATTTGTCGCGCCGCATCATACGTATGGCTTGGGAGGATATCGGTTTGGCCGATCCGCGCGCCATGCAAATTGCCAACGATGCAGCCTTGACCTTCGAGCGCCTGGGCAGTCCTGAAGGCGAACTGGCGCTGGGACAGGCCGTGATTTATCTGGCTATCGCAGCCAAGAGCAATGCCGGTTATATGGCATACAACCAGGCCCGCGCCTTTGTGAAGCAGGATAAAAGCCGCGAAGTGCCAGTGCATTTGCGCAACGCGCCCACCAAGCTGATGAAAGAGCTGGGCCACGGTCATGCGTATCGCTATGCGCATGACGAGCCCAATGCCTACGCGGCGGGAGAGACTTACTTGCCGGACGGTATTCCCGATCCGCATTGGTATCAGCCCGTGCCCCGTGGTCTGGAAATCAAGATCGCTGAAAAAATGGAGCGCCTGCGTCAGCTGGACGAGCAGGCCGGTAAGAAAGATACCTAAGACAGGACAGGCGCTTGCTTGGCCTGTCACCTCCGTATTTCCCGATATCTCGCTACGGCTTGCGCTGTGCTGCGCTTGTGGTGGCTTGTGGTTAAAATCACCAGATCAATCGGGATTGAACCATCACCTATATGGCTATTAAATGTTAGATCTGAACCAATTACGCAAAGACTTGGAGCCGCTGGTACAGGGCTTGGCGAAACGTGGCGTGCAATTTGACACCGAGCGTTTCCAGCAGCTGGAAGCCCGCCGCAAAGCGGTACAGGTGGAAACCGAAACTTTGCAGGCCGAGCGCAATGCACTGGCCAAGCGCATCGGCCAGCTCAAGTCCAAGGGCGAAGACGCCAGCGAGGCATTGGCTCAATCCCAGCAAATTCCTGTGCGCCTGAAGCAGCTGGAGCAGGACCTGTCCCAAGTGCAGGCCGAGCTGTCCTCCTGGTTCGCCACAATTCCTAACCTGCCACATGAAAGTGTGCCGGTGGGCGAGTCCGAAGAAGACAACGTCGAAGTACGTCGTTGGATTCCCGGTCCTAAAGATGATCAGGGCAAGCCTGCGCATATCACCTTTGAGCCGCGTGATCACGTGGACCTGGGTGAGCAGTTTGGTCTGGATTTTGAAGCAGCCCGCAAGCTGGCTGGTGCCCGTTTCATGGTTCTGCGTGGACCTCTGGCCCGTTTGCACCGTGCTCTGGCTCAGTTCATGTTGGATACCCAAGTGGAAGAGCACGGCTACACCGAGTGCTACACCCCTTACATCGTGAACGCGTCCACCTTGTATGGCACAGGCCAGTTGCCCAAGTTCAAGGACGATATGTTCTGGGTCACCAAAGGTGGTCAGGACAATGAGCCAGCAGATCCTGCCGAATCCAAGCCTGAAGACCTGTACCTGATCTCCACCTCCGAGATCAGTTTGACGGGCATGGTGCGCGACGAGATTCTGGCTGGTGATGCGTTGCCTATGCGTCTGACTGCCCATTCGCCTTGTTTCCGTTCGGAAGCCGGTAGCGGTGGCCGTGACACCCGTGGCGTGATTCGCCAGCACCAGTTCGACAAAGTGGAAATGGTGCAGATCGTTCACCCTGAACAATCCTACGAAGCATTGGAGTCCATGGTCGGTCACGCCGAGCATGTTCTGCAGGCTTTGGAGCTGCCGTATCGTGTGGTTCAGCTGTGTACCGGCGATATGGGCTTTTCTGCCGCCAAAACCTACGATCTGGAAGTGTGGTTGCCTGCACAGGACACGTTCCGCGAGATTTCTTCGGTCTCGAACTGCGAGGCTTTCCAGGCCCGTCGTCTGCAGGCGCGTTTTCGTGCCGACAGCAAGGCACGTCCGGAGTTTGTGCATACGCTGAACGGTTCCGGTCTGGCCGTAGGCCGTGCCTTGGTCGCCGTGCTGGAAAACCACCAGCAGGAAGATGGCAGCGTGATTGTGCCCAAGGTTCTGCGTCCTTACATGGGCGGTCTGGAACGTCTGGTGCCTGCGAAGTAACGCCTCGGCTTGAATAGCAAAAGGGCTGATGACCTTTATGGTCTTCAGCCCTTTTTTATTCCAGGTTCCGTAATGAGGGATTAGTCATCATCCCAGTAGCGCTCCTGCTGCTTGCGCCAGCGCTTGTGCGCGCGTCGCTGTTGCTTGCGCCATTCCTTGTTGGAGCGACCATATTCCACGTAGCCGGGACGATAGACATAGCGTGGAGGGTGGTAAACCACCGGGGGTGGAGCGACATAAACCGGGCGTTCCACAACATGAGCGGGCGGGTAGTAGATCGGTCCGTAACCGATACCGGGAATACCGACATTGATGTCCACATTCACACCACCTGCAAAGGCAGTGCTGGTGCCCAAAACCATCAAGCCGGCTAATAGTAGCTTTTTCATATGCTGCACCTCTCGTGACTCTAGCTGCAGCGATTGTTGCTCGAAATTCGAGCCTCAAACGTTAGGCAATCCTGCCAAAGCACTTCCAAACGCAACATGGCTCGTATGAGCTATGCCAGAGGTTTACCTTTCTTAACACATGTGTCTCCCTGCCCGGCTGGACAGGGGAGGCACCTGAGCGTGTTTAGAAGGTATGGCGTTCAACCTGACGATGGCGGATTGGGCGACGGTTGTAGTTCGCATGCAGCTGTCGGCCGTGCACAGAATCCAGCTGTTTGTTCAGGTGAGGGGCATGGCGCGGCTTGCGTTGTGGCGGCTCTGCGCGAGGCTTGGAGTTGACTTCCAGAAACCAGAGACAGAGAGCGGCCCAGAAGAACAGCGACAGGATATTGACCAGCCCGCCTCGCAGGGAAGCGTAGCCCGTCGCCTCCGAGGCCTGAATACGCAATACATCAGACAGGACCGGGATAGAGCCCAAGGTTTCAACCACCAGACTGCCTGGTATCCGGAAAGCCCAGCGCAAAGTCTGGAGAATCTCATTCAGGCTGTATATGCCGTCGCCGTTGGCGTCGATAATCCATTGGAAGGTTTGCATGACAATTCCTTTTATCAAGTCCGGCAAGTTGCGCCGGAATTACAAGGACTGCCTTAAAAAGGGCAGGGCTGCGATGCATCAATGTGTGCTTCCAATATAGGCCTGCGGCTCAGGGGGAACAAGAGAAATAGGTCAAAAAGAAGGGTAAACCCTTGATTGAAAAGCATTCTTTGGCTTGGCTTAAGGGGGGCTATCCAGAAACAGTGTTCTTTGACGCCAGTGCTATACGTCTTTAGTGCTTGTCAAAGTGTGTTCTTTCATCTATATTTATGGGCTTGCTTGTAACCATATAAGCAATCGCGGACAGGTGGCAGAGTGGTCGAATGTACCTGACTCGAAATCAGGCGTACGTGCAAGCGTACCGTGGGTTCGAATCCCACCCTGTCCGCCAATATTCATATCGCCGGTGCTCAATGAGTCCCGGCGATTCTTTTTGTGCGTTGATTCCATTAGCGTCACAGTCTATAGTCGTCTCGATCAGTCCCGGACGATACCACCCAAGCCATCAATCAGTAATGGTATCGCCCGTGGCATTCGGGAATTGATACCATGGCTCTCACAGTTAAAAAGATCGACGGCGCAAAGCCTCAGGATAAACCGTACAAACTTTCTGATAGCGCAGGGTTATATCTGTTTGTTGCCCCAACGGGGCTTCGCAGTTGGCGAGCAAACTATCAGCAGGACGGAAAACAGAAAACACGGACGTACGGGCGATACCCTGAAATGAGCTTGGCACAGGCAAGGGAGGCGCATGCTTTGGCGAAATCCTCCGGTGCCACGAGCGATACCACGGCGTTGCCGACATTTCAGCAGGTGGCCGGGAAGTGGCTATCCGTGAAACTTCCGTCGCTATCCAACCACAAGCACAAGGTTCAGGTAGAAAACACACTGGATAGGTTTGTGTATCCGTCAATCGGAAGCCTTCCTATCGATCAGATAAAGCGCCCTCAGTTAACGGAGGTCGTCCTAAAGACACAAGAGGGCGGCAGGATTGAAACCGCGCATCGTGTTGCCGGCCGCATTGCGGCGGTATTCGATTACGCGGTTGATATGGGAATCATTGAGCATCATGGCGCGTCTGGCCTGGTGCGTGTGCTCCAATCAAGGCGCGTTAAAAAACCAATGGCCAGCATCCTTCCCGCTGAAACAGGGAAGCTGTTGTCTGATATAGATGGATACGACGAGCCTGTAACCCGCTTGGGCCTTAATCTGTTGGCCCTGACTTTTGTTAGGGTTGGCGAACTCAGGGGCATGAGGTGGGATGAGTTACGCGAAAACGGCTCAGTCTGGGTTGTCCCTGCCGACCGCATGAAATTGAGGATTCCGCATGTAGTACCGTTGTCGCGTCAGGCTCAATTGATACTGAAAGAACTTGAGCTTATCAGTGGTGAGCGTGAGTTTGTCTTGCAATCACCAATCAGCAGATCCAGCCCAATATCCGAGAACACATTGTTGTTTGCTTTGTATCGTCTCGGATATCGGGGGAAAATGACCGCTCATGGCTTCCGGTCGCTTGCGTCCACTGTGTTGAACGAGCAATCCAGTTTTGAGCGGGACGTGATCGAGCGTCAGCTTGCCCATAAAGAAACAGATGCGGTCAGGGCTGCGTACAACCGTGCGCAATATCTGCCTCAGCGTCGTGAGTTGATGGCATGGTGGGCTGACTGGCTTGACCAACAGCGCGAATGTCATCGACTCGCCAACGCGTGACCCCTCCGAACTTAACCGGCTGCGGCAAATCTCCCTGCGTGACCTTTCTGAAAAAGGTGGAGCGACCCATAGACAGCATTGCCGCCGCCTCGGATGCAGTTACAAGTACTTTTTCCATTTTAATTTCCCATCAAAAACCCGGCACAAGGCCGGGCAGGTTCCATTCTTTAGCTGTCACAGCGAGCATGGTCGTGATTGATTCGGTCACTGGTCTGGCTCCTTTGTGATCAGTTTCACGCGCAGCTTGCTATGCTTGGGCTTTGGTTTCCGCGCAAACCAGAGAGCCAGCAAGTAGACGACGGCTACCCCCATCGTGAACCCGAGCCCAGGCAGGAAGCCATCTAGGAACTTGTTGAGCATCACCAGCCACTGAAACTCGTAGCCGAATGCAGTGAATGTCACTGGTTTTCCTCCTGTTCATCAGCAGGCACTGAGTCACCGTACTTGCTGGATACGTACGCACGCATGGCGGCGATAAGACAAGTTTCACCCCATTCACGCGGCAAGGAGTCTTTAAGATCAATCATGGCGAACCATTGTTTTTGACGGGCTCTGTATTCAATGTCGATCTTCTCTCGCTCGATGATCGGGCCACCGTGAGACCACTCTGTTGACGGGCAGTACCGATGTAGAGTATGCCCGTTAGCTACGACGCAAACACCACCTATGCCGAGTTGCGGATTCATTTCACCGGCAGCTTTGGCCACCCAGTAATCCAGCTCAGCACCAATCAGTTCAGATACTTTTTTCATGCCTCCTCCTTACGGGCCGCTTCGATGGCGGCACGGGCCTTGATGATGGTCTCCGAGTGCTCGATCAGCCCTTCTTCATCGCTCGCGATCACTGCACCCACTATCTCGACCAGAGAACTTAAAAGGTCAGCTTTTACCTTGTCGGCGTCCTGTTGCACTGCTCCTGGGGAAAGTGCATTTTTAACCGCATCCAGCGCAGCATTGCAGGTGGCTATGTCTCGGGCTGTTATCTGGATAAGCCCGGTGTGATCGGTAAGGTAGCGAACCCACGTCTCTTTTCCGCCCCAATACTTGAAAGCTTCGGCGTCGTTGCGAACCTTGCATTGGCCATCAGGGCAAGGTGTACGTTCTTGTCGCCATTCGTGGCGGGCGTCATCACAATGGTGACCATTCTGCTGCGTAACCCCTTGATTTTCAACCGATACCGATTTCCCGGTTTCGGCGTCCTGCTGGGCGAGTGCGGCGATGCGTTTCGCAAGCACAGTCTCTCCATTCAGCGGGGGCATGTTGAGGAAAGCGTGAGCTCGGGCCTTTTTAGGGCTGTCTGGTAGATCAGGCAGAAGTTTCTTCAGCCATGCCAGTGCCTGCATTCGGTGGCCGTCGAATTGCAGCGCAAGATTGCGCCACTGGTCCTCACTGCTGCTATCCGCCTTGGCTGCGAGTGCAGCTTGGTAGCAGTCCATCCCATACTGCTTAATGCAATCCAGAACGCTGTCCCAATCATCCGTAGGCGCGATGTCCGGCAGTTCTGGCAACTCTCCGTAATTTCCGAATGGTTGGGTACTGGACTGATAGCCATCAACCAAAGCGCGCACCCCAGGATGAGCAAGACAGCCCCAAGATTGCAGGTATTGGCGTACGTCTGCGATGTCGATTTCCCCATCCGCCAACAACCCATCAGCACCGCTTACAGGTTGCTGCTGACCTTGCAAATTTGGCGATTCGTCAACCGGCGTTCCTTGCATTTCTGGTGATCTGTCAACCAGCTGCGCCTGCAGGACTTCAATCTCCTTACGCAGCGCTTCAATCTCTGCATCCCTTGCTGGGATACCTGCCATCACATCATCGAGCGTTTGTTGTGTGACGTCTGGCTGGGTTACAACGGGGGCGGAACTATAGCGAGACAGCAGCGCACGGGCGAAAACGACAACGCCGTAGGGCATGCGATCGCAATCAATGCCCAGCGGCTCAACTGCAATATCGATAATTTCGTCGTCGGTCGGCTCCGCGCTCATAGGGGCGTCAATCTCAGCCCACTGAAAAGCTGAAATCAGATCATGAGCGGTCAGGGTGTAGGTGTCGTTCTCGTGGGGCAGCTCGTTATCCTGGCCGAACTGCAAAGACGAAAAACTTTTACCGATGAAGGCGCGGATTTCCTCGGGAGTATTGGGCAGGCCTGTGTGTTCTTTGCTCATTGCTTCTTCTCCCGCAGTTGGGGGTAATTAGGATTGGGGGCGGCTTTGGATGTAACTGGGATGAATGCGCGTGTGCCGTAGACCTGGGCGGCTCGCTGCAGGTTGAACGCTTCTTGCGGGGTAGACCGCGCCTGGTTGTGTGGGTGGAGTGCTGTCATTCTGGCCTCACGTCGATTACGTACACCTCGACCGGATCGGGTCCGAAGTGCGGATGGATGATGGTTGCAGTTGTGTAGCCGCGCCAAGGTCGTATCAGGCGACGTTCGCTGTCGTCGCGCCTGGGATAGCCAAGCGTCAGGATGATGCGGTCGTATGCGCCGTGGCCGTCCAGGCGCTTGCGCCAGTAGTCGTTGCAGAGCCGGTATTCAAACCACTTTTCACCGGCCTTGATCTGCTCGAAGTATTCGCGCTTGAGGGGTAGTACCAGGTCACTCATGGCCTGCTGTCCTCCTGGCGTGCAGCAACAATAGCGGCCATTTCCTCAGGCGTTGGATGGCGTACTTCGCCACATGTTTGGCACTCCATGCGAGTGGCCTCAATCGGATAGGTGCGTCTTGGCTCCCAGATATGCTGGCCATCATTCAAGCAATCAGCCTTTTCGGGCTCAAAGTAGAAGCTGATGGACGTTGTGAAAGTGAAGTGCTTTCCGCATGATCGGCAGTGATCGTGGTGCAGAACACCTTCTTCGTAACCGTGCCCGTCATCGTGACAAACTTCAAAGGGAGCTTCGCAGTACGGGCAATCAAAGTCGTGGCTCATGTTTAGCCTCCCATCCGTTCTCACCCCAGACCACACAAGAGCGCTCCAGCTCATGGCACAGGGATGCATATCCGTTATTGAAATGACCGTGATGCTTGGATTTGTGCAGCAGAATCCGAGGCGTGGGGTCATGGCGAAGGGTAAAAAATTGCCCCGGTTCGATGTGTCGAAGGCGGGGCAGGGGTCGGGCAAATTCGGCTTGTCTGGCCATGCGGCCTCCGTTTTCATCTACTGGGGCGTCAGAGCTTCTGCTCTGGCAATGGGGGTGACAGATTCATCTATTTGTCTTGTCTGGCTACTCACCAGCGAGGGCCAACGCACCATTCAGGATGGAGCGGATTGATTTCGTCACCTTCTCGGGCTGACCTAAGTCCACCACTAGTTCTGTGGCTTCGAGGTCGATTCCTGCAGCGTCAGCGAACGCCTGGGTGGTCTTGGCAAGCATATAAACGTAGGCGCGCAGCTTGCGTGCCTCCTCAGCGGTCGGCGCTGGAGATTCAACGGTGGTCATGAGTGGTTCCTAGAAAAGAAAAACCCCGGTTGAGTAAATCAAGCGGGGTTATGGGGTGTGGCTGTAGTCGTGATGCTTCATAGGGGAGGCATCCTGTGTTTTAGCCACAAGGTATCGACTATGATGGCGAAATTCATAGATAAGGGGAGGCGCATGGAGGGCCTGATGCGGAAATTCGTTAAAAAAGTTTTTTGTCAGAGTGACGCCCATGTGTTCCTGCTGTGCGTCCTGGTTTCTTTTGTGTTTGTTTCCGCTGGCACTTGGCTGCTCTTTACCTACTTCAAACTCAGTTCAAGTGATGTGGCTTCATGGGTGCAAGCTGTGGCTTCAGTCGTAGCAATACGATGGGCTGGGCGTCAAGGCACTGCACTATTGAGGCATCGTCGAGAAATGGAAAAAAAGGCGGCTATTGAGTTGGCTGTAAGTATTCTGCGATCCGTGCATGGGCATATCTTCAGGGTTGGTAGGTCCAGATGGTGGGATGGAGAAAAGCTACGTAAGGTCGTGATCGGAGAGAGCTACTTTGAGGTTGAATATCTCGGCCCTATAGAGAAAATGTTCGATCAAGTGAATTTAGGGCATCTTGATAACCCTGAAGCAGTTGAAATTATGGTTTCAGCTCGAGCAAAAATATGGCGATTACGGGAGTTATTAGACTGGATAACCAAAAACGGCTCTACAGTCGAACAACGAGTGAATAAAGAGGAAACATACGATCGTCAAGCTAGGCACATTGTTCAACAAGTTAGCGAATTGAGAGGATGTTTAAACCAACTAATTCAAATTATGAATAGCTACGAGCGATTACCCGTAGTTGAGTCATAGGCGTCCGCCAATATGCAAGGCTATTCAAGCTCTGCAACTGCAACTGCTTGGCATTGACCAGGCGGGCCAGTACTCTGGCCGTTCTGGCCCTCTCAAACACAATAAGCGTTCCGTGAGAGCAGGGGAGCGAATGGAATGTCATCGTCCATATCCGCCAGGTTGCCGGGCGAGGGCGTCGGAGACTGCCTTTGCTGCTGCCCGTGCCCGGTGGCTTCCGCGTAATTGTTGCGCTGCTGGCCCTGTGGCGGTGAGTTGGGTTGCTGCGATTCCCCGTCACGGCCGCCCAGCATTTGCATTTCCTCAGCGATGATTTCGGTTGTGAGACGCTCCTGACCGTCCTGGCCCATCCATTTGCGGGTGCGCAGGCGACCTTCTACGTAAACGGGACGGCCTTTGCGCAGGTATTCGCCGGCGATTTCAGCCAGACGGTTGTAAAACACCACACGGTGCCATTCGGTTTCCTCACGGCGCTCGCCGGAGGTACGGTCTTTCCACTGCGAGGTCGTGGCAATGGAAATATTGCAGATGGCCGAGCCTTCTGCGCTGTAGCGTACTTCTGGGTCGCGGCCAAGATTGCCCACCAGAATGACTTTATTTACCGATGCCATTTAAGCGGCCTCCAACAGGGCTTCCTGTAATGCTTGCTGGTGCTTGGTAACTGTCCGCTCGAACTCCATCAGGTCAGACTCCAGCGATTCGATCTGATTGTCGTCGCGGTCGATGCGGATGATCTTCATGCGGCCCAGGTCATGAACCCATAAGACCAGATCCACCCATTTGCGGCCGAGCAACCACATTGCGCCATTGCATTGGTCTACGTAGGCGGCAATGTCACCGTTCACAAAGGCGGTGAACAGGGTGTCGCTGCTGACCATGGTCTTGATTTCAATGATCCCGTCATCGCCTACCAAACCGTCTACGCTCACCCCAAACAGACGGTCAGGCGTTGTAATGAAGCCGGCCTCGTCAACGATCTGGCCGGTCTTGCGCTCATAGACAGCTCGGGCGTAGGGCTCTTGCTCTGTGCCCAGGCGCATAGCGCCATTCACAAAGACCTGCATAGGCTCGCCGCCTTCGCGCTCTCGGGCCACATCCATAGCGTAGTCCAAGCATTTCTTGGATGGGGCACCGCTTTTCAGGCGGTCGCGGCAGTCTTTGAAACGGCTGCCGGTGATGACGCCTTTGCGGGCCTGGAGCCATTCCGGTGTACCTTGTTCTGCGGTGTGAATGATTAAGCCTTCCATTATCGAGCCTCCGTGAGCATCTTCTTCTTGTCCGATACAGCCTTTTTGAAGGCGTTGTAATCAGCAAGGTTGTTGGTTGCGTAAATGACGTTGCCGCCTTGTTGCCAGATGGTTTCCAGCTTTTCGAGCGTGTCGGCCTGGGCCACTTGGCTGATCCATTCATCTTTCAGAGCAGGGTCAGCCGGCGCCCGACCATCGGTGTCGTCGTCTTGCTCGGACAGGCCGGTAATGGCCTTCAAGGTGTATCGCTCCAAGTAGGTCTTGGTGCTGGCGCGTGACTGAATGGCGTTGCGGCCTGGGCCGGTATCTGGTGGCCCGCCCATGCTGACACTTTCTTGATGGCCTCCAACGTGCCGCAGGTAGCAGGTGACCTCCATCCAGTCTTTGTCATCCTTGGTCAGCTTCCAACTGGACGAAAGCCCGTGCTTGGAGAGGGCGGGAGTAACTGCATTCACAACATCATGCAGCTCGGCGTATTTTTGATTCTTAAGCGGGCCATCGGAACGGGCCTTACCCTTGATGATCGTGACTGACTCGGCCTTGAATGCAGCGAACGCCTCGTCGTAGGCCTTCTTGGCCTGGGTGGCGTTGTAGCGATCCTGCAGGTCCATCATTTGTCCGATCTGCTCAGGGCTCATTCCCGATTGCAGGGCTGCGATTGCCATGGCCATTGGTGACCCGGCTGGTGCGGGTGCTGCGACAGCGGCCTGTGGCGTCTCAATAATTTCTGTGCTCATGGTGTCCTCAATATTGGATTCGGATAGCCGGGATCAGACCCTTGGCGATCAGAATGACGGCCTGCTTGGCGCATGCGTCGGGCAAGCCGTTTTCAATAAATGCAGCCAGGGCGGCGTTGTTGATACTGGCCTTATGCGCTTTGTCCTCTTCGCGGCGGCGCTGCTCGGCTTCTTCGGCTGCCTTTTCGTCGGCCTGGCGCTTGATTTCTGCCTGGCGGGCGGCTTCGGCGGCTTGTTCGGCCCGCGCAATTGATGCAAGCCGTTCAGCTTCGGCCTGTTCTTCTGCGCGGCGCTGACGTTCGGCTGCGTCCTTGGCGTCTTGCTCAGCCTTGGCCTGGGCGGCTTTCGCGTCTGCCTCGCGTTTGGCAGCTGCATCGCGCTCAGCCTGGGCCTTGGCTTCCGCGTCGGCGCGGGCCTTTTCAGCGGCTTGGCGAGCAATCTCGGCCTCGCGGTCTTTCTGCTCCTGCTCGGCCTGCTTGCGTCGTAGCTCAGCCAGTTCTGCCTGCTCAGCTTCGTACTTCTGGCGGTCAGTCAGGGCTGTGTTCAGGATTTCCAGCGCTTTGGCCTTCACGCGGTGTGCCTCCGCTTCGAATTCCTCCCAGGCCTCGTCCACGACCACAGACTCAACCGCAGCCAGGCGTTGCCGGAGACTGTCAGCGTCCATGCCGCCAACATCCGTTGCACGGTCCGCGATGTTGGCCAGGTTCGCCCTGTGCTGCCCCACGCGGCGATCTTCCGCTTCCTCCCATTCCGTCAACGGCTTGCGAACCTCGTCGCGTAGCGATTCCATCTTGGCGTTCCAGTCCCGGCGCTGTGCGTCGATCTGTTTCGGCACTTCTTTGTATTTCGCCGACAGTGCGGCGCCCATCTTTTCAACAGCCGTCTTTGTACGCGTTACCTTGTAGGCGTCAGCGGCGCAGGCTTCACGGTCCTTGCGGATCTTCATGTCGTACACCGTGCCGCTGACCTTCTCGCGCACCTGTTCGACATAGTGATCCAAGCCGCCAGGTGTGGTGAATGTTGCCAGTGCCGTGTCTTCCGATGGCAGCTCAATCAGTTCTGTGGATTCGGTCATGTCATGCTCCAACTAAGTAAGTCAGCAGGGCAGGTCCGAATGCAAACAGGCCGCCTAATGCGATGACTACAGGAATTGCGATTGCGAAGGTAGGGAACCAGCCCCAGGGCGGGGTGCTGCTATTTGGTGCGTAGCATCCCTGTCCGTCGAAAGGGTTGCGGCGGCGAGTGCGGGGGAAGCCGGGGTTTTGGTCTGTCACGGCTGCCTCCAGATGCTAAGAACGCCCTCAATCCCGAGTGCGATAAAGAAAGCGGCGCAGCAAAAGAACACCGCAAAGATGAAAAACTCGATCAGCACGGCAGCGCCTCCAGTTCTTGCTGGGTCATGCAGTTATGCGTAGTGTCTGCCCAGTCGCCGATGATTCGTTCGCGTTCGGTGCGCAGGGTAGGGCGCAGGCTTTCATCATCAAGCGCAGCAAGCAGCTTGGCGGAGTAGTCGAAGCCTGCCGAACTGGACGCCAGAAGCGCATTCTCCATTTCCTCAATCAGCCCTATGCGGCTTACCTTTTGAGGAATCGATTGCAGGGTCCAGGCCATGTTTACGTACAGCGTTTTGCCGTACAGGCAGTTGCGGATCTGCTCCGCGATATAGGCGCGGCGGCGCTCCGCCAGCTCGTAAGCGCGTACTTCGCGCTCTGCGATAGCGTTCATGGTTAGCTCCGGGGGGATTGCGCCGCGTCCGGCGCCATTGAAAAAGGGGAGAGGGTTAGCTTGCATCCCCCACCGTCACGACTTGCGCGCGCAACTCGGTATTGGCAGGTTCTGGAGTTCTATGCCCTCTAGTCGCAGCACTCCCGCCGCCCATGGCGTGGGCGGGGTTGATTTAGAATTGGTTAAGAGAGTGGGAGTGCTGCGGCTGGAGGGTGCCGGTTACGTCCTTCCGGCGCTGTTGGGTCAGCCGTCCTCTGAGGTCTCATGCAGGATTCCCAAATTCCTACATCGTGTCGTTTACGCAGACACGCAGCCCCCTAGCTCCTCGGCATCGCGGGTAATACGGGCAACGTCTTTATCACTCGTCTGCCAGCGAGTCGCATCAAGGGTCAGGGTTTGCTGCCTGCCCAAACGTGCAATTAGGTTGATGGTGGCCTGCGCCGATCTCAGGCTCTGGCAGTAGGCTCCCCGCTCTGTAGCGGACATTCACCATCATCAAGGCGGGCCGGGCTTGATACCGGCATGGGCAGTTCACCCTGAGTCTGCCTTGCACCTTTCAGCAGCGGGTCTGCCGTCCAGTGGTACTGCGTGTTCGTCCACGCCGCCGCCTTGATGATGCCCCTCATAAGAAGGGCTGCCTGGACCTCGCTACTACTTGCCACGAGTCATGCAGGCGTTGATTCGATTAGGGATCGCACTTGGAGCGATGCATCAGTCAGGGCCAGAGCGCGTTCAAGGCAGCCTTGGTTATGGCCATCTTCGTCCTCTTCCTCTGGAACCCGAGACTTCACGGCCTCCGTGTACATGCCCGTCAAAATTCGTTGTACTGCCTCCAATGTTTCACGCCGCACGGCGTCCGCGTAGCGTGTCATTTGGTAGTCACGGTATACGGCGCACGTTGAATTAGTGATGAATGTGCTGTTTGTGTGCGGATCAGTCTTACTGAACACTAGTCCACCGTTCATCAAAGCGTCTGAAAGCCATCCGAACGGCTCCGGCATCGTTGCCTTGCTCATGCTTTCTTCTCCATTTCTGCGCGAATGTCGTTACCCGCTTGGCAGTGACAAATACCGCGCCACTCGCCTGTAAAGTCGTGAACATCGCCAGCCCCATTGCACGTCTCGCAACTCTCAATCTCTTGTTTGTCATGCTTGCCCGGAAAATCTGCGGGCCAGCGCATTGGTTTGTCCTGTTGTTCCATGTCTAACTCCTATTTATCCGGCGCGACTCTCAATGAAACCCGCCTCGGATAAGGCCCGCCAAGGGGCCGAGAGGTTAAAAGGTGGTTGGCTGGGCGATGCCGCGGATGGCCCACATGAAACCCTGCTGCAGGTTGGTTTTGCCCAGGGCCACAGCACGCTGATCCAAAGAGCCATCGGCCTGCAGCTTGTCCATCCAGGCACCGACTTTCTGAGCCAGTTCCTTGCCTTCGTTCATTGCAGCAATCTCGGACTCCGACAAATCGCGGTAGCCCTTGATGTGCTTGTGTTGGTTATCCATATTTCCTCGCTTCAGTAAGCACCACCATTGATGCTTACCAAAACGCCCGCGTTAGCAGGCGGTTTGTTCATTCTGTGATTGGTGGTACGTACCCGTAGCATCTCGCACACAGACCTGGCATTGTTTTCAGTCGCCCAGTTACGACTATCCAACCCTTGGACCGCTGCCACTTGTTTTGGTGTGGCTTGGTGAAGCGTTGGATGAACTATATCACTAGAAAAACTAGCATGCAAGAAAAACTAGTAAATTGATTGGAACTCTTCTTTGGCACGAATTTCAGGCGAAAAAAAACCGCCCGAAGGCGGTGTTAGTGGAGGTCAAGCTAGATAGTAGGTTCTCTTCTTTCTTGGGTAGAAGTTCTATTCGCAGCTTCTCCGCTCCTAAAGTATGTATTGGTGACCCTGGTAGATACTTTTAGGTACCAGGTCCAAATAAACGCATAGGCAAACGAGCCAAGAAGGGGGCCAATCAGGTCGGGGGCAAGGAACTCGCCGAGGCTGACATCAAAAAACAACCATGACAGATAAGCATCTGCTCCTTGCAATAAGAGAGAGCTGGTCCAAATCACTACGATCGCATTCCGAACTGAGCTCGGCATATGCACTTTCAGTAGATTCCAGCCAGCCCATACCATTAAGGCCGCAACTGCCAATACGGCAAACCATATTGACATCTTATAGTTGACCCACTCAGGGACACTGATAATCGCCGGATAGAGTCTTTCGGCATTTTTTAGGTTTGCTGCCGTTTCCAAAATTGCCCGAGCTGGGCTGAGAGCCATAAGAGAAACTACAAAAAACATCAGCCACCCACCCACTCCACTAATATCTTTCTTAGGCTTGCTGGGTATTACGGCATGGTGATTTCTTGGTATAGCCTTGCGTTTTAACGGCCAAAACAAGTTTCCACTTCCGGACCCTTTCCCAATAAAACCATCAAAAACCCAAACAACGGCTTGAAAAACGGAGAAAACCAACGCGCCAGTTCCAACTATGAACCAAAATTCTCGAGCACCGCTAGCAAAGTACAAAACGACACTTAGAATCAGGGCGATCCACCCAACAAGCGAAATGATCTTTGATAGCCTGCTGCTCCCCTCTTGGAAACTCATTTTGATCCCTTCTTCTAATAAGGCACGTGAAAGCGTGAGTCAGAAGCGCAGCTATCCTCGCATGCGCTATTACTGATTAGTGTTGACGGCTGCGATTATAGGCCAGTCAGGCCTATACATTATTTATCGTTGGTATTTTGGAATTTAGATTTTGAACCCGCACCAGAATGCTCTGCCAATAATCCTGTCATCAATACCTATGTCTATGTCAATAAGCTCATTCGCTTTGCTATTGTTTCGTGATCTAGCGACCCATTTCCCAGAAACTTGAGCTAGTTCTTTTAGCATCAACTCATTATCAATTGATAAGACGTAAATGCGTTTTGGGGTTGGCTCTGTGAGTTTGGTATTGACAAGAACAACAGAACCATCGGGTATATGAGCATCCACCATGGAATCCCCCTCCACAGGAAACGCCAGCACATCCTCGGGCTTGGCTCCATTCTTGGAAAGCCAGCTCCTTTGGAACATCAACTCTCTATTGTCGTCGGCATAGAAAATCAGCTTTCCTTTTCCGGCGGAGGCTTTTGCGTCTACCAATCTGACTGGCACGTGACCGCCGTTTGTTGCTGCCTTAGTTGCGCTCTCTAGGGTTCCATTCATAAGAAAATCAACGGTTACTCCTAAGGCTGAGGCAACTCGCTCCAGGCGTTTTCGTTGGGGTGCAGTAGCTCCATTTTCCCATTGCTGAATAGATTGCCATGAGCGTAGGCCGACTAGCTCGGCCAGCCCTTCCATTGAAAGGCCTTTGTCCAGTCTTGCTTGTTTGATGCGGTCGTGAATCGTAGTCATAGCAGAAATGTATCCACTAGAAAACCTTGCAGCAATGCTAGAATTTCTTGCATCACTAGATTTTCTAGCATAGAATCGGATGCATGGAAAAGAACCCAAACATCTCTATTGCTGTTTCTCAGGTTGGCGGGCTTACAGAGGCTGCCAGGGTTACGGGCGCCAAAAGTTATCAGACGGTCCAGCAGTGGATTGCCTCTGGTCAGGTTCCTGCGCGATTTTGCGCTGCTCTTGAAGCAGCCAGTGGTGTCTCCCGGTTTCTTTTGAGGCCGGTAGATGCTTCGCAAATTTGGCCAGAGCTTGCCAAGAAAGAGAGGGATACCGCTTCAGTGCAATGAACATGCTTCTTCCAGCGCTTCGAACGCTCGGTTGTCCTGCTCATCACACAGACGCGCAAACAGTTGCATGACGGTTTGCTGCGTAGGTTCTTCAAAGGTACGCCGGGCGATGTCTTCAGCCTGGGTCAAGATTTTCTCGGTTTCGGTCATCACAACTCCTTGTTCAGTTTCACCAGTTTGATCGAAGCCACTTTCAATAGCATTCAACTCTTTTTGAATAGGACTGACTCCCAATGAATGCCACCACAGCAGCACGGGTGGACAACCGCCCACAACGTCCGAGCATGGACCGCGCCTTCCGCCAGGCACTTACTGATCCGCGTATTAAGGCGGCGGTTAAAGATCGTTTGGGCTGGGATGAAAGTCAGGTGAGCCGATTCTTGTCGGGCCAGATGGGTCTGACCATCGACAAGATAGACCAAGCCATTGAGCTTTTGGGCATGGTTGTGACAACTCCGTCCTATATAGATTTTCTGGCTTATGGAGCGCGTATCGGTGCGAATTGCCACTGTGTGCGCCAGGGCCTGGGTGAATGCGGGAGGTAGCCGTGGATAAACAGGTCTTCAACTTGATCAGCCCGTTGGTGCGCCGTAATGCGGCACATGCTATTGCGAGCGCCCCGGAGGGCTACCGCGTAGAGATTCGTCCCCGCACACGCTCACTGGACCAGAACGCAATGATGTGGTCGATCCTGGCCGATCTGTCCAAGCAGGTTGATTGGATGGTCAACGGGGTGGCCACCAAGCTAGAAGCCGAAGAATGGAAGGATGTTCTATCGGCCAGTTTGAACCAAGAGACGCGCATGTCTCAGGGCATCAGGGGCGGGATCGTGATGTTGGGCCAGCGCACAAGCAAGATGACCGTGCGCCAGATGTCCGAGCTGATTGAGCTGGCCCTGTCGTTCGGTACTGAAAAGGGCGTTCGCTGGTCGCTTACGTCCTTGGGAAGCGGGTCATGAAGTACTGGCAAATGTGGCTGATCATTTTTTATGTGTGCATCGCACAACTGGCCAGTGACGATGGCCTGATAGGAATGGCCGTGGGCGCGTTCCTGGCGGTTGTCGGTTTTGGGGTAGCACGACGATGAGAGCCTGGAACAGCACATTCAAAGCCCCGGCAAAGCCCATGGCACGCAGCGCCTGGAAGAGGTCCGCACCCAAGAAGCGGGTGTGGCATGACAAATCCTACCTGGACCTGTGCCGTGGTCAGCCCTGTTATCTGCTTGTTCCAGGCGTTTGTATGGGCGCAAGCGGCATCGACTCGGTAGTTCCTTGCCACTCCAACCAGGCCAAGCATGGCAAGGGTATGGGCATCAAAGCAAACGACAAATTCACTGTGCCGGGCTGTATGGCCTGCCACCGTTTCATTGATCAATCTGGCGCACCCAAAGCAGAGAAGTTCGCGCTTTGGGATTCCGCCTATGCCCGCTGGGCGCCTATTCGAGATGGAGAGACGGCATGAGCACGATCATCATGTCCGAGTGCTGGCCATTGCAGGGGATGACGCCTGCGCAGAAGGCCGTGCTTATATCCCTGGCAGACAACGCGAACGACCAGGGCGTGTGCTGGCCATCTGTTGAGAGTATTGCTGCGCGCACCTGCTTATCTGAGCGCTCTGTACAGAACGCCATCAAGTGGCTGATTGACGCTGGGGCATTGCAAGCCCAACAGCGCCAAGGCCGGTCCACTGTGTACACCGTTACCCCCGCAGCATTTGCGCCCCCGCAGGAAATGCGGGGCGCAAATAAAGACGAAACCCCCGCAAATAACGACAGAACCCCCGCAGCATTTGCACCCACCCCCGCAGCAGCTGCACCCAGAACCGTAAAGGAACCATCAAGGAACCGTAAGGAACCGCAAAAGAAGATAAGCGTGGAGGTGCCCGGTTGGCTGGATGCTGATGCGTGGTCGATGTGGGATGAGTTCCGAAAGCAGAAATCCGGTAAGGCATGGACGGATGCTGCCAAACGCCTTTCTCTGCGGACCCTGGAGAAGCTGCACGCTGATGGCCACGACCCAGCGTCTGCCATCGAGCAGAGCATTGAACGCGGCTGGACTGGAATTTTTCCTGTGAAGGACTCAGTGCAGGCCGGGCATAGCAGCGGCGGATTCGACCCGCTGGCCTACGTGAACCGCAATCGAAAACGCCCAGGAGACGACGATGTTATCGACGTGTGAAGCGCCAAACCAATGGCTGATGGCCCACGCCAAGCTGGAAGGTATCAGCCTGATGGATCACCTGTACAACCGCTTGAACGGCATTTACCCGAACAAGTTCCGCTCTAACTTCAAGGATATTCAGGCCATCCAAGACTGGAAAGATGCCTGGGCTGAAGCGTTTGACGAAGAGGGCATTGTTCCGCAGGACGTAGCCTTGGGCATCAAAAACTGCCGCCGCATGTTCGACTGGCCGCCAAGCCTGCCTGAGTTTTTGCGTGCATGCCGGCCGCATCTGGAGGCTGATGTGGCGTTCTTTGAGGCGGTGCGTGGCATGCAGGCCCGGGCAAAGGGAGAAGTAGGCACCTGGTCACATCCGGCGATCTTTCACGCTGCCATTGCTGTCGGGCAGTACGACATGATGAACCAAGCCTATCAGCAGCTGGAAAACCGCTGGAACAAAGCGCTGGCCAGTCAGCTTGCCTTGGGCGCATGGGCAGACATTCCTGCCCCGGCCCTTGCCTTGCCATCGCCCGTGGATTCCAAAGAAGTGCGTGCAGAGGGGCAGAAGAAAGTACGAGAGCTGGCGCATCAAGCGTTCAATCAGAAGGGGAAGGATCAGAAGGGCTGGGCTCGGAAGATTCTGGACAACCAGAAAGGCCGCTCCCCAGCTGTTCTTGCCATGGCCCGTGCTGCATTGTCGGAGGCCGCATGAAACGCAAGTACGGAAACCGCAAGGTAGTGCTGAACGGCATCAAGTTTGACAGCCTGCGTGAAGCGGAGCGATACGGCCAACTCCAACTGTTGGAGCGGGCAGGGCAGATCACCGACCTGGAACTGCAGCCGCGTTTCGAGCTGATCCCCAAGCAGCGCCGTGCAGATGGGAAAGCTGAACGTGCCTGTGAGTACGTGGCCGACTTCCGGTATACGGACACCGCCACTGGACAGACCGTGATTGAAGATGCAAAAGGCGTTCGCACTGATACCTACATCATCAAGCGGAAATTGCTGCTCCAGGTCCACGGCATTTCGGTGAGGGAGGTCTGATCTGTGGTGATGCGCGGAGTTCTCGTTGACTTCGATTGGTCAGAGATCATCTTTGATCTGCGCCGGGCTGGCGTGGGTCAGGTCGAGATTGCGCGTCAGCTTGGATCGATAGACGAAAAGATGGTCAGAAAGTACATGAGTGGTTCGTCCCCATCGCATTGGAGGGGGGAGCTACTTCTTGGTCTCTGGGAGAAGCATACAGGGCTGGATAGGCAAAGTGCACCAAGATGCCCAGCGGCGTTGCCGCGCTCAACAGCCCCAACAAGGAAGCGTCAGAGGGAGGTGTCACATATGCCTACAGAGCACCTGCCAGCCGTGGCCCAAGCATATGGCATCACCGTCCCTGCTCTGATTCAGATGCTATCGAAAAAGAAACCTCAAGGACAGATTAACCAGTGCAGCGGGACGCTGACATTGCCAGGATTTGAAGAATGAAACTGCCACCGAAACAAGTGCGCTTCGCCGAAGAGTACATAAAGGATCTGAACGGGACGCAGGCAGCGACTCGGGCAGGATACAGCCAGCGCACTGCCAATGAGCAAGCGGCTCGGCTGTTAGCAAACGTTAGTGTTCAGCAATATGTAAGAAAGCTGCTGGAAGAGCGCTCCCAAGAGGTGAAGATTGACGCTGCTTATGTGCTGACCCGCCTAGGTGAGATAGACCAGATGGACGCCTTGGACATCCTTGCTGACGACGGTTCAGTCAAGCCCATTGCTGATTGGCCTAAGATCTGGCGGCAGATGATTAGCGGCTTGGATGTGATGGAGATTGCCCAGGGCGATGAAGAGGCGCGTATCGCTGTTGTGAAGAAGATCAAATGGCCGGACAAGATCAGAAACCTTGAGTTGATAGGTCGCCACGTTGGCGTCCAGGCATTCAAGGATCGCGTTGAGCATTCCGGAAGCATCAAGGGCATGGCCGATCGCATGCGCCGTCGCAGGAAGACTGAGGCATGAGCGAGATCACAGACGACGACCTGGACTACCTGCTGAGTTTTGCTCATAAACCTCGGGAGTATGTTGAGCAGGTGTACCCGTGGGGTGAGGACGGTACAGAACTTGCGCGACATGCTGGACCCAGAGAGTGGCAAGGCCAAGTGCTCGACGCGATTGGCGAGCATCTGAGCAACCCTGAGACCCGGTTTACGCCGCTGCGGATTGCCGTCGCGTCAGGTCACGGTATCGGTAAATCGGCTGGTATCAGCATGATCCTCAAGTGGGCGCTGGATACTTGCGTAGATACGCGTGTGGTTGTGACTGCCAACACCGAAACACAGCTACGGACGAAGACTTGGCCGGAGATTTCCAAGTGGCAGCGCCTGGCAGAAACCAGCGACCTGTTTAAAACCACAGCAACGGCAGTTTCCAGTGCGGACCCCGAAGCAGAGAAGTCTTGGCGGGCCGACGCAATCCCATGGAGCGAGAACAATACCGAGGCATTCGCTGGCTTGCATAACGAAGGCAAACGAATCATCCTAATTTTTGATGAAGCGTCCGCTATTGCTGACAAGGTATGGGAGGTGGCCGAGGGCGCACTGACTGACGACGAGACAGAAATTATATGGATAGCTTTCGGGAACCCTACGCGTAACAGTGGGCGCTTCCGTGAGTGTTTCCGCAAGCACCGTAAGCTGTGGAAGACGTTCCAGATCGACAGCCGCACGGTAGAAGGCACAAATAAATCCTATTTGCAGGAAATGGTGGACACCTACGGAGAAGATAGCGACATCGTGAAAGTCCGTATTCGTGGCATTTTCCCATCAATGTCGCTTAAGCAATTCATCAGCTCCGCGGATGCGGAGGCGGCGCAAGGTCGCCATTTGGACGAAAGCCAATACAAGTTTGCTCCAGTGATCCTGACTTGCGACCCCGCTTGGGAGGGGGATGACGACATTGCGATCGGCAAGCGCCAAGGCTTGAAATTCGATGTTCTGGCGGCTCTACCCAAGAACGACAACGATATTGAAGTTGCGCAGTTGCTCGCGCGACTGGAGGATGAGCACAAGGCTGATGCAGTTTTTGTTGATGCTGGGTACGGAACCGGGATTGTGTCAGCAGGCAAAACGCTTGGCCGTAGTTGGCGGCTGGTTTGGTTCTCTGGTGAATCCAATGACCCTGGCTGCCTCAACAAGCGTGCCGAAATGTGGAAATCGATGCGCGATTGGCTGAAAGAAGGTGGTGCCATTCCAGATGACCAGGTCCTGGTGGATGAAATTACCGGACCAGAAACCGTAGCCAGACTGGATGGAAAAATTCAGATCGAATCGAAGAAAGACATGAAAAAGCGCGGATTGCCCAGTCCAAACCGGGCCGATGCGCTCTGCCTGTCTTTTGCGTTTCCCGTATCTACAGCAAGACGCAGAGCGGGGCGGTCAACGTTTGCTCGGATGGATTAACCATTAAGTTAGGCCAAGACTCTTGGAAATGAGCGCCAAAATATAAGCGGTGCCAAACGCAAAGGTGCCTAACCAAAGACAAGAGAGTTGCTGTTGATAGCTTTTTAATGATTTCTGTGCCTTAGCGTTTGAGTATTGAGTTAAATGCTTGCGCTCGCTCTCGGTGGCAGATTGTGCGTGAAATTCGGAAAAATATAGGTCTGCAGTTTGCTGCAGATAAACACAACCGCTGCGGATACCCCATGCCCAGCATGCGAGGGCTAGGCTGTATAGAACCGCATAGCCCCAATGGTGGAAGCCTAGTGGCTTTGCTATGGCATAGCCAATACAGAGGCCGGTAACAGATAGAAGGTAATAAGTGTGTTTACGCCTGATTTCATGGGCCTGTAGCCACAAGCTTAAGTCGCTCATTTAGCAATCCTAAAAATTCGGACAAAAGTCCGCGTGCGTAGTTTGAAACTAATGGCATCTTCCCTAACGGATGTCGTTATGTCCAGCTTCTTCAGCAAACCCAGCACACCAAAAATTCCAGACCCTCCTGCCCCAGCAGCGCCGCCAAGCACAACTGACGCGGCTGCCGCAGGCTCTGCCGAGGCTGAACGCCTGCGCCGTCGTCGTGGGACTGCAAGTACGGTCCTGGCCGGTGACGCTACCGCCACGCCCGGCTCTGTGGCGACCAAGACTCTGCTGGGTTCGTAATGCAGAACACCGACGTCGATCTGGTGCGCGAGATCCTGGCCGATCACGAAGCCATGAAACAGGCGCGTCGGTCGTTTGAGTCTCAATGGGACGAGGTGATATCCACCGTTCTGCCACGCTATCGCAAGTTCAAGCAGGACAGCAATATCAATCCTGGCGAGAAGCGCACCCAAGAAATCTACGACTCCACGCCCATGCTGGCGTTGCGCCACTTTGCGGCTGCCATGGATTCGATGATCACGCCACGTACGCAGCGCTGGCACAAGCTCACGGTCTCTGATGAGAGCCTGCGCGAGTCCCCTGCCGTGCGCCAGTATCTGGAACAGGTCACCAATATTCTGTTTGCTCAGCGCTACCAGTGGCGGGCGAACTTCGCGTCCCAATCCGGCGAGTCCTACATCAGCCATGGCTCGTTCGGTGCCGGTGGCCTGATGATTGACGACGTACTAGGTCAGGGCATCCGGTACCGCAATCTGCGCCTGAACAGGCTCTGGTTCTCCGAGGATGCCTATGGCGTCGTTGATAAGGCTCATATCGCCTGGACGTTGACGGCTCGGCAGGCCGCTCAGCGCTGGGGGGCAAAAGATCTGCCATTGGCCATCCGGAATGCCATTGACCGCAATGACATGGAGCGCAAGTTCGAGTTCTTGCATGCCATTCGCCCACGGCGCGACCGTGAATCTGGCCTTGTTGGCAGCAGGAACATGCCGATCCAATCCGTCTGGATTGCGTTGGATGCTGGAAGCGAGATCGTGGAGCACAGCGGCTACCGCGTGTTTCCGCTTGCTATTGGCCGCTTCTATGCTGCTGACGACTCAGCATATGGCTATTCTCCTGCGATGGAAGCGTTGCCTGACGTGCTCATGCTTAATCGCATTGAGAAGACCAATATCAAAGGCGCACAGAAGGCCGTTGATCCACCGCTAATCCTTGCTGATGACGGCGCTCTTGAGTCGTTTGATCTACGCTCTGGCGCGTTGAACTTTGGTTACCTGAACGAGCGCGGTGAGCAGCTTATCAAGCCTCTCGATTTGGGCAAGAACGTGCCCATGGGCATCAACTATGCCGACCAGAAGCGAGAGGCCATCAATCTGGCGTTCTATGTGAGCCTGTTCCAGATCCTGGTCGATAACCACCAGATGACCGCCACAGAGGTGCTGCAACGCGCCCAAGAAAAAGGGATCTTGCTCGGCCCTACGATGGGCCGTGTCCAGTCTGAGCAGTTGGGGCCACAGATCACCCGCGAGATCGACATTCTTTCAAATGCCGGTGCTCTGCCTCCTATGCCCCCGGAGCTGGAGGAAATTGGTGGGGAAATCGAGATCGAGTATGACAGCCCGCTTAATCAAGCAATGCGTGCCGAAGAGGGTGCAAACGTATTGCGCTGGGCCGAAGCCGCCTCCCCATTCATTCAAGCCGACCCGAACGCAGCACGCGTCATGAACTCCCCGGAAATTGTCCGTGGGCTTGGACGTGTGTTCAGCGTCCCTGAGAAATACATGGTGGACGAAGAGGATGTGCAGGCAGCCGATGAAGCAGCAGCTCAACAGGAACAAGCCGCCCAGATCCTTGAGGCTGCCCCCGTCGCTGCTGGCGCGGCCAAAGACATTGCACAAGCTCAACAAATTGCAGGGAGCGCACAGATATGAGCCTTAGCGAACGCATTGCGCGCCGAGTTCGCATGTTGTTTGGACTACGGAATGCGTACCGCCGCACGTTTTCTGGCCGAGACGGTGAGACAGTTCTGGCCGATCTGGCCAAGTTTTGCCGGGTTGGGTCTTCATCTGTCGCGACATCTCGGGTTACCGGGACGGTAGACACCCACGCCACGATGTTGGTCGAGGGGCGCCGGGAAGCCTTCTTTCACATTGCCAAGGTCTTACACATGACCGACGAGCAGATCAATCAAATCATGGAGCGTGAGAATGAGCGTACTGAATAAACGTGGGCTTTTCGCCCGTTTGCTGCGTCAACAGGCAGGTGAAGGTGGTGCCGAGGGTGGTTCCGGTGGTGAACAGACGCCGCCCCCAACAGACGTTACACCGCCAGCAGACCAGGAAGGCGCTGCACCGCCCGCATGGCACGACAGCATCCAGGACGAAGGTCTGAAAGCCTTTATCTCCGGCAAAGGCTTCAAGGATGCAGGCGAGGCCGCCAAGGCGCTGCAGGACCTGGAAGGCAAAACGGCTGTTCCCGAATCGCCCGAAGCCTATCAGTTGCCCGTACCCGAAGGCCAGGACGCTGCCTTTGCAACCGAGGCGGCCAAGTGGATGCACGAAGCCGGTGTACCAGCCGAACAGGCCCAGGCCCTGGCCACCAGATGGAACGAGTACGCCGCAGCCCAACAGCAAGCCGCTGACCTGGCTCGTGAGCAACAGGGCGAGGCTGACCTTGCCACGCTGCGTAAAGAGTGGGGCCAACAGTTTGACGCCAATGCCGAGCTGGGCCGCCGCGCTGTTCGCACATTCGGAGTGGAGGCCGACGCCATCGAGAAAATCTCCAGCGCCCTGGGCGATGCCGAAACGCTGCGCTTGTTCTCCCGAATCGGCAAACACTTGGGCGAAGGGACGTTGGCTCCCACTACGGCTGGCTCTGGCCAAGGTGGAGCGGACAAGTCCATCGAAGAAGTTTTCTATCCCAGCATGATCAAGAAATAGGGCCATGGCCCACAACCCGCCGCAAGGCATTTGTTAAACGGCCAACTCTAAGGAGCACATATGGCTACCCTTTCTATCCAAAATCCGACAATGGCCGATGTGGCCAAGCGCCTGGACCCTAACGGCCAGATCGCCAAGATTGTCGAACTGCTGAGCCAGAACAACGGCATCCTCGAAGACATGACCGCCATCGAGGGGAACCTGCCTACTGGTCACCGCACCACTGTGCGTACGGGCTTGCCTCAGCCGACCTGGCGCAAGCTGTACGGTGGCGTCCAGCCTACCCGCAGCACTACCGCCCAAGTGACCGACAACTGCGGCATGCTGGAAGCTTATGCCGAAGTTGATAAAGCTCTGGCAGATCTGAACGGCAATACCGCTTCGTTCCGTCTCTCTGAGGATTCCGCCCACATCGAGGGCATGAATCAGGAAATGGCTCGTACCTTGATTTACGGTAATGAAGGCACGGACCCAGCGAAGTTCACCGGCCTGGCCGCTCGTTACAACGATCTCAGCGCCCCCAGCGGCGAAAACATTATTACTGGTGGCGGTGCAGGCAACGACAACACATCTATCTGGTTGGTTGTCTGGGGACCGAACACCATCCACGGTATCTATCCAAAGGGTTCGAAAGCAGGCCTGTCGATGGAAGACAAAGGCCAAGTTACCGTCGAGAACGTGGATGGCCAAGGCGGTCGCATGGAAGCCTATCGCTCTCACTACAAATGGGATCTGGGCGCTACTGTCCGCGATTGGCGCTATGGCGCTCGTATCGCAAACATTGACGTCTCGGCGCTCAATGATCCATCCACTGCTAAAGACGCGACCATGGCTTTGATCGAATTGATGATTCAGGCCTCCGAGCGTATCCCCAACTTTGGCCAAGGCCGTGCGGCTTGGTACATCAATCGCACCATCCGCGAAAAACTGCGCCTGGGCATCCTTAACAAGATCGCCAACAACCTGACCTGGGAAAGCGTGGCTGGCAAGCGCGTGATGATGTTTGACGACATCCCTGTGCGTCGCACCGACGCGATCTTGAACACGGAAGCTGCCGTTTCTTAATTCTTTAAGGGGCCTTGCGCCCCTCCCTGGAGACCAATATGTATATCGATTCCCGCCTGGAACTGTCCGTCAAACAAGTTGTGGCTGCCGCTGGCCCGTCCACAAACGTCATTGACGTCGGCAGCTCCCCCCGACACATTGGCCCCGGTCAGCCTATGTACGTTGTCGTGCAGACCGATGCGGTTGTTGCGGCTGACGTGACTGTGACCGTTCAAACAGCAGATGCTGCCGGTTTTGCTGGTGCCGTAGCAATTGCATCCGTGCTGATTCCCGCCAACACACCTGCTGGCGCCCGCTTTGTGATCGGCTTCCCGTACTCGAACAAGCGTTACTTGCGCTTGAACTACGATGCCGCTATCACAGCATCAGCATGGCTGACCTCTCAAGAACCTCAATCCTGGGAATCCTACCCAGCCCAGGTTTAAGGGGAATGTCATGAAAGTGCGTGCAATTAAGCCAGGGTTCTATGGCTCTGATTACAAAAATGTCGGCGACACCTTTGAGGTTCCAGACGGCACCAAGTCTAAATGGTTTGTGAAGGATGTCACCGACACGACAGAGCAAGCTAGCGCCAAGGGGGCGGCCACCCAGGGAAACCCTCGTGGCGGTGGCTTTCGCCAGAAGTCCGACACGACAGAGCCAGGCACCAGCACAAGCTCGCAATAATGGAGTAACGCCATGGCTGTTTCCAAAGTAGCCATCGCAAACCGCGCGCTCACCAAACTCGGTGCAGCGCGCATTATTGCGCTGGATGATGACTCTCAGGCCTCCAACACACTGGATAGCATGTTTGACACTGTCCGCGATGCTGAGCTGCGTGCCAGCCTATGGCATTTCTCTAAGGCTCGCGCTGTATTGCCTCGATTATCTGAGGCCCCAGCATTTGGCTACAGTAGCCAATTTCAGCTTCCCGCTGATTGTCTTCGGCTGATACAGGTCGGAAGTCGGCCCGCGCAGCGCAATCCAACTCTCGATGGCTGGTACAGCATTGAGGGTGGCAGGCTGCTGGTTGATGACCCAGGTCCACTCCGTCTGCGCTACGTGAAGCGTATTGAAGACCCAACTCTTTTTGATGCCTTGTTCGTTGAAGTATTGGCATGCCGGTTGGCCGCTGAGTCGTGCGAGACACTGACACAGTCAAACACAAAAAAGCAAGCAGCATGGTCTGAGTATGAGCAGGCTTTGAGCGTTGCGCGTCGTGCCAATGCTATCGAGCGGCCTGCCTTGTCCATGTCTGATGATACGTGGCTGGAGGCGCGGAACTGATGGCAAAAGAAACCCCGATCCTGCAAACTTTCGATGGGGGCGAAATGTCCCCGTTGATGGCCGGCCGCACCGACTTGGCCAAGTACTTCAACAGCTGCAGCGTTTTGCAGAACTTCCTGCCACTCGTACAGGGTCCGCTTGTGCGCCGTGGCGGAACCCAGTTTATTAATCCAGTGAAGGCTGGTCGGGCTTGGCTGCTGCGGTTCCAAGTATCAGAGCGTGTCTCCTACATGCTGGAAATTGGCCCGTATTACATCCGTTTCTATACAGGACGGGGTCTGCTTGCGCCTGGTGGCGTTCCGGTGGAGGTGGCCACGCCGTACTCTGCCGAGGACCTGACAGATGGGAATGGCCTATTTACTCTACGTGCTGTGCAATCTGCTGACACGATGTACCTGTTTCACCCTCGACACCGGCCGCGTAAATTGCTGCGCACTACGTCTGAACAGTTTCAGTTGCAGGACGTGGACTTTCAAGGCGGGCCATACCAAGACTTAAATACTGAGAAAACTTCTACTGTCTTGGCCAGCGGAACGACTGGAACAGTAACGCTGACCTCTTCTTGGGGTATCTTCACGCAGTCCATGGTGGGCAATATCTTCTACCTTGAATCCATGGACTTCTCCGCAGTCAGGCCATGGGCGGTATACCAGCGTGTGAACATTGGTGAGCTACGCCGAGTCGATATGCGTGTGTACCAATGCACCGCTGTTGGCGAAGGAAACGAGCCAGTCACGGGGAATAACACTCCGATTCATACCGAAGGCAAGGCCTGGGACGGGGACGGCATTGATGTGCCTGACGACCAGCGCGGCCCTATTGGTGTGGAGTGGGAGTACCTACACGACAGTTCAGGCGAGGTTCGGATTACCTCTGTGCAAAGCAGCACGCAGGCAACTGCTGAGGTCATTCGGCGGCTACCCAATGACCTTGTGCCTGTCTCCGAGATAATTACCCGTGAGGTACGCATTGCGTCTGGTCAGATCGTTTCGAGCTTACCAATGCGTTACGCCGAGTTCACGACAGACGGTCCTCACTTCCTGTCAAACGGTGACACGGTGCGCTTACTTGGGACCGTCGTTCTGGCAAATCCAGGCCCGCCCCCGGTCATGTCTACGATTGACGGCACGTATGAAGTGCACCAAGCAACACCGACGACATTTCGGGTGGTGCTGACTCTAACCCAGCCTGCGCTCTCCTATGAGCCAGGCTCGATTGCCAAGGTTGAGCATGTCGTAACAGTCCCTGCTGGGGGCGCGACATATAAGTGGGCCAAGAGCCTCTACAACCAAGATGATGGCTGGCCTGAGCACGGAGCCTTCTGGCGGCAGCGCCTGGTGCTGGTACGCGGTCGGAAGGTTGCCATGTCAGTCACAGGTGACTTTGAAAACTTTGCATCCAAAATCGGTGGGGAAGTCGAAACCGATTCGGCAATCGTTCAGACGTTGAATGCTCGCCAAATTAACCGAGCAGTGTGGGTAGCGGAGTCGGACGAGCTCATTATCGGTACCGACGGCGACGAGTGGCTGATTGGGCCGATTCAACCCAACCAAGCCGTGGGCCCGGTGAACGTGCGAGCTGAGCGCCGTACCGCTTACGGCTCGCGTGCCATCGTTCCGGTCGAAGTGGGCGGCCGCGTGCTGTTTGTCCAGGCGTCTGGTCAGAAGCTGCGTGATTATGTCTTTAATTACGACACCAACAACTACGCATCGAACGACACAACAAAACTGGCTGAGCATGTACTGCGTGCTGGTGCAATTGATCTGACCTACCAGCAGGAGCCTGATTCAATTATTTGGGTGGCCCGAGCCGATGGCGTGCTTGTTGGCTGCACATATGACCAAGAGCCTGGCCGCAGTGACGTATATGCCTGGCACCCACATCCAATGATCAATGGCTGGGTGGAGTCGATTGAGACTATGCCCGCCCCCAATGGTGAAGGCAGCGATCTGTGGCTGATTGTACGGCGCGAGATCAACGGCCAGACCGTCAGGTATGTGGAACTCCTGCGCAATCCACTGGGAAGCACTGAGAACCCTAGCGAAGCCTTTTATGTCGATTGTGGGCTGACGTATCGCGGCCCTGAGGTGACAGTCATTTCAGGTCTTGATCACCTTGAAGGGCAAACAGTGCAGGCGCTGGTGGACGGCGCGGCTTCGCCTGATCGTGTCGTTACCAATGGTGCCATAGAGCTTCAGTACGCCGGTGAGGTTGTCCATGTTGGGCTTCCAGCTCCCTGCGCGATGGCGACCATGGGGGTTGAGGCAGGCGCTACAAACGGCACAGCGCAGGGAAAGACCAAACGCTTAACCAATGTCATTGTTCGCATGCACCGCAGCCTGGGCGGCAACCTCGGCCCGTCTCCTGACAATCTTGAGACATTGAACTTTCGTAGACCCAGCCAGCGCATGAACAACCCACCGCCTCTTTACTCCGGTGACAGTGAGCCAATCCCATGGCGTGGTGGCTACGAGCGCTCGGCCAAGATTTGGTACACGAATGAGCAGCCCTTGCCGGTCACGTTGCTGGCTCTGATGCCGGTCGTTTCTACGAGTGATGACCGATGAAGATCGTAGCCCTTACCTCCGATCACCTGCTGGCTGTCCAGTTGCAACAGGCTCAGGCCTATGCCATTCCAACGGTGACACCCGAACACGCCCAAGCCTTGGTATCAGCGAATGGCGTGGGCTGGGCTGCACTGGACGATGACGGCACCGCTATAGCCTGCGCTGGGATTGTTGAAATGCACCCTCAGCGCGGCATGGCCTGGGCGTTGCTCTCTGATGCCGCACTCAGCCAGTTCAAAACCATTCATCGGGTGGTTTCCCGCGTTGTCGAATCTGCGCCTTGGCGTCGGCTGGAAATGACGGTGGATAGCCAGCACACAGCTGGAATCGCTTGGGCTGAACGCCTGGGTTTTAAATGCGAAGGCCTCATGGTCGCTTATACCCCGGATGGACGGGACTGTTTTCTTTTTGCGAAGGTGAAGTGATATGGATCCATTTACCGCCGCCATCATTGGCTCTACAGCGCTGCAGGCTGGTGGGGCCATCATGCAGGGCAACCAGCAGGCTGCAGCCTACGGACAACAAGCGAACGCTGCTGAGCGCAATGCCAAGATGTCTGATATTCAGGCGCGCCAAGCCTACGATGCCGGTTTACAGAATGAATTGGCCCAGCGCCGTAGCGCCTCCCAACAACAAGCCGATGTCCGCGCATCGGTCGCCGAATCTGGCTTTGAGTCGGGCAGCGGTACCGCGCTGGCCATCCAAGGGCAGTCTGCTCGCGACTTGGAAATGGACGCCCTCCAGACCAGATACCAAGCTCTGCTGCAGGGGCAAGGCTTTGAACAACAGGCAGTGATGGATCGGTATGCTGCCAAAACTTTACGCCAGTCAGGCAAGAGCGCCCGCCGAGCCGGATACCTCAGTGCGGCAACGAGCGTACTTTCTGGTGCAGCCGGGTATGGTCTGGCTACCAAGGCTGGCGCAGCAAGTGCAGCTACGCGCGGGGGCGGTCTTTCGCCCGGCGGCGGTGTCGGGCTACGCGTCGGCAACGTGAATCAATACTGGGGGTAAGACAATGGCAACTCGTATTCCAATACCTCTTGGTCAGCAGCGTCAGTCTACGCCGCTGGGCATGCCTGCCGCCCGTGCGCCGATGATGGCTGTTGAAGATCCAACAGGTCGAGTTGTTGCTGGGCTGGGCCAAGCAGTTGGTCAGATCGGTGATGCGGTTAAACGACAGCAGAAAGAAGACGCAATCGCTTGGGTTTCCAAGGCCAGCAGTGACGACCAGATCAAATGGATGCAGCGCATGATCGAGCTGCAAGAAACCGCAGAGGCTGGTGCTCCCGACTTCACGCCGCGCTTTATCAAAGAATTTGATGACTACGCTGCCCAGGCTGTAGAGAACGCCCCCGAGTTTGCGCGTGCCGCTTACCGCGAAAGCCTTACCCGTCAACGCACTCAGTTTGGCGGCAACGCCATCAACTTTGAGGCAACAAAGCGCAGTGAGCACATCGTGTCTCAGTACGGCACAGGCCTGGACTCCGACGCACGCTCCATCGCGCTGGAGCCATCTCTATATGACGAACGCCGGGCATTACGACTGGCTGCCCTGAATGAGTCGACCCTGCCCGCATCAGTCAAAACAAAGTTGATCGGGGATGCCGAAGCCACCATGGCCTATGCCGCTGGCGCAGCGATGATCGACCGGGACCCGCACGGAGCCGTAGCAGCAATGGAAGCCGCTTCCCGTGGCGAGGCCGTTGATGGGTTCCGCTGGATCAACCGCTTGGACTCTGACCGTATCCAGCAGCTTCGCACCCGCGCTCAGACCCAGGCCGACCGCATCGACAATAAGGCCCGGATTGAGCAAGACAAGGCGGATGCTCGGGGCCAGCGTGCTATTGGTGAAATTGACCGCCAGATCTCGACTGGTGTACCTGCTACTGCTGATGACATGCTGCGCTGGGCGAACATGGTTGCTGGTACCGACTACGAGCAATCTCTCCGGGACATGCTCAAAGGTCAGCAGGAAGTGCAGGACGTTCTGCGCATGCCCATTGCAGAGCAACAGGCATACGTATTGCAGCGCCGGATGCAGCAACAAACTGCTGGCGCAAACCCTACGGCTATTGCCAACCTTGACCGAGTAGAGCGTGCAATCGAATCGAACAGCAAACTGCTTCAGGAAAACCCGCTGGCTTGGGTGGAGCAAAGAGCTGCACAGCCTGTGGCACCGCTCGACTTAACTATGTTGGCCAACCAGGACGGCATTGCCGTGGTGGGCCAGCAGCTTCGTGACCGCTCGGATGTCATCCGTGGCATGCAGTCGCAAAACCCTCCTGGCGTTGTAAGCATGCGCCCATTGTTGGATGCGGAAGCCCAAGCCCTGACTAATGCTTTCAAGGAAGGGAGTGCCCGGCAGAAGCGTGAAGTACTTGGGGCGCTGTATTGGGCTGCCGGTGAGCCTGATACCTTTCAAGGAATCGTGGAGCAAGTGGATGGGATAAACCCGTTCATGGCTCGCATGGGGCGGCTGGCCAGCAGTTTTGAGCAATCCAAGCTGACAAACTATTGGTTCAGTGAAGATGTGGTGCAGTCTGCCGGTGATGCTGCTGCTACCGCAATCCATGGAGACGAGATCCTGCTCGCTGGTGGTAAGGCTGGAACAATCAGCTATCCAGTCCCGAAAGACAATGAATTTATGGAGGCTCTTGCGAGCAAGGCCCAGAATCTCTATCGCGGCTCGGCCGATGGAAGTAGTGCGGCGGATGAAATGATGCGGGATGCGTATGCCATTAAAGCGTATTACGTCGGCAAGGCCGCCCAGGACGGTAGTCTGTCTGCCGATATGGATACAGATCGTCTTGACCAAGCGATTTCAGCTGTGCTCGGTGAACCTGTTGATTTCAATGGCCAAGGCAATGTTCTTGCTCCTTGGGGAATGGATCCCGACTCTTTCACCGCTAGGGCCAATTCTGCAATTAGCCGCCAACTCCAAGAGCGCCAGCTAGGTGCTGACGTTATCCAATCTGTGGATAACGTTGGGCTGATTGCTTTTGGACCAGGGGCGTATGTGGCTACCTTAGGGGGGGTGCCGTTGCTGGATCCTGCTACTAACGACTTGATCATCATCGAGATGTCTCCGGACGCAGACTCTGGGCGTGATTCGTTTGGTGTATCCGCCTCGGATCTGATCCCACGCCAACCGAGCAACATTACGGGGGCGACAGAATGATGCGAGCTGATCAGAAGCGACTGCAAGCCCTTCGTGACGCGGCCAAAACTCCATCTGAGATTCTGGGCAGGTCTGAGCCTGGGGTGTTCTCTGGCGCGGCTTCGGCAATTCCACAAGGGGTTGTGACCGGCGTTGCGCAGGTGGAGGGGCTTGTGGCTGGGGTGGCTGAACGTGCGTATCAGCCGGTGCTGAACGCTCTTGGAAGCGCCACGGGCATTGAGCCTTGGAACCCATTCACAAGTTTGCGCGGCCAAGCTGATGTATGGGCACAGCAGTACAAGCCAGATCCAATGACCACGGGCATGGTCGGTCAGATCATGTTTGATGTGTCCCGCGTCTTAACCCAGGTGGGTGTGGGCACTGCTGCCAGCTTGGCCACGGGTGGTACAGCTACCACCGCAATGCTGACGGGGGCGGCGACAACCGGGACTGCCACTGGTCGAGCTACCTTCCAAGACATGACAGGCAAAGGCGTCGACCCTGGTACCGCCGCGAACATCGGGTTCATTGACGCCCTTACTGTTGGCGCTGGTGTTGCTATGCCAGCCTCAATTGGCTTTCGGGCACTAGCCACACCCTTGAGCCAGGCTGGGGTGGGGTTAAGTCGCGGCGCATATTACGGCGCGAACGTAGCCTATGGCGCGGCTGCCAACGTCGCAATGGGGGCTGCGCAGCGTGGCGCTACGCATGAGCTCCTGCAAGCGGGCGGTTATACGGCCATGGCCCAACAGTACTCCCCACTGGATACAGCATCAGTGGCTGCCGAGGCGATTCTGGGTGCTGCATTTGGTGCGGTCGGCGCACGGGCTGGGCTGCCCAACGCCGGAGAGCAGGCCGCCATTGATGCAGCCCTGACTGCTCGTGATGCCAAGCACGCGGCCATCGACACCGCCCCAGGCGTACCGTCTGACCCAGCATCGGCTGCGGCACACAGTCGCTCAATGGGAACCGCCACACAGCAGCTATTGAGCGGCCAGCGTGTCGATGTGGGGCAGACTGGCATTGAGGATGGCTCCTTTGTCACCCGCCCACGATCCCCTGAGATCTCGGATGCGGCACGCACTGAGTATCTGATGGATCTGCCGCCAGCCACCCGATACTCACCCAGCGACCGCCTCACGGCTATGCCTGTGGTCAGCCGTACACGTTTGCGGTTTGATGCCCCTGAGCTCAATGAGTACGCAGCCCAGGTCGAACAGCAATACAACCTACCGCCCGGCCTGATTAATGCGCTGAAAAACGTAGGGGAGCGCAGCAACAGCAATCAGGTAAGCCCGCGCGGTGCCCGTGGCGTAATGCAGTTTATGCCGGAGAACCTGCGCAAGTATGGGGTTGCTGACGCCTCAGATCCTGTTCAGATGATCGACGCCGCCGGGCGTTACCTGCGTGACACCATGCGCCAGTACGGTGGCCACGTTGACGCGGTGATTGCCGACTACAACGGCGGGCCACGGCAAGCCAGAGAAGTCTTGGCAGGACGGCAACCAAAGGCAAAAGAGACACAGGACTATCTGCGACGGGTTCGCCAGTGGCTGGGTCGGGAGGGATCTGGTCGCGGTCAAGATTCGGGCATGCCTCGGCAAGCCGCCGAGTCTGGCGCCATCGTTGAGCCGATGCCTGTTATCCGGCCAGAACAGGCCAGAGCAGCCCGCGCGATCGATGTCGAGTTGGCGACTCTGGACACTGAGCGCGCACAAGTCCTGGCTACTGCCGGAAACGAAGCAGAGCTTGGACAGGTAGTGCAGATCCGCTCAGAGCTGCTGGACCTGCATGCACAGCGCAGCACTTTGGATGAAACCGACGTGCGGCCTCTTGCAAAGGAGATTCAAGCTAGCACTCCACGCACCAGCTACAAGGAAGCTTTGAGCATGGCCCGTCGCCAACGGGCATCTGAGGCAATGGAGCTGGAATCACGCATAAATCGGCTGGAAGGCGTACTACGAGAGAATGCCCAAGCAAACCAAGCAGCACAGCAGTTAGCCCGCATTGATGAGCAGGCCGCCGTATTGCGCGACAACCGGGCCATGATTGAAACGCCGCCATTGGTTGAGCAGCAGTTACCTGGCGCTGTACGGAGCGCTTTGTCTGAAATGGCTTCTGCTGAGTCCGGCGTTGCGCCACCTCCAGCAGGTCAGGCCCCAGGCGCTCCCCGGCCTCCTACTTCTGGTCAACCGGGTGCAGGACAGGCCCAGCTCGGCCAGACCCGTGCTCCCACACTTCCACAAGAGCCTTCCCAAGCGGTCGATGCTACCGGCGCGACAGATGGTGCACCACCTGTACGCCAGCAGACACAGGGCGACAGCCGCATCATCAATACAGCCGATGACGCCGAGACTCAGGCCGGGCTTGCTCTGCTGGACGAGCAAGGCGACATCGTTGTCCCGATGGAACTGGAAAACGGTGAAGTCGTAAATGTGTCTCTGCGCCAAGCCCTGGCCGAAGCGGATGCCGAACTCAAATACAGCACACCCGAAGCATTCAATGCTGCCGTGGTGTGCGCCATGACCAAAGGTGAATAACAATGCGCGCTGAATGTATTGATGCAGTTTCCCGTGCCCTGGGTCGCCAGATTACCCAGGCCGAAGCGACGAATATTGAAGCCCGTATCATGCAGGCAATGCGCAAGCTGGCCAGCCAGGACAGGGCTAACTGGTTGGGCATGACAGAAGGCGACCGCTTTATGGCCGCTGCTGACATGGCCGCCCGCGATGTTGCGGCCGATGCGGCACTGAAACGACGCCGGGTGGCACTAACCGCCTTGCGGCACGATGCCGTCAAGAGCTATTTGCAGAACTCCACTCACAATGAAATGGACTCCCTCAAACGGATGCTGGCGTTTTATAGCGACGGGAAGAGCGGGAATATTTCTGTCGAGAGTGCAGCAAAGGCTATCCGTGACGATGCGCTCGGGTCTGTGCTGGATGCGTTGGAGACAACCAAGGGCGACCTGCTTGGGGTGTTCACCAATAAGCAGGGCGTACTGGATCTGGTGACTGAGCTGCGAGGGGGCGACTCTGGCAACCCATTGGCCAAGGCTGGGGCAAAACAGTATGCCGAGACAGCCGAGCGCCTGCGTCAACGATTCAACCGGGCAGGAGGGAACATTGGTCGGCTGGAGGATTGGGGTATGCCGCAGTCACATAGCCAGCACTTGGTGGCAAAGGCTGGGCAAGATCGCTGGATTGCGGACGTTGTTGGGAAGGTTGATCGGGAGCGCTACACAAATCCGAACGGAACCTTGATGGACGACACCCAGCTTACAGAGTTTCTGAAAGAGGCCTGGAACACCATTGCTACCAACGGTGCGAGCAAGATTGAGCCAGGCAAGCCCACCGGCAACGGTATGCGCGGAAACCGTGGCAGCACTGAGCGACAGATTCACTTCAAGGACGCTGAGTCTTATATCGAGTATCAGCGACAATACAGTGAAACTCCCATGCTTCAGTCCATGCTGAACCACATCGACATGATGGCGCGGGACATTGCCTTGGTCGAAGCACTTGGGCCAAACCCAAACAATATGATGCGGTACTGGATAGACAATGCTCGCAAGTCTATGGCTGATCAAGATCCAGTATCAGCTAACAAGATTGAGAACGAGGCGACCCGGCTGGAAACCTTGTACAACGAGATCTCGGGAGCAAGAAGTCTGGCGGTCTCTGATTCGTTGGCGTCAGCCTTCGATACTTACCGTGCACTGAATGTGGCAAGCCGTCTTGGCTCTGCCGCTTTGACGGCCATATCGGATATTGGTACCCAGACGATGACGGCTATCTATAACGGTATTCCGGTAACCCGCCTTTTCATGAATGAGCTGCGCAGTCTCAATCCTGCCAATAAAACGGATCAACGCACAGCGCTGCGCGCAGGTCTTGGAATTGACCAGTTCATTGGCTCAATTAACCGCTGGGGCGTTGATGGCCTTCAACAGGATGCGTTTGTTTCTGGACGAATGGCTCGGTATGCCCAAGGAGCAGCTGCCGGACTTATGAAATTCTCTGGGCTGAACGCTTTATCACGTGCTGGGCAGCAGGCCTACTCTTCTGTGATGATGGACAGCCTGGGCGAAATGTCTCGCACCTTTAGCCAAATCGGTGATGCAAAGACGGGTAAGTTCCGTGAGTTGGCTGAGCGTGCCAAAGAATACGGGATCACTGATACCGATTTCGCTATTTGGAAACTCGCCCAGCCAGAGGACTGGCGCGGCATGGGGGATACGGTACTGACAGCACAAAGCATTTACCGGGTGCCGGATACGACATTGGACCCGCTGGCCAGTCAGTTGGGTGTCACGACTCAAGCGCTACGCGATCAAGCTGCCACCCGCATGATGGCATTTGTTAATGGCGAGACGAGCATGGCTGTGATCGAAACTCCCACAGCGCGTGAGCGTGTCGCCATCTATGGCCGATTTGGTAAAGAGCGCGGTAGCTTGCCTACAGAGCTGTACCGCTCTGCTATGCAGTTCAAGAGCTTCCCGATTGCCATCATGATGCGGCATGGCCAGCGTGCTATGGGACAGGCGACCGGGGTCGGCAAGGCCTCGTATGTTGCTGGGCTTGTCGCGCTTACGTCGGTCTTTGGTGGCCTGGCTGTGCAGGTTAATGAGGTTGCGTCAGGGCGTGATCCCCTCGATATGACAGATCCACGGTTCGCAGGAAAGGCATTCCTAAAAGGCGGTGCTCTCGGCCTGTACGCTGACTTCCTTTTCTCTGATCAGACACAGTACGGGTCCTCGCTGGCGGGAACGCTTGGTGGCCCGATCCTTAGTGATGCTGATGACTTCCTTAAGTTGACGATGGGTAACATCCAGCGCACAGCAGAAGGCAAGGACACTGATACCGGCGCACGGGCGGTGCGTATGCTGAAAGGCAAAGCCCCCTTCGCCAACCTCTGGTACACAAAGGCTGCAACTGATCGGATGATCTTCAACCAGTTACAGGAGATGGCCTCGCCTGGCTATCTGCGGCGCATGGAGCGTCGCGCCCGAAAGGAGTTTAAGCAGGAGTACTTTGCATCGCCCGATGGCCGCAGGTTGCGTGCGCCGGATCTGAGTAGGGCTGTAGGGCAGTAACTAACCCTATACGATTCGGACAAAAGTCCGCGCCCACAATCAGACCATGACAGGCATTATCCCCCCAGATTGTGCCTGCCATGACAGTTTCCTCAGAACAGTCCCGTGTTCAGTACGCCACCGATGGTGTGGCTACGTCCTTTCCTGTGCCGTTTCGATTTCTGAGCGCACAACATTTGCGCGTGTCTTTCGCCCAAGGTGATGGCGATGCGGTTGAGCTAGTGCTTGGTCGGGACTTCGACGCAGTTGGCGTAGGCAACCCGTCGGGCGGTACCGTCACAACCTATACGGCCTATCCCGCTGGTGGATCAATTGCGATTGAGCGAGTTGTTCCGATCACGCAGGAGACCGCTTATCAACGGAATGACCCTTTCCCAGAGCGTGCGCACGAGCAGGCCCTAGACAAACTGACGATGATCTGTCAGATGCTCGGGGGCTACTTCGGTTTAACCCCTGGATCAATACAACGTGCTTTAACGCTGGGCAAGCACGATCGAGACGGTCGCGGCGCATACCGTGCTCGCAACAATCGGATTACTGATTTAGGCGATCCACAAACAGACACCGATGCTGTAAACCGACGATCAATGTTCTCGTTTGTTGTTGAGTACGTAGACCGTGCGATTGCGGGTGTCAGTGGTGGATTTGGATGGTTTTTACAAAAAGGTCTTGGTGCCATCTATCGCCCCTTCCAAGACAAGATGCGTGATGTCGTGAGCGTCCGTGACTACATAGCGACACCCGTTGACGGGGAAACTAGCAACCAAGAGGGGATTGTCGCTGCCGTGGCGGCAGCGGAACAGCTTGGGGCCGATCTTAATTGGCCGGCTGCAGATGGTGATTACATTAGTACGGGCAATATCCCCGGCTTTCATCGTGTGCGGCATACCGGCTGCGGTGTTATCCGTCGTGGGTTGAACCGCTGGCATATCACGCCTCGTTTAGACGCAGACGTAAACACAGTGTTTATTGCTGATGAGTCAGCGCAGGGCGATGAAAACAATGATGGCCTGTCTGACGACTTCCCTCGCCGGTATGTCGACATTCCGGCAACAGTGCTGTCATTTGCAGGGAAAGAATCCGCGGGAACTTGGCGGTTCCAGTTCGCACCTGGAGTTATTCAAACAACAGGGATTCGTCCGATTAATTGGCCTGTTTTCAAAAATCGGCTCGAGTTTATCGGTGCTCAGGTTCCCTGGAACACGAAGCCGACAAGCATTATTGATGGCACCAACTCCGCAGAGGCCTATGCATTCCGAGCTGAAAACTCTAGCTCACTGCTGAACTTGTTATTCCGTGACTTACTGGTTCGCAAGTTCGATAACGGCACCGCAAACTCGGGTGGCATCATCTTGTGGAATGACTGCCGCGTATTGACAGAAAACCTATGGATTGATGATTGCCCTTTTGGTATCTCCACAAGGTACGGTTACCTGCGCGTGCTGGGCGGGAAAGTCTCAAACTGTCTTACGCTGGGCATTGCTGTCACATACACGGCCACTGGAAATATTGGCAGCTTGTCTACCGAGCGCGATGAAGGCGTGACGATCGAAAACTGCAATCATGGTGTCGATGTTGGGCGTCATGGTATCTGCTATATGCAGAAGAACACCTTCATAGGTAATAACTACAACATTTACGCTTCCCGCTACTCGCGGTTCCGCAATCAAGCGAACCGACATGTCTCATGGAAGCGTGCGGCAATCTACAGCGCCTGGAGCTTGCATACTCCAGCCAACGGGGTTCAGCCAGACACGTACGAGCAAACGCCTACAGCCGATGCGCCTATGTATGAGCACTTCCGAGCCGAACACTTGGATATGCATACAGGCCCTATGCTTGCCCGACACCACATGTCAGACGGTGCACTTATCAATATCGATAACTCCGCAGGGCAGATGATCCCCCTGGCTAGCCGGAATGGAACCTGGGTTCCCTACCGACTCCCAGGCGGCACCTTGTATGCGAACAACTGGCGCTTGAGACTTGAGTTTATGGTGACTTTTTCAAGCGGGGCAGGCGGCGAACTGTCTTTTTCTGGGGCTGGAACAACTGAATCGGCAAGGCTGGCATTAATCAATATCGCACCAGTAGACGGCTCGAAAGTCGCAAAAGTGACATTTGATTTATACCCAACAACAGCGGCCGCAGGGACGTGTCGCTACCGGGTGGAGGTTGTGGGGTCGAGCATAAGTCTTGAGGCGAGAGGCACAAATTCCCTGAATCATTCTACGATCCGCTCCCCAGATGAATTGCTCAGACTGTTTCGTTTGAACTGGACGCCGTCCACAAATGCATTGGCCACGTTCTACAACCTGTTCACCTATATCGAGGCATAGCCATCATGTACACGATCATTGAAACAAAGGAAATTGCGCAGTCATTGAGCGTTACGCTGCTCGACTACATAAAAGAGCGCGGCTACATGTTGTGCAGGGGCAACTTTGATTTAGCAGACGAGGAGTTTTCTCAGGCTCCATCTTATGAGGATGTGGTTCAGGCCTACGAAGAGGTTAGAAGCTTCCTTTATGTCGCGCAGGCAGATCCTATGGGATTTAAGACTTTGCGGGATGAGGCATCCAAAGAAGAATATCTGGAATTGATAGGCAGAATCAAAAATGAATGGGCAACACCCAGTGAGAACGACCTTCGGAGACGCCTGGCGTTGATCTCCACGTTGAAAAAAGATGATTCGCAGAAATAGATCTCGGAGGCCCTTATGCCCCAAAGGAATTTACGAATGAATAACGATGGCCTGAATTTCGCGATCAGCACTGGCGGTGGGCTTTTTGCATGGTGGCTCGCCGCCTTCAGCGCAATATTGCCGATTCTGTGGGTGGCCTATGTTGTGATCCTGATCGCCATAAAGCTGCCCGAGCTGTATCAAAAAAATCCAATCTTCCGCCGTGTATGTGATTGGCTTGTTAACCGTTTCCGTCGGGGGCGTCATGGATAAAGGAAAGATAGCCGCTGGCGTGGTTGCGTCTGCAGTAGCGCTGGTAGCCGCCTGGGAAGGGCGCTCGCTGGTGGCTTATGTGGACCCAGTGGGTATCCCGACCATTTGCGAAGGCTACACACACGGCGTCAAGCTGGGCGATGTGGCTACGCCGGAGCGGTGCGATGCGTTGACTGAGCAGGAGGTGCGTAAGGCTCTTTCGGTGGTAGACCGCTCTGTGCCACAGTCTTTGCCGGATGGTGTGCGCGTTGCGCTGGCCAGCTTTGTCTACAACGTGGGGCCAGGCGCATATGGCAGCTCCACGCTGCTGCGCAAGCTGCGGGCTGGTGATCTAGCCGGAGCCTGTAATCAGTTGCCGCGCTGGGTGTATGCGGGCAGTAAGAAGCTGCGCGGCTTGGAGCGGCGGCGCGAAGCGGAGCGACAGATATGCCTATCAAGTCTGCAATAGTGGGAGCTGCTGTTTTGGCAGCCCTTATCTTTGGGGCCTTTGTGTATGGCAAAGGTCAGTACCGAAATGGCTACGCCGACGCCCAGCAACACGCTCAAGCGCAAGTCAAACGTATTGAACAAGGAATGCAATATGAGAAAGAGAAAGCCGATGTCCGGCTTCGGGCTGCGATCCTGGCCCGTGAGGCGGCAGAACGTGACGTGGCTGCTGCTCGCAGCCGCCTTGACGGGCTGCTCAGCGCCCATGGCCGTGATCCCGCGAATCCCACCGCCAGCGCCCGAACTGATGGAGCCGACCCCGACTGGATCGGAGGTTTTGCAACGTGCTACGCAGAATATTCAGCACTGGCATCAGATTCTGCTGTCTGGGCAGACCGAGTGAATGGGCTGCAGGATTGGGCTAGAGTAGTGCAAAGGAAAGCCAATGAAACTCCGTGACGCTATCTACTTCAGTATGCGCTGTGTGACGGCTTTAGCACTGTTCGGTCTTCTATTGAAGGATCCACTACGTGCGATAGCCGCCTGTGCCGTAATCTTGGTTCTTCCTTTCATCCTGCAGATCCCTGAGTAAACGATTAGAGGGAGAAGATTCGTCCCTGCCGCAGCAATGCTTATGCTTGTTCTCGCTTCCTCAGCAGCATGGTTGGTATAACCAACATTGCCAGCTAATGTGGCGATCTAGTTGTTGCACTGGCTTTGGGATTTTAGCTCTAGATGAACAAGCTATCATTTTGGCGCGTTTGTTATCCAATTAACATGAGGAGGAAGTGATGCCGCTGCATTTTTAGGTAAAAGAAAGGTGACCCCCGTTACAACTCCACCAGTGATAGTTAGGTTTTCAAAAGAAATAGCATTGAAAATTTGAGCGTGGTCGTTCAGTACCACATAGTCACAGTTGATGTACTGGCCATTAGTGAGAGTCAGAGTGTCCAGGCAAACTATATTTGCGGGGCCTATCAAGAAACATTCGTTAAATATTTTATGTTTATGCGGGGTTGGAATTGGCAAGCTAAAATCGCTCAGTTTAATCATTTGCCGGTTGAAACTATTTTCAAGAATATTTATACGATCACTATCTTCGGCTGCTTTTTTTAATAGTGCTGCATATCCAAGCTTTTGTTTTGCGGCCGCCCATATCCAAACTAATATGACACCTAAGATCGCCCCGAGAATTGCAGCTGCAATCCATGAGAAAGGTGCAAATTTCGTAAACGGTTCGGAAAGAGCTACGCTCCAAGCACTAACCGATGAAGACCCGATCACTGTGATCAGCATGGGCCCCCATCGGTATGCGGCTTCTAATAGGGATAAAACGCCTCCGCTTGTGGAGACAGCGTTTTTAAATCTGTGCATGTGTTTCCTCGGTTATTACTAGATTGCTAGCAACGTGGCATCTTAGTAGCCTGCATGTCTGTGGATAAGGCGTGCATTGTAAGCGTTATGTTACCGCCGGACTGCGCAACGCGGTCGGAATGTGCACAGCAAGATATACAGAGCTGGCAGGAGTCGCTGACCGCTACCGGGGCGATCTGATGGCACTGCAGGGGTATGCCCGGTCAGTTGTCAGCGGCCCGTAGCTGCTCAACAGTGCGCTGCTTCTTGCGCCATTCCTTGACTGCCTTGTGCTGACGCACGGTAATCGCAAGGTCCCCATATTTTCGTTCTTTGCGCTCGTTGTGCCAGGGCGTGCCTTCAATCAGAACAAGGAACTCATCGGTCTCGCGCAAGATGCAGCGCATGTATGAAATCTCATGCAGTAGCATGTTGATTTCTGGGTCTCTGCCGCGTCGCGCTAATATGTCTTTGAGCTGTTCCGCGCTCATGCCTGGTTTCTTTTGCCTGAACATAGATTTGCTGTATAAAAAAACAGTAATTTAGCACTTGGTGGCGTGGCAGGTGTTTCAGATTGTGGACGCAAAAAAGCCCGCTCTATGGCAGGCATGTTGAGACATTTATGGTCTTTTTTAGGGTATTGGTATTTCAAGTTATTGATTATTAACTTATTGTGGATTCCACCCTGTCCGCCACCTGGAATTTTGAAAGCCCTTGATTATTCAAGGGCTTTTTTGTTTTCTGTTGCTTTGATCGTCCTGCTCTCTGAGCATGGTTTATTTGCTGTTTTGTCACATAAGAACGTTAAGGTAAAAGTGTCAGTAGCGGCCGATGTTCGGAAAACTCATCCGCAACATTTTGTATGGCCGCCTTTTCCCAGCGCAGGCCGAAGTTTTAGGGGGTAATGCGCTAATACGTGCTCCGATGGTGTTTGGCCTTGTTTTGCAAGCCTTGATGATTCCGGACAAAACGAGCCCATTGCATCTCCCGGCAGTGCGAGGCGACGAGTACACTTGGGGTTTCAGTTCTCTGTTGTCCATACTCACGAGGTATCTATGCTGAAAGGTAAAAAAGCGGTCGTAACAGGATCGACCAGTGGTATCGGTCTGGCCATGGCCACCGAGTTGGCCAAAGCTGGTGCAGATGTGGTGATCAATGGTTTTGGTCAGCCTGAAGACATCGAGCGCGAGCGCAGCACGCTGGAGTCCAAGTTTGGTGTCAAAGCCTATTATCTGAATGCAGACCTGAGCGATGCACAGGCCACGCGTGACTTTATTGCCAAGGCGGCAGAGGCCCTGGGTGGTCTGGATATTCTGGTCAATAATGCCGGTATTCAGCACACCGCGCCTATTGAAGAGTTCCCGGTTGATAAATGGAACGCCATCATTGCCTTGAACCTGTCGGCCGTATTCCACGGCACCGCGGCGGCCTTGCCCATCATGCAAAAGCAGGGCTGGGGACGCATCATCAATATCGCCTCGGCCCACGGTCTGGTGGCCTCGGTGAATAAGTCCGCTTATGTGGCTGCCAAGCATGGTGTGGTGGGTCTGACCAAAGTGACCGCGCTGGAAAATGCCGGCAAGGGGATTACGTGCAACGCAATCTGCCCAGGCTGGGTACGTACTCCCTTGGTGGAAAAACAGATTGAAGCTATCAGCCAGCAAAAAGGGATTGATATTGAAGCCGCCGCTCGCGAGTTGCTGGCTGAAAAACAGCCCTCCCTGCAATTCGTGACTCCCGAGCAATTGGGTGGTGCTGCTGTGTTCCTGTCCTCTGCCGCTGCAGATCAAATGACAGGTACGACGCTAAGCCTGGATGGTGGCTGGACAGCACGCTAATCGCTGTCAGAGCGTATTGTGTAGATAACAGATAAAGAGCTTGGCCCTTTATCTGTTTGGATTGAAAGGATATAGGCGCATGTTGTTATTGCTCTCGCCAGCGAAAAAGCTGGATTACGATTCCCTTGTACGCACGGAGCTGGAGACTCAGCCGCTGTTTGTGGAGCAGGCGCAAGGCTTGATTGATATTTTGCGCACTCAGTCCGAAGAGGATATTGCTGGCTTGATGAAGCTGAGCGACGATCTGGCGCGTTTGAATGTGCAGCGTTACCAGGAGTGGGAGCCCAAGTTTGACCGTTCCAATGCGCGTCAGGCCATTCTGGCGTTCAATGGCGATGTGTATGAAGGCATGGCTGCCACGGATCTGTCGGACAAGGAATTGAAGTGGGCCCAGGATCACATTGTGATTCTTAGTGGCTTGTATGGAGCGTTGCGGCCTTTGGATTTGATGCGTCCCTACCGTCTGGAAATGGGGACTCGCTTGAAGAACCCCGGTGGTGCGAATTTGTATGCGTACTGGGGCAGTCGTATTGCCAATTACCTGAACGAGCGTCAGGAAGGCGAAACCAAGCCCGTTGTCTTGAACCTGGCCTCCGAAGAGTATTTCAAGGCGGTGGATCAGAAAGCCCTGCGCGCCCGTGTGGTGCAGTGTGTATTCCAGGACGAGAAAAACGGTGTGTGGAAGATCATCAGTTTCTACGCCAAGAAAGCCCGTGGCTTGATGGCCCGCTTTGTTATCGACAAGCGGGTTCAAACGGTGGAGGGCTTGAAGGCGTTTGATCGCGAAGGCTATGTGTTTCAGCCCGAGCTGTCCAGCAAGGACAAGCTGGTGTTCCGTCGTTCAGAACAGGATGCCAAGGCTAAATAAGCATTTAGCGGTATTGCTTGCGCCGTAGGGCAGCTTTTTTAGCTGATCTGCGGTCTTGCAGATAGGAAAAGGAAAGGCAAGGCCATGTATTGCGCCTTGCCTTTTTGTTTTTGGTGCTGCGACCAGATGCGGGCTTGGCGCCCTATGTTCTTGTGCCTTGTGCTTTTGTTTATTTGGCCCTGACAGCGAGTTCCCTGTGTAAGCGGGACATGGTCATCAAGCCCCTTGCTGTTTTAGCTCCTGCTTACGCTCCGGTGGCAACTGCGGGCCAGCGCTGTATTCCAGCCCTCTCATATCCTGGCGAATCAACTGGGCTGCCTTGCTCATTTGACGGATTGGATAGGCCAGCATCGCCAGTTCGCCTTCCGTTTCGATGGAGGCGGGCGGGTCTGCATCCTGATCGTTGATCAGTGCGCCAATCGCATCCAGAGAGTTCTGTATGCCTGGTGGAATCTGGCTCAAATTAGCCAGAAGCGGGGCCGCGGCGCTGATCTGCGAGGCCAGCACATGGTTCTGAATCAGCAGATTGTTCAGCAGGGACACATTGGCTTGTCGGCTGACAGGTTCATCCATCATGCGATAAAAGGCCGAGGCAAAGTTGCTGAAGGCAATGTGCACGTTCTTGTTCGCCACCTGCCAGGCGGTATCGGCTTCCATCAAGTCCAGATCCACTTGTTCTTTCTGGGCCTCTGTCATCGTGGACTCGCCATCTTGACCGCTCTTGAGGCTCTGGTTGTGCAGACGACTTAAACGAGCGAACTCCAGACCGGCACGCCAGAACTCTTTGTTGGCGGCCAAGGCGGCACGAGCCAGGCCTGTCATGGCGCTGGACTCCCAGTTGGGCAGCAGGTAACTGGCGGCCATGGCGATGCCGCAACCAATCAGCGTATCTACCAACCGCTCTCCAATAATGAAGGAGCCGCCTGTGGACAGGAACTGGAAGGACAGGATCACAAAGATCGTGTTGAACAGGGCCGATAGCAGGAAGTTCAGCTGAACCAGGCTGTTGCCCAGGAGGTAGGCCAGCAGCATGGCAATCAGATACAGCTCGCGGTTGTCCGTCAGCTTCAGGAGCAGGAAGGCCGCCCCGCAGCCCAGTACCGTGCCAAAAAGACGCCAGCCATTGCGTTGGCGGGTGATGGCAAAGCCCGGTTTCATGATCACCAGAATTGTCAGGATGATCCAGTAACTGTGAGCTGTCAGGGCACTGACCAGACCCAGTTCGCTTTGGAAGTGAGCGCTAAGTGCACCAACTCCCAGGGCCACGATGGAGGCGATGCTGACGCGTGCTGCATAGCGGAAGTGCGAGGACTTCAGCTTGAGATTACTGGTCAGCATGCCCAGACGCAGCTCTTCGCGCGACAGCATGCGGCTGAGTGATTTGTTCAGGTACTGATCGACTGGAAGATTCTGGCTGGCTCGGTGTGACAGGCTGGCCATGCTGTCGACGATCCGGTTCAGGTTGCGCATGCGGCGCAGCACCTGGACTAACAGGGCGTACGTTTCCGGGTCGGATTGAGACATGCCCTGACGTTTGTACTTCTCCAGCTCGTATTCCATGGCGCGGATTTCCGCTTTGACACTGGAGCGACGGGTTGTGCGAGCGCTGCGCGAAACATTCATGGCGATGCGGCCAATATCCAGCGACAGCTTGTGCAAGCCGTCACGCGCAAAAACCATGAAATCGCTGTCGGAAAGCTGGCGGCGCAGTACGGTGTAGTCGGTGTAGGTGGCCACCAGCGAGTCCAGAATGCTGACCATGTTCAGAAAGATGGTCAGCAACGCCTTGCGGTGATGATCTCCCCGCCCATAACCGCGCGGCAGTTCGCGTAGCACCACGTCGCGAGCGGCCTGGTGCTTTTCGGTCATATTGGATTGAAGATTGATCAGCCGTCGATAGCAGGCGTCCAGGTCCGAGGTGGAGTCATAAAACTGTGAGCGCGCCTCCATGTACTCCGCTGTGGCAAACAAAGCCACCGCCAGTGTCTGGCGCTCTTCCCGATACCAGAACAGGCGTCGGAACAGGGTGCTGAACAAGTAGTAGGACAGGCCACCGGCAAAGGAATATAGCGTGTGCGCCAGTACCTCGTGAGGCTCCATGGGAAAGCGCATCGTCAAGGTCATCAGCAGCAGGGCGGCAAAGCCGATCAGCCCGCCACGACGGCCAAAGACGGAGAACATGCTGTACAGAAAGCACAGAAACGGCACGCACAGGACCAGCAGCAGGGGAGAGCTGGAGGCCAGACCTGTCAGACCGACGGTGACGGTGCCAAGGGCAATACCGCCCAGCATTTCATTGTTGCGGTAGCGGCGTGGGCCGCCGGGCTGGTCAATGATGGCAACACAGGTAGCCCCCATGGACGCGATGACGCCAATGTCATAGTGACCGAAGAAGCGGCCCAAAATAATGACCGGCAACAGCACGCCGATGGACTGGCGCAGTCCACCGAAAAAATAGTGGCTATACAGGAATTGTTTTAATTGTGGGATGGGCGATGCCATAAAATACCCGGACAGCTCTTCATAGGTAGACAGTATATCGTTTTACGTATGCAAGCTTTAAGCCTGTTTTTTTGCACTTTACCAACAATCACAGTTGCTCGCTTTGAGCAGTCAAGGTAAAGTAACCAGGTGTTTTTGCTCCTTATCCGAGCAAATTGTAGCGAGGCACTGTTAACCGGGCCATCCGCCCGGTTTTTTGCGCCTATAAACTTTGTTGCTGGCCGCGTCACAAGCGTGGGATGCCAGGACTTCCGTTTCAAGCTAACGCATACGTTTTTGTATGCACGCACTGAGTGTCGAAGAGTGCAGGCCGGACGGTAATGTGTCTGGGTGGTGTGGTCCTGTGGGCCATGAAGCGCCAGATCATGTTGCTGACATCGGTTCAAGCTCGGACCGTCGTGGTCAGTCGATATTGCAGGGCAAGACTGAAAGGAAAACTCATGTCTGAATTAAATGGCGCAGATATTGTCGTGCGCACGCTCGCGGACGAAGGCGTGGAACACGTTTTCGGTTACCCGGGTGGTGCTGTTCTCTATATCTACGACGCAATCTTCAAGCAGGACCGCTTTCAGCACATTCTTGTGCGTCATGAACAGGCCGCTGTTCATGCTGCGGATGCCTACTCCCGTTCGTCCCAGAAAGTTGGCGTGGCACTGGTAACCAGTGGCCCGGGCGTCACCAATGCCGTTACCGGTATTGCGACCGCTTACCTGGACTCCATTCCGATGGTCATCATCAGTGGGCAGGTCAGCACCCAGGCAATTGGCGAAGATGCTTTCCAGGAATGTGATGCCATCGGTATCACCCGTCCCTGCGTCAAGCACAACTTCCTGGTGCGCGATGTTCGTGATTTGGCCGATACCATTCGCAAGGCATTTTTCATTGCCACGACAGGCCGTCCCGGTCCCGTGCTGATTGATATCCCCAAAGATATTACGACTGCAACGTGCAAATACACGCCCAAGCGTGGCGAGGTCAAGATGCGCTCCTACGCGCCTGTGACCAAAGGCCACCAGGGGCAGATCAAGAAAGCCGTCCAGATTCTCAATAGCGCCGAGCGCCCACTGATTTACGTTGGTGGTGGCGTGGTGCTGGGTAATGCAGAAAACGAGCTCAACGAGCTGGTCAAGTTAAGTGGTGCTCCTTGTACTACCACCTTGATGGGCCTGGGTGCGTATCCTGGTACCGCTGATCAATATATCGGCATGCCCGGCATGCACGGTACCTACGAAGCCAATATGACCATGCAAAACTGCGATGTCCTGATCGCAGTTGGCGCACGCTTTGACGATCGTGTGATCGGTAACACCCGTCATTTCAGCCAGAACCCACGCAAGATCATCCATATTGATATTGATCCTTCCGTGATTTCCAAGCGCGTGAAAGTTGATGTGCCCATCGTGGGCTGCGTCAAGGACGTGCTGGTCGAGTTCAATGAGCTGTATGCGCAAAGCCGTCAGGAATCGCAGAACCAGCCTTCCTTGAACGACTGGTGGAAACAGATCAATGTCTGGCGTGGCAAGAACTCCTTGGCCTACGCCAAGTCGGACGAACTGATCAAGCCGCAATTTGTGGTGGAATCCCTGTGGGAAGTGACAGGCGGCAACGCTTTCGTGACGTCCGACGTGGGTCAGCACCAGATGTGGGCGGCTCAGTACTACAAATTCAATAAGCCTCGTCGCTGGATCAATTCCGGTGGCCTGGGCACGATGGGCGTGGGCTTGCCTTACGCAATGGGTGTGCAAATGGCCAACCCTGGCCAGGATGTTGCCGTCATCACTGGCGAAGGCTCCATTCAGATGAACATCCAGGAACTGTCTACGTGTAAACAGTACCGCTTGAGCCCCAAGGTTCTTTGCCTGAACAATCGTTATTTGGGCATGGTGCGCCAGTGGCAGCAAATCGACTACGGCTCGCGTTATTCCGAGTCCTACGTGGATGCACTGCCTGACTTTGTCAAACTGGTGGAAAGCTATGGTCACGTGGGCCTGGAGATCGACAAGCCAGCCGATGTGGTCCCCGCTATTCGCGAAGCCTTCACCACGCACAAAGACCGCCTGGTATTTCTGAACTTCATCACGGACCAAACCGAAAACGTGTTCCCGATGGTGAAAGCAGGCCGCGGCCTGACAGAAATGCTCTTGGGCCCGGACGATCTGTAAGGAGAGAATCATGAAACACGTCATTTCTATCCTTCTGGAAAACGAGCCCGGCGCACTGTCCCGTGTGGTCGGCCTGTTTTCGGCCCGTGGCTATAACATCGAGACCTTGACGGTTGCTCCAACCGAGGACGACACCCTGTCTCGCATGACTATCGTTACCCGAGGGGCGGACGACGTCATCGAGCAGATCACCAAGCACTTGAACCGTCTGGTTGACGTGGTCAAGGTGGTGGATCTGTCCGAAGGCCCTCACATCGAGCGTGAACTCATGCTGATCAAAGTGCGGGCGGTGGGCAAGGAACGTGAAGAGATGAAGCGCATGGCGGATATTTTCCGTGGTCGCATCATTGATGTTACGGACAAGACATACACCATCGAACTGACCGGTGTTCAAGACAAAATTGCTGCTTTCATCAATGCGCTGGATCGTACGGCCATTCTTGAAACAGTGCGCACCGGGGTCTCTGGTGTCAGCCGTGGCGAACGTGTCTTAAAGCTGTAAGCCAAGGCTTTTTCAGGACATAATTACCGCTTTTATTCAAGGAGCTGCTTTTCAAGGCGGCTCCTTATAAAGGGTAAACACGGCCTGACGCTGTGTAGACCGCGGTGGCCCTGTTCTGGAAGTAATGAGTCAAGGTCTTTTTTGTGCCGCTGCTGCATGAGCGGCCATTCTCGAATTGCTGTTTAAGCGAAATTATTAAATTTGGAGCACCTGAAATGAAAGTTTTCTACGACAAGGATTGTGATCTTTCCCTGATCAAAGGCAAGACTGTTGCCATCATCGGTTACGGCTCGCAAGGCCACGCCCACGCCCTGAACCTGCACGAGTCCGGCGTGAACGTGGTTGTTGGTCTGCGCAAAGGCGGCGCCTCCTGGAGCAAAGCCGAGAACGCTGGCCTGAAAGTTCAGGAAGTGGCTGAAGCCGTCAAGAGCGCTGATGTCGTCATGATCTTGTTGCCTGACGAAAACATTGCTGAGGTTTACCGCAACCAGGTTGCTGAAAACATCAAGCCCGGCGCCGCTCTGGCATTTGCCCACGGCTTTAACGTTCACTACGGCCAAGTTGTGCCACGTGACGATATCGACGTCATCATGATTGCTCCTAAGGCTCCTGGTCACACTGTGCGTGGCACCTACAGCCAGGGTGGCGGCGTTCCTCACCTGATCGCTGTTTACCAGGACAAGACCGGCGCTGCTCGCGACGTGGCCCTGTCTTACGCATCCGCTAACGGCGGTGGCCGTGCCGGTATCATCGAAACCAACTTCCGCGAAGAAACCGAAACCGACTTGTTCGGCGAACAGGCTGTTCTGTGCGGTGGTGCCGTTGAGCTGATCAAGGCTGGTTTCGACACGCTGGTTGAAGCTGGTTACGCTCCTGAAATGGCTTACTTCGAGTGCTTGCACGAACTGAAGCTGATCGTGGACCTGATCTACGAAGGCGGTATCGCTAACATGAACTACTCGATCTCCAACAACGCCGAATACGGCGAATACGAGACCGGTCCGAAGATTGTTACCGATGAAACCCGCAAAGCCATGCGTCAGTGCCTGGAAGACATCCAGACTGGTGTGTACGCCAAGAACTTCATCCTGGAAAACGCCGCTGGCGCTCCTACTCTGATCTCGCGTCGTCGTATCAACGCTGAATCGCAGATCGAGCAAGTGGGTAGCAAGCTGCGCTCCATGATGCCTTGGATCGCCGCTAACAAGCTGGTCGACAAGTCCAAGAACTAAGTTTGATATCGGGACGGTTCCATAAGCTGTCCTGGTCTTGAACCTGAACCGGCTGACGTCTTGCGGCGTCAGCCGGTTTTTTATTGCTGCAAGAATTTGGCCTTCAGCGCCGCCTCTGCTTGGGCTAAAGAAAAGCTTGGAAGCGCCTTCTACTCGTCTTATAGCCGTATTGGTGAGGGCGCGATAAAATGCAGTGCTTGATTTGACCATCGTGCCCCTGTCGGGGTGGTGCGCAAGCGAGTTCGATAAAATCCACTATTTATCCGCGAACTCCCTGGCCGCAGGCCCCTTGGCCGTTTCTGTTCGCTCTGGCTTATATTTGCTGGAATTATTCGCACTCTGTAGCCTTGTGGACAATGCTACATTTGAGTGTTCAGTCCTTAGCAACAACTCTTAAAGCATAAATTATGCCCAATTTGCTCAATGATGAAACCCGTCGTCGGCGTAGCATCTATCTTCTGCCCAACGCCTTTACGACCGCCAATCTGTTCGCGGGGTTTTATGCCGTTGTGCAGGCCATGAATGGCCGTTTTGAAGCGGCAGCCATCGCCATTTTCCTGGCACTGGTATTTGACGGTATGGACGGGCGGGTGGCTCGTTTGACCAATACCCAGTCTGCTTTTGGCGAGCAGTATGACTCCATGGCAGACATGATTTCCTTTGGCGCGGCGCCTGCGCTGGTCATGTACGTCTGGGCCATGCAGGGGCTGGGGCGTTGGGGCTGGTTGGCCTCCTTTATCTACGTAGCGGGTGGGGCACTGCGCCTGGCTCGTTTCAATACCAATATTGAAGTGGTCGACAAGCGCTTTTTCCAGGGCTTGCCCAGTCCGGCAGCCGCTGCGCTGGTGGCCGGCTTTGTCTGGCTGGCGGTGGACAACAAGTTGTCCTTGCAAGTGAACGTGATTCCCTGGGTTGCCTTCGGTTTGACCATTTATGCCGGCCTGGCCATGGTCTCCAATGCACCGTTCTATAGCGGCAAGTCCTTTGCGATCAGCCGTAGCGTGCCGTTCTGGGCCATGCTGCTCTTCGTGCTGGTCTTTGTGTTTGTATCTACCGATCCACCTGTTTTCCTGTTTGGGCTGTTCTGCCTGTACGGTTTGTCGGGCTGGTTCGTCATGGCCTGGCGCTGGCGTCGTGCCCGTGCCTTGGCGCGACTTCGGCGTGGAAACAACTAAAATACCCGGCTTGGGCGGGCTTTCAGGCCGAAATGCTTAACGCCTCGCCCGGTTTTTCGTTATAATCGTTTGCTTGCACTTGGCCCAGTGGGCCCAGTGCACTCAATCTCATTTTCAACACGTTAGGGCACCTCGGTCCTAACGCAAGTCTTAGAGGCTAAATAAAATGGCAGTTGCAGATATCAAAAAAGTCGATATCGTTTCCGAGTTTCAGCGTAAACAAGGCGATACAGGCTCCCCAGAAGTGCAAGTGGCTTTGCTGACCGCTCGCATCAACGAATTGACCGGCCACTTCAAGGCTCACAACAAGGATCACCACTCCCGTCGTGGTCTGTTGCGCATGGTTAGCCGTCGTCGCAAATTGCTGGATTACCTGAAAGGTCGTAATCCAGACGCTTACCGTGCTTTGATCGAAAAACTCGGTCTGCGTAAGTGATACCGGGGCTGGCTCCCCGCTAAACAACCGTGCATTCGGCGAACTGGTTTCGCTGTGTGCACGGTTTTTTTATTGTAAGGATTCTCCTAATGTTCAATAAAGTCACCAAGTCTTTCCAGTACGGCGAACATACCGTCGTTCTGGAAACCGGCGAAATCGCACGTCAGGCGTCAGGTGCCGTGCTGGTTTCGATTGAAGACACTGTTGTGTTGGCCACTGTTGTTGGCAAAAGCGAAGCGAAAGCAGGTCAGGACTTCTTCCCTCTGACCGTTGATTACGTCGAAAAAACCTACTCCGCTGGCAAGATCCCTGGTGGTTTCTTCAAGCGTGAAGGCCGCCAGTCCGAGCGCGAGATCCTGATCTCCCGCCTGATCGACCGTCCACTGCGTCCTCTGTTCCCTGAAGGCTTCTACAACGAAGTTCAGGTCATCATTCACACGGTATCGGTCAATCCTGAAATTGATCCTGATATCGCTGCCATGATCGGCGCTTCGGCTGCTCTGGCTATCTCCGGCATTCCTTTCAATGGTCCTGTGGGCGCTGCTCGCGTGGGTTACGTTGATGGCCAGTACGTACTGAACCCATCCGCTACTCAGCTGAAATCTTCGGCTCTGGATCTGGTTGTGGCCGGTACCGAACAAGCAGTGCTGATGGTTGAGTCCGAAGCCAAGCAATTGTCTGAAGAAGTCATGCTGGGTGGTGTGGTGTTTGCTCACGAGCAAATGCAAGCGGCCATCAACTGCATTCACGAACTGGTTGAAGAAGCCGGCAAGCCCGAGTGGAACTGGCAGCCTGCCGCTGTTAACGAAAGCTTGCTGGCTGCGGTAACCGCCGCTGCTGAGGAAGGTCTGACTCAGGCCTACCAGACTCGCGAAAAACAGGCTCGTACCGAACAGGTGCGTGCTGTCTATGCTCAAGTTAAAGAAACGGTCAAGGCTCAAGCAGAGGCCGCCGGTCAGGATCAGCCTGATATGGTTGCCGTTGAAAACATGATGTTCGACCTGGAAAGCAAGATTGTGCGTTCGCGCATCTTGAGCGGCGAATCCCGTATTGACGGTCGCGATACCCGCACCGTGCGTCCTATCAGCATTCGTCTGGGCGTTCTGCCCCGTGCTCACGGTAGCGCCTTGTTCACACGTGGCGAAACTCAGGCTTTGGTGGTGACCACCCTGGGTACCAAGCAAGACGAGCAGATCATTGACTCGATCATGGGCGAGTACCGCGATCGCTTCATGATGCACTACAACATGCCTCCGTTCGCCACAGGCGAAGCCGGCCGTTTCGGCGCTCCCAAGCGTCGTGAAATCGGTCACGGTCGTCTGGCCAAGCGTGCTTTGACTCCTTTGCTGCCTGCCGCTGAAGATTTCCAGTACTCCATCCGTGTGGTGTCCGAGATCACTGAGTCCAACGGTTCCTCCTCCATGGCATCGGTGTGCGGTGGCTCGCTGTCCATGATGGACGCTGGTGTGCCTGTGCAAGATCACGTGGCCGGTGTGGCCATGGGTCTGATCAAGGAAGGCAACAAGTTTGCTGTGCTGACCGACATTCTGGGTGACGAAGATCACCTGGGCGATATGGACTTCAAGGTTGCCGGTACCGAGAAAGGTATCACTGCCTTGCAGATGGATATCAAGATCCAGGGCATCACCAAGGAAATCATGCAGGTTGCATTGGCCCAGGCTCACGAAGGCCGTATGCACATCCTGGGCAAGATGAAAGAATCCATCGACGGTTCCCGTACCGAGATGTCCGAATTTGCGCCTCGCATGCTGACCGTGAAGATCAACCCCGAGAAGATTCGTGACGTGATTGGTAAGGGTGGTGCAACCATCCGCGCCCTGACCGAAGAAACCGGTACACAGATCGATATTTCGGATGATGGCACCATCACGATCGCCAGCGCCGATCTGGACAAGGCTCGCGAAGCCGAGCGTCGTATTAAAGAACTGACCGCTGAAGTGGAAGTGGGTCAGGAATACGAAGGCCCAGTGATGCGTTTGCTGGACTTTGGCGCGATTGTGCAAGTGCTGCCAGGACGTGACGGCTTGCTGCATATCTCCGAGATTGCTAACTACCGTATCGCCAACATCAATGACGTGCTGAAAGTAGGTCAGGTTGTTAAGGTCAAGGTCATTGAAGCTGACGAGAAAGGTCGTCTGCGTCTGTCGATCAAGGCTATTGGTGGTATCGAAGCTCAAGGCGGCCCAGCTGCTCCTGCTGCTTCCTGATAGCGCTTGTAGTCTGCTTGAAGAAAAACCCGCTGCAAGGCGGGTTTTTTGCGTTTGGCATTGCCCGGGGTTGGAGGGGACTGGTTTGAATGCGCCTTGTTTAAACGTTGTACATTCTGACTAAAGCCTTGGTCTTCCGTGCTTTAGAGGAAATCTGTCATGGGCTCTGGTAGCGCTTGTCTTGGGTTTGCAGGGCTTTATTAAGCGCTGTCTGGATGTCGAAATCATAAAATCTATAAACAGAGAGTGATGCGATGTCATGCTGATCCAAGTTTGAGTTGTCGCTTGGGTGGGTACTGGCCGAGGATGATCAAAAGCTGATGCAGGAGACAGTCAATGATGGGGATAAACAGGCTATTCAGGTGCTTGTGTGCTGTGATGCTAGTGGGGTCTACGGGGAGCGTTGGAGCTAATGAAGTCGCGGATATGATCTTTCTGGACGCGAAGATCTATACCGCTAATACCAATTCCCCTGATGCCGAGGCGATGGCCGTGAGCCAGGGCCGAATTCTGGCCGTAGGCAAGAGCGAACAGATCTTGCACTATCAGGGACCGAGCACTCGCATGCTAAGCCTTGAGGGTCGACGCGTTATGCCTGGCCTGATTGATGCGCACTCCCACGCTATTTTTGCGGGCCTGGCTGCCTTGGCGCCAAACCTGGAGGATCAAGAGCTCAGTCCGCTTGAGCTCGCTCAGCAATTGCAAACCTGGCTGGCGGAAAAAGAGTCCGGACCAGATGTGCCTATGGTGGTGTTTGGGGTGAATCCTGCGGTGTGGTCTGCGCCCGAGTCATTGAGCGCTTTGCTGGATGCAGGGGCTTGGCAGCATCAGACTGTGTTGCTGATGGGGGCTGACTATCATACGGCCTGGGCGAATCAGGCAATGCGTGAAAAGGCGGGAATTGACGCTGCTTACGTGCAGTCATTGCCTGCGAAGTCTCGACACACCATCGGTGTGGCCAGTAATGGCCAGCCCGATGGGGTGTTGGTGGATGCTGGACTGGATAAGGTGACGGTGATCTTGCCCAAACCAGCTGAAAAGCAGTTACTGGCAGCTGCAAAAATCGCTGTTGAAACCAATAATCGCTATGGCATTACGGCCTGGATGGACCCGGCGGCCAACGCCGGGCCGGGGGAGGCTTTGTTTTCTCGACCTCTTGGCAGTGTTGGAGAGGGCATATTGCCGGCTTACCGGGTTTTATCAGAAGCGGGTTTATTAACTGCTCATGTTGCTGCCTTGCTGGTGGCCAGTCCGGAGAGTGATGCTGCGGATCTGGAGCGGCTTGATAGTGTCCGAAAGCGCTTTGCGCACATCCCTAACCTGAGTTTGCCAGGTATCAAGGTGTTTGCTGATGGGGTGCTGGAGTATCCGGCTCAAAGCGCAGCCTTGCTGGGCCGTTATGAAAACTCTGGCAAGCAGGGCGAGCTGCTGCTGGAGCAGCGCAAAATGACGCAGCTGGTTGATGCTATTGATCAGCGTGGCTTGCTGGTGCATATCCACGCCTTGGGTGACAGAGCTGTGCGTGTATCTTTGGATGCTATTGAGTCGGCGCGCAAAAAGCGTAGCAGTGGTGTACCGCATTCCATTACGCATCTGCAGTTGGTAAGCCCGGCTGATTATCCCCGCTTTAAACAGCTCGATGTGATGGCTGTCATGCAGTTGCACTGGGCCGAGCTTGATAACTATCTGCTTGATCTGGTCAAGCCTTATATTCCTGATTCGGAGTTTCAGGGTCAGTATCCAGCTCGGTCGCTGCAGCAGCATGGAGCGGTGATTGTGGGTGCCAGTGATTGGCCTATTTCTACGGCGAATCCGTGGGAAGCCATGCATCATGCAATGACACGCTCTGGGCCGGATGGCGGTTTGAATGCAGGCGAGCGTATGGATAAAGACAGTATGTTCAGGGCCTATACCATCAACGCGGCCAGGGCGATCCGAATGGAGAGGGAAATTGGCTCTCTGGAGGTGGGTAAGCAGGCGGACTTTATTGTGCTGGATCGCGATGTGCTGGAGGTAGATGTAGAGGCTTTGAAAGACACTCAGGTTCTGGCGACTTACTTTGCCGGTCGGCAGGTCTACGGCGCAGCTCCGTAGAAGGAGCCTGGCAGTGTTTTTCTGATTGACAGGGTTTGAGCAGGCAGTGTGTATGCCGTATGCAGCTTGTATAGCGGCAGATGGCTACTGCCCCATTCGATGGTTGGGGGAACAAAAAAAGCCCACTACGCATAGTGGGCTTTTTGTCGCCTGATTTTTGCTGCAAAACCAACGCAGGTTTGGGCAAATTCAAGGCTTATGTATCAGTGCAGACCGCTTCAGGTCTATGGTGCATCCAGCCGGAATCGAACCGGCACGATCAAAGATCGAGGGATTTTAAGTCCCTTGCGTCTACCAATTCCGCCATGGATGCAGCGGGAGATGATGGCGGAAGCGGTGAGATTCGAACTCACGGATGGGTTACCCCATCGCCGGTTTTCAAGACCGGTCCATTCAACCGCTCTGGCACGCTTCCTGTCTGTTGGGCTTTTCTTCCTGACAAGTCACATGCGCAAAAAAGCACGGAGGCCAGGAAAGCCTTAAAGTGTAACGTATAAATTTGCCAGCGTCATCGAAATAATCTGTTTTCATGGCTGGAATAGAGCGTTGATGCCAGTGCCTGTGATAGATTGCAGCAGGTAAGGCGGCTGCTTATGGTTTGTGCTTGCAGCCGCGCTGGAAAAATAGTCTAGATATCAGGGAGTAGGTATGCGAGCTGTTGAAATTACCGAGTTTGGAAAGCCGGACGTGTTGCGAGTGGGCGAGCGGCCCATGCCACAAACAGGTCCTGGTGAGGTGCTGGTCAAGGTGCTGGCGGCGGGCGTGAACCGTCCAGACGTCTTGCAACGAGCAGGCGCTTACCCGCCACCGGCTGGTGCCTCTGATATTCCCGGTCTGGAACTGGCCGGTGAAATCGTATCGGGCGATGTGCAGGGCAGTGAGTTCAAGATTGGTGACCAGGTCTGTGCGTTGGTCACTGGGGGGGGCTATGCCGAATATTGTGTGGTGCCAGTACAGCAGTGCTTGCCTATTCCTGCGGGTTTCAGCTTGCTGGAAGCGGCGGGCCTGCCAGAAACCTTCTTCACTGTCTGGAGCAATGTGTTCGACCGTGGTCAGTTGAGCAAGGGTGAAACCCTGCTGGTTCATGGTGGTGCAAGCGGAATTGGAACAACAGCGATTCAGCTGGCGGTGGCTTTAGGGCATACGGTATATGCCACGGCCGGCAGTGATGAGCGCGTGGAGGCCATCAATCGCTTGGGCGGGATTGGCATCAACTACAAAACCGAAGTTTACGAAGACGTCATCAAAAGCAAAACAGACGGTCGTGGGGTTGATGTGATTCTGGATATGGTCTCTGGTGACTATATCAACCGGGATTTGACGTGCCTGGCTGATGACGGTCGTATCGTCATTATTGCTTTGCTGGGTGGGGTGAAGGCCACGATTAATTGTGGTGAGATTCTGCGTCGTCGTCTGACTATTACCGGCTCAACCTTGCGTTCTCGTTCTGTAGAGTTCAAGGCGCAACTGGCGCAGGCGCTGAAAGCGCGAGTCTGGCCTTTGCTGGAAGCAGGGCAGGTGCGTCCCTTGATTCATGCCACTTTCCCTCTGGAAAAAGCCAATGAAGCGCACGCCATGATGGAGGCGGGTGAGCAGGTGGGCAAGATCATTCTTGTTCCTTAAAAACAGCAAGGGGTGGCGTAGCCACCCTTTTTCTTGCGGCACTGAAACGAATTTTCTGCCAAATATGCGCGAAACGGAGTAGCTCGCGCTACAATAGCCGGTTAGCTGCGCCTTGATTGTGGGCGTTGGTGTAATTTTTGACTGGCATCAAGGGAGCAATGAGCGTACATTCTTCGCGTAAACGACTGGTTGCGGGTAATTGGAAATTAAATGGCTCGCTTGATGGCAACAGCCGTCTGCTGCAAGAACTGCTCGTTCAGCCTGAGGCGCAGGCAGATTGTGATGTGCTTGTATGCGTTCCTTATGTGTATTTGCCCCAGGTGGCAGATATCTTGAAAGAGTCGGCCATTGCGGTCGGTGCTCAAGATGTCAGTGTCCACGCCAAGGGTGCATACACTGGGGAAGTCTCGGCTGCAATGCTGGCTGATATCGGCTGTCGCTGGGTGATTGTCGGGCATTCCGAACGCCGTCAGTATCATCAGGAAAGCAGTGCTCAGGTCGCCGCCAAAGTGGTTGCGGCGCTCAATGCAGGCTTGACGCCTATTGTCTGTATTGGCGAGCAGTTGGCCGATCGCGAGGCTGGGCAGGAAGCCTGTGTGGTGCAAGATCAGCTTGAGCCCATCAAGGCTCTTGGGGCGGAAGTGGTATCCAAGCTGGTCCTGGCGTATGAGCCGGTCTGGGCAATTGGTACAGGACTGACGGCAACGCCGGAGCAAGCGCAGCAAATGCATCAGCAGATTCGTGCCTACATGGAATCGGATCAGGTGCGTATTTTGTACGGTGGCAGTGTGAAAGCGGATAATGCCGCAGAGCTGTTTGCCATGCCGGATATTGATGGTGCCTTGGTGGGTGGTGCATCTTTGGATGCGCAAGAATTTTTACGTATTGTGGCCGCTTAAAGGGTCTGGAGTCTTTAAATGCAAGATTGGATGTCTTCCGTTCTGATGGCGGTGCAGGTTATCTCCTCGCTGTTGATTATTGGTCTGGTTCTGCTGCAGCAAGGCAAGGGCGCTGATATGGGCTCGGCCTTTGGTGGCGGCTCGGCAGGGAGTGTGTTTGGTGCGGCAGGTGCGGCAAACTTTTTGTCGCGCATGACCAAGTGGGCGGCAATTGTCTTTTTCGTGTCTACCGGTGGTTTGGCTTGGGTTGCTCACCATCCTGCACAGAAAGTGGATGCGGGCGTGATGCAAGGCTACGAATCTTCCGTGCCTGGCGCAGCTCCATCGGGTGCCGCTTCGGTTCCGGCTCCTGACGCCTCTGTGCCAGCTGCTGTGCCTTCGGCAACTCCAGAGCAAAGCGCTCCAGCGGTTCCTGCTGCTGAGTAAGTTCGATCTGTTTGGGATTTCAATGTTGCTCTATATATAGAAGGCAACAAAGATCACAAGCAGGATTGGAAAGTACGATATCAAAGCCCGCCCCTAATGGCGGGCTTTGTTCATCTTGCGGTGTTTGTGTGGAATATGCCTGAGAACGAGCTTTTTTAGCTGTTTTGGCCTGTTTTGTACTGACAGCCTTACTTTGGTCATGCTAATATCGCTGTCTTGATTGCTTGCCGACGTGGTGGAATTGGTAGACACGCTATCTTGAGGGGGTAGTGGCGAAAGCTGTACGAGTTCGAGTCTCGTCGTCGGCACCAAACAAAAAGCTCTGTGATGGCAGAGCATGGAAACAAAACCTGAACCTGAAAAGGGCAGGTTTTTTTTTCGTCGATTTTTGGCTGTTGTGACTTTTCGCTTTAGGTGCTGGCGCTGCGATCTCCGAGCCTGTTTTTTGCTGGGTTGGGAGACGGATGAATCGGGTCAGTTCATGTTGAATTTGATGTTCGAGTAAATTCTCATAATGTGAGAATCTATTAAGCCATTTGTGTGGTCAATTTAGGCTCTCAATATGAAATGGGCGGCTTTTCTATCGGTTTAAAGCGTAATTTGGCTTTTAGCCTTGTTTGCGGGAAACCAGTATTGGCGACCGATTGCCAGGAATACTTAAAGCAAGTTCTTAAGAAGATTGTGGCTTTAGCCTGCTAATTGTCGTGCTGGCTCAAAGTGGCTTTGAAAGCCGCTGTAAGTGGGTTTTTGTTGTGTATAGCCAACAAGCTGTGCACAAAGATTCACGTTTCCGAAGGGTTTCGTAGTCAAGCGACGGGAATTTTGATGCAATAGCGTTAACTTCCCATCGCGGAGTTAGAAAGAGCAGCAGCACTGTTGTAGTTGGGCTGCTCTGATTTACTCAAATCTACGGAGATTTCTTACATGAAAAAGACTCTGCTCGCTGCTGCTCTGATGGCCGGCTTCGCTGGCGTCGCACACGCAGAAACGTCTGTCACCCTGTACGGTATTCTGGACGGTGGTATCGGTTACCAAAAAGTTAAAGGTTCCGAGGGTTATGTTACCAACGGTACACAAACTGAAATCAACTCCAAGCGCACTGGCCTGATCAGTGGTATCCAATCTGGCAACCGCTGGGGTCTGAAGGGTTCCGAAGATCTGGGTGACGGCCTGCGCGCTGTATTCGTTCTGGAAAGCGGTTTCAACCTGGCTGACGGTAAGTCGGCTCAAGGTGGTCGTTTGTTCGGTCGTCAAGCTACCCTGGGTCTGGCTGGTGACAGCTGGGGTCAACTGGACTTCGGTCGTCAAACAAACATCGCTTCCAAGTACCTGAGCGCTGTTGCTGATCCTTTCGGCGGTGGCTTTGACCAAGCTAACATCGGTGGCGCTTTCACGGCTGCTAACACCGTTCGTTACGACAACATGGTCATGTATCAAACCCCTAACTTCTCCGGCTTCCAGTTCGGCGTCGGTTACTCGTTCAATGCTAACGGTAGCCAATACTGGGACAAGGATCTGCCAGCTGCTAACGGCGGTACAGTTAACGCTAAAGACCTGAACAAGCAAGCTATCACTACTGGTCTGCGTTATGCTAACGGTCCTATCGGCGTTGCTCTGACTTATGACCAAGTCCGTGACCGTGGTGTGCGTGATGCTGGCAACGGCCTCTACGCTCAAGGCGAAGACACCACCATCAAATCCTGGAACATCGGTGGTAGCTACGACTTCGAAGTTGTGAAAGCTTACTTGGCTTTCGGTCAGACTCGTAACGGCCTGTTTGAAGGTCAAACCTTCGGCGAGCTGAACCAGCAAGCTTTGCTGGGTAAAGGTCTGAAAGTTAACTCCTACCTGGTCGGTCTGTCCGCTCCTGTTGGTGCTGGCACCGTGATGGGTTCTTGGACTATGGCTGATCCAACAAGCCCACCAGATTCGTTCTACCGCTCCTACGCGAACGACTCTTGGGAGTTGAAGAAGCAGCACACTTTCAGCCTGGGTTACAGCCACCCACTGAGCAAGCGCACGAACGTGTACGCAATTGGCTCTTACGTCAAGAACGTATACTTCATGCCTGACGCTAAGTCGACTCTGATCGGCGTTGGTCTGCGTCACCAGTTCTAATCGTTTTGCGTAGCATGTCTACGCATCGCGATAAGCGGGTCTTTGGACTTGCTTGAGCTGAAGAGAAAAAGCCATCCTTCGGGATGGCTTTTTTATTACTTGTTGTTTGGGGTGCTCAAGCTCAAGTCAGTCTGTTCGGATTGTGGGTCTTGTGCTGTTTTGTTGCTGTTGTTTATGGAATTGTTGGTATGTGCTCGCTGGTGCTCTAAATGATTGCGCGGGTTTCTTGAGTGTCGTCTGTGGTGCTTGTCCTGCTGCGCTGTAGAACCCGGATCGGTTGTGTGCTGTGCCTGTCTATCTACTGTTCCGACTGCTCGGTCTTGTTTGTCTTGCTTACAAAATAAGCACGAAAAATCGTTTTCCTGGCTTCCCTGGCTGACATTTTCCTTACAAAAGCGGGTAAGATAAGTAATTGATGCCTGAAATCGCAACCCTTAATAAAGTAAATAATCAATAGTTGAAGGGTTTTTGGTCAGGTAGCTGACAGTTTTTGCGGCATGGGTGCAACACCCGTGCATAGATGTAATGGTTTGGGGTTATCCCCCAAAACTGTGCTCTCAAAATGCTACAATCCAAGAGTTTATTTACTGCGATTGGATGCTTTGCATGAACCTGCAAGAGTACTTTCCCGTTTTGCTATTTATCATCGTCGCCACTGGGATTGGCCTGGCTCTACTTTTAGTCGGTCGAGTGCTTGGTCCAAACCGACCCGATGCTGAAAAGCTCTCTCCTTACGAATGCGGTTTTGAGGCATTCGGCGATTCGCGCATGAAGGTGGACATTCGTTACTACCTGATCGCGATTCTGTTCATCATGTTCGATCTGGAAATCGCCTTCCTGTTTCCCTGGGCCATGGCCAATGGAACTGTAGGTCTGGTTGGTTTCTGGACCGTTATGGCGTTCCTGGCCGTTTTGACGGTCGGTTTTATCTACGAATGGAAAAAAGGCGCTCTGGACTGGGAGTAACCCATCCATAGAGAACCCTGCCAGGGGTTTTCGCGTCTGCTGCTGGGCATAAGGGGCACGAGGATGCGTCTTGATGACAGCGGGTTTGGTCAGCAACAGGATAGGCCGGGGCTTCCCAGGGTCTGATCCGGCAAAAGGCAACTACTATGGCTATCGACGGCATTCTCAAAGAAGGTTTTGTGACGACCAGTGCAGACAAGTTTCTGAACTGGGCAAAAACAGGGTCCATGTGGCCCATGACATTTGGTCTGGCCTGTTGTGCAGTGGAAATGATGCACGCTGGTGCGGCTCGTTATGACCTGGACCAATTTGGCATTATTTTCCGTCCCAGCCCACGTCAATCTGACTTGATGATTGTGGCGGGCACCCTGTGCAACAAGATGGCACCTGCCTTGCGCAAGGTATACGACCAGATGGCCGAGCCACGTTGGGTTGTATCCATGGGCTCCTGTGCCAATGGTGGCGGCTACTACCACTACTCCTATTCGGTTGTGCGCGGCTGTGACCGCATCGTGCCGGTAGACGTGTACGTGCCGGGCTGTCCTCCAACCGCTGAAGCTCTGGTTTATGGCTTGCTGCAAATGCAGAACAAGATCCGTTTGACCAATACCATCGCACGCTGAACGGTTAGAACAGGCTAAACAAGACTATGACACGGCTAGAAACTTTAAAAACCAATTTGCTCTCTATCCTTGGCGAGCAGGCTGCGTTGACGCAAGCGCGCAATGAACTCACTTTGGAAGTGCCGGTTGATGCATGGCTCGATACCTGCACACTGCTGCGTGACCACGCTGATCTGCGCTTTGAGACCTGTATCGACTTGTGCGGGATTGATTATTCCGCCTGGAAAGCGCCTACCTATCAGGCTGCATCGGCTCAGTTTCCCCATCGCTTTGCCGTTGTGCTGCACCTGATGTCCTTGAAGCACAACTGGCGCCTGCGTGTGCGCTGCTTTGTGCCCAACGACGATTTCCCCGCTTTGCCAACCCTGTTCGAGGTCTGGCCTTCGGTGAACTGGTTCGAGCGCGAAGCGTTTGACCTGTACGGCATTATTTTCGAGAACCACCCTGATCTGCGTCGCATCCTGACCGACTACGGTTTCATCGGTCATCCGTTCCGCAAAGACTTCCCCATCTCCGGCTACGTCGAAATGCGCTATGACACCGAGCAGAAGCGGGTCATTTACCAGCCCGTCACCATCGAGCCGCGTGAAATCACGCCACGAGTGGTGCGCGAGGACGATTACGGAATTGGGCGATAAGCATCATGGCAGAAATTCAAAACTACACCCTGAACTTTGGTCCTCAGCACCCAGCCGCACACGGTGTGTTGCGTTTGGTGCTTGAGCTGGACGGCGAAGTCATTCAGCGTGCTGACCCCCATATTGGTCTGTTGCACCGCGCCACTGAAAAACTGGCCGAGCACCGCACTTTCCTGCAAACCCTGCCATACATGGATCGTCTGGACTATGTGTCCATGATGGTTAACGAACACGCCTACTGTATGGCTGTGGAACGTCTGGTCGGGGTTGAGGTTCCTTTGCGTGCTCAATACATCCGCGTCATGTTTGACGAGATCACCCGCATCCTGAACCACCTGATGTCCGTGGGTTCGCATGCGCTGGACGTGGGTGCCATGGCCGTGTTCCTGTACGCCTTCCGTGAGCGTGAAGACCTGATGGACTGCTACGAAGCGGTCTCCGGTGCCCGTTTGCACGCGGCCTACTACCGTCCAGGTGGCGTTTACCGCGATCTGCCCGGCACCATGCCACAGTACAAGGCCAACAAGTACCGCTCCGACAAGGAACTGAAAGCCATGAACGAAGCGCGTTCAGGCTCCTTGCTGGATTTCATCGAAGACTTCACCAATCGTTTCCCCGCTTGTGTCGACGAGTATGAAACCTTGCTGACCGATAACCGTATCTGGAAGCAGCGTTTGGTGGGTGTGGGCGTGGTCGATCCCGATCGTGCCAAGGCGCTGGGCTTTACCGGCCCCATGCTGCGTGGTTCGGGCGTGGAGTGGGATCTGCGCAAGATGCAGCCCTACGAAGTCTACGATCGCGTTGAGTTTGATATTCCTGTGGGCCGTAACGGTGACTCTTACGACCGTTACCTGGTTCGTATCGCAGAAATGCGCGAGAGCAACCGCATCATCCGTCAGTGTGTACAGTGGCTGCGCAACAACCCCGGTCCTGTCATTACGGATAACCACAAAGTGGCGCCGCCATCGCGCGAACGCATGAAAACCGGGATGGAGGACTTGATCCACCATTTCAAACTGTTCTCCGAAGGTATGCACGTGCCTACTGGCGAAGTGTATGCCGGTGTGGAGCATCCCAAGGGCGAGTTTGGCATTTATCTGGTATCTGACGGCGGTAACAAGCCTTACCGCATGAAGATCCGTGCTCCGGGCTTCGTCCACTTGCAGGCCCTCGATGAAATGAGCCGCGGTCACATGATTGCCGACGCGGTCACTATCATCGGCACGCAGGACATTGTGTTTGGCGAGATCGACCGCTAAGGTCGCGCCTGGAAAAACGGAACCGAATTATGTTGCTTTCCGAAAAAGCCTACCAACAGATAGATAAGGAACTGAGCAAGTTCCCGGCAGATCAACGTCGCTCTGCCATCATGGCCTCCCTGGCCATTGCCCAGCAGGAAAAAGGCTGGGTATCGCCAGAAATTATCGAGGACGTGGCTCAATACATTGGCGTGGAGCCTATTGCTGTGCAGGAGGTTGCGACCTTCTACAACATGTTCCACACCAAGCCCGTTGGCCGCGTCACCATTTCCGTTTGCACCAACTTGCCCTGTGCGCTGCGTGATGGCGTCAAGGCTGGCGAGTACCTGAAAGAGAAACTGGGTATCGAATACGGTGAAACCACGGCGGACGGCCAGTTCTCCCTGATCATGGGAGAGTGCATGGGTTCATGTGGTGATTCGCCCGTCATGTTGCTGAACAATCAGCACATGTGCGTGCGCATGGAAGCCGAGCGCATTGATGCCATGCTCGAAGAATTGAAGACACACGGAGAATCGGCATGATTGCACCGGACATTCTGCGCAAGTTCGCACAGGGATTGGAACCTAACCCTGGTGGCGACCTGTCGCGCAGCATGATTTTTCATGATCGTCATATCCAGCCACAGATTCTGGCTGGTTTGAACGGCGACAACTGGGGCCTGGAAGAGTACGTCAAGCGTGGTGGCTATGAAGCCCTGCGCAAGGTCTTGACCACTGGCATGAAGCCCGAAGACGTGATTGCTGAAGTCAAGACTTCGGCTTTGCGCGGTCGTGGTGGTGCAGGCTTCCCATCGGGTTTGAAGTGGAGCTTCATGCCCCGCAGCTTGCCCGGTCAAAAGTACCTGGTATGTAACTCTGACGAGGGTGAACCCGGCACTTTTAAAGACCGCGATATTCTGCGTTTCAACCCGCACATCGTGATCGAAGGCATGGCCATTGCCGCCTACGCCATGGGCATTACCGTGGGCTACAACTATATCCACGGTGAAGTGTTCGAAATCTATCAGCGCTTTGAAGAAGCGCTGGAGCAGGCCCGTGCGGCAGGCTTTCTGGGTGACAAGATCCTGGGTTCGGATTTCAGCTTCCAGCTGCATGCGTTCCACGGTTACGGTGCCTACATTTGCGGTGAAGAAACCGCCTTGCTGGAGTCGCTGGAAGGCAAGAAGGGCCAGCCCCGTTTCAAACCGCCATTCCCGGCCAGTTTTGGTTTGTACGGCAAGCCGACGACCATCAACAACACCGAAACCTTCGCGGCTGTCCCCTGGATTTTGCGCAACAGCGGTCAGGAATACCTGGAAGTGGGTATCCCCAACGCCGGTGGTACCAAGATCTTCTCCATTACGGGTGACGTAGAGCGTCCCGGTAACTACGAAGTGCCTCTGGGTACACCCTTTGCCACCTTGCTGGAACTGGCAGGCGGCATGCGTGACGGTCGCAAACTAAAAGCTGTGATCCCTGGTGGTTCCAGCTCGCCCGTTTTGCCCGCCGACATCATCATGGCAACCAACCTGGACTATGACTCCATTGCCAAGGCTGGTTCCATGCTGGGTTCGGGCGCTGTCATCGTGATGGACGAGACTCGTTGCATGGTCAAGTCCCTGCTGCGCCTGTCCTATTTTTACTATCACGAAAGCTGCGGCCAGTGCACGCCGTGCCGCGAAGGCACAGGCTGGTTGTGGCGCATGGTGCATCGTATCGAGAACGGTCAAGGTCGCCCAGAAGATCTGGACATGCTCGACGACATCGCACAGAACATCATGGGTCGCACCATTTGCGCCCTGGGTGATGCTGCTGCCATGCCGGTGCGCAGTTTCGTTAAGCATTTCCGCGACGAGTTCGCACACCACATCGAGCATAAAGGCTGTGTGGTGCCTCAATATTTGTAGGCCAGGACAACGTAATGGTAGAACTCACCATCGATGGCATTAAAGTTGACGCCCCGGAAGGCAGCATGGTCATTCAGGCTGCCCATGACGCCGGGGTCTACGTGCCGCACTTCTGTTATCACAAAAAACTGAGTATTGCCGCCAACTGCCGCATGTGTTTGGTGGACGTGGAAAAAGCGCCCAAGCCTTTGCCTGCTTGCGCCACTCCCGTCACCAACGGCATGGTTGTGCGTACTCGTTCGGAAAAAGCCATTGCCGCTCAAAAGAGCGTCATGGAATTTCTGCTGATCAACCACCCTCTGGATTGCCCCGTGTGTGACCAGGGCGGTGAGTGTCAGCTGCAGGATCTGGCCGTGGGTTACGGTGGCTCCGAGTCGCGCTACAAGGAAGAAAAGCGCGTCGTGGCTGCCAAATCCATGGGCCCACTGATCTCGACCGAAGCCATGCAGCGTTGCATTCACTGCACCCGTTGTGTGCGTACTGGCGAAGAAATCGCCGGTGTCCAAGAGGTTGGTATGCTCAACCGCGGCGAACACGCCGAAATCACTACCTTTGTGGGTCGCGCAGTCGAGTCCGAATTGTCGGGCAACATGATTGACGTTTGCCCCGTAGGTGCCTTGCTCTCCAAACCTTTCCGCTTCAATGCCCGTACCTGGGAGCTGGCCCGTCGTCGCAGCGTTAGCCCGCACGACAGCGTGGGTGCCAACCTGGTGCTGCAGGCCAAGATGGACAAGGTACTGCGTGTTGTTCCTTTCGAGAACGACGAAGTCAACGAGTGCTGGATCAGCGACCGTGACCGTTTCTCCTACGAAGGCCTGTACACCGAAGACCGTCTGACTCGCCCCATGGTGCGTGGTGATGACGGTCAATGGCGTGAAGCCTCCTGGAACGACGCCATGCAAACCATCGTTGCCGGTATGAATGCCGTGCGCGAGAAGTTTGGTGCAGATCAACTGGGCTGTATTGGTTCGGCTACCTCCACTACCGAAGAACTGGCTTTGCTGGCTCGTCTGGGTCGTGCTCTGGGTACCGAAAACGTGGACTTCCGTCTGCGTCAGACCGATGCCCGTCTGGATGGCGCCCTGGCCGGTGTACCTTGGTTGGGTATGCCTCTGACCGCCTTGAACGAGCTGGATCGCGTTCTGGTCGTAGGTTCCTTCCTGCGTAAAGATCACCCCTTGATGGCTCAGCGTCTGCGTCAGGCTGTTAAACGTGGTGCTCAAGTTTCCTTTATTGATTCGGCTGCCGATAATCCATTGTTCAATGCGATTGCTGGCCGTATGACGGTGGCTCCCAGCCAGTTGGCCAACTCCCTGGCTCAAGTGCTGGTTGCCGTTGCCAAAGCCAAGGACAGCGCCGTTCCTGCTGGTCTGGAAGGTGTACAGGTTTCTGCTGAAGCTCAGCAGATTGCTGACAGCCTGGCCTCCGGCGAACGCGTGGCCATCTTGCTGGGCAATATGGCTGTCAACTCGGATCAGGCCAGCGTGATTGCTGCTAACGCCAATGCCATTGCACAGGCTAGCGGTGCCAAGTTGGGCTTCCTGACTGCCGGTGGTAACACCGTCGGTGGTTACCTGGCCAACGCCGTACCAGGCAAGGGCGGTTTGACTGCCGAGCAAATGCTGGCTCAAACCCTGCGTGCTTACCTGGTTCTGAACGTCGAGCCTGCTCTGGACAGCGATCTGGGCGAACGTGCTGTAGAAACACTGAAGTCCGCCACCTTCTCGGTCGCGCTGACTTCCTATCGCTCCGCTGCCGAGCAGTGGGCCGATGTGATGCTGCCCGTCTCTCCTTTCACTGAAACCTCCGGCACCTTTGTGAACGCCGAAGGCCGTGTACAAAGCTTCAAGGGCGCCGCTGCTCCCGTGGGCGATACACGTCCGGCCTGGAAGGTTCTGCGCGTACTGGGCAATCTGTTCCAGCTGGATGGTTTCGACGACGAAACCTCCGAATCGGTGCGTGACTCTGTCATGGCTGCTGGTGTGGAATCGCGTCTGTCCAACCAGATCAATCTGGCTGCCAGCGTTCTGCCTGCAGCAAGCGGTCTGGAGCGTGTGGCTGATGTGCCTATCTACCGTAGCGATGCGTTGGTGCGCCGTTCGGCTCCCTTGCAGGAAGCACCTGCCTCGGCAGCACCTACGGCTCGCATGGCCGCTGCCACGCTGGCCCAACTGGGTCTGGCTGACGGCGATCTGGTAAAGGTTCGTTCTTCGCAAGGCGAAGTCAGCTTGCCGGCTCAGCTGGATGACACCGTGGCATTGAACTCGGTGCGTGTTGCCACCGCTTTTTCTGAAACTGCCGCTTTGGGTAGCGCATTCGGTCAATTGACAGTGGAGCGTGCATAACATGGAATTTCTCTCTGCCATCAATAGCTACGGTTCGGACCTGCTGGGTCCGGACGCATGGTATGTGGTGTGGACGCTGCTGAAGATTGTCGCTATCGCGGTGCCCGTCATTCTGTGTGTTGCGTACCTGACCTACTGGGAACGCAAGATGATCGGCTTCATGCACGTTCGTCTGGGACCAACCCGTGTTGGTTACCGCGGCCTGCTGCAGCCTTTCGCTGACGTTTTCAAACTGCTGACCAAAGAGCTGATCGTTCCTGCGAAGTCCAACAAGGTTCTGTACCTGTTGGCTCCGGTTGTGACGCTGATGCCTGCTTTGGCCGCCTGGGCGGTGATTCCTTTCAGCCCCGATGTGGTTCTGTCCGACGTGAACGCCGGTCTGCTGTACATTCTGGCGATTACTTCGCTGGGTGTGTATGGTGTGATCGTGGCCGGTTGGGCGTCCAACTCCAAGTACGCCTTGCTGGGTGGTCTGCGTGCAGCCGCTCAGGTGCTGTCCTACGAACTGGCCATCGGTTTCGTGCTGATTACCGTGTTGCTGGTTTCCGGCACGCTGAATCTGTCGGGCATCGTGGTTGGTCAGACTCAGGGTTACTTTGCGGACAAGGGCTTGAACTTCCTGTCCTGGAACTGGCTGCCACTGCTGCCACTGTTTGTGATCTACGTGATTTCCGCCGTTGCTGAAACCAACCGTCACCCGTTTGACGTGGTGGAAGGCGAATCGGAAATTGTGGCTGGTCCCATGGTGGAGTACTCCGGTACTGGTTTCGCTCTGTTCTTCCTGGGCGAATACGCCAACATGATTTTCCTGTCGGCTCTGGCGTCCATCATGTTCTTGGGTGGCTGGACTCCCATTGTCGAGTTCGCCCCATTTACCTGGATTCCGGGGTGGCTGTGGCTGGGTCTGAAGACCTTTGTCGTGGTCTCCATGTTCATCTGGTTCCGTGCAACGTTCCCACGTTACCGCTATGACCAGATCATGCGTTTGGGCTGGAAAGTATTTATCCCGCTGACCGGTGTTTGGCTGGTTATTGTGGCGATCTGGATGCAGACGCCCTGGAACATCTGGCATTAAGGCTAAGGGGCAAGATTATGGAAGCAATCAAAGATTTCTTTGGCAGCCTGATGCTGTCCGAGATGCTCAAAGGCATGCGCCTGACGGGGAAGTATTTCTTCAAGCGCAAGGTAACCCTGCGTTATCCCGTTGAAACCACGCCCGCTTCGCCACGTTTTCGCGGTCTGCACGCTTTGCGTCGCTACGAAAACGGCGAAGAGCGTTGCATCGCGTGCAAACTGTGCGAGGCCGTATGTCCCGCCATGGCCATCTCGATCGAATCGGCAGAGCGCGAGGACGGCACCCGCCGCACCACGCGTTATGACATCGATCTGGCCAAGTGTATTTTCTGTGGTTTCTGTGAAGAAAGCTGCCCGGTCGATTCGATCGTGGAAACGCACATTCATGAATACCACGGTGAAAAACGCGGCGATTTGTACTACACCAAGGACATGCTGCTGGCTATCGGTGACCGCTACGAAGACGAGATCGCTCGTCGTCGTGCCGCAGATGCACCTTATCGCTAAGGCCGGAGCTCTACACTCATGTTATTTACTACTGTTCTGTTTTATGTGCTGGCGCTGGTGATGGTGGTGGCCGCGTATCGCGTGATCGCTGCCAAAAACCCGGTTACAGCCGTATTGCATTTGATTCTGGTGTTCTTCACGGCCGCCATGATGTGGATCACGATGGGCGCCGAGTTCCTGGGCCTCTTGCTGGTGGTGGTCTATGTGGGCGCCGTGATGGTGATGTTCCTGTTCGTCATCATGATGCTGGACGTACGTCAGGAATCTGCTGCCAAGAAATTCAGGGCTCATGTGCCGATGGGGCTGTTGATCGGCGCCATCATGGTTCTGGAAATGGGCTTTGTGCTGACCAAGCTGTGGTTCACAACGGCACCTGCTGCTGCGGTGGCTGCGGACTACAACAACACCCGCGTCATCGGCGAGTTGATGTACTCCCAGTACGTGCTGGCTGTGTTGCTCGGTGGCATTGTGCTGCTGGTTGGCATGATCTCGGCCATTGCACTGACTTTGCGTAAACGTGAAGGTGTCAAACGCACCGTCTCCAGCGAACAGGTCAAGGTTCGCGCCAAAGACCGTCTGCGCATGGTTTCCATTCCTTCTCAAACCGAAAAGCCGTCGGTGTCCAGTTCGGCTGACGCTGTCGTGCCAGGAGACAAATGATGATGACGCTGACGCTTGCGCACTATTTGGTCCTGGGCGCTGTGCTGTTCACGATCGGCCTGTTTGGCTTTTTCCTGAACCGTCGCAACCTGATTATCTTGCTCATGTCTGTTGAGCTGATTCTTTTGTCGGCCAACATGAACTTTGTGGCCTTCTCCACCTGGATGGGCAACGAGGCAGGTCAGGTGTTTGTCTTTTTCGTCCTGACGGTCGCTGCGGCCGAGGCGGCCATTGGTCTTGCAATTCTGGTTCTGTTGTTCCGTAACCTTAATTCGATCAATGTCCAGGATCTCGACCAGCTCAAGGGTTGATGGGATAGCACACTAATGAACTCCATAAATCTTTACTTAACGATTGCGCTTGCTCCCCTGGTGGGTTCGGCGCTAGCCGGTTTGTTTGGTACCGGCTTCCTGGGTCGATTTATCGGCAAGACAGGCGCTCACCTGATTACGATCGCGGGCGTGCTGATTTCCTTTATCGGCTCGGTCATGGTCATGTTGCAGGTTCTGGAAGGCCAGACTTTCAACGGTCCGGTCTACACCTGGATCACCATTGGCAGCATTCAGTGGGACATCGGTTTCCTGATCGACAAGCTGACTGCCCTGATGATGGTGGTGGTGACTTCCGTGTCGCTGATGGTGCACATCTACACCATTGGCTACATGAAAGATGACCCGGGCTATCAGCGCTTTTTCTCTTACATTTCGCTGTTTACCTTCTCGATGCTGATGCTGGTCATGTCCAACAACATGCTGCAGCTGTTCTTCGGTTGGGAAGCAGTGGGTCTGGTGTCTTACCTGCTGATCGGTTTCTGGTACGAGCGCAAGACCGCGATTTTCGCCAACATGAAGGCCTTCCTGGTCAACCGTGTGGGGGACTTCGGTTTTGCTCTGGGTATTGGCTTGCTCTACGCCTACACCGGCTCCATGAACTACAGCGACGTGTTCGCAAAGGTTCAGGAACTGAGCACCATGACATTCCCCGGTACCGACTGGCAATTGCTGACCGTTGCTGCTCTGGCCCTGTTTGTGGGTGCCATGGGTAAATCGGCTCAGGTGCCTTTGCACAGCTGGCTGCCTGACTCCATGGAAGGTCCTACTCCTATCTCGGCACTGATTCACGCCGCGACCATGGTGACGGCCGGTATCTTCATGGTGGCTCGTTTTTCGCCTGTGTTTGAACAGTCGACAACGGCGCTGTCCTTCATCATCGTGATCGGTGCAACCGGTGCCTTGTTCCTGGGCTTGCTGGGTATTATCCAGAACGACGTCAAACGCGTTGTGGCTTACTCCACCTTGTCCCAGCTGGGTTACATGACGGTAGCTCTGGGTGCTTCGGCTTACTCGGCCGCTGTGTTCCACCTGATGACGCACGCTTTCTTCAAAGCCTTGCTGTTCCTGGGCGCTGGTTCGGTGATTATCGGTATGCACCATGATCAGGACATCCGCAATATGGGTGGTCTGCGCAAGTACATGCCTATTACCTGGCTGACTTTCCTGATCGGTACGCTGGCTCTGGTGGGTACGCCGTTCTTCTCGGGTTTCTACTCGAAAGAGCACATCATCGAAGCCGCAGGCGAAGCCGGTATCTGGGGTTCGACCTACGCTTACTACGCCACACTGATCGGTGTGTTCGTCACCTCGCTGTACTCCTTCCGTCTGTACTTCCTGGTATTCCACGGCAAAGAGCGTTTCCGTGACGTTAAGCACGACGAGTCGCATGGTCACGACGACCATCACGCTCACGGTGGTGGCGATCCTCACGAATCGCCCTGGGTGGTTACGCTGCCGCTGGTGCTGCTGGCCATTCCATCGATCTTCGCCGGTATCTGGTTTGTGGATCCGCTGCTGTTCGGTGGCTACTTTGAAGGCATTGTGACGGTTCTGCCCGAGCATCCTGCAATGGCTACGCTGGCTGAGCACTGGACTGACTGGATGGCTTATGCCGTACACGGTTTTGGCACGCTGCCATTCTGGCTGGTTGTGGCTGGTGCTGTGGTGGCCTGGTACATGTACCTGGTTAATCCCGCCTTGCCTGCCGCTATCAAAAAGAACTGCTCTTTTATCTACCGTATCCTGGAGAACAAGTACTACGTTGACTGGTTCAACGAGCAAGTGCTGTCTCGTGGCGTTCGCTGCCTGGGTACGGGCCTCTGGAAAGGTGCTGACCGCGGTCTGATTGACGGCCTGGTGGTCAACGGTAGTGCGCGCGTAGTGGGCTGGGTGGCTGCAATCAGCCGTCATATCCAGTCCGGCTATGTCTATCACTACGCCTTTGCCATGATCCTCGGGATCCTGGCGCTCTTATCCTTTTTTGTACTGACGGTTCGGTAATGGCTAGCGATATGGCGTCTTCTACTCTTCCTTGGTTAACGCTGGCGATTTTCGTACCTATCGTCGCTGGCCTGTTGGTGCTGGCTCTGGGACGTGATGATCGTCCCACCTTCACCCGCTGGCTGGCTTTGCTGGGTTCGATCGCCGGTCTTGTTGTCACTATTCCTCTCTACACGGGCTTCAATCCCGGTACAGCCGACATGCAGTTTGTTGAGCTGGCCCCCTGGATTGATGCCTTCAAGGTGAATTACCACCTTGGCGTGGATGGTATTTCCATGTGGTTTGTTCTGCTGACCGCTTTCATCACGGTGATCGTGGTGCTGGCGGGCTGGCAGGTGATTACCAGCCGCGTGGCGCAATACATGGGTGCCTTCCTGATCCTGTCGGGTCTGATGGTTGGCGTGTTTGCCGCTCTGGATGGCTTGCTGTTCTACGTGTTCTTTGAAGCCACGCTGATCCCGATGTATCTGATCATCGGTATCTGGGGTGGTCCAAACCGCGTGTATGCATCGGTCAAGTTCTTCCTCTACACCTTGATGGGCTCCCTGCTGACGCTGATTGCTTTCATCTACCTGTGGAACGTGTCTGGCGGTACCTTCGATATCCTGACCTGGCACAAAGTCCCCTTGGACTACACCACGCAGGTGCTGATCTTTGTGGCGCTGTTCATGGCGTTTGCAGTGAAAGTGCCTATGTGGCCCGTCCACACCTGGTTGCCTGATGCCCACGTGGAAGCACCTACCGGTGGTTCCGTGGTTCTGGCTGCCATCATGTTGAAACTGGGTGCTTACGGTTTCCTGCGCTTTTCCCTGCCCATCGCTCCTGATGCTTCGCAAGGTCTGGCCGGAATCATCATTGCCTTGTCCCTGGTCGCGGTGATCTACATTGGTCTGGTTGCGATCGTTCAGGACGACATGAAAAAGCTGGTGGCGTACTCCTCTGTGGCTCACATGGGTTTTGTCACACTGGGCTTTTTCGTGTTCAACACCACGGGTATGGAAGGCGCGATCATGCAAATGATCTCGCACGGTTTCGTGTCCGGCGCCATGTTCCTGTGTATCGGTGTTCTGTACGACCGTCTGCACAGCCGCCAGATCGCCGATTACGGTGGTGTGGTCAAGGTCATGCCTCGTTTCGTCACCTTCTTTGTGCTGTTCTCGATGGCCAACAGCGGTTTGCCAGGTACCAGCGGCTTTATCGGTGAGTTCACCGTCATCATGGGCGCGGTTGAGTACAACTTCTGGATTGGTCTGTTGACAGCAACAGCGCTGATTACAGGTGCGTCTTACTCGCTGTGGATGCTCAAGCGCGTGGCCTTTGGCCCCGTGGGTAACGACAAGGTTGCCGGCATGAGCGACCTGAGCGGCCGTGAGTTCTTCGTTCTTGGCGTAATGGCGATTGCGGTGCTGGGCATGGGTGTGTATCCCAAGCCATTCACCGAGGTCATGCACGTTTCGGTTGAAGCGTTGCTGCAACACGTCTCCATCTCGAAACTGTAGGCCGAATCACTATGGATACTACCTTTAACTTTTCTCTGGCTTTGCCTGAGATCCTGCTCCTGGTTCTGGCTTCGTGTGTGCTGATTTTTGATGCATTCAGTACACACAAACAGCGCCATTCGACGTTTGTTTTCAGCCTGCTGACGCTTGCCGTGGTTGCGGCCAGCGTGGCCTGGCAGTGGTCCAAAGGTGTGAGCGGTGTCTCGTTCGGTGGCCTGTTCGTCGTGGACGAGATGGCTCACTTCCTGAAGCTGCTCTCGTGTGCGGCCGTGGCCGCCACCCTGATCTACGGTCGTGAATACGCTGAACAGCGTGACATGATGGAACGTGGTGGTGAGCTGTACACTCTGACTCTGATGGCTCTGCTGGGCCAGATGATCATGATTTCGGCCAACAGCATGTTGACCGCTTATCTGGGTGTGGAGCTGATGTCCTTTGCGCTGTATGCATTGGTTGCGCTGCGTCGTGAACATCGCCAGTCCATTGAAGCGGCTTTGAAGTACTTCGTGCTGGGTGCTTTGGCATCGGGTATCTTGCTGTACGGCATGTCCATGATTTTTGGCGCTACCGGCCATCTGGAATTCCCGCGCATCGCTGAAGTCATCTCCAACGGTCAAGCCGAGCGTCTGGCTCTGGTCTTCGGTGTGGTGTTTGTGGTTGCCGGTCTGGCCTTTAAATTGACGGCGGCTCCTTTCCACATGTGGACACCGGACGTCTACCAAGGCGCCCCAACCACCGTCACCCTGATCATCGGTGCCGCTCCCAAACTGGCTGCTTTTGCCGTGACCATGCGCTTCCTGGTTGAAGCCCTGCACGGTATTGCCGTGGACTGGCAGCCCATGCTGCTGATCATGGCCGTGCTGTCGCTGGCTCTGGGTAACCTGACGGCGATCATGCAAAAGAATCTCAAGCGTATGCTTGCGTATTCGACCATCTCGCACATGGGTTTCATTTTCCTGGGCTTGCTGGCTGGCGTGTTCAATGGCGAGACTCACTCTCAAGCCTACGGTGCTTCGCTGTTCTACGTGGTGATCTATGTTCTGACCACACTGAGCACTTTTGGTCTGATTCTGATCCTGAGCCGTCGCGGTTTTGAATGTGAAAACATCAGCGACCTGAAGGGCCTGAACCGTCGCAACCCTGGTTTGGCTCTGGTCTGGCTGCTGTCCATGTTCTCCCTGGCTGGTATTCCTCCGCTGTCCGGCTTTGCCGCCAAGCTGAGTGTTCTGCAAGCCGTGGTGGGCGCGGGCTATGTCTGGCTGGCCGTGTTTGCCGTGATCATGTCCTTGATCGGTGCTTTCTACTATCTGCGTGTCGTGAAGGTTGTTTACTTCGACGAACCCGAAGGTGAAGAGCATCCTGTGGCAACAGGCTTGCTGACCAAGCTGGTCATGCTGGTGAACGGTGTTCTGATTATCGGCCTGGGCTTGTTGCCTGGTGGTTTGATGGATACCTGCATCCGCGTGATTCAGTCGTCCTTGCAGTTTTAAGTAGGTAGCACTATGGACCAAAGCCTTTCCATCTGGGTCTTGATTGTTCTGTCCGTGATTACGGCAAACCTGCCGTTTCTCGTGGAAAAGCCCTTGCTGGTTTTGCCTTGGTCCTTGCCGGGCGAGCGTTCAGGACTCTCGCCCTGGTTGCAGCTGATTGTCGGCCTTGTGTACCTGGCCGTGCTGGCTGCACTGGGTCTGGGAATCTACACGGTGATTGCCTCCAGCTCCGGCCTGAACTCCTTGCCTGTCATGCTGGGCAAGTTGCTTTTGGGCCTGGTGTTGGTGGGGGCCATGTTTTACTTTCCGGCATGGCGCTCTCGGAATCAGAAAGTTTCCAAAGGCTTTTTTCCTCGGCTTCTGGAAGTCTGCGCGTTTTACGGGATTGTGGGTGCGTTCGGCTTTGCGTTTGAAGCCAGCATCGGTAATCCGTTCAAGCAGACCTGGGTTTTTTACACCATTACTTTTGCTCTGTTTCTGGTGATGGCGTACCCGGGCTTTGTATATCGCTATTTGATGCGTCACCCCAAGGGCAAGTTTGAATAGTGCTGACTGCATAAAAAAACCTCGCAAAATTGCGAGGTTTTTTTTGTCCTGATTTTTGTAGGCCTGTAATCAGGTGGTGAGCCTGACTTCAATGAAGGGCTGCAGAGGCAGTATGCAGCCCGCAGAGTCGATCAAGGCTGGTCCAAAGGGGCGTGGGTAGCGCCAGCTACTCCCAGGCGCTTGCAGACGCCTTGAGCCTCTTGGGCCAGCACCAGCGTCAGTTGTTCGGCGGGCAGGGCACGGCCCAAGGCAGCGCTCTGGCCGCTCCAGAGGGAGCTGAATTCAGTGCGGCCCTGTTTTTCGGCTTCGATACGTAGCGGGCTCAGTGCCGAACCTGCATGCGGGAAGACAGGCGCGTTGCTATTTAAAGGTCCAATCTCATCCATCAGGCGAGTGCGAATACTGCGTGCGGGACGGCCGGAAAACAGATTGGTCAGCGCCGTGCCGTCCGAGCGACTATTGGCCAGGGCTTCCCGATGCAGGGGAGTAATTTTGGATTCAGGGCAAAACAGATAAGCGGTACCAATTTGGGCCGCGCTGGCACCCAAGGCCAAAGCTGCAGCGATACCACGTCCATCCGCAATGCCACCGGCAGCAATTACCGGGATTTTGACGGCATCCGCAATTTGTGGAACCAAAGACATGGTGCCAACTTGCGTATGCACTTTATCGTCCAGAAACACGCCACGGTGGCCACCGGCTTCCACGCCTTGGGCGATGATGATGTCCGCACCGTGCTCTTGCAGCCACACGGCTTCAGCCGTGGTGGTGGCGCTGGACATGACCAGTGCGCCGGCTTTTTTCACGCGTTCAAGCAGCTCAGGGGAGGGCAGACCAAAGTGGAAGCTGACGACTTCGGGCTTAATTTCTTCGAGCAATTCAGCATGCTGGCTGGAGAAAGGCGCACGTGCCGCCTTTGGCAATTCCTGATTCGGGTCCAGGCCGTATTCCTGGTAGTAAGGGATCAGGCGCAGACGCCACTCCTGCAGGGCCTCTGGCTCCAGGCGCAGGTCTTCATGGCAAAAGAAGTTCAGATTGATAGGGGCCGACACAGCCTGCCGGAACAAGCCTACTTGCTCCCGAATCTGTTCTGGGCTGAGCATGGCGCAGGCCAGGGAACCCAGGCCGCCGGCACGAGCAACGGCAATAGCCAGTTCGCTGTCTTGGGCGCCGGCCATAGGGGCTTGAACGATGGGTTGCTCGATATGGAGCAGATCCAGCAAAGTATTGTTGGGCCAGATGTACATGTAAGGCGTCCTCGTCATTTCGCGATAGCTTTTATCGTAGCAGGATGAGTTCAGGCTGAAAACTGACATTGTCGCTTGCAGGCAGAGCCGTGCCGGGGCTGCAGCAGGCTACAATAATCGTCTTTTGGCACAGTGGCTGTGCCGTATTTTCTTGCTTTGTGGACGATCTGATGTCTCATCTCATTCTTCAAGGGCCGCGCCTGGATAGCGCCATCATCGAAAAAATTGCGGCAGTGGTGCAGGCCGATGGAGTGCAGGAACTGGGTCCCACCGCTGTACGCCTGCTGGGTGCTGACGACACGCAGCGCGCTGAGGTGCAGGCTCTGTGCAAGACCGGCGCGATGGACTTTGCCTTTCTGGAGCAGATTGATCGCCTGAAAGAAATGCGCGTGCTGGCAATGGACATGGATTCCACGCTGATCAATATCGAGTGTATTGACGAGATTGCCGATATGGCTGGTCGCAAGGAACAAGTTGCCACGATTACCGAAGCGGCCATGCGCGGTGAAATCAAGGATTTCACCGAAAGCCTGAATCGTCGTGTCGCGTTTTTGGAAGGTGTACCCGTCAGTGATCTGACTCGTGTCTATGAAGAGCGCTTGCAGCCCAATCTGGGCGCGGACCGCCTGATTGCGACGGCTCATGCTCATGGGGTGAAAACCTTGCTGGTGTCGGGTGGCTTTACCTTCTTCACCGAACGTATGAAAGACCGGTTCAGCTTGAGCTACGCCCATTCCAATACCTTGGAAGTGGTGGACGGCAAGCTGACAGGCAAAGTGCTGGGCGCGATTGTGGATGGTCAGGCTAAAGCGCGTTTCCTGCAGGAACTGGCGGCTGAGCTGGGTGCAGGTCCAGAGCAATGTATTGCGATTGGCGATGGGGCCAATGACTTGCCCATGATGTCCAAGGCCAAGTACTCGGTGGCTTACCGAGCCAAGCCGGTGGTGCAGGAGCAAGCCAGCTTTGCTTTGAATCACTCTCCGCTGGATGCCGTGTTGAACTGGTTCCGTTTGGACGTTTGATGTCGGTGGATCGTCAGCGTAGTCTGGCGAAAAAATGAAGGTGGGCGCCGCAAACTCAAGGCTTACTAAGAGTTGGTCTGTATATAGGCCTTCCAGCTCACCAGCGTAAACGCACAAGGCAGGAGTTTGGCTGTCAAAAATAAAAGAGCGCTGTCCTTGGGCAGCGCTCTTTTCTATATCCCAGCCTTGTTGTGAAGGCTTACTTCTCTTTGCGCAAGCTGTTCAAGACATTACGCACAGCCTGGATACGGTTCTTGATTTCCTCGCCTTTGGTAATTTCAACCTTGAGCTTGTCCGGCCCAGCCAGGCGTACCTGCTTGTTCTTTTGGACCAGTTCAATAATGCTGACGGCGTCCACATTGGGCTTGGAAGAAAACTGAATCGTCGCCTGGGCTTCGCTGGCATCGATTTTCACAATCCCCAAGGGCTCGGCCTTGATGCGCAGGCGATGCACGGCCAGCAGGTTCTCGCCCGCTTCTGGCAGCAGGCCGTAGCGGTCAATCAGTTCCTCATGGATATGGATCAGATCGTCTTCCGTACGGGCGTGTGACAGAGCCTTGTAGTGTCCCAGACGGGCGTTCACATCCGGACAGTAGTTGGCCGGCAGCAGGGCGGAGGTGTGCAGATTCACTTCGCACTGCAAGGCAAAAGGCGAATCCAGATCAGGCTCTTCACCGGCTTTCAGGGCTTTGACAGCGGTATTGAGCATATCCGCATACATGGAATAGCCCACTTCCTGAATATCGCCGGACTGGGATTCGCCCAACACTTCCCCGGCGCCCCGAATTTCCAGATCATGCATGGCCAGGAAAAAGCCTGCACCCAGCTCTTCCATGGCTTGAATGGCCTCCAGTCGCTTCTTCGCATTGCTGGTGATGGCATCCTCGCCAGGGGTCAGCAGATAGGCATAGGCCTGGTGGTGGGAACGGCCCACTCGTCCGCGCAACTGGTGGAGCTGAGCCAGACCCAGGCGATCCGCACGGTGAATGACGATGGTATTGGCCGTGGGCACGTCAATGCCGGTTTCAATAATCGTGGTACACAGCAGCACGTTGTAGCGCTTCTGGTAGAAGCCCTTCATGACGGCTTCCAGTTCGCGCTCCGGCATTTGGCCGTGGGCCACTGCAATACTGGCTTCCGGCACCAGCTCTTCCAGACGGGCACGCCGGTTGTGAATGGTTTCGACTTCGTTGTGCAGGAAGTAGACCTGGCCACCGCGTTTCAATTCGCGCAGCAGCGCTTCACGTATGGTGCTGCCATCTTCCCGGCGTACAAAGGTTTTGATCGCCAGACGTTTTTGTGGTGCCGTGGCAATCACGGAAAAGTCCCGTATGCCTTCCAGGGACATGCCTAAGGTACGTGGAATAGGGGTGGCGGTCAGGGTCAGGATATCGACTTCGGCACGCAGTTGCTTCAAGGCTTCTTTCTGGCGCACACCAAAGCGGTGTTCTTCGTCGATGATGACCAGGCCCAGTTGTTTGAAACGCACATCCGAAGACAGGATCTTGTGCGTACCAATCACAATATCCACGCTGCCGTCGCGCAGGCCTGCAATCGCAGCCTGGGTTTCCTTGGTCGAGCGGAAGCGGGACAGCTCGGCAACACGGATAGGCCAGTCGGCAAAACGGTCCGAGAAGGTCTGCGCATGTTGCTCAGCCAACAAGGTGGTCGGGCACAACAAGGCAACTTGCTTGCCATTGGCTACGGCCAGGAAGGCGGCACGCAGGGCGACTTCGGTTTTCCCAAAGCCTACATCCCCGCAGACCAGACGATCCATAGGCTGGCCCGACGTCATATCGTTCACGACGGCCTCAATGGCTGCGGCCTGATCCGGAGTCTCCTCAAAGCCGAAACCCTCGGAAAAGGCTTGATAGTCATTCAGAGGCAGCTTGAACTGGAAGCCTTCACGAGCGGCGCGCTGGGCGTAGAGAGCCAGCAGTTCAGCCGCGCTGTCACGTGCTTGCTTGGCTGCACGACGGCGGGCTTTATCCCATTGGCCAGAGCCCAGTTGGTGCAAAGGCGCATGCTCGGGGTCGGCACCGCTGTAACGGGCGATTACGTGCAACTGGGCCACGGGCACATACAAGGTGCTGCCCTTGGCGTATTCCAGGTGCAGGAACTCGACCGGGCCTTCGCCCAGGTCCATTTCTTTCAGACCGCAGTAGCGACCAATCCCGTGCTCGGCGTGAACCACGGGGTCGCCCTCGCGCAGTTCGGACAGGTCCCGCACCATGGCTTCCACATCGCTGCTGCGCTCGTTGCGGCGACGGCTGCTTTGGGTGCGTGTCTGGGTGGGGTAGAGGTCGTTTTCAGTCAGCAGGCTCAGGCTGTCGTGCACCAGCGCAAAACCACGTGACAGCGGGGCGACGACCAGGGCAAAGGCGGCGTCTGACTCCAGAAAGTCGGCCAGATTCTGGCAATCTGCCGCGGGCGACAAATCGTGCTCACGCAGCATTTGCAGCAGAGTTTCCCGACGGCCCGCCGAATCGGCACATAATACCGTCCGGTTTTTCGGGTCCAGTACCTCTTGCCGTAATTGAGCTAAAGGATCCTTGTCGCGTCGGTTGACCGCCACCACAGGTAAAGCCTCAAAGTCTGGGTGGGCGATAGGCTGATCATCAGCTTGCGTGTTCAGACTCAGGCGGCTAAAGGGTTTGATGCCATTGAAGAACTGCTCGTCTGACAGAAACAGGCTTTCCGGCGGCAGAATCGGGCGTTCACGGTCGTTTTTCAGGAAAGAGAAACGGCTATGGGTGTCGCTCTGGAAGCGGCCGATCGCGTTTTGTGCATCCCCGTGAGTAATGACCAGGCTGCCTTGCGGCACGTAGTCCATCAAGGTGGCCGTTTCTTCAAAGAACAGCGGCAGATAGTATTCGATACCGGCAAAGGCAATGCCGCTGCCTACATCTTTATAGGGCAGGGCACGTGACGGATCACCCTCAAAGAACTCGCGGAAACGCGCCCGGAATTGCGTGCGCGCCTCTTCGTCCATGGGGAATTCACGGCCGGGCAACAGCTGGATTTCCTTGACCGGATACAGGCTGCGCTGGGTGTCGATATCGAAGCTGCGTATGCTTTCGATCTCGTTGTCGAACAGGTCCAGACGGTAGGGCAGCACTGAACCCATAGGGAACAGGTCAATCAGGCCACCGCGAATGCTGAACTCGCCCGGGGCACTGACCTGTGTCATATGGGTGTAGTTTGCCAGCATTAACTGGGCGCGCAACTGCGCTTCATCCAGTTCGTCGCCCTGACGGAAGGAGAAGGTGTAGGCGGCCAGAAAAGAAGGCGGCGCCAGACGATACAGGGCCGTGGTGACGGGTACTGTCAGCACATCGACCTCGTGCATGGTCAGCGCATGCAAGGTGCGCAGGCGCTCGGAGATCAGATCCTGGTGGGGAGAGAAGCTGTCATAGGGCAGCGTTTCCCAGTCCGGCAGTTGGCGCACGCGCAGGGCGGGGCCAAACAACAGGATTTCCTCGGCCAGCCTTTGGGCAGTCAAGGGATCGGCGCAGAGCACCAGAATAGGCGCTTTATGCTGGCGGGCCAGGTCGGCAATCAGGCAGGCATCGCCCGAGCCAGGGGGCATGGGTTGCGAGTAGCGTTGACCGGGGCGTAAGGCAGCCAGCACATCTTGGGTGCTGGGCAGGGACAGGGAGTGCTGTTTTTCGGTTTCCATCAGGATTGTCATTATAAAATCACCCACCTATGAAGACTACCTTGATTGCAATTGTTCCAGCCGCCGGTATCGGCTCGCGCGCCCTGGATTCTGCCACGAAGGCGCAAGGCTTGCCCAAGCAATACCGTTTGCTGGGCGGGCAGCCCATGTTGCGCCGCTCGGTACAGGCTTTGCTGGCCGATGAGCGCATCAGCCAGGTGCGGGTGGCGGTAGCCCCCGGTGACACCTGGGCCGCCGACGCACTGGCAGGCTTGCCGCGCACGGTCTGCCTGCCTTGTGGTGGAGAAACGCGGGCTGAAACGGTACTCAATACCTTGCAGAGTCTGGATAAGGACGAACAAGCCTGGGTTCTGGTTCACGATGCCGCTCGCCCCGGTTTGCCCAGGCAAGCCCTGGCGCGGCTGATTGATGCCTGCTTGCAGGCGCAACGCGGTGGCTTGCTGGCTTTGCCCGTGCCTGATACTGTCAAGCGCGCAACGCCCGCCGAGCCGGCGGCGGCGCAGGAAACGGTGGACAGAGACGGCCTGTGGTTGGCGCAGACTCCCCAGCTGTTTCCCGCGCATGCCTTGCGCGAGGCCTTGCAAGCGGCTAAAGAACAGGGTTTTGTGGTGACGGACGAGGCCAGTGCCATGGAATTGGCAGGCAGCCAGGCCTTATTAATATTGGGTTCGGCACGGAATTTTAAAGTCACCTGGCCTGAGGATTTTGAATTGATGGAGAAATGGTTATGAGCATGCCGATTCGCGTAGGGCAAGGTTTTGATGTGCATGTGCTGTGCGAAGGCCGACCTTTGATTCTGGGCGGTGTCACCATTCCGCATACGCATGGTCTGATGGGGCATTCGGATGCTGATGCCTTGCTGCATGCCATTACCGATGCAATTCTGGGGGCGGCGGGCCTGGGCGATATTGGTCGTCACTTTCCGGATACGGACCCCAAATACAAGGGCGCTGATAGTCGTGTCTTGCTGCGTCATGCTTATGAGCAGGTACGCGCAGCCGGCTGGTTGGTAGGCAATGTGGATGCCACGATTCATGCACAAAAACCCAAGATCGCACCACATGCCCCGGCGATGGTGGCCAATATCGAGGCCGATCTGCAATTGGAACCTGGCAGTGTGAACATCAAGGGCAAGACAAACGAGGCGATTGGCTTTGTGGGGCGCCAGGAAGGGATTGCGGTCACTTCCGTGGCCCTGCTGTATCGCGCCTGAGTGGTTTTAGTTTGAGACCAGCCTTGGGCAGGGAAAAATCCCTGCCCAAGTTTTATTCGGCTCAGGAAGCTTTGCTGTCCTTATCGGCCTGAGTTCCAGGCGCATTGCGACTGGCACGGATACGTGGCAACTGGATACGGGCGGTCAAACCTTCGGAGGGAGCACTGACCAGCTCAAAGTGGCCTCCCACTTGTCCCAGCAAGCGCTCCACAATAGCCAGCCCCAAGCCCGCGCCACTGACACCTGTGCGTGCAGAGACGCCACGGGAGAACGGGCGCAGCAGGCGCTGGATATCGCCTTTTGCAATACCGGCTCCCTGATCCTTGACGGCAATCACCAGAATATTGCCGTGCTGATGCGCCGACAGCTCGATGCGCGCCCGATCATCCTCAGGGCTGCGTCCATAGCGACGGGCATTTTCGATCAGGTTGGAGACGATACGCTTCAAATCGTGAGCGCTGATGCGGGCATACAGATTGGGTTCGACGGAAGCCGTCAAAATCCCACCCAGCGATTCGGTATGTGTGCGTTCGCGTTCGTAGACGTCATTGAGCACAGCGGAAACATCGATGCCATGTTCTGGGACAGCCGTAGCGGGACGGGCGTATTCCATCAGTTGACCAATACTGTGGTCAATCTGTGCCAGGTCCTCGTCAATGGCGGCGCGGGTTTCGTCCGATACCTGGCTTAACTCGATTTCCAGACGCATGCGCGCCAGCGGTGTGCGCAAATCGTGCGAAATGCCAGCCAGCATGATTTCCCTATCGGCCTCCGTCTGGCGAATGTCGCGCGCCATGCGGTTAAAGGCGATATTCATGTCGCGGATTTCAACCGGGCCTTTTTCGGGCAGGGTGCTGGGAGTCTCGCCACGGGCCAGTTGCTGAGCCACTTTGGCCAACTGGGCCAAGGGCCGGTTCACAAAGCGCACACTGACCGCAGCACCGATCAGGGCCAGCAGCAAGGCGGTTGCGCCCCAGCCCAGCCACTCCACACCGGCCGTCAGACTTAATTGTTCGCGGTCAAAGACCAGCCAATACTGATCTTCATTGATATCAAAGGAAACCCAGATGCCCGGCACGCTATTGACCGACCACATGATCAGGGTCTGGCTACCCAGTGCGCCACGCACTTCGGTAGAAACGTGCTGCCAGTAGTTGGAGCGCGGCAGGGGCTCAAGCTCGTCGGTGTTCTCGCGTGGCTGCACGCGCAGACTTTCCTTGGTGGCCAGATCCAGCAACAGGGCAGGGCGTACCGCCGGGGGCGCGTACACCAGGGCCGAGCGGGTGATGCTGACAATGGATGCCACGCGTTGCGCCATTTGGGCCGCGCGTGGGCCTTCTTCCATACTGAAGAATACTTGCAGCCAGGCACCCAGGCTGACGAGCATTAACGCTGCGAGCAATAAAAAAGACCGGCTGAATAAACCCAGCCGGATACTTGAGTTTTTGCTTGCTCGGCGTTGGGCGGCCACGGCGGGCCGCCCGTCTTGCTGACCGGAAGACAAGGTCAGTTACCGCCGTCTGGAACAAAAACGTAGCCCAGACCCCAGACCGTTTGAATGAACACGGGCTTGGAGGCATTGGGTTCGATCAGCTTGCGCAGACGCGAAATCTGCACGTCCAGGCTGCGGTCAAAAGCTTCGTACTCACGGCCACGCGCCAGTTCCATCAGTTTGTCGCGCGACAAGGGGATCTTGGGATGACGGGCAAACACTTTCAGCACGGAGAATTCGCCCGTTGTAATGGGGACGACTTCGTTATTGCGTGTCAGTGTTCGAGTGGACAGGTTCAGCACATAGGGGCCGAACTCGATCGATTCATTTTCCTGACTAGGTGCGCCGGGGTGTTCCTCGGTACCACGGCGTCGCAAGATAGCGTTGACACGGGCCAGCAGTTCGCGGGGGTTGAAAGGCTTGATGAGGTAGTCATCGGCACCCATCTCCAGGCCTACGATACGGTCGATTTCTTCGGCCTTGGCGGTAAGCATGATGATGGGGGTATTGTCGTGACCGCCGCGCAGCCGGCGACAGATGGATAGGCCATCCTCGCCTGGCAGCATCAGATCCAGTACCAGCAGATCGAAATGCTCGCGTTGCCAGAGTTTGGCCATTTCTTTACCGTCTTCCGCAACGAAGACGTTGAATCCTTGTTCAGACAAGTAGCGGCGCAATAAATCGCGCAGCCGGGGATCGTCGTCAACGACAAGGATTTTGCGGGTGAGGGGGGGGGTCGGCGTATTCATAGCGAAAATGTAACAGGCATCAGAAAGCGCGTATAGGGGGATGTAGAAAAATATTACACATTAAGTGTTTTGTACTATTTATGCGCCTTGCAGCAGGTTTGTACTGGCTTTGAAGAAGATTGTATGGTGGCAAATAGTCTGGCTGATCGGTTTGAGTCAGGTCAAAAAAATAGCAGCCTGAGGGGAAACCCACTCGAAATTTCACTGTGGGCAGCTTTGTCCCTGTTCGATCCCGGAGAGCTGCCTATTTTGAGTCTGCTTAAACTAAAATAGCGCGATGGATGCACATATTCTTGCCCTGGAGACTTCCTCCAATCTCTGTGAACTGACCTTGTTGTCTCGCACCCAGGCGGGTATTTCGCTTGTGGAGCTGAGCCATGAGGGTAGCGGCGACCACGCCGAACGTCTTCTGCCCATGGCCGAGCAACTGCTGGAGCAGGCCGGTCTGGATAGACAGGCGCTGACTGCCATTGCGTTCGGCCAAGGTCCTGGCGGTTTTACCGGGCTGCGCGTGGCCTGTGGCGTGGCCCAAGGCATGGCCTTTGCGTTGAATTTGCCGGTGCTGCCTGTCTCGTCCCTGTTGGCGGCTGCCGCTTGCGGCACGCCCGTAGAGGGCACCGCCTATGTGGTGGCACAGGATGCGCGTATGCAAGAGGTCTATGCCGCGGTGTACAGCTGGACGGCTGAAAATTCCTGGTCTGTGCTGCAAAGCCCGGTCTTGCTGGATGCTGCACAGGTCACGACCTGGATTGCCCGCTTGCAGGCTGAGGGTTTGATTGCAGAGCAGCAGCCTATTCAAGTTGTGGGTGATGCGCTGGAGCAGTTTCCTGATCTGGCTCCTGCCGTTCTGGCGCAGGGCTGGGAAGTCGGCCAGGCCTGGCGTGCAACGGGGGCCAGCGTGGCGCATTTGGCTCTGCATGATCTGGATGAGGGGCGTGGTGTTTCCCCGGATCTGGCCATGCCGCTGTATGTGCGCGAGAAAGTCGCCTACACCATTCAGGAGCGTGAACAGGGCTTGGGCGGAAACCCGGCGGCTCTGGATCAACCCCTGCAAATTGAAGCCATGCAGGCTGGGCATGTGTCCGCCGTGCTGGATATCGAGCGTCGTGTGGAAAGTCACCCCTGGACGGCGGGCAACTTCACGGATGCCTTGGGTAATAGCGCGTATTGCTCCCGGATCATTCACAAGCAAGGTCAGGTGCAAGGCTATGCCATTTGGCTGCAAGCCCCCGATATGATCGAGCTTTTGCTGATTGGAGTGGCCCCTGAACAGCAGCGGCGCGGTCTGGCTCGGCAATTGCTGGATGATGGCCTGGAATGGGCCCGTCAGCATCAGCTGGAGCGCGTGGTTCTGGAAGTGCGGGCCTCGAATGCACCGGCTATTGGCCTGTATCAGAAGTACGGTTTCAAGGCGGATGGCCTGCGAAAAAACTACTACCCGCTTGGCGATGGACAGCGCGAAGACGCGGTCTTGATGAGTCTGAATCTGGCCATCAAGGCAGAGGCATGATCGATTTTCAGCCTATCTCCCCTCTGCAGCGCACCTGGCTTTTGGAGTTGGGCCTGGAGCGTGCTTTTTTGGCGCGTCTGCCTCAGGCGCAGCCTGTGGTGCAGTCCGCGGCTGTGGCCGCTCCTGCGCAAGAGCCCGCAGCAGCAAGGCAGACGGCTCAGCCGGTAGAGCGGCCTCTTGATGATGCGGGCAGTCTTTCCCCTATTTCAGCCCCCGCTGCGGCTACGGATGCCATGTCGGCCCGTGATCAGGCGCTGGCGGTCTTGCGCAAATCCGGTGCCAGACCGGTAGCAGCTGCTCCTGTAGAAGAAGTGGTGCAGCGGCCTGCCGTGCTGATTCAGCCTGAAAAAGCGCAAGATATGGCCGGCTTGCTGGAGCAGGTACAGGCTTGTCAGGAATGCGGTTTGCATACGGGCCGTGCTCAAGTGGTTTTTGGTTCCGAACCCTTGTCCGAGCCGGACTGGATGATTATTGGTGAAGCACCGGGTACCAGCGATGATCGTAGTGCCAAGCCTTTTGATGGCAAGGCGGGCCTGCTCTTGCAAGCCATGCTCAATAGCGCGATTCCCAATGCCTCGGTTTATAAAACGCATCTGGTGAAGTGTCGCCCCCTGGGTAATCGTCCCCCTACTCAGGAAGAGCTGGTGGCGTGTCGGGCTTTTCTGGATGCGCAGATTCGCTTGGTGCAGCCACGCCGCTTGCTGGCCGTCGGCCATTTGGCGGCAGTGGCACTAAGTGGTCGTGATGAGGATCTGGAGGCTTTGCGGGGTCAGGCGCTGACCTATACCGACGCTCAGGGCCGCAGTCTGCCTTTGGTGGTGACTTATCATCCGGCCTCGCTGTTGCTGCGTCCGCAGCACAAAGCCAATGCCTGGCGAGACTTGTCCTTGCTGCGCGAGTTGCAGAGCCAGTCCTGAGCCTTGATGCCGTGATGGTTTCCTAGCCGACGGTTTGTCTCAAGATAAAAAAAAGCCCCCGAAGGGGCTTTTTTTATTTGGCCGTCAAGGCCTGTCCATGACCTTCCTGACCAATGCAGGCTTCCAGCTCGGGGTGCGCGCGCAGATTGGCGTTTTTCCAGATGATGAATACCGTCATCAAGGACGCTACCATCAGGCCAAAGAACACAATGATGTAGTTGATGGGCAAACGCAGCCACAGCAGCAGGCTGTACAGCGCCAGCATGAACAGAATGTTCAGTTGCTCATTGAAGTTCTGTACGGCAATGGAGTGACCGGCCGACAGCATCACGTGGCCGCGATGTTGCAGCAGGGCATTCATGGGGACGACGAAAAAGCCGGACAAGCCACCAATACCCATCAGCAGGGTGTAGACCGCCCATTTCTCATGCACCAAAGGCATGAGCAGAACGACAAAGCCCATTGCCACGCCCACTGGCAGAACGGCCAGGGATTTCTTCAAGGGAACGCGGGCGGCAAAGACGGCGCCAAAGACCGTGCCCAAAGCGGCAACGCCCATCAGGACGGAGGCCTGGTCCAGGCGATAGCCCAGATGCTGAGCGCCCCACTCGATCACAATGAATTGCAGCGTGGCACCGGCACCCCAGAACAGGGTTGTCACGGCCAGCGAGATCTGGCCCAGCTTGTCACGCCACAGAATGTGCACGTAGGTACGGAATTCCTTGAGCAGCAAAATGGGGTTCTTTTGCTGGGGCGGGTAGTCGATATTGGTGCGTGGGATCAGCAGATTGCACAGGGCCGCCGACAGATAGATAAAGGAAATCAGCAAGATAGCGACTTCGGCACGTGTCTGGGCCAAAGGTGCAATCAATGGGTGTTCGGCCAGCGAGCTGGCGATAGACGGGTTGATCAGGACACCGCCCAGCACCGTGCCGCCGATGATGGACAGAACAGTCAGCCCTTCAATCCAGCTATTGCCCTTGACCAACTGTTCGGGCTTGAGCATCTCGGTGACGATGCCGTACTTGGCCGGGGAGTAGGCGGCAGCACCGATACCAACCAGGGTGTAGGAGACAAAGACCAGAACCAGTTGCTGGGAGTCGTTCATGCCAAAGTACTGGTGGCAGAACATCAACATACAGCCGATCAGCTTGATGGCGTTGGTGGCGAACATCACCCGGCCCTTGGGATACGAGTCGGCAAAGGCACCTACAAAGGCGGCCAATAGCACGTAGGACAGCGCAAACCACCATTTCATCATGGGGACCATCCAGATAGGTCCGTGCAGGTCAGCGATCAGGGCGATGGCGGCGATCAGCAAGGCATTGTCGGCAACTGACGACAATGCCTGCGCGGCCATGACCAGATAAAATCCTTTATTCAAAATACATCCCGAATGCGTGTGTCTTTTCAAAACAGTACGGTGACTGCAAGACACGAATCAAGGTCAGGTATCAGGCAGGACGAGCTGGCTGGGGGCTGCTCACCACAGTTTTCCTGATAAAGCCTGAGCCGGTGCGAAATTTACGAAGAGAGATGGGGAGCAAGAATAACAGGGACTGCGGGGGCAGTGGTATTAGAAATTCATTGCAGGTGTGTGTCTGCTCGGATTTTCGGGCCGGGCGCAGCTTGCTCAAGCCCTATTGTAGATGCCTTGCCTGAGCCTGCTTTCCCGCGTGCCAAGCAGGGTAAACAGGGCTTGACGGCATAGGGGTATGTACTGCCTTATCATTCTTGCAGCCATGGCCTGGTTTTCATTTGTTTTTTAGCCGTCTTTGCTATGGGTGGCAGGTGCTGCGGTATCATACGATTCGCGGTGCCAGGCAGATAGAAATGCGCCTGCGCGCCTGTTCAAATTGGTCTTTTCTGAGCTGACTTCTACCCTGTGCGTCTAACCCAGATCAAACTAGCTGGTTTCAAATCCTTTGTGGACCCGACCTCCATTCCAACTCCCAGTCAGTTGGTTGGCGTTGTCGGGCCCAACGGCTGTGGAAAATCCAACATCATCGATGCGGTGCGCTGGGTGCTGGGCGAGAGCAAAGCCTCCGAGCTGCGTGGCGAGTCCATGCAGGACGTGATTTTCAATGGCTCCTCGCAACGCAAACCGGCGGGGCGGGCATCGGTTGAGCTGGTTTTCGATAATTCTGAGGGGCGGGCCTCGGGCCAGTGGAGCACCTATGCCGAGATCTCGGTACGGCGTGTCTTGAGTCGGGACGGAACCAGCAGCTATTTTCTGAACAATCAGGCCGTTCGTCGGCGTGACATTCACGACATTTTTCTGGGGACGGGTCTGGGGGCGCGTGGTTACGCCATCATCGGGCAGGGCATGATCAACCGCCTGATCGAAGCCAAGCCCGAAGAGTTGCGCGTGTTTCTGGAAGAAGCTGCGGGTGTATCGCGCTACAAGGAGCGTCGCCGCGAAACAGAAAGCCGCTTGCGTGATACCCGCGAAAACCTGCTGCGTGTGGAAGATATCCAAAGGGAACTGGATGCGCAGCTGGAGAAATTGCAGGCGCAGGCCGAAGTGGCGCGCCAGTATCGTGACTTGCAGCAAGATGGCGAGCTCAAGCAAAACCTGCTGTGGTTATTGAAAGAGTCCAATGCGCAGGGCGATCAGAAAGCCCGTTTCCTGGCGATTGAGCAAGCTCAGACCAAACTGGAAGAATCGATTGCCGGCTTGCGGCATACCGAGTCTGCGTTGGAGTCACAGCGACAGGCTCATTTGCAGGCTGGTGACGCCTTGCATCTGGCGCAAAGCCAGCTGTATGAGGCGGGCTCTCAAGTATCCAGCCTGGAAGCGGAAATCCGCCACGTACTGGATTCGCGCAGCCGCATGGCGCAGCGCCGTGAGCAACTGGAACAACAGCAGCATGACTGGATTGAACAACAAGAGCATTGCCAGCAAGAACTGGAAAACAGTGAGCAGCAGCGCGAAGAAGCCGCGGTAAAGCTGGAAGAATTACAGATTCTGCTGGAGGAGGCGCAAGGCGCCTTGCCCGATCTGGAGCTGCGCGTACGCGAACAAGCCCAGCGTCGGGACGAAATGCGCATGGCGTTGGCTCGTCTGGAGCAGAATCTGGCGTTGGCTGCGCAATCGCAGCGTGATGCGGATCGCCAGATTCAAGGCGTGGAGCAGCGTCAGGAGCGCTTGAAGCAGGAGCTGCGCGAACTCAATGCTCCGGACCCGGACAATCTGGAACGCCTGCAAGGCGATCTGAACATGCTGCAAAATCAGTTGCAGCAAGCTCAGGAGCATATGCAGCATCTGGAAGCCCAGCTTCCCCGACTGGAAGAAGAGCGCAAGAAAGCGCAGGAACAAGCTGTGCAAGGCGGGCAGGACATGGCCCGTCTGGAAGCGCGTCATCTGGCCTTGAGCCGTTTGCAGGAAGACGTGGCCCGCAAGGGAACGCTGGAACCCTGGCTGGCCAAGCACGGGCTGGAGAGCATGAAGCGTCTTTGGCAAAGCCTGGACGTGGAAAAAGGGTGGGAAACCGCGCTGGAAGCCGTGCTGCGCGAGCGCATGACGGCTTTGGAGCTGCGTCGCCTGGATATGGCGGCTGCTTTCGCCAGTGATGCGCCACCTGCTCGTTTAAGTTTTTACCAGTTGCCCGAAGCGGGGGCGCCGGCCAAGCCTGCTCTGGATTTGCCTTTGCTGACCTCGGTACTGCGGCAGCAGGAAGGCGGCTTGCGCAGCTTGCTGGATAACTGGTTGCACCAGGTCTATGTCTGTCAGGATTTGAAGCAGGCCCTGAGCGTGCGCGAGCAGTTGACGGATCAAATGGCCATTGTGGTGCGTGACGGTCATTTGGTGGATAAGCACAGCATTCGCTTTTATGCACCAGACTCCGAACAGGCCGGGATGCTGGCTCGTCAGCAGGAAATTGCGCATCTGGAGCGAGAGCTGCGTGGCGCCCAACTGATTGTGGACGAGTTGGGTCATACCAGCACCCAGGCCGAAATGGCCCTGCAGCAAGTGCGTAACGGTCTGGTTCCGGCCCGAGCCCGTGTCGGCGAGCTGACAGCCCGTATGCACGATGTGCAGCTGGAGCACTCCAAGCTGGCACAACAGGCGCAGCAGTCGCAAGAGCGTGGTAGCCGCATCAACGAAGAGCTGGAAGAGCTGGCGGTACAGCGCGAAGAGTTGCAGGCGAACCGCGAGGAGTTCGAGGCCCGTTTTGAAGCGCTGGACGAGGAGCTGGCCGAGCATCAAGGCGTGTTTGCCGAAGCGCAGATGGAAGGCGAGAAGGGCGCGGAACTGGCCGAACAGGCCCGCCGTACCGTACACGAGCGCGAACGCGCTGTGCATGATGCCCAGTTTGCCGAGCGCACGTTGGTACAGCGTATGGCTGAACTGGAGCGCAACCTGGCTCTGGCGCAGGAGCAGGCACAACGCACGGCCGGTCAGCTGGAAGGCTTGCAAGGCGAATTGCTGGATCTGGATGCCTCTGCCGCACAAGCTGGTTTGCAGGACGCGCTGGAGTTGCGCGCGGAACGTGAAGAAGCCGTTCGCCTGGCAAAAATTCAGCTCGATACCTTGGCTGCTCAATTGCGTGAGCATGAGCAGGCCCGTGCCGAGAATGAAAAGAATCTGGGGCCCTTGCGCGAGCAAGTTACCGAATTGCAGTTGCAGGAACAAGCCTCGCGTCTGGCGGTCGAACAGTTTGCTGAACAGCTGGACAGCAGAAAGGTGAACCGTTCCGAACTGTGGAGCTTGTTACAGGAAAAGACACCAGAATGGCAGCGTGTGGGCTGGTTGCAGTCTGAAGTGCAGCGTATCTCGCGCCAGATTGAAGGCCTGGGCCCGGTGAACCTGGCGGCCCTTGAAGAGCTGACTACAGCGCAAGAACGCAAGACCTACCTGGATGCCCAGCATAAGGATTTGAGTGATGCCATCGAGACTCTGGAAGACGCGATTCGCAAGATTGACCGCGAGACGCGCCAGTTGCTCATGGAAACATTCAACATCGTTAATCAGCACTTTGGCGAGCTTTTCCCAAGGCTATTTGGTGGTGGAGAGGCTAAACTGACAATGGTGGGCGATGAAGTGCTGGAGGCTGGGGTGCAGGTCATGGCCCAACCGCCGGGCAAGCGCAATAGCACGATTCATTTGCTCTCGGGTGGTGAAAAGGCATTGACCGCGACTGCACTGGTTTTTGCCTTCTTCAAGCTGAACCCTGCCCCGTTTTGTTTGCTGGACGAGGTGGATGCGCCGCTGGATGATGCGAATACCGAACGCTATGCCAATCTGGTGGCCAGCATGAGCGACCAAACCCAGTTTTTATTTATTTCTCACAATAAAATTGCCATGCAAATGGCCAAACAACTGATCGGGGTCACGATGCAAGAGCAGGGTGTATCCCGAATTGTGGCAGTGGACGTAGACGCTGCCATGCAAATGAGCAGCGTGTAAGCCTGTTTTTTTTAATCCGCTAGTGTTGATTCGACGGAACTGACAATGAGTGATTTGCAAATCGCACTGATTTTATTGGGCATTTTGCTCATCTTGCTCGTGGTGGTCTTTAACTGGTGGCAAGACCGCCGAGTGCGCCAGCAGATGCAAAGCCAATTCCCGGATGGGGACACCGATCCCCTGATGAGCCAGCTTACCGAGCTGGAACGCCGCGAGCCCAGCATGACGCGTGGCGGGGATGTTGCGTCTGCTGATGGTGAGCACGATGCGGCCGAGGCCGACTGCACGACCGAGGCCGTCATCGACATCAGTTTCAGCCAACCCTTAGATGCGCAGGATCTGGCCCAAGCCCTGCAGTCGGTCTCGCGTACGGGTGCCAAGCCTGTGCGTTATTTTGCTGAATGCGAAGGGGGCGGTCACCGTGCTCGTTTGCGTTCGGGCGAGTCCTACGCCAGCATGCAGATTGCCGTTTTGCTGGCCAATCGCAGCGGTCCCTTGTCGGCGATTGAGTGGTCGCAGGTCTGGATGGCTGCGCAAGCGCTGGCCCAGCAGTTTGATGGCGCGGTAGAAGGGCCCGAGCAAGATGACGTGTTGCGTCGTGCCGCTGCCCTGGATAATACCTGCGCTGACCTGGATGCTCTGGTGGGTGTGTCGGTGCGCTTGCCCGGCCCCATGCCTGCTTCGTCCGTGATTCAGATGGTCAAGGATGCGGGCTTTCTGCCCTTTGGCCAGCAGCTGGCCTGGCTGGCGGATTCGGGTCAGCCCCGTTTTACCGCCATGTTCGATGGCGCCCAGCCCAAGGATATTCAGTCGGCCAGCATCGAGCGTATCGACTTGCTGCTGGATTTGCCCAACAGCCCGGCGGACGATCATGCCTTCAGCCGCATGGCTACCGTGGCCCGCGATCTGGCCAGCCGTCTGGATGGCGTGGTGCTGGATGATCAAGGTCGTCCCTTGCCTGAGAGCACCGATCAAAACATTGATGAACAACTAAGTAATCTGTACGAACGCCTGGAGCAGGCTGGCTTTACAGCAGGCCAGGAACGTACAGGCAGGATTTTTTCGTGAGCTTGAAGCGAGTACAGCAGTTACATGAAGAACTGGCCCAGCATAACTGGGCCTATTACGTTCAGGATGCACCCAGCATTTCGGACGCGCAATACGACGCATTGATGAACGAGCTGCTGGCGCTGGAAGCCGAGCACCCGGAATGGATTACTCCGGACTCACCCACGCAGCGCGTGGGTGCAGCGCCGCTGGACGGCTTTGACACGGTTCAGCACGCTGTTCCCATGCTGTCTCTGGGTAATGCCTTTGATGACGAGGAAGTGCAGGCTTTCGACAAACGTGTCGCCGATACCTTGGTCGACGCAGGTGTGGTCGGCTTGGATCGTCGGGTAGATTATCTGGCTGAATACAAGTTTGACGGCCTGGCGATCAGCCTGCGCTATGAACAAGGTCTGTTGGTGCAGGCATCGACTCGCGGTGATGGCACCACGGGCGAGGACGTCACCAGCAATATTCGTACTATCAAATCCATTCCTCTGCGCTTGCTCGGCGATGCGGCACAATTGCCCGCCGTGCTGGAAGTGCGAGGCGAGGTTCTGATGAACCGGGCGGACTTTGAGCGCCTGAACGAGAACCAGACCAAGCGTGGCGAGAAAGTATTTGTGAATCCGCGCAATGCGGCCGCAGGTAGTTTGCGTCAACTGGACCCCAAGATTACAGCCAAGCGGCCTTTGCGTTTTTTTGCCTATGGTTGGGGTGAGGTCAGCCCTATGCCTGCCGCAAATCAGCCGCAAAATGCCTTGTTTGCAGAGCCTGCGGGCGAGGCACTGCCCCGTGATACCCAATCGGGCATGATGGACTGGCTGGAAAGCCTGGGCATGCCGTTGAGCCGCGACCGTAAAGTCGTGCAGGGCGTGCAGGGTCTGCTGGATTTCTATGGTGAAACTCAGCAGCGCCGTCCCGGTTTGCCCTTTGAAATTGACGGTGTGGTCTACAAGGTCAACTCCCTGGCTGCGCAGCGTGTTCTGGGCTATGTGGCCCGTGCGCCGCGCTTTGCCGTTGCTCATAAATTCCCCGCGCAAGAAGAAATGACGCGTGTGGAGAGCATTGAGTTTCAAGTCGGCCGCACGGGTGTGGTCACGCCGGTTGCGCGCTTGAAGCCGGTTTTCGTGGGCGGTGTCACGGTTACCAATGCCACGCTGCATAACGAAGACGAAGTGCGTCGCAAAGATGTGCGTGCTGGAGATACCGTCGTGGTGCGCCGTGCCGGTGATGTGATCCCCGAAGTAGTTGCTGTGGTGCTGGAACAGCGCCCTGAAAGCAGCGTGCCTTTCGAGATGGTCAAGGAGTGCCCCGCTTGTCAGTCGGCTCTGGAGCGTCTGGAAGGAGAGTCCGCCTGGCGGTGTACCGGCGGCCTGATTTGTCCCGCCCAGCGCAAGCAAACCCTGATTCATGCAGCCAGCCGTAAAGCGCTGGACATTGAAGGCTTGGGTGAAAAGCTGGTGGACCAACTGGTGGAAACAGGTCTGGTCCATACCTTGGCTGATATTTTCAAGCTGAAAGTTGAAAAGCTGGTGCTGCTGGAGCGCATGGGCCGCAAGTCGGCCGAGAACCTGATTGAGGCGATCGACAAAGTGCGTGAGCCGGCCTTGAATCGCCTGGTTTACGCCTTGGGTATCCGCCATGTGGGCGAGACCACGGCGCGCGATCTGGCACAGCATTTTGGCTCCTTGCAGGCTTTGGAGCAGGCTGATGAAGAGGCGCTGCTGCAAGTCAACGAAGTTGGCCCGGTCGTCGCGGCTTCCGTGCGGCACTTCTTCCAGGAACCACATAATCGTGAGGCTCTGGATGATTTGCTGGCGGCTGGGGTGATACCTCAACAGACACAAGCCCGCGCCAATAGCGCTAATCTGCCGCTGGCGGGTAAAACGGTGGTCATTACAGGTACGCTCCCCAGCATGAGCCGTGACGAAGCCACGCGCCGCGTATTGGAGGCAGGGGGCAAGGCCAGCGGCTCGGTCTCCAAAAAGACTGCTTATGTGCTGGCGGGGGCAGAGGCCGGTTCCAAGCTGACCAAGGCGCAGGAATTAGGCGTGACCATTTTGGATGAAGCCCAGTTTCTGGCTTTATTGGCGGGTGAGTAAAGCACCCCCATGAACAACATTCAGTGAACGATCTTCACCACAAACAAATATGGCGCCCTTGAGGCGCCATATTTGTTTTTCCTGCAAGCCGCTTTATCGAGAAGACAAAGCGGCCGTCAAGGCCATTACTTGATGTTGGCTTCTTTCAGGATTTTCTGCTGGTACTCGGCCAGCTTGCGCTGACGCATCATTTCTTCCAGCTGAGGCTTGACTTCAGCCATGGCCGGGAAGGTCACAGGGCGAGCATCGTCCACCTGGATGATGTGCCAGCCAAACTGCGACTGCACAGGCGCAGCGCTCAGCTCGCCTTTTTTCATCTTCTCTACAGCCTGAGCGAACTCGGGCACGTAGGTGGAGCTAGGAGCCCAGCCCAGATCGCCGCCTTGCTGGCCGCTACCGGTGTCGATGGAGTCTTTCTTGGCCGCATCAGCAAAGCTGACTTTCTTGGACTTGATCTTTGCCAGCAGGTCTTTGGCAGCTGCCTCGTCCTTGACCAGAATGTGGCGTACCTTGTATTCCTGCTGACCTTCTTCCATCGCCTTGATGGTGTTGTATTCCTTGGTCAGATCGGCGTCGGTGACGGGATTCTTTTTCAGGTAATCGGCCATCAAGGCACGAACCAGAATGCTCTGGCGGGCCAGTTCCAGCTCTTGCTGAACCTGGTTGGTCTTGTCGATACCGGCTTTTTCAGCGGCTTGCACCACGGCCAGACGGTTGACCATTTCCTGTTTGACTTGCTCACGCAACTCGGGCGAGTCCTTGGCGCCTTGCTCGACCAGAACGGCGACGAACTGATCCAGGTCTTTTTGCGTGAGGTTTTTGCCGTTTACGGTGGCAATCGTCTGTGCATAGACGGGAGCAGCCATAGCGCAGGTCAGGGCAAATGCGGCAATACGTTTCATGAGCATCCTTAAGCGGTGGTTTTGGCTTGAATAGCCAATGCGTGAATCGGGAAAGGCATTAGATCGTGGACGCGATCATACACAAGTCTGTGTCGTGCCAGTGTTGAAATTCCATCAAATTGTTTCGAGGCGATGATCACCCGAAAGTGGCTTGCACCACCTTGTGCACCGGCGTGGCCAGCGTGCAGATGGGACTCATTGATGATGTCCAGTTCCGACGGTTCCAGTGCCTGGAGCCGTTCGTGAATCAGGGAAGCAAGTGCGTCTGTCATGGCGAAATCAAGATTTGGGGGGAGTGGAGTTGTCGGAAGAGTCTTGCAGGTAGCGGCCCAGCCACAAGGATTGGGCAACGACAAACACCAGCATCAAACCGAGCAGGCCAAAGGCCTTGAAGTTGACCCATTGGGATTCGGTAAAGTGGCCCGAGAAGGCAACGTACAGATTGACCAGGCCCATGGCGACAAAAAAGCTCGCCCAGACCAGGTTTAATTTGTCCCAGACATGGCCGGGCAACACCAGGTGGGTGCCCATGAATTTTTGCATCAGGTTGCGATGCATCAGGTAACGTCCGCCCAGCAGCACCAGCGCGAAGATCCAGTACAGCACCGTGGGCTTCCAGCGGATGAAGACATCGTTGTGGAAGAACAGGGTGGCACCGCCAAAGACCACAATGACGGCCAGATTGATCCAGTGCGAGGTCTCGATCGCCTTGCTGGTGAGCTTTAGCCAGAGTATCTGCAGGACCGAGGCAGCCATGGCCACGCCGGTTGCCACATAGATGTCGGAGAAGCGAAACGCCAGAAAGAACAGAACCAGCGGGAACAGATCAAATAAAAGCTTCTTCATGCTTCGGGTTCAAAAGTCATGGATAGAGAGTTAATGCAATATCGTAGCCCAGTGGGTGGGGGACCGTCTTCAAAGACGTGGCCCAAATGAGCATCGCAGACATTGCACAGCACTTCGGTGCGCCGCATGCCGTGGCTGGTATCCAGTTCCTCGCGCACATTGTCCGGGTTCAGGGGGGTGAAGTAGCTGGGCCAGCCGCAACCGGCATCAAACTTGGTGTCCGAAGCAAACAGGGGCGTGCCGCAGCCCACGCAGCGGTAAATGCCGGGCGTGGTGGTGTCCCAGTAGCGGCCGGTAAAGGCACGTTCCGTCCCTTTCTGACGGGTGACATAGAATTCTTCGGGGCTGAGCTGGGCGCGCCACTCGGCCTCGGTTTTACGTACTTTTTCCACGTGTGCTGCCTTATGAAAAACAGATCAATGCCTACAGGAGGCGCAGTCCTACATAGTAATCGACAATTAGAGTGCGTTTGGAACAGAGGGTTCCAAAGTGCAGATCTTCCTGACTCCCAAGCGGGTTCCCCGTTAAAGAAAATTGCAGGGCAGGGTACTTAATTCGTGAGCTATCACTTTAGTTAGTGCACTATTTAAACTTTTAATATTTAAGGTAAACACCAATATCTGAAATCCGCGTGACTTGATACGTTTCTGGTATCTGCTGGTGATTATCTGTATTACGATTTTTTGACCGTTAAATCGGTCCACAACAATGAACAAAATTTGGGAGAAAAGGATGAACTGCATTACTACTGGTCGCCTGACGACATTGGCTGCAGCCCTGGCCTTGAGCCTGCCCGTGGCCGTGTCCGCGCAGATCAAGGTAGGTGTGACGGTGGCAGCGACAGGACCGGCGGCCTCGCTGGGCATTCCCGAGCGCAATACAGTCAGCCTGCTGCCTACCGAAGTGGCCGGCCAGAAAATCGAGTACATCGTTCTGGACGATGCTACCGATACCACCGTGGCCGTACGCAATATGCGCAAGCTGATTACCGACGACAAGGTCGACGTGGTGATCGGTACCTCCGTGACGCCCGGCTCCTTGGCCATGGTGGACGTTGCTGGCGAAACCAAGACTCCCATGATCAGTGTGGCCGCCAACGCCAAGATTGTTGATCCTGTGGAAGGCGCCCGTACCTGGGTGTTCAAGACTCCTCAGAATGACCAGCTGATGGCTGGCGCTCTGGCCGATGCCATGGTCAAGCAAAACGTCAAAACCCTGGGCTTTATCGGCTACAACGATGCCTACGGAGATGGCTGGCTGAACGTGATTACCGAAGCCGCTCAAGCCAAAGGCATCAAAGTGCTGGGCGCCGAGCGCTACGGTCGTAACGACACCAGCGTGACCGGCCAGGTTCTGAAGCTGCTGGGCACCAAGCCTGATGCTATTTTGATCGCCGGTTCCGGCACGCCTGTTGCCTTGCCACAGCGTGAACTGAAAGGCCGTGGCTACGCCGGCATCATTTACCAGACACACGGTGCGGCCAACAGCGACGTGCTGCGTGTGTGCGGCAAAGACTGTAACGACATGATTTTGCCAGCCGGTCCTTTGCTGGTTGCCGAACAGCTGCCTGACAGCAGCTCGGTGAAAAAGACCGCCATGGAGTACAAGGAAAAATACGAAGCCAAATACGGCGCTGGCTCCATCAACACGTTTGGTGGCCACATGTGGGATGCCGGTTTGCTGGTGACCGAAGCCATTCCGGAAGCCTTGAAGTCCGGTGCCAAGCCAGGTACCCCGGAGTTCCGCGCAGCCTTGCGTGACGCTCTGGAGCAGACCAAAGAACTGGCCGCGTCCCAAGGTGTGTTCAATATGTCCGCCACGGACCACGCAGGCCTGGACAAACGTGCCCACGTGATCGTGAAAGTGGTCGACGGTAAATGGACATATCAGCCTGATCTGTAATATCTGACAGGCAAAAACCGGCTCTCCAGCCGGTTTTTTCCGAGGCGGGTGCTGGCTGAACCTGGCACCCGTTCCCGCTACAGGCCTGCGTTTGCCGTAAGCCCTTTGCCCTTTTTGTTGTACAGGATGTTGTCCGACATGGATACCACCATCGCTTTAATTTTGTTGCAGGATGGCATATTGAATGGCGCCATCTATGCCTTGCTCGGGCTCGCCCTGGTTCTGGTTTTCCTGGTTACCCGCGTCATCTTTATCCCGCAAGGTGAGTTTGTCACCTTTGGCGCCCTGACCCTGGCCTTTGTAGTCAATGGCCGCATGCCGGGAACCGTTATTTTGTTATTGATCGCCGGTGCGCTGGTGTTCTTGCTGGAGTTGCTCTCTGCCTTGCGCAGTCGCAGCTTGGTGGGCATGCCCCGCAAGTTCCTGGTCAATATCGTGATCCCTGTCGCGGTTTACTTTGCCGCTCCCGCCATTGTCAGCTCGGAGCTGCCTTTGTGGGTGGCCGTGCTGTTTTCGCTGGCAGTCGTGATCCCTCTGGGCCCCATGGTGTATCGACTGGTGTACCAGCCTATTGCCGAAGCCAGTGTGCTGGTGCTGCTGATCACCTCGGTGGCGGTGCACTTTGCGCTGACGGGCCTGGGTCTGGTGTTCTTCGGTCCGGAAGGCTGGCGTACGCCTCCCTTCATGGAAGGGGAAGTGTCCCTGGGCGCAGTAAGCTGGTCCGCACAGACCTTCTTCGTGATGGGCGCTTGCGTGCTGCTGATTCTGGCCTTGTGGGGCTTTTTCGGTAAGACCCTGTATGGTCGCGCCTTGCGTGCAACAGCGGTGAACCGTCGTGGTGCCCGTCTGGTGGGTATCAGCACCAATATGTCCGGTTCTCTGACCTTCACCCTGGCTGCGGCCATTGGTGCCTTGTCCGGCATGCTGATCGCTCCTGTGACGACCATCTACTACGACACAGGCTTTTTGATTGGTCTCAAGGGTTTTGTGGCGGCGATTTTTGGCGGCCTGATCAGCTACCCCGTCACCCTCTTGGGTGCTTTGTTCCTGGGGGTTCTGGAAGCGTTTTCCTCTTTCTGGGCCAGTGCCTACAAAGAAGTTATTGTATTTACCATGGTGATACCGGTGTTGTTGTGGCGCTCCTTCGGTAGCAAGCACGTGGATGATGAGGAGTAAATCACATGAGACACTGGCTGACGCTACTATTTATTGCGGTTCTATTGGTTTTGCCGCAGCTGGGCGCAACGCCCGAATTCTGGATTACCCAGCTTAACTATATTGGCTTGACCAGCTTGGTCGTGCTGGGTCTGGTGCTGTTGACGGGCGTGGGCGGTCTGACTTCTTTTGGTCAGGCTGCGTTTGTGGGCCTGGGTGCGTACACCACGGCTTATCTGACCGCTCGCTTGGGCTGGTCGCCCTGGTTCAATCTGCTCATTGGCATGGCTATTACCATGATGGTGGCCTACATTCTGGGCGCGATCACACTGCGCTTGTCCGGCCACTTCCTGCCCCTGTGTACCCTGGCGTGGGGTCTGGCCTTGTACTACCTGTTCGGCAACCTGGAATTCCTGGGTCAGTACGACGGTATTTCCGGGATTGCTCCTTTGGAGTTCTTCGGTATTTCCCTGTCCTCGGGCCGGGATATTTACTACCTGATCTGGGCTTTTGCCTTGCTGGCCATGTGGGGTACACGCAACCTGCTGAACTCACGTCCTGGGCGTGCCATTCGCGCTCTGAAGCACGGCAGCGGCATGGCCGAGTCCTTTGGCGTGAACATGGCCAACTACAAGGTCATTGTGTTCGTTTACGCCGCCTTGCTGGCTTGCATATCCGGCTGGCTCTACGCGCACTACCAGCGCGCGGTGTCGCCCAGCCCCTTCGGTTTGAACTACGGTATTGAATACCTGTTCATGGCTGTATTGGGTGGTGCAGGCAGTGTTTGGGGCGCGGTTCTGGGCTCGGCCCTGGTACTGAGCCTGAAAGACCAGTTGCAGAACTGGCTGCCCAAGCTGCTCAATACCGACATCAACTTCGAGCTGATCGTTTTCGGTATCTTGATGGTGCTGATTTTGCAGTACGCTCGCGACGGTCTGTGGCCTATCCTGCACAAGGCCTGGGAACAGGTTTTCGGTGCACAGAAGCGCAAACAGGCGCCTCCTCCACAAGCCGAGGCCCTGCCTCAACGTGAGCGTCCCCAGGCGGGTTCGCTGGTTCTGGAAGTGAACAAGATCCGCAAGGAGTTCGGTGGTCTGGTCGCTGTGAACGATATCAGCTTCACCTTGAATGCGGGTCAGATCATGGGCCTGATCGGTCCTAATGGCGCAGGCAAGAGCACGACCTTTAACCTGATTACCGGCGTGCTGTCGGCTACCAGCGGTCAGGTCAGTTTCCTGGGGCAGCGGATTGATGGCAAGCCCGCACGCGAGATTTCTCGCCTGGGCGTAGGCCGTACCTTCCAGCACGTGCAATTGCTGCCTACCATGACAGTTCTGGAAAACGTGGCGTTGGGCGCTCACTTGCGTCGTAATGTCGGTGTGGTCTCCGCCGTCCTGCATACCGAACGTCGTAGCGAAGCCGAGTTGCTGCATGAAGCTGCTGTTCAACTGGAGCGCGTGGGTCTGGGGGACTACCTGTACGAAGAGGCTGGCAATCTGGCTTTGGGTCAGCAACGTATTCTGGAAATTGCCCGTGCCCTGGCTTCTGATCCATTGCTCTTGCTGCTGGACGAGCCGGCGGCTGGCTTGCGCTACAAGGAAAAGCAGGAACTGGCCAAAGTGCTGGATCAGCTGCGTAGCGAAGGCATGAGCATTTTGCTGGTTGAGCATGACATGGACTTTGTCATGAATTTGACGGACAAGCTGGTTGTCATGGATTTTGGCACCAAGCTGGCCGAAGGTTTGCCCAAGGAGATTCAGGAAAATCCAGCGGTGCTGGAAGCCTACCTGGGCGGTATTGATGACGACCTGGATCTGGATCAGGTCAATGAGCCCGCCTCGGCAGGAGCAGCGCTATGAGTTCGGCACAATCGAAAGACATTATCCTGAAGGTAGACAATCTGGCGGCTCAGTACGGCAAAGTCAGTGCTGTGATGGGTGCCAGCCTGGACGTGCGTGCCGGCAGCATTGTGACCGTGATTGGTGCCAACGGTGCTGGTAAATCCACCTTGCTGAACTCCATGATGGGCTCTTTGCCCAGCGTGGGCCGCAGCACAGGCTCGGTGCAGTACGAAGGGCAGGAGATCAGCCATTGGGAAGTGGAACGTCGCGTGGCGGCTGGCATTTCCCTGGTGCCGGAACGCCGCGAGCTGTTTGGCAGCATGACGGTGGAAGACAATCTTCTGCTGGGCGGCTTTCGCCTGTATCGCGCCCGTCATCCCGGCTGGCGCGACACCATGGACAAGGTTTACACCTTGTTCCCACGCTTGAAAGAGCGTCGTACTCAGCTGGCAGGGACTTTGTCAGGTGGGGAGCGGCAGATGCTGGCCGTAGGCCGTGCCTTGATGGCGCAACCCAAAGTGCTGATGCTGGATGAACCCAGCCTGGGCCTGGCGCCGCGTGTGGTGCGGGAGATCTTCATGATCATCGCCCGACTGCGCAGTACCGGCGTGGCCATCTTGCTGGTCGAGCAAAATGCTCGTGCCGCTTTGCAAGTGGCTGACTACGGTTATGTACTGGAGACGGGCGATGTGGTGCTGCAAGGGCCCGCGTCTGACCTGGCTCATAATCCCCGAGTGATAGAAAGCTATCTAGGCTTGGGGCAGGGCAAACGCGAGCAGGAAGAAGCCAGCGCTTAGAAGCGGTAGCCGACCCCGATGGTGGCAACCACGGGGTCCAGCTTGGCTTTGCCAATGGACTGACCGTTCAGTTTCACGTCTGGACGGATGCTGATGTAGCGTACATCAGCGTTCAGGAACCAGTTCTTGTCCAGCTTGTAATCCACACCGACCTGGGCTGCAAAACCCCAGCTGTTTTTCAGTTTCAGGTCGGAGCCTGCCAGAGCACCGCGCGATTCGGTGTCAAAGAACATGGTGTAGTTCACGCCCACGCCGACATAGGGCTGGAAGTCGCTGTCAGGCAGGAAGTGGTATTGCAGGCTCAGGGTCGGGGGCAAGTGCTTGGTCTTGCCGATACGGCCCAGATTGCTGTCGATATTGTGCTGGAAGGGGAAAGCGCCCAGCAGCTCAATACCAATATTGCGGGTGGCCATGTAGGTCAGCGAGAAGCTGGGGCGAGCATTATTGCCTACGTCCAGCTTGACAGTGCCGTCAGCCACAGAGCCGTTATTGGATTTTGGGGATACCCAGGTCACGCCACCTTTGAGCAAGAAATCACCCGCTTCGTGTGTTTGGCCTTGAGGCGCATACAAAACAGCGGCCAGTCCAACAGCAAGCAAGGACAGGTGCAGACCTGGAATCAAGTGGCGGGATTTCATAGGAGCTCCGTAGGTGTGTGTAAAGCCTACAGAGTGCATGAGGGCTGGGCCCGCAGATTTGATTCAAAGCAAGCCTCAGAGGTAGTTGGCCGCCTGACCTTGTTTTAGATCAAGCAAGCAGACTTCATGCCGAGTGAATTTTGGCACTATGTCTGTTTTTCGCATCACTTGGTAACAACCCGGAAATGGAAAGCCTTGGAGCTTGTCCGGTTATTCCGGGGCGGTATGGCTTAATTCGCTACGGCCGAATCGCTCGATAATTTGCCCTTGCTCGAGCACATGAAACTGATCGCTGAATTCTGCCGAGAACTGCGGGCATTGTTCGGCCAGCACAATGGTGTAGCCTTCGTTGCGCAGTGTGCAGATCAACTTGCTCAGTGTCTGGGCCTGCACCGGGGCCAGACCCTCGGATACCTTGTCCAGAAGCAGCAGATTCACACCCGTGCGCAGCAAGCGTGCAATCGCCAGTATTTTCTGCTCGCCAGTGGAAAGCTGCGTGGCCATGTGGTGGCGCCGTTGCTCCAGGCTGGGCAGCAGCTCGTAGATTTGCACCAGCGACATACCGCCACCCAGGGCGGTGCCTATGGCGGGTGGCAGCAGAAGGTTTTCCTCGCAGCTCAGGCCGGTAAAGATGCTTTGTTCGTAGGGGCTGTAGCCCACGCCCAAATCTGCCAGCTGATGCTGGTTCAGATGAATGGCTTCGGTGCCTTGAATACGGATGGAGCCGCGGCGGCTATCCGTCAAACCCACGATGGCGCGTAGCATGGCACTGCGGCCGGCACGGTTGCGGCTCAGTACGGTGCAGATTTCGCCTGCAGCAACCTGCAAATTCAATCCGCGCAAGAGCGGAAACTCTCGGTGCCAGGCGTACAGATTCTCAATATCCAGGGCAGCCCGTGTCATGAGAACGCTCCTTGTCGTGAGTCGTCAATATGGGCCTGTACGTTGGCTGGTTGGCGCAGGAACCCGTTACGCGTCCTTTGCCTCTTACCGCGGTGATTCCATCGCCAGCAAACTATAGGCAGAGTCCTTCATGCGTTTCAGTATGGAAGCGCCGACGAAGCAAAACTATGCGGGTTTGTCATAGGATGGTCCGGTTTAATGCACTGTTTGGTAAACAAATGTTGTTAAACCGGGTATGTGTTACTTAAGTGTTAACAGTTTTCGGTTTGAAGTCGCACAAATCCGAGATGCCACACTGGGGACACTTGGGCTTGCGGGCCACACAAATGTAGCGACCATGCAAAATCAGCCAGTGGTGGGCATCCAGTAAAAAGGGCTTGGGTATCACTTTTTCCAGCTTCTTTTCCACTTCAACCACGTTTTTGCCTGGGGCAATGCCGGTACGGTTTGCAACGCGGAAGATATGGGTATCCACCGCAATGGTGGGCAGACCAAAAGCGGTGTTCAAAACGACATTGGCGGTTTTGCGTCCTACGCCTGGAAGGGCCTCCAGTGCTGCGCGGTCACAGGGGACCTGGCCTTGATGCTGTTCCAGCAAAATCCGACAGGTCTTGATGACGTTGGCCGCTTTGGTCTTGTACAGACCTATGGTCTTGATGGCTTCTCGCAGACCCTCCTCACCCATGGCCAGAATCCCTTCCGGCGTGCCATGTTCCGGGAAGAAACGGGCGGTGGCCAGGTTCACGGAACGGTCTGTGGCCTGGGCCGACAGGATCACGGCAATCAGCAGTTGAAAGGTGTCGGCATATTCCAGTTCGGTGGTGGGCTTTGGGTTGGCGGCCTGAAAACGGCTGAAAATCTCGTGGCGCTTGGCAGCGTTCATGACGTGGTTTCGCTTGCGGTCTTGCTGGCGCGTCGCGCACGGGCGCGGGCCAGGGCAGAGGCAATGGACGCCTCGCGTTTATCGGCCTGATCGGCCGAGTTGGCCAGGACGGGTTTGTTAGCCAGTGTACGGGCAGCCAGGTCCGAGCTTTCCTTGTGGCGGGCCAGCAGGCGGTCGCGGCGTTGTTCCGTGTCCAGGCGCGCCTGCATGGCCTGCTCGCTGCTCCATTCGTCGGTAGGTACCATGCTGATGCAATCCACCGGACAGGGCGGCACACAGAGCTCACAGCCTGTGCAGCGGTCGGCCAGCACGGTATGCATCAGCTTGTTGGCGCCAATAATGGCGTCCACCGGACAGGCCTGAATACAGAGCGTGCAGCCAATACAGTGTTCTTCAATAATCACCGCCCGGCTGGGGCCGGTAAATTCCCCACAGGACGGGTCCAGGGGCAGGGCCTCACGACCCAGCAGTTCGGCCAGGGCCTGTACGCCTTCCTGACCGCCGGGCGGGCAGCGGTTGATCGCCTCGCCTTCAAGCGCAATGGCTTGGGCGTAGGGCAGACAGGCATCGTAACCACAGCGGGTGCACTGGGTTTGAGGGAGCAGGGCGTCAATGCGCCGTATTAAGGTGTCGGACATGAATGCAAAAACGGGGCCATCTGGCCCCGTCAGAAACGGCATAAGCCAAATATCAGTTGTGCTGACGGATGAAGTCCCTGATTTTAGGACAGATCAGCGTGCGCCAGCGGCTTCCGGAGAAAATCCCGTAATGGCCACAGTTGGGCGCAGTGAATTGCTGCTTGAGTTCAGGCGCGATTTTCGAGCATAGCCCTTGCGCCGAATGGGTCTGACCCTGGCCGGAAATATCGTCCAGTTCGCCTTCAATGGTAAACAGGGCCACGCCATCAATATCCTGGGGGCGGACTTGTTCGCCATGCACGTGCCATTGTCCTTTGGGCAAGCGGTGTTCCTGGAACACGATGCGGATGGTGTCCAGATAGAACTCGGCAGGCATGTCCAGCACGGCATTGTATTCGTCGTAAAAACGGCGATGTGCTTGGGCGTCGTCATCATCACCCTTGATCAGGTGCTGATAAAAGTCGTAGTGCGAGCTGACGTGACGATCCGGATTCATGGCTACAAAACCAGCGTGCTGCAAAAAGCCGGGGTACACACGACGGTGGGCACCGGGGTATTTGGTTGGCACGCGATGAATCAGATTGTTCTCAAACCAGGAATAGGACTTGGTGGTGGCCAGACGGTTCACCTCGGTAGGTGACTGACGGGTGTCGATGGGGCCACCCATCATGATCATGCTGCGTGGCATCACGGCCGAGCGACGGCTTGCCATCAGCGATACGGCAGCCAATACCGGCACCGTGGGCTGACAAACCGACATCACGTGCACATTCGGGCCCAGTGTCTGGATGAACTCCTGCACATACAGGACGTAATCGTCCAGATGGAACGGGCCGGCCGAGCGGGGCACCATGCGGGCATCAATCCAGTCAGTGACATAGACCGAGTGATCGGGCAGCAGCGCACGTACGGTTTCACGCAGCAAGGTGGCGTGGTGGCCGGACAGGGGGGCAACCAGCAAAATCGTGGGGTCCTGATCAGCTTTGGGGTGATCGCGCTCGAAGTGGATCAGCCTGCAGAAGGGCTTGCTTAGACGTTCGACCTCGCGCACGGCGACGGTTTGGCCGTCAATCTGGGTTTCATTCAGCCCCCAGGCCGGTTTTTCGTAATCCTTGCCGATGCGGTGTACCAGTTCAGAGGCGGCCGCCAGTTGGCGCGACAGGGGCGTATAGGCCAGTGGACTGTAGGGGTTGGAGAACCATTGGGAGCTGGTGCCGGTAAAGGCAGCGAGCGGGGCCAGAAAGGACCGCTGAAGTTCGTGCAGATCGTAAAGCATAGTGTGCGCCTTGGTGTTGCCTAATTTGATACAGAGGAATGTATATGCTTATTTCCTTGTGGGAAACAATACGACGTTTACCGTTCCTCTGGTCTTGGGATTTTCCCTTGCTGCGGTGCGGCAAGTTTTTTTATCAAAAGGCGAGATTGGGCGCAAGGGTGGCTGGATACAAACGCAGCCACCGGGGCGAGCCTGTATAGAGCGAGCTAAGGGCTTAGCGCTCCAGATACTGTAGTTTGTTCTCCACACCATTCCAGTCGTCCGCATCTTCCAGCGGTTTTTTGGAGCGGTTGATGCTGCCAAAGACAGGGGTCAGTTCAGCATTCAGTTCGATGAAGTGAACTTGATCCTGCGGTACATCCTCTTCAGCAAAAATGGCATTGGCCGGGCATTCGGGAATACAGACAGCGCAGTCAATGCACTCGTCCGGGTCAATCACCAGAAAGTTCGGGCCTTCACGAAAACAGTCGACGGGGCACACATCCACACAATCGGTGAATTTGCACTTGATACAGTTTTCGGTGACGACGTGGGTCATTTCAGTAACACTCCTGCGGTATCGCTAAGGCGGTCAGTCACGGCAAATGGCCGTGGATGGGGTGCGCGACAACGCACAGGGCCTGAACGATAAAAATGGGATTTAAATCGAATCTTTCGATTTTAACGAATATTCAGCTTCTTGCTTATTGAGATGGCGCAATAGCTCACCTGCTAGATAGCTGTACGCAAGAACTGGCGCCCGTGCTATGGTTGCGCAATCAAAATCGGTAGGTTTGTGATGATCATTACCTCTTTACTTGATACGGACCTGTACAAGTTTTCCATGATGCAGGTTGTTTTGCATCATTTCCCGGCTGCGCATGTGGAGTACCGCTATAAATGCCGTACTCCCCATATTAATTTGAGTCAGTACCTGGACGAGATCCGGGCGGAAATTCATGCGCTGTGCCAGTTGCGTTTTTCAGACGCCGAGCTGGATTATCTTCGCAGCCTGCGCTTTATCAAAAGCGACTTTGTCGATTTTCTGGGGCTGTTCCATTTGCCCGAGCGCTGCATTCAGGTGCAGGCCGGGGATGTGCCTGGCGAGATCGAAATTTCGGTTCAGGGCCCCTGGCTGCACACGATTCTGTTCGAGATTCCGGTGCTGGCCATTGTGAACGAGGTTTACTTTCGCAACGAATGTCCACAACCACCATGGGCAGAAGGGCGCGAGCGTCTGCAGTCCAAAATGCGTCTGGTGGTCGATGATCCGGCCCTGAGTGACTTTCGCGTGGCGGATTATGGCACGCGCCGCCGCTTTTCCAAGCAGTGGCACGAAGAAGTGGTCACCACCATGATCGAGCAGATGAAGCCGCACTTTGCGGGCACCAGCAACGTCTGGCTGGCCATGAAGTATGGGGTGACGCCCCTGGGCACCATGGGACACGAATACTTGCAGGCTTGTCAGGCCTTGGGCCCCCGTTTGCGTGATTCGCAGATTTTTGCTCTGGAAGTGTGGGCCAAAGAGTATCGCGGTGATTTGGGCATTGCCTTGTCGGATGTCTATGGCATGGACGCTTTTTTGCGTGACTTTGACATGTACTTCTGCAAGCTGTTTGACGGTGCCCGTCACGACTCGGGCGATCCCTTCATCTGGGGCGAGCGCTTGCTGGCGCACTATCAGGCCAACCGTACCGATCCGCGTACCAAGACCTTGGTGTTCTCTGATGGCTTGACCATTCCCAAAGCCATTGAATTGGCCTTGCGTTTTGCAGGCCGCTGCAAGGTGTCTTTCGGGATTGGCACCAACCTGACCAACGACCTGGGCCATGAGCCCTTGCAGATTGTCATGAAGATGGTGCGTTGCAATGGCCAGCCCGTGGCGAAAGTCTCGGATGCGCCTGAAAAAACCATGTGTGATGATCCGGCGTATCTGGCTTACTTGCGGCAGGTTTTTCAGTTACCCCCAGCGTAAGCCTTGGGCGTCTTGAGGCGTTAATGTTGTTTCAAAGCCCTTTGCACACGCAAAGGGCTTTTTCATAGACACAGCAGTGCCGCCAGATGCCCACCGGCTTCCCGAGCCTGGGCAATTTGTTCTTCATTCAAGGTCTTGGGGGCCAGAATGCTTTCTGGCGTCTGGGCGTGGAAGTTGAAGATACGGGTGGGGGCGGCCAGCTCCAGCCGCCAGCCGGTACAAATCCGCTCCAGTTGCCGTTGTGCACCTTGCCCATCGCTGCCCGCGCTGATCAAGGCGGAATAGGGACGCCCATTCAACTGATCCAGTACTTCGTAGTAGTTCCGGTCCAGGCACTCTTTCATGGCCCCGCTCAGGCTGGCCAGATTCTCGGGTGCGCAGAATAAATAGGCGTGGGAGTCGCGCAAATCCTGTGCATTCACCTGGTCACAATGCAAGCGTTTGATACAGACCTGCTCTGTCTCGCCCAGTTCCTTGAGCACGTGCAGCGCTCCTTCCTCGGCCTGTTCGGCCAGTTGACGGGCCGCGCCGGTACGGGAGTGCCAAATCAACAGAAGCTGGCGGCATGTGTTCAGACTCATAAGCTCTTACTCGCGGTGATAGACTAGCGTCTACAGTATAGAGAGCCACTTCAGCGCTGAGTGGCCACATCAACGTAATTCACATGAATCACACCGCTTCTCCCCCTATGGCCGAGTCGGCCTTCAATCCTCAATGGTTCGCGCAAGCCAGCCATGGACTGGATGAAGCAGGGCGTACGCTATTGCAGGCGGCTGCCGACTGGGCGGGGCCTATTTTGCTGGATCTGGCCGGAAGTACCGGCGAACCCTTGGACAGCCATTGCGCTCAGGTAGCGCTTATCTTGGCTGGTTTGGGCGTGGACGCTCAAACCCGTGCCAGCGCCTTGCTGGCCGTCACTCCCGCTCCTGGGCCGGAGGTCAAGCAGGACCCGGTTCAGAAAGCCTTTGGTGCCGAAGTCATGACGCTGGTGCGTGGCTCGCGGGCCTTGTATCGGCTGGGCTCGCTGACCGGTCAGGCCAAGGAGCAGACGGGCGGGGGCGATCAAAAAGAAATGAAGCGCAAAATGCTGCTGGCGATGGCCGCTGACTTGCGCATTGTGTTGATGCGCCTGGCCTCGCGCTTGCAATCCTTGCGCTGGTATCGGCAGTCCAAGACCGTGTGCCCGGTAGCATTCGCGCGGGAAACGCTGGAGCTGTATACGCCCTTGGCCAACCGTCTGGGGATTTGGCAGATCAAGTGGGAAATGGAAGATCTGGCCTTTCGCTTTCTGAACCCGGACGTTTACAAGAATATTGCCAGTCAGCTGGAAGACAAGCGCGTGGAGCGCGAAACCCTGATCAGCCAGGTGCGTGACCAGTTGCTGGCGGCCTTGAAGCGCGAACATATCGTGGCCGAGGTCTCGGGTCGGCCCAAGCATATCTTCAGTATCTGGAACAAGATGCGTAACAAGCATCTGGACTTCGAGCAGCTGTTTGATCTGCGGGCTTTGCGCGTCATTGTGGATGACGAGCGCAGTTGCTATCACACGCTGGCTGTGGTGCATTCGTTGTGGACACCTGTGCCCGAGGAGTTTGACGACTATATCTCCCGCCCCAAGCCCAATGGCTACCGCTCCCTGCATACTGTCATTGCGGATGCGCAGGGGCGTTGCTTTGAAATCCAGATCCGTACGCGGGATATGCATCAGTTTGCGGAGTACGGGATGGCGGCCCACTGGCGCTACAAGGAAGCCGGTGCTCAAGGTGGACAGCAGACAGCCGATGGTGAGGACGATAGAAAGATTGCCTGGATGCGTCAGTTGCTGGCCTGGGACAGGGAGGCGTCCACCTCGAATGCGACTGACTCCGGCCCGCAAGCAGACAGCAGCAAGGATAGCGCCTCGCAAGCGGTAGCGGAGGCTGTTGTCAGCAAAAAGCCGTCTGTTGCTCGCCCTTTGAAGGCTCAGGAAGACGAGCATATTTATGTGCTGACGCCGCAGGCCCGGGTTATTGAACTGCCTGTGGGGGCGACGCCCGTAGACTTTGCTTACTACCTGCATACCGATCTGGGCCACCGTTGCCGTGGTGCGCGGGTTGATGGGCAGATGGTGCCTTTGTCCACGCGCTTGTCGACCGGCCAGACGGTAGAGATTGTGGCGGCCAAGTCCGGCGGCCCGTCGCGTGACTGGCTGAACGTGCAACTGGGCTTTCTGGCCAGCCCACGCTCGCGCTCCAAGGTACGTGCCTGGTTCAACGCGATTGAATTGCAGCAGCGCATCTCCCAGGGCCAGAGCATGGTCGAAAAAGAGCTGCAACGCTTGGGCCGCACGGCCGTGAACCTGGAGCAGATGGCGCAACAGCTGGGCTTTGCCAAGGCGGATGATTTGTACGTCGCCGTGGCCAAGGATGAGTTCAGCCTGCGCCAGGTCGATGCCCTGTTCCGCGAGGACGTGCAGGAAGAGGAACCCGTACAGCGCGTGTTTGATGCAGCCCGGGAAAGTGTTTCCAAGACCGGGAAAAGCGGCGTGCTGGTGGTGGGTGTGGATTCGCTCATGACACAGCTGGCCCGCTGCTGTCGTCCCGCACCCCCTGATCTGATTGCCGGTTTTGTGACTCGTGGTCGGGGGGTGTCCATACACCGTGCTGACTGCAAGTCCTACCAGGAGCTGGCTGATCGACAACCTGAAAGGGCTATTAGCGTCGATTGGGGCGATACGGGGGATACTCAGTATCCCGTGGATCTGGCCATTGAGGCGCAGGAGCATCCCAGCCTCTTGCGTGATCTTTCGGAAGTGTTTGCCCGCCTGCGTTTGAACGTAACGGGTATCAACACCTTGAGTCGCCGCTCGCTGACGCGCATGATATTTACCATTGAAGTGCGCGATGGCGAGCAAATTCAAAAGGCTTTAGCGGCCTTGAACGAGTTATCGGGCGTTAGCGCCCGCCGCTACTCGTCCTGAACTGCTAAAATCGGTAAACCTAAACCTCGCGGGCGCTGTGCCCGCGATTGTTCTTGTCAATCAAGAGAGCGAGCTTTGAAAACCTATACCTTGCCCGACCCGGATGGACATTTTGGTCAGTTTGGTGGTTCGTTTGTCGCTGAAACGCTGGTCCACGCCCTGGACGAGTTGAAAGCAGCCTACGAACAGTATCGGAACGATCCTGAATTTCTGCGTGAGTTTCACTACGAACTCAAGCATTTTGTCGGTCGTCCCAGCCCCGTGTACCATGCCCGTCGATGGTCGGAGCAACTAGGTGGAGCTCAGATCTGGTTCAAGCGCGAAGATCTCAATCACACTGGCGCACACAAGATCAACAACTGTATCGGTCAGATTTTGCTGGCTCGCCGCATGGGCAAGCCACGCATCATTGCTGAAACCGGCGCAGGCCAGCACGGCGTAGCAACGGCTACGGTCGCCGCCCGCTATGGTCTGGAGTGTGTGGTCTACATGGGTAGCGAAGACGTGCGCCGTCAGGCTTCCAATGTGTACCGCATGAAGTTGCTGGGTGCGACGGTCGTTCCTGTGGAGTCTGGTTCGCGTACCCTGAAAGACGCGCTGAACGAAGCCATGCGTGACTGGGTCACCAATATCAGCAATACCTTCTACATTATTGGTACGGTGGCTGGCCCTCATCCTTACCCGATGATGGTGCGCGATTTCCAATGCGTGATCGGTGATGAGTGCGTGGAGCAAATGCCTCAGGACGCTGGTCGTCAGCCTGATTACGTCTTGGCGTCGGTGGGCGGTGGCTCCAATGCCATGGGTATTTTTTACCCATACATCGAGCACAAGGATGTAGAGCTGATTGGTGTGGAAGCGGCTGGACGCGGTCTGGACACGCTGGAGCACTCGGCTTCCCTGAACAAGGGCATGGTGGGTGTGCTGCACGGTAACCGTACCTATGTGCTGCAGGACGATGACGGCAACGTCATGCCTACGCATTCGGTGTCGGCCGGTCTGGATTACCCGGGCGTTGGACCCGAGCACGCCTGGCTGAAGGATTGTGGCCGCGCTCAATATGCTACCTGCACCGATGAAGACGCCCTGAAAGCGTTTCACGATTGCTGCCGCATTGAAGGCATCATGCCTGCGCTGGAGTCCTCGCACGCGCTGGCCCATGCGGCTCGCATTGCCCCGACGTTGCCCAAGGATAAAATTATCCTGGTCAGCTTGTCCGGTCGTGGCGACAAGGACATGCATACGGTCGCCGAGTACGGCGGCTTGACTCTGTAAGCAATCGGGAACTGATATGTCGAGTAATGTGCGTCTGAAAAAGACGTTTGAAGGTTTGAACGGGCGCTGCGCCCTGGTGCCTTATATTACGGCCGGTGACCCTTCGGTGCCCGCTACCGTGGCCTTGATGCATGCCTTGCGTCAGGCCGGGGCAGATGTCATTGAATTGGGTGTGCCGTTTTCTGATCCTACGGCCGATGGTCCGGTAATTCAGCAAGCGGCTGAACGTGCCATCAGCCGTGGTGTCGGCTTGCGTAAAGTGCTGGAGATTGTGCAGCAGTTTCGCCTGATCGACGAGGAAACGCCGGTTGTCCTGATGGGTTACGCCAATCCTATTGAACGTATCGGTCAGGCCGAATTTGCCGTGATGGCTGGCAAGGCGGGTGTGGACGGCGTGCTGACGGTGGATTACCCACCTGAGGAGTCCGAGGATTTCACCCGTTTGCTGACCGAGCAGGGAGTGGATACCATCTTCCTGCTCTCGCCCACGTCCACGGACGAGCGTATTGCCAAGGTCGCCGCTTTGGCGCAGGGCTATGTGTATTATGTGTCCCTGAAAGGTGTGACCGGTTCGGCCCAGATTGATGTGGCTGATGTGGAACACCACTTGCAGCGTATTCGCCAGCACGTCAAAATTCCGGTCGGTGTGGGTTTCGGGATTCGTGACGCGCAAAGCGCCAAAGCCATTTCCCGTAGTGCGGATGCAGTTGTCATCGGCTCCAAGCTTATCCAGACCATGGAACAGGCTGTGCAGGAGAACGCTGGCAAGGAGCAAAAGGATATCGATGCAGCTGCGGTTGCAGCAGCCAGCCAATGGCTCGCGCAGATACGTCAGGCGCTGGATAATTAGCCTAAATACCTATTCCGCGTATAGAATCATCTGCCTGTTCTTGATGAACAGGCGCTTTTTTTCAGAATAAAGAGCTTGGTGGGCCGGGTGCCGGCCAGGCGAAAACAGGATCTAACAATGAGCTGGATCGAGAAAATACTCCCGCCGCGAATCAACCGTAACCCCGAAAGCAGCCGTCGCGTTCCCGAAGGGCTGTGGGTGAAATGTCCGTCGTGTGAGTCTGTGCTCTACAAGGAAGATCTCCAGGCAACCTTGAATGTCTGCCCCAAGTGCAGCCATCACATGCGTATTGGTGCTCGTGCCCGGATCAAATCCTTGCTGGACCCCGAAGGCCAGACCGAGATTGGTTCCAACACCCGTCCTATGGACCCCTTGAAGTTCCGCGATTCGCGCAAGTACACCGAACGTGTTTCCGAGGCGACCAAGCAAACGGGTGAAACTGAAGCCATGGTGGTCATGAGTGGCACGATTTTGTCTGTGCCTGCTGTGGTTGCCTGCTTTGAATTCGAATACATGGGTGGTTCCATGGGTTCGGTGGTGGGCGAGCGTTTCACACGTGGTGTGCAGGCGGCTATTGCCAACCGCAGTCCTTTTATTTGTGTGGCGGCTTCGGGTGGTGCGCGTATGCAGGAGAGCTTGTTCTCTCTGATGCAGATGGCCAAGACCACGGCTATTTTGGCGGAGTTGTCCGAGGCGGGTTTGCCGTTTATCAGTATTCTGACTGATCCAACCATGGGCGGTGTGTCGGCCAGTTTCGCTTTTATGGGGGATGTGGTGATTGCCGAGCCTAATGCCTTGATTGGTTTTGCCGGTCCTCGTGTGATTGAGCAGACTGTGCGCGAGAAGCTGCCTGAGGGTTTCCAGCGTGCTGAGTTCTTGCTGGAGAAGGGGGCGATCGATATGGTGGTGGATCGTCGCGAGTTGCAGCGTGAACTGGCGGAGTTGCTGGCTTTGTTGACTCGTCAACCCGCTGAGGCTGTGTCGCGTCATCCTTGATTGCCAAGGATTCGCTAAAGAAGAACGCCACCTGGGTTTAGGTGGCGTTTTTTTATTGCCTGCTGTGTTTTTGTTTTTTGCAAAGAGGTTTTTGGTATTGAGGCGTTGGCTTTTGAGTGGAAGCTTCAGGGCGAGATTGGCTTGGTTTTCTTGGTGTGGGGAGTACGGCCCTGGGGCGGGGCCCTGGCCCGTGCTGCGCACGGGTACCCTTGGCTATTGAACAATCCAGGCGCCCAGTGAACTCGCCAGGTACTTGGTACCCCGGACCAAGTACAAGCGCCTGGCTCAAACAGCACTGGGCTTGCACCCTGGATTGTTCAATAGCCCGCGGCCAAGTCCCTGACTCGCCCCAGGGCCGTACTCCCCACACCAAGAAAAAAGGAATATCGCAGAGGGCTCAAGGAGAAGGAGACGGAGAAGGAGCTCAGATGGCTGCTCTTTACGGATACGAGAGGCAAAAAAACGCCGCCCTTTGGGGCGGCGTTTTTAGTCTAGCTGTTTACTGCGTTTCGACCTGTTGCAGCGGTTCGCTGTTTTCGGTTTCTGCAGCACGTTGCTTGCGTGGGCGACCCAGGCGCACTGGTGCAGGCTGGTAGTCGTCCTGTGTTGCCGAGCGAGCGGTTTCTACCAGTTCGATGCCGGCGGCGTTCAGCACAGCTTCCAAAGGAGCGGCAGCTGGCTTCTGTGCTTGTTCGGCAGCAGGAGCTTGTGCAGTAGCGGTTTGAGTCTCTACGCGAGTCTCTACAACTGCGGTTTGTACTGGAGCGGCTTCAACGGCAGGGGCTTCAGCTGCGGGCTGAGTTTCTGCAGGAGTAGCAACTGTTTCTACGGCTTCTGCTTTGACCGGTTCGGCAGCGGCTTCTGCTTGTGCAGGAGCAACGGCTTCTTCGGCTGCTGGAGTTTCTGGAGCAACTTCGGCGGCTGGAGCAGCTTCTTCCTGGGCAGCAGCAGTTTCCACTGGAGCAGCTTTAACGGCTGGGGCTTCTGTCACAGCTTGGGCTTCTGCAGGGGCTGCGGCTGTTTCTACGGCTTCGGCTTGCGCTTCAACGACTTCTGCTTTTGCAGGTTCGGCAGCGGCTTCTGTTTGTACAGGAGCAACGGTTTCTTCTGCGGCAGGAGCTTCTGGAGCAGCTTCGGCCTGAACGGCTGGAGCGGCTACTTCTTCCTGGGCTGGAGCGGTTTCAACGGCAGCTGCTGGGGCCGTAGCGACTTCTTCAGCTTGTTGGGCAGCTTCGGTAGCGGCTGGAGCTTCCTGAGCGACCTCTACGGCGACAGGAGTGGCCTCTTGGGCTACTGGTGCCTCTACGGCTGCTTTGGGCTGTTCAGGCTCGGCTGCTGCGGTTTGGGCAGCGGCTTGTTCCTGGGCATCCAGGGCAGCGGGGTTGAAGCTAGGTGTTTCGTGAGCAACGTAGGCGTTGGTATTGCCTTCTTCGTTGGTCTCTTCGTTCTCGGCTACGGCGTTGGCGTCCGTGTTGCGACGACCACGACGGCTACGACGACGGCGACGTTTGCGTTCGGGATCCAGAGCGCCGTTCTCGCTGTTTTCGTCGGTTTCGGCATCCGAGTTGTCGCTGGTATCAGTGCTGTCGGCCTCAGCCAGCTGTTCGGCGCGGTTTTGCGCTTCTTGCTTGGTGGCGGCTACGGCAGCGGCTGCGGCGACGCCGGCAACAGCGGCAGCAGCCTGTTCTGGCTGAGCTTCTGTGCTATTGACGTCTTTGTTCAGCTCGACATTTTCTGCGCTGCCTTCTTCACGGCGTTGACGGCCACGGCCACGACGGTTGCGTGGATTGCGGCTGTTGCTGCTGCCTTCGTCGGCCGTGGCGGGCGTTGCATTGGCGCTGGAGCTTTGTGCGGTTTCCAGAGCAGATTCGTTACCGGCCGAGGCGCTGCGGCGGCGACCGCGCGTATTACCGCCGGTGCTTTCCGTGCTGGCTTTCTCTTCCTGGGCGGCTTCCGGGCGATTGGACTGGCGACGGCCCCGTCCACCTTGACCACGGCCACCGTTGGATTGGCCTGGGCGGCCCTGGCGGCGACCGGAGGAGGATTTGCTGCTTTCGGTTTTGGTGGTTTCGGCAACGGGCTCGGCCGGTGCGCCGGACAACCAGTTCAGCAAACGCTTGAGCAGGCTGGGCTTGTTGTCGCTGGCAGCGGCGCTGGCGGCTGCGGCGGCAGCGGGCTTGCTCATGGGAGCAGGCTGGGCTGGTGTCGTGCTCTTGACCAGGGCTTCTGGACGAGGCTTGATTTCGTGGCTGCGGTGCGGCACCAGGCTATCTTGCTGCTCAGGCTGCTGAACCAGCTCGTAGCTGCTGCGCAGTTCGTCCAGACGGGGGTCGTCGTGGCGCAGGCGCTCGATGATGTGGTGTGGGGTTTCCAGATTCTTGTTGGGAATCAGGATCAGGGCAATGTTCAGGCGCGATTCGATCTTGGTGATGTCAGCGCGTTTTTCGTTCAGCAAGAAGGTAGCCACATCCACCGGCACCTGAGCGTGCAGGGCGGCTGTGCCTTCTTTCATGGCTTCTTCTTGCAGCAGACGCAGCACGTGCAGGGCGCTGGATTCGGCATCGCGAATGACGCCAGTGCCGGTGCATCGTGGGCAAGTGATGTGGGAGCCTTCGTTCAGGGCAGGGCGCAGGCGCTGACGGGACAGTTCCATCAGACCAAAGCGCGAGATCTTGCCCATCTGGACGCGGGCGCGGTCCAGGTGTAGGGCATCACGCAGGCGTTGTTCGACAGCACGCTGGTTCTTGCTGTCTTCCATATCGATGAAGTCGATAACAATCAGGCCACCCAGGTCACGCAAACGCAACTGGCGCGCCACTTCGTCGGCGGCTTCCTGGTTGGTGCGCAGGGCGGTTTCTTCAATGTCGGCACCACGCGTGGAGCGGGCCGAGTTCACGTCAATGGCAACCAGAGCCTCGGTGTGGTCGATAACGACGGCACCGCCCGACGGCAATTGCACGGTACGCGAATAGGCGGTTTCGATCTGGTGTTCGATCTGAAAGCGCGAGAACAGGGGGATGTCATCGCGGTACATCTTCACGCGATGCAGATTGTCGGGCATGACCACGCTCATGAAAGCGGCGGCCTGCTCGTGAATTTCGTCCGTGTCGATCAGGATCTCGCCAATATCGGGCGAGAAGTAATCGCGGATGGCCCGGATGACCAGGCTGGATTCCAGATAAATCAGGATAGGGGCAGCATTGTCGCGGGCCGCGCCATCAATGGCGGTCCACAGCTGCATCAGGTAGTTCAGGTCCCACTGCAGTTCTTCGACGCTGCGGCCGATACCTGCTGTGCGAGCGATGATGCTCATGCCCTGCGGAATGTCCAACTGGTCCATGGCTTCGCGCAGTTCCTGGCGGTCTTCGCCTTCAACGCGGCGCGAAACGCCACCCCCACGGGGGTTGTTGGGCATCAGGACCAGATAGCGGCCTGCCAGGGAAATGAAGGTGGTCAGGGCGGCGCCCTTGTTGCCACGCTCTTCTTTTTCAACTTGGATAATCAGTTCCTGGCCTTCAACCAGGGCATCCTGGATGCGGGCGCTGCGTACATCAACCCCTTCCTTGAAGTAGCTGCGAGCCACTTCCTTGAAAGGCAGAAAGCCGTGACGCTCTTCACCGTAGCTGACGAAGCAGGCTTCCAGGCCGGGTTCGATGCGGGTGATGACCCCTTTGTAGATATTGCCTTTGCGCTGTTCGCGCCCGGCTGTTTCGATGTCGAGGTCAATCAGTTTTTGACCGTCGACAATGGCGACGCGTAGTTCTTCTTGATGCGTCGCATTGAACAACATGCGTTTCATGAGTGTGGATCTCCGTTGTCATGGAGCACCGAAATATCGGCGCACGACCGCGGGTCACAGGTGTGTAGCGCTATAGCTGCATCAGTTTGGAGCAGGCAGGCAAAATCGGCCTACCGGCTTATAGTCTGGGAGGCACGAATCGCGCCAAAGCGCGAAGTTCAATCAGCAGGGGGGTCAGAGTCACGATGTGTGTTTGACGAATATAAAATTGCTGGGGAACGGCAGTCGCATAAATCATGCGGCTGGTGCAAAAGAGCGGGACAATCTGTGCAGGAATTCAGCGCCGCACGCGGGAGGAAAACATCTCTTGGAAAGCGGGCCTTCTTGCCACACGACTTTCGCTATTTCGGACTCACCCCGGCGACCTTATGACCCGGAAGCTGGAACTCAAGGATACAATTATCAGTCCTTGGTCATCCAACGGAGACGCACCCTTTGCATCTCTACGCTGGACCCAGTCTCAGCTTCCATAGGCTGAAGCGATTATATGCCCCTTTTTGTTATGTGCAAACCTCATGAATCACAAAGATCAGCCCCTCAAGTGCGAATACTGCGCATTGATGAAACGCGGGCGGGTCAGCGTATAGATAATTTTTTGTTACGCGAATGTAAAGGGGTGCCAAAAAGCCACATTTACAAAGCGATCCGCGGCGGTCAGGTGCGCGTGAACAAGGGCCGCATCAGCAGCGACTATCGTTTGCAAGATGGTGATATGGTGCGGATTCCGCCTCTGCGTCTGCCTGAGCCCGAGCAAGCCCGTCCCGTCCCCGCTGCCGTTTTCCCGGTAGTGTTCGAGGACGAACACATGATGGTGATCGACAAGCCCGCAGGTGTTGCTGTGCACGGCGGCAGTGGCGTGTCCTTTGGTGTCATCGAACAGTTGCGCGCCGCGCGGCCTCAGGAATCCTTTCTGGAACTGGCCCACCGTCTGGATCGTGATACCTCCGGTTTGCTGATTATTGCCAAACGTCGTGCGGCTTTGGTCGGCTTGCACGATATGTTCCGTGAAATCCGTGCCCGCAAGTTTTACTGGGCGCTGGTGCAGGGCGATTGGGTAAACGACCGTCAGCACATCCGTTTTCCCTTGCTGCGCTGGCTGACCGAAAGCGGCGAGCGACGTGTCAAGGTTGACCCGGCTGGCAAGCCTGCGCATACCATCATCACCATGCAGCGTCGCTTTGGTCGCTTTACCTTGGTGCAGGCAGAGCTGAAAACCGGCCGCACCCACCAGATTCGGGTTCATTTGGCCCATTCGGGCTTTCCGATTGTGGGCGACGACAAGTATGGCGACGATGCCATTCGTGATCAGTTTGCCCGCCAGGGCTTCAAGCGCATGTTCCTGCATTCGGGGCGCCTGGAGTTCAATCACCCTGTCACTGGACAGCCCCTGGTTCTGGAGGCCGCCTTGCCGGTGGCCTGTCAGACCCTTCTTGAGCGTTTGGAGAAGTAGTTATGACGCGTTATGCCGCCGTTCTGTTTGATTGGGACGGCACAGTGATGGATTCGACGTACTCGATTGCCAGTTCCATTCAGTTGGCTAGTGCGGATCTGGAATTGCCTGTGCCTTCGATTCAGCAAGCCAGCTGGGTGATCGGTTTGTCGCTGGAAAGTGCCTTGTATCGCGCGGTGCCGGATCTGACCGCCGAGCAGATGCCGCTGTTTCTGGAGCGTTATCGTTATCACTTTATGCAGCGTGACCCGCATATCAAGCTGTTTGATGGAATTTTGCCTTTCATGGGTGAACTTCGTGGCCGCCAGATTGCCTTAGGAGTGGCAACGGGAAAAAGTCGTCAAGGTTTGGATAGGGTGCTGCAGCAAGTCAATCTCAGCACTTTTTTTGATGCCACCCGTTGCGCGGATGAAACCCGCAGCAAGCCGGACCCGGAAATGCTGCATCAATTGCTGGCTGAGTTGATGCTGGAGCCCGAGCAGGTCTTGATGGTGGGCGATACCGTGCACGATATTCATATGGCGGCCAACGCGGGCATGGATAGTGTCGCTGTCACGTACGGTGCGCATGATCCTCAAACCCTGGCCAAGGCAGAGCCCACGGTCATGGTTGATAATGTGGCGCAAATGCGCGATTGGGTATTGGCACGTATTTAATAAGCGGCAAGCGGGTGTGACGGCCATCTTGCCAGACAGGTTCAGGAGATGGAGATGTTCAAATCACGCTCGCAGCCCATACGTCCCTCTGAAATTACCGATGAGTCGGTCTGGCGGGCTCGCCGTCGTCTGCTCTTACAGGCTCCGGGGGCTTTGGCTTTGGCGGCCAGCTTGCCTGGCCCGGCGCAAGCGGTCCCGGTGGGGCAGGCCTTGCCATTCACGCCTTCCCAGCGCTGGAAGCTGGACGATACGCCCACCAGCGAGTCCGACATCACTTCCTACAATAATTTCTACGAATTTGGCACGGGCAAGGAAGATCCTGCCCGTCATTCGGGGCAATTCAAGACTGAACCTTGGGCCTTGCAGATCGACGGTCTGGTGCACAAGCCCTTGACCCTGGATATGGACCAGATATTGAAGCTGGCCCCCTTGGAAGAGCGGATTTACCGTCTGCGTTGTGTGGAAGCCTGGTCCATGGTGGTGCCTTGGGTGGGGTATTCCTTGTCTGCCTTGTTGAAACAGGCCGAGCCTCAGGGCTCGGCGCGCTTTGTTCGATTTGAAACGGCGGCAGATCCGGAAACCATGCCGGGCCTGCGCTCTCGTATTTTGAACTGGCCGTATGTCGAGGCGCTGCGACTGGATGAGGCCATGCACCCTTTGACCTTGCTGGCTACCGGCCTGTACGGGAAAAGCCTGCCTGTTCAGAATGGCGCGCCCGTGCGGCTGATCGTGCCGTGGAAGTATGGTTTCAAGTCGGCCAAGTCTTTGGTGCGCATCACCTTGACGGACACCATGCCCGAGTCCAGCTGGATGAAAGTGGCCCCCCATGAATATGGCTTTTACGCGAATGTGAACCCTGAAGTACCTCATCCCCGATGGAGTCAGGCGACTGAGCGTGTCATCGGGTCGGGGTTTTTCGCCACCAAAAAACCGACCTTGCCTTTTAACGGCTATGCGGAAGATGTGGCTGGCTTGTATGCCGATATGGATTTAAGGCGTAATTACTAATGAGTACCTGGAAGGCTGCGCACGTAGACAGGCTCAAGCCCCTGGTGTTTTTGCTGGGCTTGTTTCCTTTGGGGCGCTGGGTGTGGCTGGGTTTCAACAATGGTCTGAGCGCGAATCCAGCCGAGTTCCTGACGCGCTCCAGCGGGGTTTGGGCCTTGGTACTGTTATTGCTGACGCTTGCCTTGAGTCCTGTGCGGCGTCTGCTGGCTCAGCCCGCGTTGGTGCGCTGGCGGCGTATGTTGGGTTTGTTCAGTTTCTTTTATGCCGCCTTGCACACGCTGGCCTGGGCCTGGTGGGATCGCTCGGGTGATTGGCTGTCCATGTGGCAGGACGTGGTGCAGCGCCCCCTGATTACGATCGGGGTAGTGGCCGTGCTGATTTTATTGGTGCTTACCTTGACCTCCACGAATGGCTGGCAGAAACGTTTGGGCCGTGGCTGGAGTCGCTTGCACCAAACCGTCTATCTGGCGGCAGTGCTATCCATCTTGCATTTTTACCTGATTCGTATTGGTAAAAATGATGTGGTGGAGGTCTATGTGTATGGTTTGGTGTTGGCCGGCTTGTTGGTTTTGCGCCGCTGGCCTGCGCTGAACAAGACAGCGCACTAGGAAAATCAGGTAATGAGCATTCGCCCATTACCTGTTTTTTTATCAGTCCAGAGTTTGCAGGATGGCGGCTGTTTCGGCATCCAGAATGCCGTCATAGCGGGCGGGGCGGTAGTGCATCTGGAAGGCGGCGATCACATTTTGTGTCGCCTTGTCGAAAGTCCCGCTGTCCGGAGTCTCGTAGCCTGCTTTTCGCAACAGAGCCTGGGTTTGAGCGGCAGAGGGCAGGGGACGGGTGGCGTATTGCGCTTGCAGCGCGCGAGCCTGTGATTCCTTGTACCAGCGGCCTATGCCCGCTTGAGCCAGTTCCTTCCAGGGGAAATGGGGGCCGGGGTCCAGCTTGCGCTGTGGGGCAACGTCGCTGTGGCCAATAATATTGCGTGGAGACACGCCATGGCGCTGAGCTAGGTCTTTCAGCAGCGCTTTGATTGCTTCAATCTGCCCGGATGTGTACGGGGCCCAGCGGCCATTTGCCAAGCGGCCCATGTTTACGATTTCGATGCCAATGGAGCCGGTGTTCAGGTCTGTGAAACCGTACCAGGAACCCAGGCCGGCGTGCCAGGCGCGGCGCTCTTCTGGAACCAGGCGGTAGACCGTGGGGCGACGCTCGTCGCTGACCAGGTAATGGGCGCTGACATCACGCTGCGTTAGCACCTTCAGAGAGGTGGCATGGTCGCCTGCGGTGTAGTGCATGACCAGATAGCGGACTCGGCTGTTTTGGCCCTGCGCGTTATAGCTGTCATCAAGCTTGAAGGGGCCGCTACTGCCACAGGCCGCCAATAAGGCCGTCAGGCTGAGCACGCCAATCTGAAAGCCGCGTTTCAAGGCGGGGGTAAAGCAGGACAGGAGTTTCATCTTAACGGCCAGCCAGAAACAGGAAAATGCAGGGGGTTTTGTCCAGGGCAGGTGCTTGGCGTTCGCGCCATTGTTCTACCGTGGCGGTCTGGATCAGCTCACGCGAGCCGGTCAGGTCACGAGCCAGACACAAGCGCGTTGTGGGCTTCAGGGACTGCAGCAGGGCGCTGTACATGGCCTGGTTGCGATACGGCGTTTCGATCAGGATCTGAGTTTGTTTCAGGGCCTGGGACTGGCTTTCCCATTGCTTGAGCTGCTTGGCGCGTGCGCCGCCATCGACGGGCGCATAACCGTGAAATACAAATTGCTGTCCGTCCAGGCCGCTGGCCATCAGGCTGAGCAAAATGGAGGAAGGGCCAACGTGCGGGCGCACGGGGATTTTCATCTCGTGGGCCATGGCGACCACCAAGGCGCCGGGGTCGGCCACGGCGGGGCAGCCTGCTTCCGACACCAGGCCAATCGCCTGGCCTTGCAGGGCGGCTTTCAACCACTCACGCATTTCACCAGGTTTGTTGCCGCGCTTGTCCAAGGTATGAATGGTGATTTCTTGCAGAGGCACCACCGGCTCAACCAGTTTCAGGAAAGCCCGGGCGGTTTTGGCGTTCTCGGCAATAAAGATGGTCAGTTCACGCGTCAACGCTTTGACGTCGGCGGGCAGCCAGCCGCTGATCGGGCTCTCGCTTAAGCCTACAGGGATCAGATGCAAGGGGGCGGCTTGGGGCATGGCGTATCGGTCCTAAACGGAAGGGGTAAGAAGGTTGGGGCGCAAGGGGTTCAAGCCAAAGCGCCGCAGCATGGTGCACAACTCGATCAGGGGCAGGCCGATAATGGCGGTGGGATCGTCCGAGCGCATGGACTCCATCAAGGCAATGCCCAGGCTTTCGGCCTTGGCGCTGCCGGCGGTGTCATAAGGCTTTTCCTGCAGCAAATAGTGCTCGATTTCCTCATCGCTCAATGCACGAAAACGACAATTGGTAACAATATCGCTGCTCAGAAATTTCTGGCCATTTGTCACGCATAAAGCGCTGTGAAAGTCGATGCTTTGACCGCTCAGGCGACGCAGTTGTTTCTGTGCGCCGGCATGGTCGCCAGGCTTGCCAATGGCGTCTTTGCCAGACGTGGCGACCTGATCGGAGCCAATCACGAGTGCGCCTGGGTTCAACTGGCTGATACGGGCGGCTTTTTCACGCGCCAGACGCAGGCTGAGCTCGGCCGGAGCCTCTCCGGGATGTGGGGTTTCGTCAATGTCAGGCGACTGACAGGTGAAAGGCAAGCCCAAACGCGCTAACATAGCGCGGCGATAGACTGAGCTTGATGCAAGGATGAGACGCATGGTGTGTTTTAGCTGTGCTTTGGTTTGACTGCCTTGTGCTTAGCACGGTATTATCTAATGTTTTCTTCGTTATTGAAATGGTTGTGGGCTAGCTTGGCGGTTTGCCGGCTGTGTTTTACATGCTTCAATACCGAGGGGCAGGAAAAAAGCGGTACAAGAAAAAATGGTAGAGCAACCCAAGCGATACCAAGGCAGTGAAACAAGTAAACAGCAAACAAGCGACAAATAAAGCAAAACAAACAAGCGGTACCCAGATCCCTGGCAAGACCGTGGTTTGATGCCCTAAGCATACTTATGACGACACAGTATATCGACACCTTGAATCTAGCCCGTGCCCCTCAGGAAATGTCGGGTCAGGTGCTGGTGGAAGATCTGTCTCGTCTGGTATCCGATTTGCCCGATCAAGGCGATTTGCGCATTGACTGGAGTGTTTCGGGTCGGGAAGATTCTGCCCGGCGTCGTTTTGTGCATGTTCAGGCCAAAGGTAGCGTCATTTTGGAATGCCAGCGCTGTGTGAAGCCTTTTGAGTGGCCCATCGATATTTCCAACGAAGTACAGATTGTGGCAACCGAGGAAGAACTGGAGCTGGATGATGACGATACGGAAGGTCCTGATCGCATCTTGTGTGAAGGCCAGCTGGATGTCCTGGGACTGGTCGAGGATGAACTGATTCTCAGCGTGCCTTATGTGCCGCGCCATGAGGTTTGCCCCGACGCTCAGTCGCTGTCCATGGAAGCCAAGTCAGACGACCTGGATGAATCCGCCTTTGAGCGGCCGTCCCCGTTTGCGGTGCTGGGTTCGCTCAAGAAGTCTTGATTGTTTGTTACTAATTCGTTAATTTTTTCGGGCTGCACCCATTTATTCGGGGTTGTCCATCTACAGGAGTCATCATGGCTGTTCAGCAGAATAAAAAGAGCCCGTCCCGGCGTAACATGCGTCGTTCGCACGACGCGCTTACTGGTCCTTCGACGGCTATCGAGCCTACGACTGGCGAGCTGCACCTGCGTCACCACATCAGCCCTAACGGCATCTACCGTGGCCGTAAAGTGCTGAAAACAAAGAACGACGAGTAATAGTCTCTTTGTCGTTGCAAGCAACATAGGTTGCATGCTTGATGTCTAACAAAAAAATACGTATTGCCATCGATTGCATGGGCGGCGATATCGGTTTATCCGTCACTGTCCCTGCAGCGCTGCTTTTTGCCAAGCGCTATCCGGATGTGCACTGCTTATTGGTTGGCGAGCCTCAGGCCATCGAGCAAACATTGCGTGCGCAAGGTAATGTCGATACCTCCTGGTACGACATTCTTCCCGCATCCGAAGTTGTCACCATGGCCGATTCGGTCGAGGTGGCCCTGCGCCGCAAAAAAGACTCCTCCATGCGAGTGGCTGCCCAGTCCGTCAAGGACGGGATAGCTGATGCCTGCATTTCTGCGGGCAATACCGGCGCATGGATGGCAATTTCGCGCTACATACTCAAAACTCTGGATGGGATTGATCGCCCAGCCATTGCCACGTCCATCCCGAACCAAAAGGGCGGGGCCACAATCATGCTGGACCTGGGTGCCAATGTGGATTGTTCCGCAGAACACCTGTTGCAGTTCGCCATTATGGGATCTGCTCTGGCCAGTATCGTGGATCGCCATGAGCGTCCCACCGTGGGCTTGCTCAATATTGGGGAAGAGGTCATCAAAGGCAACGAGGTCGTCAAAAAGGCGGCTGAACTGTTGCGCTCCAGCGGACTGAATTTTTACGGCAACGTAGAAGGCGACGATATCTGCAAAGGTACCGTCAACGTGGTCGTGTGTGACGGTTTCGTGGGCAATGTAGTCCTCAAGTCCATTGAAGGGCTGGCCAAGATGGTCGGCAGTATGCTGCGCGACGAATTTACCCGTGACCCTTTAAGCAAAGTCTCCGCTTTGCTGGCTCGTCCTGTCTTGAATCGTTTCCGCGACAGGGTGGATAATCGCCGTCATAACGGTGCGGCCCTTTTGGGTTTACGCGGTATTGTTATCAAGAGTCATGGTTCTGCCGATGCCTACGCTTTCGGTTATGCTTTGCAACGGGCCCGCGGTGCGGTGCTCAATGGTCTGCTCAGCGGTACCAGCCAGGCAGTCGAACGCATCATGCAAAGTGTGAACTTGCATGAAGAGCAAAGCGGCGAACCAGATACACGCCATACTTCAGAGCCCTCGTCCTCATAAGAACGGGCTTGATCGGGAACATAAAATGACGATATTTGCCAAGATTATCGGTACAGGCGGCTACCTGCCTCCTCGGATTGTGTCTAACGATGATCTAGCGCTTGAGCTGGCTCAAAAGGGTATCGAAACCTCCGATCAGTGGATTGTCGAGCGTACCGGTATTCATCAGCGCCATCTTGCCGATCCCGGTGTTCGTACCAGTCATTTGGCAACACAAGCCGCGCGTCAGGCGCTGGAAGATGCGGGCGTTGCTGCCCAGGATCTGGACCTGATTGTGGTGGCTACTTCCACTCCCGATTACGTTTTCCCCAGCACGGCGTGCCTGGTGCAAGCCGAATTGGGCAACAAGGGCGCGGCCGCGTACGACGTACAAGCGGTGTGCAGCGGCTTTGTCTATGCACTGACAACCGCCGACGCCATGATCAAGGCAGGCCGTGCGCGCAATGCGCTGGTTATCGGCGCCGAAGTGTTCTCCAGCATCCTGGACTGGAACGACCGCTCTACCTGCGTCCTGTTTGGCGACGGTGCGGGCGCTGTGGTTCTGCAAGCCAGTGATGAGCCCGGTATTTTGGCCGCCCAGCTCAATGCGGATGGCAGCCAAATGGGTATTTTGTGTGCGGCAGGCAATGTCTCGCACGGCCAGGTCGTGGGCGATCCCTTCCTGCGCATGGACGGTCAGGCTGTGTTCAAGCTGGCTGTTACCTCTCTGGCCGCTTCGGCCAATCAAGTCTGCGAACAGGCTGGCGTTTCCCTGTCGGATATCAATTGGCTGGTCCCGCACCAGGCCAACGTTCGCATCATCAATTTTCTAGGTCGTAAGCTGGGTATCCCCTCCGAGAAGGTGGTTATCACGGTTGATCAACATGCCAACACCTCGGCAGCCAGTGTGCCCTTGGCCCTGAATGCCGCTCGCCGGGATGGTCGTATCCGTGCCGGTGATCTGGCGCTGTTGCAAGGCGTGGGTGGCGGCTTTACCTGGGGCTCGGTGCTGGTCCGCTGCTAAGTAGCGCGATCCGGATTACCGCCTCATCTCTTTGGGTTTTTCTACCATGAAAATTGCGTTTGTCTTTCCAGGACAAGGCTCGCAGTCCGTGGGCATGCTCGATGCCTGGGGCGAGTCTGCTGTCGTACAGCAAGCCATTGCACAAGCCAGCCAGTCGCTGGGCCAGGACCTGGCTCAGTTGATGGCGCACGGGCCTGCCGAGGCTCTGAACCTGACTACCAATACTCAACCTGTCATGCTGGCTAGCGCCGTGGCCATGTACCAGGCCTGGATTCAGGCTGGTGGCCCTGCTCCTGCCGTGATGGCCGGTCACAGCCTGGGTGAGTACTCGGCCCTGACTGCTGCCGGTGCTCTGAGCCTGGAACAAGCGGTTCCGCTGGTTCGCATCCGTGCCGACGCCATGCAAGCTGCCGTCCCTGTGGGTGTGGGTACCATGGCCGCTGTGCTGGGTCTGGATGACGATCAGGTACGTGATGTATGTGCCCGTGCCTCTGAAGGGCAGCAGATTGTTCAGGCCGTTAACTACAATGCGCCTGCCCAGGTGGTGATTGCCGGGAATGTGGAAGCGGTAGATCGTGCATGTGCTCTGGCCAAAGAGGCCGGTGCCAAGCGTGCTTTGGTGTTGCCTGTATCGGCTCCTTTCCACTCCAGCCTGCTGGAACCGGCAGCTGCTGTGCTGGCCCAGGCTCTGGCTTCGGTGCAAGTGCAAACGCCTGCTATTTCCGTGATCAATAACGTGGACGTAGCCGCGCCTACCGACCCCGAACAGATTAAAGATGCGCTGGTCCGTCAGGCCTGGCATCCCGTACGCTGGGTGGAGACCATCCAGGCCATGAAGGCCCAGGGTGTCACCCACGTGGTCGAGTGTGGACCAGGCAAAGTGCTGACAGGTCTGATCAAGCGTATTGATCGCGATCTGGTCGCCTTGTCGATCAGTGACCCTGCATCCTTGCAGGCCACCTTGGAAGCCCTGGAGGGAGCATAAATGCAAGAATTGGATTTAAGCGGCAAGACCGCCCTGGTAACCGGCGCATCGCGCGGTATCGGTCAGGCGATTGCCAAAGAATTGATGGCACGTGGTGCCAAGGTGATTGGTACCGCCACTTCCGAGTCCGGTGCACAGGCGATTTCCGCTGTGCTGGATCAGAACGGCAGTTACGGCCATGTATTGAACGTGGACGACCCGGCTGCTTGCGAAGCACTGATCTCTGCCTTGAGCAAAGAAGACGGTGGCCCGCACATTCTGGTCAATAATGCCGGTATTACGCGTGACAACCTGGCCATGCGCTTGAAAGATGAGGACTGGGATGCGGTTATCCAGACCAATCTGAGCGCCGTGTTCCGCCTGTCACGTGCCGTCATCCGCCCCATGATGAAAGCCCGCTGGGGCCGCATCATCAGCATCACCTCGGTGGTGGGCGAGAGCGGCAACCCCGGTCAAGCCAACTACGCGGCTGCCAAAGCAGGCGTGGCTGGCATGAGCCGCGCCTTGGCGCGCGAGCTCGGTAGCCGTAACATTACAGTTAATTGTGTCGCTCCGGGCTTTATTGATACGGACATGACACGCTCTTTGACTCCTGAGCAGTCGGCGGCAATTTTGTCGCAAATCCCCCTGGGACGACTGGGTGCTGCTGAAGATATCGCCAACGCGGTAGCCTTCCTGGCCGGGTCGCAAGCGCAATATATTACGGGCAGCACCATCCATGTGAATGGTGGTATGCACATGTAAGGCTTGGCATCGCGCCCGGCTGAGGTAAAATTGCGGGATTATTTGGGGCCTATTGCTTGAGCCGGCGTTGTACGAATAACGTTGGGCCTCATACAAGAACGCCGTTTTTTGTCATAGCTTATCCCTCTTAGCAGTATGGATTGGCTATAATTTGCGGGAATTTTTCCCAACTTGGAGAATCTGCATGGAAAGCATCGAACAGCGCGTCAAGAAGATCGTCGCTGAACAACTTGGCGTTAACGAAGCCGAGATCAAAAACGAATCTTCTTTTCTCGACGACCTCGGTGCCGACTCGCTCGACATGGTCGAGCTCGTGATGGCGCTCGAAGACGAATTCGAAACCGAAATACCAGACGAAGAAGCTGAGAAAATCACGACGGTCCAGCAAGCTGTGGACTACATCAATTCTCACAGCAAGCAGTAAGTTCAATTAAGAGGGTGGGCGGCATTGTGCACGCCCTCGCTCCAGAGCGGTTTCCAGAGAGTAGCCTGTGCCCGGCGGCTTTAGCTTGCAAGACGCAGTTATTCCCTTTAAACCGCTTTTTTTGTGTTTAGGAGTCATCCGTGAAACGACGTGTCGTGATTACCGGGCTGGGTATTGTTTCCCCGGTCGGCAACGATATTCCTACCGCGTGGGATAACATCGTCAATGGGCGTTCGGGCATCGGGCGTATTACCCGTTTCGATCCTTCGGCCCTAACAGCCCAGATAGCGGGTGAGGTCAAGGATTTTGATTTAACACCATACATTTCGTCCAAAGAAGCCAAGCAGATGGATACCTTTATCCATTACGGCGTGGTGGCAGGTATGCAAGCCTGGAAGGACTGCGGCCTGGACATCAACAGCATCAATGCTGAGCGTGTGGGCGTTATCGTAGGTTCGGGGATTGGTGGTTTGCCCCGCATTGAAGAAACCCAAAAAGATTATCTGGAACGGGGTCCACGTCGGATTTCCCCGTTCTTTGTACCCGGCTCCTTGGTCAACCTGGTGTCCGGCCAGTTGTCCATCGGCCTGGGCCTGAAAGGCCCTAGCTACGCAGTCGTGTCGGCATGTACAACCGGCCTGCACTCGATTGGTGACGCTGCTCGCTTGATCGAGTATGGCGACGCCGATGTGATGATTGCCGGCGGTGCCGAGTCCACCGTGTCCCCGCTGGGCATTGGCGGTTTTGCTGCCATGCGTGCTCTGTCCACCCGTAACGACGATCCTGAAACGGCATCGCGTCCCTGGGATATGGACCGCGACGGCTTTGTGCTGGGTGAGGGCGCTGGTGTGCTGGTGCTGGAAGAGTACGAACACGCCAAAAAACGTGGCGCTCGCATTTACGGCGAATTCTCCGGCTACGGCATGAGCTCGGATGCTCACCACATCACATCGCCAGACCGTGACGGTCCGCGTCGTGGCGTGATGAACGCCTTGCGCAATGGTGGCATCAACGCTGATGAAGTTCAGTACGTCAACGCACACGGTACTTCCACGCCATTGGGTGATGTGAACGAGTCCGAAGCATTGAAACTGGCTTTTGGCGATCACGCTTACAAGCTGGTGGTCAACTCCACCAAATCCATGACGGGTCACCTGCTGGGTGCTGCCGGTGGTATTGAAGCGGTGTTCACCACCTTGGCGGTGTACAACCAGATCTCGCCTCCAACCATCAATATCTTCAACCAGGATCCTGCTTGCGACCTGGATTACTGCGCCAATCAGGCGCGTGACATGAAGATTGATGTGGCTCTGTCCAACTCCTTCGGGTTTGGTGGCACCAACGGTTCGATGGTGGTGCGCCGTCTTCGCTAAGCTGGACTGCCCCACTCGTAACGCCCAGTCCTGGTCGATCGGAGCTCCGGCTCCGGTGCGCCGACTGGGCGTTTTTGTCTATGTTTTACTCGCCTCAAGCCTGGCCTGGACGATATATAGCTGGCAATGGCCCTGGGCCCCGGCTTTGTTAGCAGGTGCTTTGTGGGCTTATTTTTTGTATGCTCGCAGTCGTCGAGTATGGAATGAGCGCGCTACACTAGCTCATCGTGCAGGGCTATACTCCTTGCAGTGCGAGGGGACAGCAAAGGAGTCCGTGCAAATAGAGCAAATCTGGCGTTGCGCCTGGTTCATGACCTTGCGTTTGCGTTTTGATTCTGCTGGCAAGGCTTGTCGTACCATCATTGTATGGCGCTATACTCAGCCGCCGCAGGGCTGGTGGGCCTTGTGTCTATGTGCCAACCGACTGTCCCATCAGGTCCGTGCTCAGAATAAGGATTCTTAATGAGTGAACGCGATACCGATGCCGAACTAGTTGCACGTGTTCAGCGTGGGGATAAGCGAGCCTTTGACCTGCTGGTACTGAAGTACCAGCGCAAGATCATGCGTCTGCTCAGCCGCATGGTGCGTGACCCGTCTGAAGTCGAGGACGTGGCTCAGGAAACCTTCATCAAAGCGTACCGAGCTCTTCCCCAGTTCCGGGGCGAGAGTGCTTTTTACACCTGGCTGTACCGCATTGCGATCAACACGGCCCGTAACTGGCAGGCCTCGGCCGCCCGACGTCCCAATACTTTGCAGAACGTCGAAACTGAAGAAGGTGAAACTTTTGACCGAATCGACAACCTAAGCGATATAAGCACGCCAGAATCGATGATGGTCAGTCGCCAGATTGCTGAAACGGTAAATACAGCGATCCAGGCACTGCCCGAAGAGTTGCGGACGGCTATCGTGCTACGTGAAATAGAAGGTATGAGCTACGAAGATATTGCTCAGACCATGGACTGCCCTATAGGAACTGTACGCTCACGCATCTTTCGAGCCCGTGACGCCATTGCTGCGCAATTGCGTCCCATACTCGATGGTGAAGATAGTGAACGACGGTGGTAAGGATTGATGATGCAAGCCCTGAAATCCCATTCCGATGATGATCAACTCAATGCCTGGGAGGCCGCCGTGTCTTCCTGGGTAGATGGCGAGGCTGAAATACGCCCCGAGGAACTGGACTCCCCTTACGGGCGTCAAGTCTGGGATACCTACCATTTGATTGGCGACGTCATGCGTACCGATGCGCTGGCGATCCGTACGTCGGATCGCTTTTACGCGCGTCTGTCCAAAGCAATTGACGAGGAGCCTACCGTGCTCGCCCCGAATGCCATGAAACGGCCCCTGGTGCAGCGTTACGGTGTCAGCGGCCTGGCCGTGGTGGCTGCCGTGGCTGCCGCCTTGTGGGTGGGTCTGCCGTATATGGGGGTGAACTCCGTGCCAGGCACACTGGTGGCCAGCGCCCAGGATGATCAGCTCTGGAATGATTACGCGGATTTGCACCGCGACTTTGTTGGTACCGGTCCGGTACGCCATGTTTCCTTTGAAAGTGGAGCCTTGGGTCAATGAGGTCTGTACGTATGCCGTCGCAGGTGGGCTTGGCACGTCTCTATAAGGGCTTGTTTGCCCTTTCTCTGGCGGTGCTGTGCACACCTGTACTGGCTCAGGATGCCAGCGGGCTGGAGCCCCTGGATCTGCCCTGGTTGCAGAAAGTCCATAAAGCGGCGCGTGACCTGGATTACTCCGGGGTCATTATTTACACCCAGGATCAGGCCAGCCAGTCCATGAAACTGGTCCACATTATTGATGGCACCGGCGAGCGCGAGCGTCTGGAAATTCTGGACGGCGAGCCGCGTGAGTTTCTGCGTCAGAACGAAGTCACCCAATGCCTGATTCCCGAAAAGAAAATGGTGGTGATCGAGCGTCGTGAAAACGAGCGCTTTCCCAGTTTTCTGGTCGGTGATGTCAGCCAATTACCCAATTTTTACGATATGCGCCGCTTGCCATCGCGCGAGCGTGTGGCCGGTCGCCCTTGCGACCTGATCGAGCTGGTTCCCAAGGATGATCAGCGTTACGGCTACCGCGTGTGTGCCGATACCGATCATCATTTGCTATTGAAAATGCAGACTCTGGACCCACAACAAGCGGTAGTGGATCAGATCGCTTTTGCCTCTGTTGCCTTTGGGGAGCAGGTGGATTTGCAGGAGCTGCGTACCAGTTGGAACCCCAGCAAGTGGGAAGTGGTCGAACCCGAAGTACGAAAAATAGATTTGAACGAGCTGGGTTGGCATCTGGCCATGCCTGCCGGTTTTACCTTGCGGTCTGAAATGCTCCGACCCATGCGTGCGGGGCGTCAGGTTACCCATTTGATGCTGTCTGACGGTCTGGCTGCCATCTCCGTGTTTCTGGAGAAGGTAGGCACCCCCGAAGCGGAAGAAAACAGCCTGGGAGCCTTTCACCGTGGCTCCATGAATATGTACCGCAGTCGCATTAATGATTATGTTTTGACCAGCACGGGTGCCGTACCTGTACAGACCTTGCGCGCCTTGCTGGAAGGTACCCAGTTCACCCCTCTATCCCGGACACATTGACTATCGTCCACCAGGAGTATTTGAATGGAAAAATCGAGTCAAAAAATGCGTATTCCTGTTCTCTCGGCCTTGACGGTGGCCGTGATGCTGGCGGCGGGTGCGCCTATGGCCCACGCGCAGGCTCAGCCTGTCACGACAACCGAGCAAGTCCAGAGCACGACGCTGGGGCTGCCTGACTTTACTGGCGTTGTTGCCAAGACCGAGGATGGAGTAGTCAATATCCGTACCACCGAGGCCGTCCGGGTGCGCTCCCCCGCCATGGGTCCGGGTTCGGATCCTTACGATATGTTCCGCTGGTTCTTTGGGCCCGATTTCATGCCGCCCGGCATGGCGCCGCAGCGCCCTCGTGGCGGTGGCAATGAAGGCCAGCAACCTCAAGAGCGCACAGTACCACGTGGTGTGGGTTCGGGTTTCATCATCTCTGCTGATGGCTACATCCTGACCAATAACCATGTGGTGGCCGACTCCAACGGCATTTTCGTCACGCTGAGCAATGGCAAGGAATATCCAGCCAAGATCATCGGGACTGACGAGCGCACCGACGTGGCCCTGATCAAGATCGAAGCCAAAGACCTGAAGCCCATGGTGATAGGGGACTCCAAACAGCTCAAGAAAGGGCAGTGGGTTCTGGCTATCGGTTCGCCCTTCGGTCTGGAATCCACCGTGACCTCCGGGATTGTCAGCGCTATCAACCGTGAAACCGGCGATTATCTGCCTTTCATTCAGACCGACGTGGCTGTGAACCCCGGTAACTCCGGGGGTCCGCTGATCAATCTGAATGGCGAAGTAGTGGGTGTGAACTCCCAGATCATTTCGCGCAGCGGTGGCTTCATGGGTATTTCCCTGGCCATTCCTATTGACGAAGCCATGAATGTGGTCGAGCAACTCAAGTCCGACGGCAAGGTGACTCGTGGCCGTATTGGTGTGCAAATCACGCCGGTGGCCGATGATGTCGCGACCGCCTTGGGCCTGAAAGACAGCAAGGGTGCCTTGGTCAGCAGCGTGGAAGAGGGCGGTCCCGCCGCCAAGGCCGGTATCCAGTCTGGTGACGTGATCCTGAAGTTCAACGGTCGCACCATTGAGCAAATGACAGACCTGCCCCGTATTGTGGGTGGCACCAAGCCAGGCCAAAGTTCCACGCTGGAAATCTGGCGCAAGGGCAAGTTGCAGACCATCAAGATTGATGTCGAAGAAATGCCTTCCAGCAGCCCTGCCGCTGCCGCCAAGAACGAGAAAGACAGTCCTGCCGCCAGCACGGCTGATGCCTTCGGCTTGAAAGTGACGGCCGTTCCTGCCGCGGATCTGAAGCGTTTGGGTGTGGAAAGTGCGGTTCAGGTGACAGAGGCTACGGCCCCTGCCAGCGAAGCCGGCCTGCAACCAGGCGATCTTATTTTGCGCGTCAACGATAAAGACGTAGGGACGCCGGATCAATACGCTAAAATGGTCGCTTCCTTGGATAAATCCAAAGCAGCCGCCTTGCTGGTTTTGCGTCAAGGCCAGTCGCAGTGGGTGTTGATTACGCCATCGAAATAAAAATTCTGTAAAACGGCTAAAATGGTAGCTATTGATGAACTCCGGCCTGGGGCCGGAGTTTTTCCGCCGCTATTCGCAGGGGCAGTTTGCCCTGAATGGATACTGGTTCCACGTGCGCCCGTCTGACAGGACGGGTCTTGCGTTTTCGGCGCGTGGACTGAAAAGGGGCGTCATGGGCGCCCCTTTCTTGTGCCGTCTCTCTGGCATTGCGCCTCAACATTTTCTTTGTTTTTTAACGGGTTTATGGATCACATCCGCAATTTCTCTATTATTGCCCACATCGATCATGGCAAATCGACCTTGGCTGACCGCCTGATCCAACGCTGTGGTGGCCTGGCCGACCGCGAGATGTCGACCCAGGTTCTGGATTCGATGGACATCGAGAAAGAGCGTGGCATTACGATTAAGGCCCAGACCGCTGCTTTGCACTACAAGGCTCAGGATGGCAAGGTATACAACCTGAACCTGATCGACACCCCCGGCCACGTCGACTTCTCCTACGAGGTCAGCCGTTCCTTGTCGGCCTGTGAAGGTGCCTTGCTGGTCGTGGATGCTTCCCAAGGTGTGGAAGCGCAAACCGTGGCCAACTGCTACACCGCTTTGGATCAGGGCGTGGAAGTGATTCCAGTGCTCAATAAAATGGACTTGCCTTCGGCTGACCCGGATGCGGCCCGCCAGGAAGTGGAAGACGTTATCGGTATTGATGCCAGCGAGGCGATTGCCGCCAGTGCAAAAACCGGCCTGGGTATCGATGAAATCCTGGAAACCATTGTGGCCCGAGTGCCCGCGCCGGTGGGCGATCCAACGGCTCCCTTGCAAGCCTTGATCATTGACTCCTGGTTTGATAACTACGTGGGCGTGGTCATGCTGGTGCGCATCGTCAACGGTGTGCTCAAGCCCAAGGAAAAGATCCTGCTGATGGCCACCCGCGCCACGCACCTGGTCGAACACATTGGTGTGTTCACCCCCAAATCGGAAAACCGTCCTCATCTGTCCGCAGGCGAGGTGGGTTTCATCATTGCCGGTATTAAAGAGCTGGAACACGCCAAGGTGGGTGACACCATCACTCTGGCTGGCAAACCGGCTGAAAAAGCCTTGCCTGGTTTCAAGGAAGTGAAACCCCAGGTGTTTGCCGGTTTGTACCCGGTGGAAAGCAGCGAGTACGATCAACTGCGCGATTCCCTGGAAAAGCTCAAGCTGAACGACTCCTCCCTGATGTTCGAGCCCGAAGTGTCTCAGGCGCTGGGCTTCGGTTTCCGTTGCGGCTTCCTGGGCCTGCTGCACATGGAAATCGTCCAGGAGCGTCTGGAACGTGAATTTGACATGGACATCATCACCACCGCGCCGTCGGTGGTGTACGAGGTCGAACGTCGTGACGGCGAAGTCCTGATGATTGAAAGTCCCTCCCGCATGCCGGAGGTGTCCCATATCGAAGACGTGCGCGAGCCTATTGTTGTGGTTTCGCTGCTAATGCCGCAGGAATATGTGGGCCCGGTCATGACCCTGTGTACAGCCAAGCGCGGTTTGCAGTTAAATATGACCTATCATGGCCGTCAGGTGAATCTGGTCTATGAAATGCCCCTGGCCGAGATCGTGCTGGACTTCTTTGATCGACTCAAGTCCGTATCGCGCGGCTACGCGTCCATGGACTACGAGTTCAAGGAATACCGTTCGGCTGACGTGGTCAAGGTGGATATCCTGATCAACGGCGACCGGGTTGATGCCCTGTCCATGATTGTGCACCGTAGCAACGCCCGTTACCGTGGACGCGAAGTGGTCGCCAAGATGCGCTCCTTGATCCCGCGTCAGATGTTTGATATTGCGATTCAGGCCGCCATTGGCGCCGAAGTGATCTCTCGCGAAAACGTCAAGGCACTGCGCAAGAACGTGCTGGCCAAGTGTTATGGCGGTGACATCTCTCGCAAGAAGAAACTGCTTGAGAAGCAAAAAGCCGGTAAGAAGCGGATGAAGCAAGTTGGGAACGTGGAAATTCCGCAGGAAGCCTTTTTGGCAATTTTGCAGGTCGAGGATAAGTAATGTTGTGGTCGGCGACCCGAGCCGACCACAACCAGGACTGCTTTAATTTCTTTAAAGGAAACCGATGAGCTGGGATTTCGCTCTGATTTTGTTTGTACTGCTGATACTGACCGGCGCAATCTGGTTTTTGGATCGTTTCTCCCTGCGTTCCCGCCGACTGGCGCGTGCGCAGGCCGCGATGCAGGCGGTACCGGAAACGGCAGCTCAAGACCCCGAGCACTTGCAGCAATTGCGCCAGGAAGCGTATGACCAGGCCAACCGCATGCCGTGGTGGATTGAGTATGGCGTCAGTTTCTTCCCAGTCATTTTGTTTGTGTTCGTCTTGCGCTCGTTCATCATCGAACCATTTCGCATTCCGTCGGGGTCCATGCTGCCCACACTGAAAAATGGCGACCTGATTCTGGTGAACAAATACGAATACGGCATTCGCCTGCCCGTTAGTGGTACCAAGGTTGTGCCCTTGGGTCATCCCGAGCGTGGCGATGTGATTGTGTTCCGTTACCCCGTCGATACCAGTGTGGACTACATCAAGCGTGTGGTTGGCGTGCCGGGCGACCGCGTGGAGTACCGTGACAAGGTGCTGTCGGTCAATGGCCAGGTCATTACTCAAGTGCGCAGTGGCGATTACTACGAACCGGATCGCTCCGCGTACATTGGGCGTTATCTGGAAGAGCTGGGCAAGGTGCAGCACAACATCTTGCTGAACAAAACTGCGCCTCAGGGCTTGATGCCCATCGTGGCCTTCCCCAATCGTGACTCCTGTGAGTATTTCTCCAATGGCATCTCGTGTGTGGTGCCGGAAGGCAATTACTTCGTCATGGGAGACAATCGCGACAATAGTCTGGACAGTCGTTATTGGGGCTTTGTGCCCGATGAGAATATTGTGGGACGCGCCTTCTTTATCTGGATGAATTTCCGCGAACTTAGCCGTATAGGTCGCTTCCATTAATGAAACGTCTTGCTCTGCTTGAAGCCGCTATCGGCTACTCCTTTAAAGACACAGGCCTGCTTGAGCAGGCCTTGACCCATCGTAGCCACAGTGCGCGTCATAACGAGCGGCTGGAGTTCCTGGGCGATTCGGTCTTGAACTTCACGGTTGCGGCCTTGTTGTTCGACCGCTTTCAACGCATTGATGAAGGCGACTTGTCGCGCCTGCGAGCGAATCTGGTCAAACAGGCTGCTCTGGCTGAAATCGCAACCCGTCTGGGTTTGTCGGATTATTTGCGTCTGGGGGAAGGGGAGCTGAAAAGCGGTGGTTTCCGCCGTCCTTCCATTCTGGCGGACGCGCTGGAAGCGATTTTTGGCGCTGTCTTTCTGGACGCGGGTTTTACGCAAGCCCAAACCGTCATCACCCAGCTGTATGAACCCATGCTGGTGGATGTGGACCCCAAGACATTGGGGAAAGATCCCAAAACCTTGCTGCAGGAGCTGCTGCAAGGTCGCAAGCTGGATTTGCCGGTGTACACCGTGGTGGCCACACATGGCGCAGCCCACGATCAGCTCTTCGATATCGAATGCACGATCGCCAAGCTCAATATCCATGTCCGTGCCAGTGGCAGCAGCCGTCGTGCTGCTGAGCAAGCCGCCGCAACGCAGGCCATTGCTATTTTGGAAGCTGAATTTCCAGCCAAGACGACGCGCGCCAGTCGCCATCGTCGCCCCTCACAATTGACATTGCCCGTGGCAGTGTCGCAGGAAACAGAATGACAGAGACCCCTTTTCGTTGCGGCTTCGTGGCTATTGTCGGACGACCGAACGTCGGCAAGTCCACGCTGGCCAATGCCCTGATCGGCAGCAAGATTTCGATCGTATCGCGCAAGGCGCAGACCACGCGCCACCGCATCAACAGCGTGCTGACGCGTGACCACGATCAAATGGTATTTGTGGACACTCCTGGCTTTCAGACCAAGCACGGTGGGGCCATGAACCGCATGATGAACCGTGTCGTGACTCAGGCCCTGGCCGACGTGGACGTGGTGGTGCATGTGGTCGAAGCCGGCAAGTGGTCCGCTTCGGACGCCGAGCTGCTGCCCATGCTGCCTAAAGGTGGCAAGACCATTCTGGTCATCAACAAGGTTGATGCCTTAAAGAGCAAGAACGACTTGCTGCCCTATATCGCCCGCCTGTCGCAGGAATTCGACTATGGTGCCGTGATTCCGGTCAGTGCAGCCAAGCGCCTGCAGCTGGATCCTTTGCTGAACGAGATTGCCTCCCGCCTGCCTGAAGGTGAGGCCATGTTCGACGCAGACACCATTACCGACCGCTCGGTGCGCTTCATTACCTCGGAGCTGCTGCGCGAGAAGATCTTCCGCCTGGTCGGTGACGAACTGCCTTACGGTTGTACCGTGGTCATCGAGCAGTGGGACGAGAACGAGCAGGGCGCCCGTATTTCGGCATGCGTGGTCGTAGAACGTGAAAGCCACCGTCCGATTCTGTTGGGAGCGGGTGGCATGCACATGAAGCGCATTGCTACGGAAGCTCGCCAAGATATTGCCAAGCTGATCGACAAGCCCGTGTTCCTGGATGTGTACATCAAGGTGCGCAAGGGCTGGTCCGATCGTGAAGCGGTCCTGCGCGACCTGGGGTATGAGTAATCCCCGTCATCGCTTTCAGGACGAAGCGGGCTATATCCTGCACACCAGTGCCTGGCGTGAAACGTCCCTGATCTGTCATGCCTTTACGCGTAACCACGGGCTGGTGCCCCTGGTCGCGAAAGGCGCCAAAAGGCCGCATTCCATTTTGCGGCCTGCTTTGTCTGTGTTTCAACCTTTGTTATTGGCCTGGTCGGGCAAGAATGAAGTCAAGACGCTGACGCGGGCGGACTGCGCCGGGATTCGCCCCTTGAAAGGTCGTGCCCTGATGTCGGCCTGGTACATGAACGAATTATTGATTCGTTTGTTGCCGCGTGAAGACCCGCACCCTGTTCTGTTCGATGCCTACGAAGAAGCTCTGGTGCACTTGGCACAGATTCCTCGTCCACCCGTGGCGGGGGCCTTGCGGCGCTTTGAGTGGGTGCTGCTGACCGAAACCGGCTATGGCTTTGATGAAGCCACGCCGGACTTTGACGATCCTGTCGGCGAGCCGGAGTTGCGCATACGCTTGCGCGAACGCCTGAACAGCTTGCTGGGTCGCCCCTTGCATACCCGCTCTGTTCTCATCCAGCTGCAACGCTATTGATATGGCCGTCCCTCTTCCTTCCGTGCTGGTATTGGATACCTGCGTACTGATTTCCAACGTACTGCGCCGCTTGCTCCTGGCCCTGGCTGACGAGCAGGTGTTCAAACCTGTCTGGAGTCCGGTGATTGGGGACGAGTGGCGTCGCAATGCGGGCAGGTTGTGGAAGGTCATGCCCACCTCTATCGAGGAGCAGTGGGAGGCGCTGCAACAGCGTTACCCCGACGCCGATTTAGGCGATAGCAGCGAGTTCAAGAAGAATTTGCGCTACTCCGATGCCAAGGACTGGCATGTGATCGCCACCGCCCGATTGGCACAGCAGCGTTATCCTGATCAGCCAGTCGGCATCCTGACCCGCAATCTGAAAGACTTCAATCGTTCCGAGCTGCGTCGCCTGGGGATCAGCCTGTGGGAGCCGGATCAGCTTTTGGGTTCGTACATGGCCGCGCACCCGGACTTGATGCAGCGTTTGCTGGATGGTTTGCCCGCTTTGATGCTGACGCCCGAAGCGCAGGCACTGGATACACATACCTTGTTAAAGCGTGATCGTCTGTTCAGTGTGGGGCAGGTTTATTTGCGGCGTCAGAAAATGGACGAGGCGCACTCATGAAGCAAGGTGTTTTGCTGTCGGTTCTGGCCTCAGCGTTATTCGCTTGCCTGTACTACTACGCCACCGTCTTGCACCCGCTCAGTGGTGAGCAGATTTTTGCCTGGCGCATTGTGCTGGGCTTGCCTGCCTTGGCTTTGGTGATCACTCGCGCACGACGCTGGCGGGAGGTACGTTGGGTTCTGCGCCACTGGCCCGGTAATTGGCGCTATTTTGCCTTGCTCCTGCTGGCTGCGGCGCTGGTGGGGGTGCAGCTCTGGATTTTTGTCTGGGCGCCTTTGCACCAGATGGCGCTGGACGTGTCCTTGGGCTACTTCCTGCTGCCGTTGATGATGGTGCTGGTCGGTCGGGTGATCTACAAAGACAGATTGAGCACCATTCAGTGGATCGCTGTGGCATTGGCCGGCTTGGGTGTGTTGCACGAGCTATTCCGCGTGGGTAGCGTGTCCTGGGCGACAGCGGTGGTGGTTGTGGGCTATCCACCTTATTTCATGCTGCGCCGTTACCTGCGTCTGGGTTCGCTGGCTTCACTCTGGTTTGATCTGAGCTTCTTGTTCCTGCCTGCTTGCTGGCTGCTCTTTGTTCAAGATACGCAGATGTGGGACCTGTTCGCGGATCAGCCTCGCTTGATTTGGCAGGTCCCGTTCCTTGGCCTGATCAGCTCGGTTGCGCTGGTCAGCTATCTGTCTGCCAGCCGTCAGCTGCCTTTGGCCTTGTTTGGGATCTTGGGCTATGTGGAGCCGGTGCTCCTGTTCTGGGTGGCGTATTTGCTGCTGGACGAGCCCATGAGCGCGAGTCAGTGGTGGACCTATATTCCGATCTGGATTGCCATTGCCTTGATGGCTTTGGAAGGTTTTATCAAGATGTGGCGGCCGGGACCGCCTGTGCCGCCTCCCAAGGCGTAAATTCTGCTTGTCAGCACCCTGTCGGTGCCGATCAGTGCCAAAGGGCAGCTTGCGCCTGCAAAGACGTTCTGGGAGCGTCTTGAGAGAAGCAGAGCCCCAATGGAAAACGACTCCTGTCATGCCCCCAAGAGCTTGGATGGTTATCCAATTTTCGAGAGGGTATATCAGGAGTCGTTGTTTTTACTACGGAGAACCGCTGGAGGAGAGAGTCCGGGCGTTACCGGACTTGGTCCCGCGTGATAAAGCAGACTGCTTAGCGCAGTTTTTCCGGGCAGTCGGGTTGATTGCGCAACAAATTTGCCTGGGTCACCGAACAACCTGCTGGTACGTCTTCCGTAATCCAGACATTCCCGCCAATCGTGGAGCCGGCACCCAGCGTGACGCGGCCCAGAATTGTGGCGCCAGCGTAAATGACCACATCGTCTTCCACAATCGGGTGACGGGCCTGGCCCTTGAGCAGCAAGCCTTTCTCGTCCTTGCTGAAGCGCTTGGCGCCCAGGGTGACAGCCTGATAAATACGAACCCGCTTGCCGATGATGGCGGTCTCGCCAATCACAACGCCGGTGCCGTGGTCGATGAAACAGGAATGATCAATTTGCGCGCCGGGGTGAATATCAATACCGGTCTGGCTATGGGCCAGTTCCGCAATGATGCGCGCTGTCAGTGGCAGGCCCAGATTGGTCAGGGCGTGGGCGATGCGGTGGTGAATCATGGCCAGCAGGCCTGGATAGCACAAGAGCACTTCGTCGACGTTGCGGGCTGCCGGATCGCCTTGATAGGCAGCAACCACGTCCAGATCCAGGGTGCGGCGCAAGTCTGGCAGCTTGTTGGCAAAGGCCTGAATGGCTTTGTGGGCCTGCTCTTCAATGGTTTCACGGTCGTGCTTGTCGCCACGCAGCAAAGCGGCGCGTTGCAGCTCGATACGGGCTTGTTGCAGCAGAGTGTTCAGCGCCTGGCCCAGGTGGTGGCCGACAAAGTGATCTTCGTACTCGCGACGCAGTTCCGGGCTGCCCAGGCGCATCGGAAACAAGATGCCTTTGAGCTGCTCGGTGACTTGAATCAAGGCTTGTACTGACGGAAATTCCTGACCTTCAAGCTCGTTCAAGCGTTGATGCGCCTGTCGCCATTCTTCGCGGGCCCCGCGCAGATTATCGACAATATGTTGAGTTTCAAAGACTGCCACCAGTGTTCTCCAGAGGGGAAATTTTTCTATAAGGTTTACTATACCCGCGCGTCTGATCCTGGACACGAAAAACAGGGCGCTTCGTCAGGGTGATTCATCCAACCTTTCGCCAGGTCTGACAGGGTCGCTTCAAAGCTCCCTAAGCGTAAGGGCAAGATCAAGCAGATGAGGGGCATGAGCGGGTTTTCAAGCCAATGTGCTTGAACGTGTGGACAATAAAAAAAGCCCCCTTCGAAAAGGGGGCTTGGGGAGTGCGGGGTCGCGATCTTATTCGCGGTTACCGCCCAGCACGCCCAAAAGCATCAGCAGGTTGCTGAAAATGTTGTAGACGTCCAGGTAGATTGCCAGGGTGGCCGACACGTAGTTGGTTTCACCGCCGTTGATGACGCGCTGCAGGTCAACCAGCAAGAAGGCCGAGAAGATACCGATAGCCATCACGGAGATGGTCAGCATCAGCGCAGGCAGCTGCAGGAAGATGTTGGCCAGGGCCGCAACCAGCAAGATGACGGCGCCGACAAACAGGAATTTCTGCATGCCGGAGAAATCACGTTTGGTGGTGCTGGCAATGGTTGCCATCGCGCCAAAGACCGCGGCGGTACCGCCAAAGGCCAGCATGATCAGTTGTGCGCCATTACCCATGCCCAGGACAAAGCCCAGCAGGCGGGACAACATGATGCCCATGAAGAAGGTGAAAGCCATCAGCAGGGCGACACCCAGCGAGCTGTTCTTGTTCTTTTCGACCAGGAACATCAGGCCAAAGGCACCGACCAGGAAAACAATGGCGCTCAGGCCTGGGCTGGCGCCCATAACCCGGTTAATGCCGGAGGACAGGCCCAGCAAGGCTCCCAACACGGTGGGAATCATGGACAGGGCCAGCAGCCAGTAGGTGTTGCGCAGGACGCGATTGCGAGCAATCAGCGACTGGGCGCCCAGGGTGCCGTTATGCTCAGGCAAGCTTGATTGACGAAATTCGCTCATGATGAGTCCTTAGAATACAGAGAGATCAGTGGTCAAGAATAACTGACAACTACCTGAATAATCAAGAATCTTCTTTATTATTCAAGCACCCAGTTTATGGGCATGCACCTGACAGCCCTGTGTCTGGTACACACGCCAGCGTTCGCGAGCCTGGGTACGGTCGGCTTCCCGTTCGGACACAATTTCCAAGATACGCGGGAATTGTTCAAAACCGGGCGGGCATTGGGCATCCAGATTCAATAGCCAGCTTTGCTCACCAGAGGGCACGGGGGCGGCACTGGTCAACAAGACGGGGGTGGTGGCCGCCAGGGGGTCTTCCACACCCACATGCGGCACAAACGCCGTGGATTCAAACCCCCAGAGCAGACGGTCGAAACGAGCCAGCTGGCGGGCATCGGAAAGATACACCACCACCTGACGGCCCGCCTCGTAGTGCTTGCGCACGACCTCGCAGGCCATGCGCAAGCGATCTGGCGCGCCGAAAGCGAAATCGACGCGTGTCATGCTTAGCGACACTGATTGAGCAGGTACTGAACCAGCAAAGGCACGGGACGGCCTGTGGCGCCTTTGTCCTTGCCACTGCGCCAGGCGGTGCCAGCGATGTCCAGGTGAGCCCAGCGGTACGCTTTGGTAAAGCGGGACAGGAAGCAAGCGGCGGTTACCGAACCGGCTGGTGGGCCACCAATATTGGCCATGTCAGCAAAGTTCGAGCGCAGTTGCTCCTGGTAGGCGTCGTCCATGGGCATGCGCCAGGCAGTGTCACCTGTCTGCTTGCCAGCTTGCATCAGCTCGTCGGCCAGGTCGTCGTCAGTCGAGAACAGGCCGGTGTTGACGTGGCCCAGAGCGACCACGCAAGCGCCGGTCAGGGTGGCCATATCGATGACGGCAGCGGGTTTGAAGCGTTCGACGTAGGTCAGAGCATCGCACAGAACCAGACGGCCTTCGGCATCCGTGTTCAGGATTTCGATGGTCTGGCCGGACATGCTGGTTACGACGTCGCCCGGTTTGTTGGCGCGCCCGCTAGGCATGTTTTCGCAAGAAGCCACCACAGCGATCACTTCGCGGTCGATATTCAGTTCGGCAATGGCGCGCATGGTGCCCAGAACGCTGGCGGCACCGCCCATGTCGTACTTCATCTCGTCCATATTGCCGGCTGGCTTGATGGAGATACCGCCCGAGTCAAACGTCAGGCCTTTACCCACCAGAACGATAGGGCCGTCCTCGTGTTTGGTCTTGGTGTTGGGGGTGTGGCGCAGCACGATGAACGCAGGCGGTTCATCCGAGCCTTTGGCCACCGACAGGAACGAGCCCATCTTCAAGGCTTCAATCTGCTTGCGCTCCAGCACTTCGGCTTTCAGCGTCTTGAATTCCTTGGCCAACTGTTTTGCCGTCTTGCCCAAATAGGTGGGGGTGCAGATATTGCCGGGCAGGTCAGCCAGCAAGCGGGTCAGGTTCACACCGTTACCAATGGCCTGACCTTGCTCCAGACCGGCCTTGGCTTCGCTGGCCTGAGTGCGGGCCGTCCACAGCAGGAACTGGCTCAGCTGGGGAGCAGGTTCGGGCTTGCTGAACGTGGCGGTGTAGCGGTAGCTGGCGCGGCAAACAGCCATGGCAGCATCCTGAGCGCGGCTGCGCAAGGTGGTGCCTTTGCAATCGATGCTGGACAGCGCCGAAACGGCTTCTTTCAGGTCTGCTTTCAGGCAGTAAGAAGCAAGGCAGGCCTGGGCTTGCGTATGAGTTGCTGCTTTGTATTCCTCTTGAGCGCCTAAGCCGACTAAAATAACGCGTTCGGCCTTGACGCCAGGCAGATTGCGCAGCACCAGGTGGGTATTGGGCTTGCCTTTAAACTCGGCTTTGACAGCAGCGCTCACAGCTCCGTTGCTGGCGCGGTCGATAAGTTCCGCTGCGGGGCTTAGAATGCCCTCGGCAAAGACGCCTACGCCTAGCGCGGCTGTCTTAATTTGGTGCAAAGAAGCGGATGTCTGTGTGCTAAATTCCATTCAACTATCCTCAGTGTGTCGCAAATCGTACCTGCGATTATCTCGCAAATTCTCATATGTCTCTATTTAAACGCTCTGCGGTATCCGAAATCTTAAGTCACAGTGGCGTGGTACTGTCCACTTTGCTGATTGTGTGGCTTAGTGTACTTCTGGTGCGTTTGTTAGGCGAAGCGGCCAATGGCACGATTGGTCCTGACGTGGTGCTGGGTCTGGCCGCCTTTTCCAGTATTACCGCCTTGCCAATTATTCTGGCCGTGTCCCTGTTCATCGCCGTGCTCACCACGGTGACGCGCAGCTTTCGGGAATCCGAAATGGTGGTCTGGTTTGCCAGCGGCCTGTCCTTGAAAAACTGGATAACCCCAGTGTTGCAGTGTGCGGTGCCGACTGCCCTCCTGATTGCCGTGCTGACCTTGCAGGCCTCGCCTTGGGCCTATCGCCAGATTGCCGAGTACCGCCAGCGTTTCGAGCAGCGCTCGGACCTGAGCAAGGTCACCGCCGGGCAGTTTATTGAGTCCGACGATGGTGCCCGCGTGTTTTACGCAGATTCCCCGGAAAAAGAAGGGGACGAGCTGGGTAATGTGATTGCTCGCGTGATCGACCCGCAGTGGCTCAGCATTGTGACTGCACAGAGCGCTCGCATGGAAGAGCAGCCCAATGGCGACCGCTTTCTGGTTTTGAGCGAAGGCCATCGCTACGACCTGAAGCCGGGTCAGGCCGAGTTCCGCATGGTGGACTTTGAAAGTTATGGCATGCGCCTGGAAAGCCGTGATGCGGGCAATACTGCTGAAACTATCCGCGCTCGGGCCGAGCAGCAAATCAAGGCTCGCCAAACCACCTTGTTATTCAGTGATGACAATGCCGAGTCGCGCTCGCAGATCATGTGGCGTTTGGCCTTGCCCTTGGCTGCCTTGAATCTGGCCTTGCTGGCGATCCCCTTGGGGGCGGTGAATCCCCGTATGGGGCGCTCCGGCAATATTCTGGTGGCGGGCTTGGTGGGTCTGCTCTACATGAACCTGATCAATCTGTCGCGTGGCTGGATACGCAATGAGCAACTGGGCTTTGAGGTTGGTCTGTGGCTGGTCCACGCAATCTTCCTGCTGGTCATGGTCTTCATGATGTGGCGTAAATTGCGTATCAAGGCACCTAAACCGCCAGCAACAAGCTGATCGGCAAAAGGGGGCGTCCAGCCCCTTTTTTGTGCCTGTCGAATGACTTGTTGATCGGTTTGGCGGCTCAAGCCCCATCCAGCAAGTCCTGCCGCTCTTCCACTGACTGCTTCAGAAAGTGCCACAGCCGGGTCAGGCTGGGGTTCTGGCGTTGCTCTTCATGGCAGAACATCCAGAAGCGACGACGCAACTCCACCTGATCGGGCAAGACACAGCGCAGGCGTGGATCGGTTTTCGCCAGAAAGCAGGGCAGGACGGCAATTCCTTGTCCCTGCAAGGTGGCCTGATACTGCGCAATTACGCTGGTACTGCGAAAGCGCACGGCAGCGGATCTGACGATTTCTTCCAGATAGCGCAGGCTGTCGCTGAACACCAGATCATCCACATAGGCAATAAAGCGATGCTGGGACAGATCTTGCACGCTTTCTATAGGTGGGTGGCTGTTCAAATAATCCTGATGGGCATAGAGCCGCAAGCTGTAGTCAGCCAGGCGAGTACACCAGTAAGGACCACGTTGGGGGCGTTCCAGTGCAATCGCCAGGTCGGCATCCCGGCGCGACAGGCTGATAGGGCGGGGGACGGGCAGCAGCTCCAGAGTCAACTCCGGATACTGGGTCTGGAAAATGCTGAGCAAGGGCGTCAGCACATAGCTGCCAAAGGCTTCGGTGCAGCCCAGCCGCAGTTTGCCCGTCAAGGGCCGGGCCTTGCCAGTGATTGCCTCCCGAGCCGCCAGCAAGCGGCTTTCTACCGGCTCCATGCGTTGCTGCAAATTTTGCCCTTCGCTCGTCAAACTGTAGCCGCTGACGGTGGACTTGTGGAACAGACGCAAGCCCAGTTCCTGCTCCAGCGCCTGGATACGGCGGGCCACGGTGCTGTGTTGTACCCCCAGCCGTTGGGCGGCAACGCTGATACGTTGGCAGCGGGCCACTTCCAGAAAATAACGCAGATTATCCCAGTCCATCGTGACGAGCCCGCCTTGAAAAAGACTTGTGCATAAATGCCCAGCTCCTGTGCATTTTTCAACATGGTAAACGGGTCTTGAGGCTTCTACACTCAATGAGAACCCTCATACAAGTGGGATAACAAATAAGGCTTAGCCGCCTGAGCAATTCATTGGAGACATGCTATGACGGAAGTGGTTCGTGTACCTTTGCTGATCGATGGACAACATGTTCAATCCAAGAGCACCCGTTGGGACGACGTGCTCAATCCAGCCACCCAGGAGGTCGTGGCCCAAGTGCCTTACGCCACGATGGAAGAGCTGGAAACCATTATTGCCAGCTCGGCCAAAGCCTATGAAAGCTGGCGTCATTCCAGCCAGGGCGCTCGCATGCGTGTGATGCTGAATCTGCAGCGTCTGGTGCGTGAAAACAGTGCCAAGCTGGCTGAAGCGATTTCGCGCGAACACGGCAAGACCATGCCTGATGCTGAAGGCGAAGTAGGTCGCGGCCTGGAAGTGATCGAATACGCGTGTTCCATTGCTTCGATGCAATTGGGTGAGTACGCGGAAAATGCGGCGGGCGGGATTGACGTCTACACCCTGATCCAGCCGTTGGGCGTGTGTGCAGGCGTGACGGCATTCAACTTCCCTGTGATGCTGCCTTGCTTCATGTTCCCGCTGGCCGTGGCTTGCGGTAATACCTTCGTGCTCAAGCCTTCCGAGCAGGATCCCAGCGCCAGCCTGATGCTGGCCGAGCTGGCTCTGGAAGCGGGTCTGCCTCCAGGCGTGCTGAACGTGGTTCATGGTGGTGCCGATATTGCCAATGCGCTGGTGACTCATCCTGAGGTCAAGGCTGTGTCCTTCATTGGCTCGACAGCCGTTGGTACCGAAATTCACCGCCGTGCCACCGAAGCGGGCAAGCGCTCGCAAGCCATGATGGGTGCCAAGAATCACTGCATCGTGATGCCTGATGCGGATCGTGACGTGGCGATCAACCAGTTGCTGGGTGCTGCCTTTGGCGCGGCCGGTCAGCGTTGCATGGCGATCTCGGTGGCCGTGATGGTGGGTGAAAGCGGCGAGTGGGTCGATGAGCTGGTCAAGCGTGCGGCCACCATGAAGGTCAATGTCGGTACAGACCGTCAGGCCGACCTGGGGCCACTGGTTTCGCCACGTGCTCGTCAGCGTGTGGAATCCCTGATTGAAGCCGGTGTGCAGGAAGGCGCCAGCCTCTTGCTGGATGGGCGTGGCGTGAAGGTGCCTGGTTATGAAAGCGGCAACTTTGTGGGCCCAACCATTTTCAATGATGTGAAAGCCGACATGCGCATTTATGAAGAAGAAATCTTCGGACCCGTGCTGTGCATTGTGCGTGTCAACACGCTGGAAGAAGCGGTGCAGTTCATCAACCGCAACCCTAATGGTAATGGCGTGTCCATCTTCACTCAGGACGGCGGCCATGCGCGCTATTTCCAGAACCGTATCGACGTAGGTCAGATCGGTATCAATATTCCTATCCCTGTGCCTGTGGCCTGGTTCAGCTTTACTGGCTCGCGTGCGTCCAAGCTGGGCGACCTGGGCCCGAACGGCAAACAAGCCGTTCAGTTCTGGACACAGACCAAAACCGTTACGGCTCGTTGGCAGGCTCACGCCAATACGATGAATACAACAATCAGCATGACGTAATTGTTGAATCTATATATATAACTTAATGCAATAAGCGAGCTGTTCCTTATTACATATAATAGCCCTGTACCTGGGGCTATTAACATATGAATATTCAACAATTCCGCTTTGTCCGAGAGACCATCCGACGTAACTTCAATCTGACTGAAGCCGCTCGCTCGCTCTATACCTCCCAGCCGGGGGTGTCCAAGGCGATCATCGAGTTTGAAGATGAGCTGGGCATCAAGATTTTTGAACGTCATGGAAAACGCATTAAGGGCTTGACCCGACCGGGCGAAGCTGTCGCCGAGGTGATTGACCGCATCATGCGCGAGATCGACAACCTCAAGCGTGTCAGCGATGACTTCGCCCGCCGCGATGAAGGCACCTTGGTCATCGCTTGTACCCACGCCCAGGCACGATATTTGCTGCCCAAGGTGATCCCTGAATTCCGTCGTCGCTTCCCCAAGGTGCATATGTCCTTGGCCGAAGGCAGCCCGCCTGTGCTGGCCCAGATGGTGATCCATGAGCAGGCTGACGTGGCCATCGCTACTGAAACTCTGGCGCTGACGCCGGGCCTGGTGGCCTTGCCGGTCTATACCTGGGAACACACGGTGGTGGTAACGCCGGATCACCCCCTGGCTGATCTGCCTGCCAACAAGCAACTGTCCATCGAAACCCTGGCGCAATACCCCATCGTGACTTATGACCATGCCTTCTCGGGTCGAGGGTCGATTGACGAGGCCTTTGCCAAACATGGCATCACTCCGGACATTGTGCTGGAGGCCATTGATGCTGACGTGATCAAGACCTATGTGGATGTGGGTCTGGGTATCGGGATCATCGCAGGCATCGCTTTCGATCCACGCCGTGACAAGGGCCTGGTTGGCCTGCCAGCAGGGCATTTGTTTGGTGCCCACCATACCAAGGTGGCGGTGAAGGCCGGGGCCTTCCTGCGTGACTATATTTTTGAATTGCTGGAGATGCTAGCACCGGAGTTGACCCGCGATGTGGTGCTGAGCGCTCTGGATGAAAAACAGGCTGGTGGCCAGGTGTAAGCTCGTACAAGCAGCATCTGTTTGATTAATAACAAGGGCCACCGTGCAATCACGGTGGCCCTTGTTATTTGGTACCTTGCTGTGGGTTTACCCGGCCAGTGAAGACTTATGGTCAAAGGCTATAAGTAAAAATTGAAACAAGCTATCGACTCAATTGACTATGATAATAAGAATGATTATCATTATCCAACTTTCTTAGCCAATGGAGCTTCCTGTGTCTCAATACGTCAGTGCAGTCGTGGTTGGAGCAGACCGTCTGGGGAACATTCCCGACCTGCTCAAGATCCACAATATCTCGATCAAACATCATATTAGCGGGCGTGATCCTGCGCACCAGAAAAAAACCCTGCAGTTGCCTTCCGGCACCGATTTGCTGATTTTGCTGACCGATTTCCTGGGTCACAACGTCATGAAAACCTTCCGGGCCGCTGCCCTGAAATCCGGTATTCGAGTGGTCGCCTGCCGACGCTCGGTTTGTAGCATGAAGCAAGCCTTAACCCAATGCGGCTATTGTGAATCTTGTCCGCTCGGTAAGTCCAAGAGCCACTAGATTGGCGGCATGACTTACTGGGGCAAAGAAGGAATCTTTACAGATTAAAAAAAAGCCACTGTTTCATAACAGTGGCTTTTTTATGGCTTGCCGGATTGGCAGCAGGGTGGTCTTTATTTGACGCTACGCAGACGGGCTTCGGCTTGCTGTGTATCGGCAGCGGCCAGACGACGTGCGCCGTTATAGCGTTTTTTCCAGTAACCCACTTCCATGCTCTCGACGCGGACAACCGCGCCAGTGCGAGGAGCGTGAACAAACTTGTCATCACCCAGGTAAATGCCTACGTGAGAGAAACGAGCGCCACGAGTATTGAAGAAGACCAGGTCGCCTTTGCGCAGCTCGCTGCGGTTAACCGAGGTGCCTTCTTTGGCAATGTCTTTGGATTGGCGGGGCAGCTTCAGGCCCAGGGATTTTTCAGCCACGTAGGACACCAGGCCGCTGCAATCAAAGCCAGTGCTGGGGGCATCGCCACCAAAACTGTACTTCACGCCCAGAAAGTTCAGGGCGGCGTTGGCAAGGCCATGGGTAGAGGAAGAATTTTGCTTGCTGCGGCTTTCGGTACGACCTTGGCGACGATCACTGCTGTAAGCAATATTGATGTCGTTACGAGCGCGGTTGGCCAGATAAGTACCCAGCGGGTCGGACTCGGTCTGGAATTCGTAGTCGGCGTAATAGCCGTGATCCAGTTCTGCACGATCTTTGTCTTGGCTGGACTGTTGAGTTCCAGTGGTGGCACAACCTGTCAGGGCCAGCGCGCCGGCTAACAAAAGATACTTGGCGCTGCGATAGGTAATGTGCAAAAGTGCGGGTGGATTCAGGTAATGTGGCGGCATGACCAGGGCTTGTCTAAGGACTTGGTGAGCAGCAGCACAACCTTGATGCCTATTTTTGCTGAAATTAGCAGCAATTGATGGGTATCAGGGCTGTAAGTATGACTAAAAGCACCATACTTTGCCGGACGTTGCTGTGCGTTGAATGTTTGGCAGTGTACCGGATGATAATTGCACCGTAAAGCATTGTAGGAGCGTATTTTGCGATTGAATCATACTGTTGCAAAGTGCGGCTGACAGCGGTTTTCAGGCCCTGTGCATGGGTCCAGTGCTCTTGTTGCTGAATTATTGAAAATTAGCCGAAATAGAGCGAAGTTTCACTGTTTATAGGGATTGAATGATGCGATTTATGGGACAAGCCCTAGGGAAAGCCCTAAACGAAGGAGTACGGCTGCGCGAGTTGTGGGCTTGGGCTATGTATGATTTCGCAAATTCTGGCTACACCACCGTCATTTTGACCAGTGTCTACAGCGCGTATTTTGTAGGCGTTATCGCTGAAGGCCGCAGCTGGGCTACCTTGGCGTGGACACTGGCATTGTCTGCCTCGTATTTAAGCATCATGTTGACCATGCCTGGGCTCGGTGCAAAAGCCGATGCACGTCAAGGCAAAAGACGGCTTTTGTTCAGCAGCACCATAGGTTGTGTGCTGGCAACCGTGATGCTGTATTGGGCTGGTCCCAATGACATTGTCTGGGCCCTGGTTTTCATCGCTTTATCCAATTATTGCTACTGCATAGGCGAGTCCATCATCGGCGCTTTCTTGCCGGAAATTGCCCGGCCAGACGCCTTGGGACGTGTCTCCGGTTGGGGCTGGGGTTTTGGTTATTTTGGTGGCATGCTGGCCCTCGGTCTTTCTTTGGCTTTTCTGACCTGGGCGACTTCGCAGGGGTGGACGGCGCAGGAATATGTGCCGGGTATTGCCCTGATTACGGCTACCTTGTTTGCCTTGTCAGCCTTGCCTTCTTTTCTGTTTCTGCGTGAACGCAGTGCGCCCAGCGGGGCAGAGCAGCAGGGCATGTTGTTGCGTCTGATTGCCTCGGCGCGCGACGTGCATCAGCATTTCCCCGATTTCCGCACTTTGCTGTTATGTGGTGCCGCTTATCAGGCCGGCATTGCCGTCATTATTACCTTGTCGGCGGTGTATGCGACCGAGGCCATGGGTTTCACGATGGCGCAAACCATGACACTGATCTTTACCGTCAATATTGCCGCAGCGGTGGGAGCCTTGCTGTTTGGTCATGTGCAGGACCGAATTGGCCACCGACGTGCGTTGGCACTGACCTTATGTGCCTGGCTGGTCATGGTGGGGATTGCCGTCAGTACGCGTTCCCTGGCCGGCTTCTGGGCCGCAGCAGCCGTCGCGGGCTTATGTATAGGCAGCAGCCAAAGTGCCGGGCGGGCCATGGTTGGCTTGCTGGCGCCCAAGAGCCGTCTGGCCGAATTTTTCGCCTTGTGGACCTTTGCCATTCAACTGGCCGCTGTATGCGGTCCCTTGTCCTACGGTCTGGTGACTTGGCTCAGTGGCGGGAACCACCGTTTGGCTCTGGCCTGCACGGGATTATTCTTTTTGGCGGGCCTGCTGATCCTGTCGCGTTTGAATTTTCAGCGCGGCATTTTGGCCAAGAATCAAGCCGATCTCAATTGTCAGGATTGAGTAAGTAAGGCGCGTTACGTTTATATAAAATTAAGCTGGGCAGCCCATGCGCGGCCCATAAAAAACACCAAATCTGGAAAATAAAGGAGCCAACACCATGAGCGGTCCAACGTCTATTGAATCCGTCCTGTCGGAAAGCCGCGTCTTTCCCGTGTTCCCCACGCTGGAGCGCGAAGCAAGCATTGCTGGCATGGCGGCCTACCAGGAGCTTTGCCAGAAAGCCGAGCAGGACAATCCCGGCTTCTGGGCGGAGTTGGCCCGCGATCGTCTGGTCTGGACCAAGCCTTTCACTCAGGTTCTGGACGACAGCAAGCCCCCGTTTTACAAGTGGTTCCATGATGGCGAGCTGAACGTTTCAGCCAACTGTCTGGACAAGCACCTGGGCACCCCCACAGAAAACAAAACTGCGCTGATCTTTGAAGCCGACGGTGGCGAAGTCACCAAAGTCACTTTCCGCGAACTGTATGAACAGGTTTGCCAGTTTGCCAATGGTTTGAAAGCGCTGGGCTACAAGACGGGCGAACGCGCCCTGATCTACATGCCCATGTCGGTGCAAGCCATTGTGGCCATGCAGGCATGTGCCCGTCTGGGTATTACTCACTCTGTAGTGTTTGGCGGTTTCTCGGCCAAGAGCTTGCACGAGCGCGCCGTGGACGTGGGTGCCTCCCTGGTCATTACAGCTGATGAACAACGTCGCGGTGGCCGTGCCATCCCTCTGAAAAATGCAGTGGACGAAGCCTTGAGCGGCGGCGACTGCGAAGCTGTGCGTCACGTCATTGTGTACAAGCGCACAGGCGGTCCCGTTGCCTGGCACGAAGGTCGTGACCTGTGGTGGGAAGATGTCGTCAAAGGTCAAGGCAACGATTGTCCCGCCGTGTCGGTGAATGCAGAACATCCTCTGTTTGTTCTGTACACCTCCGGTTCCACGGGCAAGCCTAAAGGTGTGCAGCACTCCTCGGCAGGCTATCTGCTGGGTGCCATGTTGAGCGTGCAGTGGACCTTCGACGCCAAAGACAGCGATGTATTCTGGTGTACTGCCGACATCGGTTGGGTAACCGGCCATACCTTCATCACCTACGGCCCTCTGGCGGCTGGTGTGACCCAGGTCGTGTTTGAAGGTGTGCCTACTTATCCCGATGCTGGCCGTTTCTGGAACATGATTGAACGTCATGGCGTGACGGTGTTCTACACCGCCCCTACCGCTATTCGCTCCCTGACCAAGGCAGCCGAAGCGGACGAGGCCATTCACCCCAAACAATACAATCTGGACAGCCTGCGCATTATTGGTTCGGTGGGTGAGCCCATCAACCCCGAAGCCTGGATGTGGTATTTCAAGAATGTGGGCCGCGAGCGTTGCCCCATTGTGGATACCTGGTGGCAGACGGAAACGGGCGGTCACGTCATTACTCCCTTGCCAGGCGCTACTCCATTGAAACCGGGTTCTTGCGGCCTGCCATTCCCCGGCATGGATGTGGCAATTGTGGACGAAGTGGGTGACGAAGCTGAGCGCGGCAATGGCGGTTTCCTGGTCATTCGCAAGCCTTGGCCCAATATGATCCGCACCATCTGGGGCGATCCAGACCGTTTCGTGAAAAGCTACTTCCCGCCCGAGCTGAAAGGCTATTACCTGGCCGGCGATGGCGCGCAGCGTGATGCCGACGGCTACTTCTGGGTCATGGGTCGTATCGACGACGTGCTGAACGTCTCGGGTCACCGCCTGGGCACAATGGAAGTGGAATCGGCTTTGGTGGCGCACTCGCTGGTAGCTGAGGCTGCGGTGGTAGGCAAGCCTGATCCAACCACGGGCGAAGCGATTGTGGCCTTTGTGGTGCTCAATGGCGATTTGCCTTCCGGCGAAGAAGCCGACAAGATTGCTGCTGAATTGCGCAACTGGGTGGGCAAGGAAATTGGTCCTATCGCCAAGCCACGTGAAATCCGCTTTGGTGAGAATCTGCCCAAGACTCGCTCGGGCAAGATCATGCGTCGTTTGCTGCGCTTTGTCGCCAATAACGAGCCGATCACGCAGGACGTGTCCACGCTGGAAAATCCGGCCATTCTGGATCAACTGTCCGAAGCACATTAAGTTTTTTTGGTAGTTCCTGTTTGACCCTGGTTTCTTTGTAGAGCCAGGGTTTTTTTATTTCCTCTGATTATTTTGTTACTGAAAACCTGCTCGATGTGGAATTAGCCTAGCATTGAGACCGCGGCCAAAACATCGGTCCATGAATTCAATAAAAAGGGGAAAGGTTTGAGCGGGGAACAGCAGGCAGACAGGGGCGCTTTGGCGCTGATGGGCTTGGTAGTGCTGACCTGGGGCATGAGCTGGGTCGTGATGAAGGCGATGACCGTCTATATCGGGCCAGTGGATCTGATTGCGGCGCGCTATGCGGTGGCATTCGTTTTCTTATGGCTGGTGCTGCGTCTTAAAGGAGGGCATTTACGGCCTACACCCTGGAAGCTGAGTCTGGGCGTCGCCATTTTCCAGACCACCGGCTTCCAATTGCTTAGCCAGTTTTCCTTGCAGGCCGGTGGCGCGGGCAAGATGGTAGCCCTGGCCTACACCATGCCAATCTGGATTTTGCTGTTGTCCTGGCCCATGTTGGGGCAACGGCCCCAAAAGCGTCACGTAATGGGCATGGTGCCCGCGATTTTGGGCTTGATGCTCCTGATCGCTCCTTGGGAAGGAATGGGCGGCATACTCGGTTCCGTTCTGGCAACCTTGAGTGGTGTGAGCTGGGCTTTGGGGGCGGTGTTCTCCAAGCAACTATTTGAGCGCCACCGAGTGGAGCTGTTGAATGCCACCGTCTGGCAGTGCCTTCTGGGTATTGTGATTGTTCTGCCCTTGAGCTTTCTGATTCCTCAGCGTCCTGTCGTGATGGAGTGGCAGATGTTCAGCGGCGTACTGTATCTGGGCGTTATCGCGACGGGTGTAGGTTGGTTACTGTGGATGGCGGTCGTCAGTCGCGTCAGCGCAACCTTGGCCGGGATGTCCAGCCTGGGTGTACCAGCGCTGACGGTACTGCTGGCCTGGTTGCTGTTGGACGAATGGCCTACTCAACTGGAGTTGATGGGGACTGGCCTGATTCTATTGGGGCTGTTTGTAGTGAACTGGCCCAGCCGGAGCCGCAAGTCATAAAGCACATCAAAAAAGCCACCCGCTGGGGTGGCTCTTCTTGGCATCTACACTTCTGGCCTTGGTGATAGCACCAAGGCCAGAGTTGTTTTTTACATGCCGTTGTACACCGGACCTTCGCCACCTTGCGGGGGAACCCAGACAATATTCTGGGTAGGGTCTTTAATGTCACAGGTTTTGCAGTGCACACAGTTCTGTGCGTTGATCTGCAGTTTGTCGTCGCCGGTTTCGGTTTTGATGAACTCGTACACGCCTGCTGGACAGAAGCGGGCTTCGGGGCCACCGTAACGAGCCAGGTTCACCGCCACAGGAACGGACGGATCTTTCAACGTCAGGTGGACAGGTTCATCTTCTTCGTGGTTGGTGTTTGAAATAAACACGGAACTGAGACGATCGAAAGTGATCTTGCCATCTGGTTTGGGATAGTCGATACGGGCGCATTCGGCCGCAGGCTGCAAACAGGCATGGTCAGGCTTGTTGTTGCGCAGTGTCCAGGGCATTTTGCCCTTGAACAGACCTTGCTCTACAAAGGTCATGACGGACGCAAGCGAGCGGCCTTTCTTGAACCATTGCTTGAAGTTGCGGGCCTTGTCCAGTTCCTCATGCAGCCAGGACTGTTTGAATTTCTCAGCGTACTGCGACAGTTCATCCTGCTTGCGTCCAGCTTGCAAGGCTTCAAAAGCGGCTTCAGCGGCCAGAGAGCCGGATTTGATCGCGGCATGGCTACCCTTGATGCGCGAGGCATTCAGGAAACCGGCATCACAACCCACCAGAGCACCCCCGGGGAAGCTGAGCTTGGGTAGTGCCAGCAGACCACCGGCGGTCAGGGAGCGAGCCCCGTAAGCAATGCGCTTGCCGCCTTCAAACGTGGCGCGCAGGGCAGGGTGGGTCTTGTAGCGCTGAAACTCTTCAAAGGGAGACAGCCAGGGGTTGGCGTAATCCAGACCCACCACCATCCCGACCATGACCAGATTGTTATCCAGGTGGTACAGGAAGGAGCCGCCGTAGGTGTCCGAATCCAGCGGCCAGCCAGCAGTGTGAATCACCAGACCGGGCTGGGATTGGGACGGGTCCACTTCCCATAGTTCTTTAATACCAATGCCGTAGCTCTGTGCATTGCGGGATTCGTCCAGTTTGAAGCGCTCGGTCAGTTCACGGCCCAGGTGACCACGCGAACCTTCGGCAAAAATCGTGTAGGACGCCAGCAATTCCATGCCGGGCTGGTAGTGGGCGGTGTGAGTGCCATCACGGGCCACGCCCATATCGCCAGTCAGCACGCCGCGAACAGCACCATTGTCGTCGTACAGAATGTGGGCAGCGGCAAAGCCGGGGAAAATATCCACGCCCAGAGCCTCGGCCTGTTCACCCATCCATTGCACGACATTGCCAAGGCGAACGATGTAATTGCCATGGTTCTTGAAGCAGTCGGGCAGCAGCCACATGGGGGTGCTGCGGGCGCCTTTTTCGGTCAGGAAAAGGAATTTGTCTTCAGTCACTTCTACCGAAATAGGAGCGCCTTGCGCTTTCCAGTCCGGCAGCAGCTCGTCCAGAGCACGCGTATCCATGACGGCGCCGGACAGGATATGGGCCCCCACCTCAGCGCCTTTTTCCAGGATACAGACGCTGATTTCTTGTTCTTTTTCTTGGGCGAGCTGTTTCAGACGTATCGCGGTGGCCAGGCCTGCAGGGCCAGCGCCGACGATAATAACGTCATATTCCATCGATTCACGTTCAGACATTGCTGCTGATCTCCTATTACGGCTTAGCGCTTTGTTCTTGATTGTTGGCGGGTGAAATTCGTGTACTGTGCGTACGGTCGATTGTATTGTAGTCTGAGCAATCCCGTTTTGAGTTCAGAGGCCAGGGGCGGTGCCCGATGGCTTCCGTATTCATCAGTAAATATCAGCAAGGAGAGCATGTAATGACACAAGTAGTAGATTCTGGTGCAGGAGCCACTTTTGATATTGCCGTGCGCTGGGGCGATCTGGATGCCATGAATCATGTTAACAATACGGTCTACTTTCGCTACATCGAGGAAGCCCGTGTCCAGTTAATGATGGAGCTGGGCATGGTGCCACCTTCTCCACGTACCGGGGTGCTGGCGCACGCCAGCCTGGATTTCCTGCGTTCGATCCTGTATCCGGCCACTGTGCGGATTGTGCATAAATTACTGAAGGTCGGTGGCAGCAGCATTGAACTGGAAGTCCTTGTAGGTGACGCAAATCAAGCGGATGTCATTTATGCACGTGGCCGCTGTGTGCTAGTGTCCATTAACCCCCAAGGCGGTTCGCAACCTTGGACCGAAGATGAGCGTAAACAGATACACTCGGTTTTTCAGGGTTAAGCTTTACGTATACGGAAAGCATAGTCAAGTCGTAGAATGCCTGATAGCACCTTATGGTGCATAGCGGCATTATTGGACAAAGTTTGCTGTTTAGGCCAATTAAAGAGTTATTGGAGAGTCAATTGAATAAAGTCTATCCAAGCGCCAAGGAGGCGTTGCAGGGGGTCGTTGCCGACGGACAGACAGTCGCGGTAGGTGGATTCGGCCTGTGCGGAATTCCCGAAGCGCTGATTGCTGCGCTGCGCGATAGCGGAGTCAAAAACCTGACCTGCATTAGCAATAATGCCGGGGTGGATGGCTTTGGTCTGGGTCAGTTGCTGGAAACGCGCCAGATTCGCAAGATGATTTCCTCCTATGTGGGCGAAAACAAGGAGTTCGAGCGTCAGTATCTGGCGGGCGAGCTGGAGCTGGAGTTCACTCCTCAGGGCACCCTGGCTGAAAAGCTGCGTGCCGGTGGCGCAGGCATTCCCGCTTTCTTCACCGCAACGGGTGTGGGCACCATCGTGGCTGACGGCAAGGAAATTCGTGAGTTCAACGGTCAGCAATACGTGATGGAAGAGGCCCTGGTGCCCGATGTGTCGCTGGTCAAGGCTTACAAGGCTGATCGCAGCGGCAACCTGGTGTTCCGCAAGACCGCACGCAACTTCAACCCGAACGTGGCCATGGCTGGAAAAATCACCATTGTCGAGGTCGAGGAAATTGTCGAGACCGGCAGCCTGGACCCGGATGATGTGCATTTGCCCGGTATTTACGTGCACCGTATCGTGCTCAATGCCCAGCCCGAAAAGCGCATTGAACAGCGTACCGTTCGTTCTTCCTGATTAGCGAGGCAAGATAATAATGGCTTGGAATAGAGATCAAATGGCGGCACGCGCCGCTCTGGAGCTTCAGGACGGCTTTTACGTCAACCTGGGGATTGGTTTGCCTACGCTGGTTGCCAACCACGTGCCTGAAGGCATTGAGGTCTGGCTGCAGTCGGAAAACGGTTTGCTGGGCATTGGCCCCTTTCCGACCGAAGACAAGATTGACGCTGACCTGATCAACGCTGGTAAGCAAACCATCACCACCTTGCCTGGCTCGTCCATCTTTTCCTCGGCAGACTCGTTTGCCATGATTCGTGGTGGCAAGATCAATATTGCGATTCTGGGCGCCATGCAGGTGTCGGAAAAGGGTGATCTGGCCAACTGGATGATCCCCGGCAAGATGATCAAGGGCATGGGCGGTGCCATGGATCTGGTTGCTGGCGTTGGCCGTGTCGTAGTCCTGATGGAACACGTGGCTACCAAGAAAGACGGCACGGAAGACCTGAAAATTCTGCCTGCTTGCACCTTGCCCCTGACGGGTGTGGGTGTGGTTGACCTCATCATTACCGATCTGGGGGTGATGGAAGTGACGGAAAATGGTTTAAAGTTGCTTGAGTTGGCACCAGAAGTCAGCCTTGAGTACATTCAGTCCAAGACAGGCGTCCCGCTGGACGTCAGCGCTGTGGCCTGATCGGTTTCTCTGGCTAAAAAAGCTTCGGCGCGAGTCGGAGCTTTTTTTATGCTTGATCGGTGCGTGAACGCTGTTTATGTAAAGGAAGTTGGCATGGCCCATCCCCCCGTTGCCGCACGCTTGCAGGCGCTGCGCGAACAAATGCAATTTCAGTCCGTGCAGGCCAGCATTTGGCCTACATCTGACCCTCATCTGTCTGAGTACCTGCCTGATCGCTGGAAAAGCCGTCAGTGGCTCAGCGGATTTGTAGGATCGGCCGGACTTCTGGTGGTGACGGCCGATTGGGCTGGTTTGTGGACCGATAGCCGTTATTGGGAACAGGCGGCCAAGGAGCTGGACGGCAGCGGCATTCAATTGCAACGTGCTGGCGAGGCCGGCGTGCCTGAGCCGGCCAACTGGCTGGCGGAACATTTGCCTGCCCAGTCGCGGGTAGCACTGGATAGCCAGTCGGTGTCGGCACAAAGTCTGCTGGCCTGGCAAAAGGCCACGCCGGAGCTGGAGTGGGTGCTGGAAGCCGACTTGTTGAGCCCGATCTGGACAGACCGGCCTGCTGCGCCTGTTGGCCAGGTGGTGGAGCATCGGCCTCCTTTTGCCTGCCGGACTCGTCAGGAAAATTTAAGCAGCACCCGCGCTGCCATGCAGGAGCAGGGCGCGCATTGGCATTTGCTGAGCGCACTGGATGATATTGCCTGGACGCTGAATCTGCGCGGCAGTGATGTGTCCTATAACCCGGTGTTCCTGTCGTACTTGCTGATTGGCCCGGATCAGGCGTTCCTGTTTGTGGATGGCAACAAGCTGTCGGCAGGCATACAGGAAGCGCTGGCTGCAGACGGTGTGCAAGTTCAAGGCTATACCGAGTTGTCTTCCTTCATGCGTGCTTTACCCGCGTCCATGCCTATCCTGCTGGATATGGCGCGGACCACGGCTTGGGCGGCGCAACTGGCGGCCCATTTGAATGTGGTCGAATACATCAATCCCGCTCAATTGCTCAAGTCCAGCAAAACCGATGCCGAGCTGGATCATGTGCGCGAAACCATGGAAAAGGATGGCGCTGCCCTGTGCGAGTTCTTTGCCTGGTTTGAGCAGCAAAGCGACGTGAATGAGCTGGATGTGGATGAACATATCTGCGCCGCCCGTGCTCGTCAGGAAGGTTTTGTCAGCCCCAGCTTTGGCACGATTGCCGCCTATAACGCCAATGGTGCCATGCCGCACTATCAGGCGACCCAGCAGTCCCATGTCCGTATTGATGGCAATGGCCTGTTGCTGATCGACTCAGGTGGGCAGTATCAGGGCGGGACCACGGACATTACCCGTGTCGTGCCGGTAGGCCAGGTATCTGCCGAGCAGATTCGTGACTTCACGCTGGTGCTCAAAGGCATGGTGTCCTTGTCCATGCTGGTGTTCCCGGAAGGCATTGCCGGTCAGCAAATTGATGTGCTGGCGCGTCAGCCTTTGTGGGAGCAGGGCCTGGACTTCGGTCACGGCACTGGCCATGGCGTGGGTTACTTCATGAATGTGCATGAAGGCCCGCAGTCCATTTCCTGGCGCGGTCGTATCGGACCTCATTCTGCCATGCGTGCCGGCATGATTACTTCCAACGAGCCTGGCTTGTACCGTCCCGGTCAGTGGGGCATTCGAATCGAGAATCTGGTGGCGGCGGTACCGGCCATGCGCAGCGAGTACGGGCAGTTTCTGCGTTTTGAAACCCTGACCCTGTGCCCCATTGATACGCGTTGTATAGATGCCGCACTACTGACCGCTGCAGAGCGCAACTGGCTCAATGAATATCATCAGCAAGTGCGCGAACGCCTCTTGCCGCGTGTTCAGGGTGATGCACGCAAATGGCTTGAGCAAAGGACGCAGGCGATCTGATCGCCACCGTCTGCTGTTGTCAATAGTTGCAAGGACAAGTGGTATTTCCGCTGTGAAATGCCACTTGTCAGGTCGCCAAGCATGGGCGCTTGCCGTTATAATCCAAATTTCCCGCTATCGCCTGATTTGACCTCAGGCGCCTTTTATAATGACCACCAAATATGTATTCGTAACGGGAGGCGTTGTGTCCTCCCTGGGCAAAGGTATTGCGGCTGCATCCCTGGCTGCCATCCTGGAGTCCCGCGGTCTGCGCGTGACCATGCTCAAGCTGGACCCCTACATCAACGTAGATCCGGGCACCATGAGCCCCTTCCAGCACGGTGAAGTGTTTGTTACTGAGGATGGTGCGGAAACCGACCTGGACCTGGGCCACTACGAGCGCTTTATTTCCGCTCGCATGCGCAAGGTCAACAACTTCACCACGGGCCAGATTTACGAATCCGTGCTGCGCAAAGAGCGTCGCGGGGACTATCTGGGCAAGACCGTGCAGGTTATCCCGCACATTACCAACGAAATCCAGGACTTCATCATTCGTGGCGCCAAGGCTGCCTACAATGGCGAGGCCGATGTTGCCATCGTCGAGATTGGTGGCACAGTGGGTGACATTGAATCCCAGCCTTTCCTGGAAGCCGCCCGCCAGATGAATCTGCGACTGGGCCGCAACAACACCGCTTTTGTTCACCTGACACTGGTGCCTTTCATTGCATCGGCCGGCGAACTCAAGACCAAACCGACTCAGCACTCGGTGCAAAAGCTGCGTGAAATCGGTATTCACCCCCACGCTTTGCTGTGCCGCGCTGATCGCGTCATTCCTGATGACGAGCTGGCCAAGATTTCGCTGTTCTCCAACGTGCCCATGGACGCCGTGATTTCGGTGTGGGACGCGGATTCCATCTACAAGATTCCAGCCATGCTGCACAAGCAAGGTCTGGACAGCCTGGTGTGTGATGCCCTGGCGCTGTCGCCTCCACCGGCTGATCTGTCCATGTGGGATCGTCTGGTCCAGGCCCTGGAAAATCCGGAGCACGAAGTGCGTATCGGTATGGTCGGCAAGTACGTAGACCTGACCGAATCCTACAAGTCGCTAAGCGAAGCTCTGGTTCACGCCGGTATTCATACTCGTACCCGTATCAATATCGAGTACCTGGATTCCGAAGTAATCGAGAACGAAGGTACCGATTGCCTGCAAGGTCTGGATGCCATTCTGGTGCCAGGCGGCTTTGGCAAACGCGGTACCGAAGGCAAGATCCGCGCCATTCAGTACGCTCGTGAAAACGGCGTGCCATTCCTGGGTATCTGCCTGGGCATGCAATTAGCCGTGGTTGAGTTTGCTCGCAATGTGGGCAATCTGGTGGGTGCGAACTCCACCGAATTCGATCCATCGGCCGTGCACCCGGTTGTGGCCCTGATTACTGAATGGGCAGACCGCGAAGGCAAGATTGAGCACCGTGATGGTTCCTCCGATTTGGGCGGCACCATGCGCAAGGGCGCACAGCGTTGCCCGGTGAAACCAGGTTCGCGTGCTGAAGCCATTTACGGTCCGGAAGTGAATGAACGTCACCGCCACCGTTTCGAAGTCAACACCTTGTACGTGCCACGTCTGGAAGAAGTGGGCATGGTGATTTCTGCTCGTACTCCTACCGAGAACCTGCCAGAAATCATGGAACTGCCTGATCATCCTTGGTTCATGGGCGTGCAATTCCACCCGGAATTCACTTCCACGCCGCGTGATGGCCATCCGCTGTTTACCAGCTATATCAAAGCTGCTCTGGAACGCCAGAAAAAAACAGCTTGATAATTTGGTATGACTGAAAAGGCCCGCGCGACGCGGGCTTTTTCATTCGGGGCGACAGAGTCTGTTACCCGCTTTCCTGGGAGTAAGCATGATCGAACAATTGGATCATTTGGTGCTGACCTGTACTGACCCGCAAGCCACCACCCATTTCTACACACAAGTTCTGGGCATGAAGCAGGAAGTCTTTGGGCAGGGGCGAATTGCTTTCTGCTTTGGCTCGCAAAAGATCAATTTGCATGTGCGCGGGCAGGAGTTCGAGCCCAAGGCGCATTTGCCAGTGCCGGGGGCGCTGGACCTGTGTTTTATCGCCAATATTCCGCTGGAGCAGGTAATCGAGCATTTGCAGTCACAAGGCTGGCCCATTATTGAGGGGCCTGTACAGCGTACGGGTGCCATCGGCCCGATTCGCTCCGTCTATGTGCGCGACCCGGACTTGAACCTGATCGAAATCTCCGAACGATTGGGCTGACAGGCATGCTGCACTGCGGTGCAGCACCGCCTTCAGGAATGTGGGAGAATGCAGCAATACTGAAACGAGGTCTATTATGGATTTATGCGGTTACGACGTTGGCCTGGATCGGCCCTTTTTTCTGATCGCTGGCCCTTGTGTGATTGAATCGCGTCAAATGGCGTTTGATACAGCGGGTCAGCTTGCCGAAATTACCTCGGCTCTGGGCATCCCCTTTATCTACAAAAGCTCGTTTGACAAGGCCAACCGGAGTTCGGACAAGTCTTACCGTGGCCCCGGCATGGCGGAAGGTCTGCAGATTCTGGCGGATGTGCGCTCGCACTACAAAGTGCCGGTTCTGACCGATGTGCACGATAAAGACCAGGTTGATGATGTGGCTGCCGTCGTGGATGTGCTGCAAACACCGGCTTTCCTGTGCCGTCAGACCGACTTTATTCAGGCTTGCGCCGCTACCCTGAAACCCGTGAATATCAAGAAGGGCCAGTTCCTGGCCCCTCAGGATATGGTGCAAGTGGTGGCAAAAGCACGTGCAGCGGCAATGGAAATGGGCGGTGATGGCTCCACCATCATGGTCTGTGAGCGTGGCGCTTCGTTTGGCTACAACAATCTGGTGTCCGACATGCGCTCCTTGGCGATTATGCGTGCCACGGATTGCCCGGTCGTGTTTGATGCTACGCACTCGGTCCAGTTGCCGGGTGGCCAGGGCACGACCTCGGGCGGCCAGCGTGAGTTTGTGCCTGTCCTGGCGCGTGCTGCCGTTGCAGCAGGTGTGGCGGGCGTGTTCATGGAAACCCACCCTGATCCGGATAAGGCCTTGTCGGATGGCCCGAATGCTGTCCCCCTGTCGCAGATGGCAGATTTGCTACGGACACTGCAACAGATCGATTCGATTGTTAAAAACAGCGGTGCCTTGCAGCACGGCTATTAAAAGTAGTTTGGAGACACTATGTCCGCATTTTTGATTGCTAATGTCGAAGTAACGAACCCCGAGCAGTACAAGCAGTACCAAGAGTTTTCCAGCATCGCCATGAAAACCCACAACGTGAAAGTGTTGGTGCGGGGCGGTGAAACGGTCACTCTGGAAGGCAATGCGCCTTTGCGTACCGTGGTCATGGAGTTCGACACGCTGGAGCAAGCTCAGGCTTTCCACGATTCCGAGGAATACCGTCGTGCCCGTCAAGCCCGTGAAGGTGCTGCCAAAATGACCATGTACGTGGTGCAAGGTCTGTAAAAAGCGGACTCCGCCATGTAGTCAGGCAGGAAAAAGGGAGTGTGAAAACACTCCCTTTTTTTATGGGCCTAGGTATAGGGCCCGATCTTTTCGTTCAATATTCCAGAAAGGATATCCGCTTGTTTTGCTGTTTAAAACCGAGGGTCGCGCAGGGCAGGCAGGGTCAGTTCGCGTATAAAGCTGGCGGGAGACAGTTGCAGCAGGCTGCGCACAATCGTGAGTACATCATGCACCGGAATGGTCTCGCCCTGGTCCCGTTCAGCAGCGGTGTGCAGCGGTACATCCAGGCCATCTTCCATATTCAGATAGCCCAGTTGCAAGCAGGTGACGGCCAGGCCTTGATCCCTGTAGCCTTCGCGCAGACTGTCAGCCAAACCGTTCAGGGCAAATTTTGTCGCGCCGAAAGCAACTTCCGGACGGCCGCTTTGACGTAGACCCGAGGTGGAGCCCGTCAGAATCAGGCGGGGTTGTTTGCTGCGTAACAAATGGGGCAGCAGATGTCGTATAGCTAGCAAGGCCCCAGTCAGATTCACATCGACCAGACGACGGATGGTCAGATCGCTTTGCGATAGAAAATCGTATTCCTCACTGAATGCCGTGTCTTCCCAAATCCCGAGGTTGTAGATCAGCACATCCAGCGATTCCGGGCAGGCGGCTGCCAGTTGGCTGGCGGCGTCAGGCTGGGACAGGTCAGCGCTGATCCAATATTGACGGGCACTGGCGTCCGGGTGCAGGGAACTGGTCAAGGCGCTGGGAGGCCGTCTGGCCACGCCATACAGCGTGTTGCCATCTTGGGCCAAGCCATCCATCAAGGCGCGTCCCAGACCCATGCTGGCACCAACAATCATGATATTCATACGGTTTTCCTGTGGGGCAGATTTGTTTGGAAAGCCTGGCTCTCCGAATGATTGCCATTGTGTACCGGGATAGTGGGATGGGGTTTGATTCAGGCATGGCTTGTCAGGTTTTTCACTCGCTCGTAAAATAGTTGACTAGGCAATAATTGCATGGTCAATAGAAATGGTAAACGCATCGGAAGCAGCACAAAAAACGCCAGGGCGTGTCTTGTCAGTCACGGAATCCATACTGGCGATGATGGGTCTGTGCTTTGTGGTGATGTTGGTGGCCATCGATCAGACCGTGGTCGGGACAGCCTTGCCCACCATCGTGTCCGAACTACATGGTTTTGAGCTGTATGCCTGGGTGGCAACAGCGTATTTGCTGACTTCGGTGATTACCGTTCCTATTTTTGGTCGCCTGGGGGATTTTTACGGACGCCGCCGTTTTGTGCTGGTGTCCATTGTCTTGTTTACCCTGGCGTCCGTGCTTTGTGGCATGGCGCAAAGCATGTTGCAACTGGTATTGGCTCGTGCCTTGCAGGGGATAGCCGGGGGCATGCTGGTCGGGACGGCGTTTGCCTGTGTACCAGATCTGTTTCCCGATCCTCGTGTGCGTTTGCGCTGGCAAGTGATGCTGAGCGCGTCCTTCGGGATTGCGAACGGGATAGGGCCTTTTCTGGGTGGAATTCTGACTGAGCACTACGGCTGGCGCTCCGTGTTTTATGTGAATTTGCCTGTCGGCTTGCTCAGCCTTTATTTTGTCTATCGTTACTTGCCGCAGATCCGTCACTTTCGTCAAACCCAGGTCCGCATGGACTATTTGGGTGCTTTTTTGTTGATGGTCGGTTTGGCCTGTATTCAGCTGCTGGTAGAGCTGCTGCCTCAATATGGCGGCAGTTATCTGATGGTCTTGCTGGGGTTGTGCAGTGTGGCGGCTTTTGTCCTGCTGGTGACTTGGGAGCGACGGGTTGCGGAACCCTTGCTGCCTTTGATTCTGTTCAGTAGCCCCGCTCAATTCTCTTTGCTGGTTCTGTCTGCGGGTTTGGGCTTTATCCTGTTCGGACTCTTGTTCTACGCGCCTTTATTGCTGCAGGGGGGCTACGGTCTGCGACCTCAAACAGCCGGTTTATTGATCACCCCCTTGGTCGTGTTCATTACCGTGGGCAGTATCATTAATGGCCGTACGATTACGCGTCTGCGTCGTCCTACCCTGATGCTGTATTTGGGGCTGGTGCTATTGACGATTGCTTGTCTGGGTATGGTGTTTATCAAGAAAACCGACCCTCATTGGCATTTTGTGTTGTATGCCACCATTGCCGGCACCGGGGTTGGCTGCATCATGCCGAATCTGACCGTGTTTGCGCAGGAAATTGTAGAGCGCTCCATGCTGGGGATTGCCACGGCCATGCTACAGTCCATGCGCATGGTGGGGGGCATGTTGGGAACCGCTGTCGTGGGAACTCTGATCAACTACCAGTATGGTGAAGCCATCCGCACGCAATTGACGACTTTGCCTGCCAGTCTGGTGAATTCGCTGCAAGACCCGCAGGTCTTGATGAGTGTGAGCCAGCAGACACAATTTCTGGAGCAGGCGGGGCAGGACGGCCAGATGTATCTGGGCTTGGCCCGCGATGCCCTGGCACATGCCGTCAATATGGGGATGGCCGTGACCTTGCTGCTGATAGTCTGGTGCTTTTATTGGGTGCGTAAAGTGCCGCCGATACGATTTAATCGTCAAGAACAGTCTTGAACATGATGAATGAATTTCCGCAACTTCAAGCGGCTCAGCAACTGGGGCGCACGTATCGCAGTCTGATGGCGGCGTTTGATCAGCAGTTGGGCATGCCCTTGCCACGCTGGCGTGTCCTGATTTGCCTGTACCAAGAGGACGGTTGCCTGTCTCAAAAGCAATTGGTGCGCTTGCTGCGCATTGATCCGGCTGCGGTGACACGGCAGTTGAAGAACATTGAGTCTTTGGGACTGGTCGAGCGTTTCACGGACGAGCAGGACAATCGGCTGACCAATGTGCGCCTCAGTCCAGCTGGTCGTGAGCTGGTCGAGGCCACCTTGCCGCGTCGCCGTCGCCTGGTGGAGGCCATGCTGCAAGACTTCTCCGATCAAGACCTGAACCAGTTGATTACCTTGCTGGGCAACTGGGAAAGCGCCTTGTTGAAAGCAGCCGACAAAGATTTACTTTGAGACGTATCGGTACTTTTTGTATTTACAGAGACGCCGCCTAGTCTCGGAATTTCTGGTGATAATAAACACGTGCCGGTTTCGATCAGGATGAAGGCAGGGTCTTGAATCCAGGCTTTTTTCCAGCTTTCGGGACCAGACATGGCACGGCTGTGTCATGGGCAGGTACAATCCTGTTTTAGCAGGAGGGCAGGGGGCGCTGATTGCACTATAGCTGTCGCGCTTGCTGATCTTTTCAACTTCCAGGCTAGGCGCCTTTTCAAGCTGATCTTCACATCGGTTTACGGCGATACGCCCGGCAGCAGGATTGTTTAACTTATCTAGCTTAATGCTACTTCAGGCAGGACTGTCAAAATCATGAGTGCAATCGTAGATATTATTGGCCGCGAGATTCTGGACTCCCGTGGTAATCCAACGGTGGAGTGTGATGTATTGCTCGAATCGGGCGCTATGGGGCGTGCCTCCGTTCCTTCTGGTGCATCCACTGGCGCTCGCGAAGCGTTGGAGCTGCGTGATGGTGACAAGAGCCGTTACCTGGGTAAAGGTGTTTTGCGCGCTGTTGAAAACCTGAACACAGAGATCTCCGAAGCCTTGATGGGCTTGGATGCTCAAGAACAAACCTTTATCGATCGCACCCTGATCGAGCTGGACGGTACCGAAGACAAGAGCCGCCTGGGCGCCAACGCCATGCTGGCTGCCAGTATGGCTGTGGCCCGTGCCGCTGCTGATGATTCGGGTCTGTCCCTGTACCGCTACTTCGGTGGCAGCGGTGCCATGGCCATGCCCGTACCGATGATGAACGTCATCAACGGTGGCGCACACGCCAACAACACCCTGGACTTGCAAGAGTTCATGATCATGCCCGTGGGCGCCAAGAGCTTCCGCGAATCGCTGCGCATGGGTGCAGAAGTGTTCCACACCCTGAAAGGCCTGATTCACGATCAGGGCATGTCCACCGCTGTGGGCGACGAGGGTGGTTTTGCTCCTAACGTGGCCAACCACGAAGCCGCTATCGAACTGATCCTGCGCGCTATCGAACAAGCTGGCTACGAGCCCGGCACCCAGATCGCTCTGGCCCTGGACTGCGCCGCTTCCGAGTTCTACCGCGACGGCAAATACCACCTGGCTGGCGAAGGCGGCGTGTCCCTGAGCTCGCAAGACTTTGCCAACCTATTGGCCAACTGGTGCGACAAGTACCCCATCATCTCCATCGAAGACGGCATGGCCGAAGACGATTGGGACGGCTGGCGCATTCTGAGCCAGCAACTGGGCGACAAGATCCAGTTGGTTGGTGACGATTTGTTTGTGACCAACACCAAGATCCTGAAGAAAGGGATTGAGCTGGGTATCGGTAACTCCATCCTGATCAAGATCAACCAGATCGGCACCCTGACCGAAACCTTTGCTGCCATCGAAATGGCCAAGCGCGCTGGTTACACCGCTGTAATTTCGCACCGCTCGGGTGAAACCGAAGACTCCACGATTGCGGATATCGCTGTGGCTACGAATGCCATGCAGATCAAAACAGGCTCCCTGTCCCGTTCCGATCGCATGTCCAAGTACAACCAGTTGTTGCGTATTGAAGAAGAATTGGCAGAAGTTGCTACCTTCCCAGGTCGCGAAGCGTTCTATAATCTGCGCTAATTCTGTTTGATGAACCGGGTCGCAAGACCCGGTTCTTATATCACCATGCGCCTGATCGTTCTGCTCCTGCTGTGTTTGACCCTGGTAACCCATTACGCTTTATGGTGGGGCAAAGGCGGTTGGCTGGACGTACGGCAAATGCAGACCAGGCTGGTCGCGCAAAAAGAGACCAACGAGGCCCTGACAGCGCGTAATAACGCCTTGCTGGCCGAGGTTCAGGATTTGCGTTCGGGTACCCACGCAGTTGAAGAGCGCGCCCGTAGCGAGTTTGGCATGATGCGTGAAGGCGAGATCTTTGTGCAGATCGTGCCTCCCGGTGGTTCGGCTACCACGACAAGCAGCCCACGTTAAGAAGTAGCGTGCAAGGCGCTGCTGGAACGGCTGAGCAGCCAGTTCCTTTCTGATCATTCTTCTTTGTTCCCTTATTGCTGTCCCGACTACGGCCACAACTGCTTATTGCGGCGACTGTAAGTCTGTTTCCCGCTTGGGTCAGGAATGCGTTGATCGCGTCCTATGCTGCCGCCACCCGCCACCCGCCACCCGCCACCCGCCACCGCCCTCTGGCTGGCTCGGCGATTAGTAGCAAGCAGGGTTTGGAGGTGAGTAGTCAGCTCCTCCTGAGTCTGGTGTGGGGGCGGCAGGCCCTGGAGAAGGGGAAGCATCACCTGATCCTTGAGCAGGGCCATCCCTTGATGGCAGACGGCCATCCCCGTCCGGTGATGGCGGTTCTGCTGGCTCCAGATCTGTGGACCAGCCTGTTTGGGAAACTGGCAAGGCAAGCTCGTTTTCAGTCTGCTGGGCATAGACGACCCGACCATCAGCCAAGTCATCCCACTGCACGGCATCAGACTGCATGGGGTGCCTGATTTCCAGGCGGAGCCAGACCGCTGCCGAACCCGAAGGGCCAGGCATGCTGGCAGCAAGCTTGGGTAGCAGGCGAAGCAAGGAAAGAGGGCCCGGCTTATGGGCATAGAGCAGGTACAAGTGCAATGTGTTGGCCTGGTAGATGCTGGGGCCGCCGTGGCTGGCTTGATCCGCTTGTTGCGCCTGCCAGCCCTGGGTAATGCTTGTGCGCCCCTCATGAAGCCGGGAAGGCCTGCCATGCAGCATAAAAGCCTGTGGTGAGGGCGACAGGATCTGGATCTGCCATTGATCGTGCAGTGGCACTTTGGCAGCAGTCAGTGTTTGGCTGAATGCCAGGGCAATGGTTTCAGGCTGGGCATGATGCACGCTGGCCTGACGAGCTGCCTGCAACAGGCTGTGCTGCAGGCGTACGCGCAAGGAGTACAGCGTCAGCACGTCCAGCACTAGCCAGCTCAGCAGGATGATCGCAAGCAGGGCGCCCATGATGTGAGCGCCTGCCAAACCGGATTGATGCTGGGGTGAAGAAAAAGAATCAGCCATGATGTTGCCATCATGGCTGACTGTCTTTTAGTTCGGTAGAAGGACTTGTGCGGGCGTAGTCCCTCGTAGTGGTTTTTGCTTAGTGCAGGGTATCGTCACCCGGTTGGGTATCGCCCTTGTCGACAAACAGGGACGCGCAATCAATTGCGTCGTACTGATAGGGCTTGCCGCAGAAGTTGCAGGACACATTGATGGTGTCTTGCTCGGCCAGCATTTGCTCGATTTCTTCCCGTCCCAGCATGCGCAGCATATTGCTGACGCGTTGACGGGAACAGGGGCAATGCCAGCGCACGGACTGAGGTTCAAAGACTTGCAGGTCTTCTTCCCAGAACAGGCGGTGAATCAAGGTGTCGCTATCCAGTTGCAGCAATTCTTGCGTCTGGACGGTGGAGCCCAACGCCAGGGCCCGCTCCCAGGTGTCCAGGTTCTGAGCCAGACTGTGGCCGCCTTGGGGCGGGATGCGTTGCAGCAACAGACCTGCACAACGGTTCTCGTCGGCAGCCAGCCACAGGTGGGTATCCAGCTGCTCGGAGGTGCGCATATAGGTTTGCAGAACTTCGGCAACGGTCTCGCCTTCCAGAGGCACCACGCCTTGGTAAGGACGGAAATCCTTGCTGCTTTGACGCGGAGCCAGCACCACAGTGAAGCGGCCTTGACCTTGCGGGTTCAGCAGGGTTTGCAAGGTGCCGGTTTGAGGCACGGGATGGTTCTCGCGCAGCGAGACCGTTGCACGTATATCCATGTCCGAGGTGCACTCCACCACCAGCAAGGCAATTGGGCCATCCCCCTGGATTTGCAAAATCAGGGAGCCGTCAAACTTGAGGTTGCCCGCCAGGAGCACCGAGGCGGCCACCAGCTCGCCCAGCAAGTCGCGGATGCAGGCAGGGTAGTGCTGATGTTCCAGACCCATTTGCCAGGCTTGCTCAAGGTGAACAATCTGGGCTCGTGTGCTTTGGTCGGCGAACAGGTATTTTTTTAAAATGTCGGTCATGACTTTGCTGTACTACTAAAAAATGAAGAGGCAGCCTGCCTGCTCAGGTGGCTGCCGAAGTAACACGGGTAGGGCGCGCATCGATCAGACGAGTCTTGCTAAGACGGTCGTGCAGGAACTGCTGGTCCTTGTCGAACCAGGTCCAGATAAAGTTCAGGAAAGGCGTAAACACGATCAGAAGGTCCGTGGACGCATAGCCTGTGTAGACAGACAGAAGCTGAACCAGCAAAGCCCCCAGCAAAGGCAGGGGCCATAACAGAATATAACGCAGCAGCAAGGTAGGCAGGGCAGGAATCTGGCCTTGCTCGTTCACCAGGCGCATGTGCCAGGTTTTCATGGGCAGGGTCTGGCCTACTTTGCGCCAGCAGAGCACGAAATAAATCCCCAGCGCGATAAACAGAACGACCTGACGCACATGTCGCAGATCCAGGCCGCTACGGCTTTGGGTCAAGGTATCAAACAGATAGCCGGTGGTGAAAATAACGCCAAACAGCAGGATGGATTCATACATCATGCAGGCAAAGCGTCGCCAGCGGCCAGGAGTGGTGAATGTGGGTGTCATGGTGCGTCTTGAGGCAGGGAAGACTGCCATTATCGCGTATATCGCCGCCTAACGGAATGCTGCCGGTTCAGGGCTGGAACAGAAGGCCTGGAGTCGGGCGGGCCCCAAAAGGGTGGAAAAGTACTCAAGATAGATGGGGGGCTTATCCCAATAAACAAGGGCCAAGCCATTTTCATGGACTTGGCCCTTGTCGCCTTGTGCAAGACTGCTTGAGGCTTATTCGGCGCTGGCCGAGTCTTCGCTGGCGTCCGAGGCTGCCTCGTTATTGCGATAGCTGGCCGGAACCATGTCAAAGCAGAACAGGCGGCAATCCAGAGCACCGTTGTACAGCGGGTAACGACGCTTGGGCTTGAGGCGCATATGACGCGGCAACTCCAGGTCGCTGCTGATCATGTTCACGCTCCAGTTGGCGAAGTTTTGCTTGAGATTGCTGGCCCAGTTTGGCCAGAAGTCCTCGTCCTGATGTTCCAGACGCTCGCCGTAAGGAGGATTGGTGACAATCCAGCCGGCTTCTGTTTCTGGACGAATCTTCAGGGCATCGCCTTGCTCGAAGCGAATCGTCTCCAGCGTCAGGTGCGAGCGCTCCAGGTTGGAACGGGCGGCATCCAGAACGGTGGGGTTGATGTCGTAGCCAATCAGCGGCGTATCCAGACGAGGAGCGATCATGGAACGCGCTTCGTCCTTGATGTCACGCCACAAACGCTGATCGTGGCAGCGCAGACGCTCGAAGTGGAAGGGGCGCCAGATTCCGGGAGGCGCTCCCAAAGCCATCCAGGCGGCTTCGATCAGAATCGTGCCACTACCGCAGAAAGGGTCGATCAAAGGCTTGCTGGGGTCCCAGCCAGACAGGGCCAGCAGGCCGGCTGCCAGGTTTTCACGCAAAGGCGCATCGCCCTTGTCATGACGCCAGCCGCGCTTGAACAGGGACTCGCCACTGGTATCCAGATAGAAGGTGGCACTGGTCTCGTCCAGGAACAAATGCACCTTGGCATCCGGGCGTACGGTATCGATGGAAGGACGTGCACCTTCCAGATCACGCAGGCGGTCACAAATCCCGTCTTTGGCGCGCAGATTGCAGTACTGCAGGCTTTGCATGGGGCTGCGTACCGCCGAGGTATCGACACGCAGTGTCTGCTCGGGGCCGAACCAGCGTTCCCAGGGAGTCACGCGGGCCAGGGCCAGAATGTCTTCCTCGTTGGTGACAGGAGCGTGCGAGACTTCCAGCAAAATGCGTGTCGCCAGTCGCGAGGACAGGTTGGCACGCATGACGCCGATCCAGTCCGCGTCAAAATGGCAACCCGCACGGCCGGTTTGGACGTTCTCGTAGCCCAGTGCCTGCAGTTCCAGCGACAGCGCCTCCTCCAGCCCTTGTGGGCAGGGAGCAAACAGACGGTAGCGTTCGCCTTGCAGGGCCTTGACCTGGACGCGCTCGTTTTGCTCGATATTGCTATCGGGCAGGCGCTGACCGGGCTTGGGGGCCTGGGGGCTGTCTACACGCTGGATAGGCGAGACATACTGAGGAAAGGCATCGGAGTCACCTGCCGGGCTAAAAAGCTTGCTGGGCATCTTGCCGGCAGGGGTACGCTCCGAGGACTCATTGTCGCTCTTGAAGGCAGGACGTTCGCGGCGTTCACCCGAGAAATTGCGGCGTTCACCCGATTGTGGTCGGCTGTCACGGTCCCGGTTGAATGCGGGACGTTCGCGGCGTTCGCCAGAGAACTCACGACGCTCGCCCGATTGAGGACGGCTGTCGCGGTCACGGTTGAATGCGGGACGTTCGCGGCGTTCGCCGGAGAACTCACGACGCTCGCCCGATTGAGGACGGCCTTCGCGGTTGCGGTCGAATGCGGGACGCTCACGGCGCTCACCGGAGAATTCGCGACGTTCGCCCGATTGTGGTCGGCTGTCACGGTCCCGGTTGAATGCGGGACGTTCGCGGCGTTCGCCAGAGAACTCACGACGTTCGCCCGTTTGGGGACGGCTGTCACGGTCTCTGTTGAATGCTGGACGCTCGCGACGTTCACCAGAGAACTCGCGACGTTCACCCGATTGTGGACGGCCTTCACGGTTGCGATCGAATGCTGGACGCTCACGGCGTTCGCCAGAGAACTCACGGCGTTCGCCCGTTTGGGGACGGCTGTCACGGTCTCTGTTGAATGCTGGACGCTCGCGACGTTCACCAGAGAACTCGCGACTTTCACCCGATTGTGGACGGCCTTCGCGGTTGCGGTCGAATGCGGGACGCTCACGGCGCTCACCGGAGAACTCACGACGTTCGCCCGATTGTGGACGGCTGTCACGGTCGCGGTTGAATGCTGGGCGCTCGCGACGTTCACCAGAGAACTCGCGACGTTCGCCAGATTGAGGGCGGCTGTCACGGTCGCGGTTGAATGCTGGGCGCTCACGGCGCTCACCGGAAAACTCGCGACGTTCACCCGATTGCGGACGGCTGTCACGATCACGGTTAAATGCGGGACGCTCACGGCGTTCACCGGAGAACTCACGACGCTCACCCGTTTGCGGGCGGCTGTCACGGTCCCGGTTGAATGCGGGACGTTCGTGGCGCTCACCGGAGAACTCGCGACGTTCACCCGATTGTGGACGGCTGTCACGGTCCCGGTTGAATGCGGGACGCTCGCGGCGCTCACCGGAAAACTCGCGACGCTCGCCCGATTGGGGGCGGTCTGTGCGGTCGCGGTTGAAAGCAGGGCGCTCACGGCGTTCCTGGTCACGTTTCTCTACGTAGGGGCGGGACTCGCGCTTGGGGCCGCCCTGGCGGTCTTGCTGCAGGCTGGCCGCACGTGCGCGCGCACCCGAGCGCACGCGGGGTTCCGCATTGCTGGCTTTCTTTTTAGTGCCTGGGCTCAGGCTTAGTGTCTTGCGTTCAGATTGGTCTGACATGAATTAGGTATTAGAAGGGTTTTATAACCACCAGGATGAGGACCAGCAGCAGAACGATGACCGGAATTTCATTGAACCAGCGGAAGAATACGTGTGAGCGGCTTTGCTGCCCTTGCTGGAACTGCCGCAGATAGCGTCCGCACACACCGTGAAAGGCAAACAGGATCAAGACCAGGGTCAGTTTGGCGTGCATCCAGCCCTGTCCTTTGCCTATGCCGTAATACAAAAATAATCCCAGGCCTGTCAGCAGGGTCAGAATGGCCAAAGGGGCCATAAAGCGATACAGGCGCCGGGCCATGCCCAAGAGCGTTTCATAGGTCCTGACATCTTGCTCCTGGGCCAGATTGACATAGATGCGGGGCAGGTAGAACAGCCCCGCAAACCAGGAGGTCACAAACAAGATGTGAAATGTTTTTAGCCAAAGCATGATTTAACCACGCATTTGGCCATTGCCATGCAAGACCCATTTGTAGGTCGTCAGGCCTTCCAGGCCGACCGGGCCACGGGCATGAAGACGGTTGGTGGAAATGCCGATTTCGGCACCCAGGCCATACTCGAAGCCGTCAGCAAAACAGGTAGGCAGGTTCACCATGACGGAGCTGGAGTCCACTTCGCGCTGGAAGCGCTCGGCCAGGCTCAGGTTTTCCGTCACGATGGATTCTGTGTGCTCGGAGCTGTACTGGGCAATATGATCCATGGCCTGATCCATGGAGTCCACAATGCGGATTGCCAGAATGGCTGCGGCAAATTCGGTTTCCCAGTCTTCTTCGGTAGCGGGGGCTACGTTGGCGACCAGAGCGCGGGTCTGTTCACAGCCACGCAGTTCCACTCCTTTTTCCTGCAGTTGGCGGGCCATTTCTGGCAGGAAAGCCGGGGCAATACTGCGGTGAACCAGCAAGGTTTCCATGGTGCCGCAAATACCGTAACGGTAGGTCTTGGCGTTGAACACGATGCGGGTCGCTTTTTCCAGATCGGCAAATTCATCTACATAGACGTGGCAGTTGCCGTCCAGGTGCTTGATCAGAGGGACCGTTGCTTCGGCGCTCAGTCGCTGGATCAGGCTCTTGCCACCACGCGGGACAATGACGTCCACGTAGTCGTTCATGGTTACGAGCAAGCCAACAGCATCGCGATCCGTGGTGGGAACCACTTGCACGGCTTCTTTGGGCAAACCAGCACGTTCCAGGCTGCTGGAGATAATCTGTGCCAAAGCCTGGTTGGAGTGAAAGGCTTCGCTACCGCCGCGCAAAATCGTGGCGTTGCCGGATTTCAGGCACAGGGCGGCGGCGTCAATGGTCACATTGGGGCGCGATTCGTAAATGATGCCGATGACACCCAAAGGCACACGCATTTGAGCCACACGCATGCCGTTAGGGCGGGTGCGTGAGGCGCTGATCTGACCGACCGGATCGTCCATGTCGGCAATCTGACGCAGGCCTGTGGTCATGATCTCCAGGGCACGGTCCGACAGGACCAGACGCTCGATCATGGCCGGGGGAATCTGACGTTCACGTGCAGCCTGCAAGTCCAGTTCGTTGGCTGCTTGCAACTGGGCTTTTTGCTCAATCAGGGCATCAGCCATATAGCGCAGGGCATCGGCCTTGGCTTTGCCAGTGGCGGCGCGCATGCGACGGGCAGCAAGCTGGGCGCGCTTGCCCAAATCTTGCATCATGGAAGACAGATCGCCGGCCTGGGTGGCGGCAGAGGACTGGGTGATATCGTTCATAGCCGTGTAACTCTCCGGTTCAAGAGAGCATTATCGCAACAATTAAGAGATTAAGGGGTATCGGACGCTTAGCGACGGGGGGCTTGTGTCGCGACTGCGATACGCATGGTCAGGCGGCGCATTTCTTCCCACGGGTCTTGCTGACGTCCGCTGGGGTGCAGGCCTTTGATCAAACGGTCTATATCGTGTGCATGCAGAACCGAGGCAGGCCAGCTTTGAGGCGGGATGCGGTCCAAGGCCTGACGGACAAGTTTTTCGCGCGGGCCAAAAATGCGGTATTGGCGAAACAGGTTGGACAGATCCTGCCCTTGCTGACGCGCTTGTGACAAACGGGCCAAGGTACGTACTTCTTCGCCTACCGCCCACAGGACTAGGGGCAAGGCTTCGCCTTCTGCCTGCAAGCCATCGAGCACCGTCAGGGCGCGTTGGCTATGGCCGGCCAGCATGGAGTCGCGCAGATCAAACACACTGTAGCGAGCCACGTTCAGGACGGCGTTTTCCAGCTCTTCCTGGCTTAACTGGCCGGGAGGGTAAATCAGGGCCAGTTTCTGAATTTCCTGATGGGCCGCCAGGAGGTTACCTTCAACCTTGTCGGCCATCCATTCCAGACTATTGCGCTCCAGGCTTTGATCCTGGATTTTCAGACGCTGGGCAATCCAGCCTGCCAGGGAATTGCGGTTGATGGGTTGAATGTCAACCCAACAGGCCACTTGTTCCAGAGCCTGGCACCATTTGCTGTTGCGCGTGGCCTTGTCCAGGCGGGGAAGTTGAATCAGGAAACTGGTGCCATCCATTTGCCCGCCGCTGATCAGCTGACACAGCTTTTGCAGGGCATCACCGCCCGGCTTGCCGGGCTTGCCACTGGGAATGCTCACGTCCACCAGTTTCTGATCGCCAAACAGAGAGATGTTCTGGGCAACAGCAAACAGCTGCGACCAGTCTGCCCGCGCATCCAGCGTAAAGCTGCTGCGTTCGGTAAAGCCGTCCTGGCGGGCGCGGGCGCGCACGGCATCGGCGGCTTCAACCAGCAAAAGGGGTTCGTCACCAGACACCACATAAAGCGGTTGAAAGGCTGCGGATGGCGTGGCCAGTTCGCGCAGCAAGGTGTCGTGGTCGGCCCTGCGTCCCATCGTTACAGCGGCGCCTGTGGTCGGGTGGGCAGCAGTTCCATTTCTTCCATGGAGCTGGCTTCAGGCTGGCTGCTCATGAAGTGGTAGGCACTGGTGACGTCGGGCGAACTCAAGCGGCGCACGATGCGGTTGATCAGCGACTGTTCCATGTCACGGAAAATCATCTCGATTTCGCTGTCTTTGGCCTGGACGGCTTCGGCGTCATAAGGCACTTCACGCATCACGGTCAGTGTGGTGGGAGGCAGTACGGAGCGGCCTTTGGCATCGAGCAGTTCAAAGACAAAGGTCAGCTGCAGTTCGTACTCTTCCACCTGGCCCTTGGCGTTGATGGAGATTTCACGCTGATAACGGCTCAGCGAGACTTGCTGCAGGACTGCTTCCGCTTCTTGAGGACGCTCGACAAAGCGGCTTTGAGGCGAGCTGGCCAACAAGGCTCGACGCAGGTTCGCGCCAAAAGCGCTGTTGTCCGTAATATTGGTGTAAATCGTGTTGAACGGCAGCGGGGCCACCCCTTTCAGGTGGAAGCCACACGCTGTCAAAACAACACTGAGCAGGATGATCAAGCCCGCCAGTCCCCAGGACCTGGGTGCAGGAACAGACAAGGAGCCAGAAGGAAGCAGGCGGGCTACGTTCATGATTAACCTACGACGTTAACAAGTTTGCCAGGCACCACAATGATGCGCTTGGCGGGGCGGCCTTCCAGATACTTGAGCACAGCCGCATGGTCGGCTGCAGCTTGTTCAATGGCGGCTTTTTCCGCTCCTTGAGGCACGATCAGGGAGCCGCGCAGCTTGCCGTTGACCTGCAGCATCAGTTCCACTTCATCGGCAATCAGGGCTTGCTCGTCCACGACAGGCCATTGGGCATCCAGCATATCGCCTTGGCTCTCTGCCCAGCCCAGCTCGCGCCACAACTGCCATGTGATGTGAGGGACCACAGGGTACAGAACACGCAACAGGATGGACGTGGTTTCAGCCAGTGCACGTTGTGCGGCAGGCGTGTCTTCCCATTGAGTCTGCTCCAGGGTGTTGAGCATCTTCATGCAAGCCGACACGACCGTGTTGTACTGAATACGCTCGTAGTCGTAATTGGCCTGCTTGAGCAAGGAGTGAATTTCCAGACGAGTACGCTTGGCAGCGGCGTCCAGATCGCTCCAGTCGGTAGCCTGGGCGTTACCGGCACGCAGGGCATCGGCGTGGTTGTAGCAGAAGGCCCACAGGCGGCGCAGGAAGCGGTTGGCTCCGTCCACGCCCGAGTCCGACCACTCCAGTGTTTGCTCTGGCGGGCTGGCGAACATGATGAACAGGCGGGCGGTATCCGCGCCCATTGTGTCGATCAGGGACTGAGGGTCCACGCCGTTGTTCTTGGACTTGGACATGGTGCCAATGCCGTTGTACTGCACGGGCTGGCCATCGCTCTTTAAGCGGGCACCGATAATCGCGCCTTTTTCGTCGTAAACGTTTTCGACGGTTTCAGGCCAGAAGTATTCGATACCCCCTTGTGGGGTGCGGCGGGTGTAGCTGTGGTTCAGCACCATGCCCTGGCACAGCAGGCGGGTGAAGGGCTCATCAATCTTGACCAGGCCCATGTCGCGCATGACTTTGGTCCAGAAGCGGGCGTACAGCAAGTGCAGCACAGCGTGTTCGATACCACCGATGTACTGATCCATGGGCATCCAGTAATCGGTGCGTGGATCGGTCATGGAATCGTTCAGATTGGGCGTGGTGTAGCGCAGGAAGTACCAGGACGAGTCCACAAAGGTGTCCATGGTATCCGTTTCGCGACGTGCTGGTTTGCCACAAGAAGGGCAAGCGCACTTCAGGAAGGCTTCATGCTTGTTCAGCGGGTTGCCGCTGCCATCGGGAATCAGTTCTTCGGGCAGAACCACGGGCAGGTCTTTTTCTGGAACAGGAACCGGGCCGCAATCTTCGCAGTGGATGATCGGGATCGGGGTGCCCCAGTAACGCTGACGGGAAATGCCCCAGTCGCGCAGACGATAGGTAGTTTGTTTCTCGCCCAGTTCCTTGGCGTTCAGGTCTGCGGCAATGGCATCCACGGCCGCGACGTGCGTCAGGCCGTCGTACTTGCCGGAATTGATGGTTTGACCTTGCTGCTTGTCGCCGTACCAGTCTTGCCATTGGGTGGCGTCGTATTCCTTGCCTTCTACACCAATGACCTGATTGATAGGCAATTGGTATTTCAGGGCAAAGGCGAAGTCGCGCTCGTCGTGAGCAGGCACGCCCATCACGGCGCCGTCACCGTAGCTCATCAAGACATAGTTACCGACCCAGACAGGAACGTCCGCGCCCGTCAGGGGGTGCTTGACGGTCAGGCCGGTAGGCAGACCTTCTTTTTCGCGGGTGGCCATATCGGCTTCCGTGGTGCCGCCTTTCTTGCATTCTTCAATAAAGGCAGTCAGCTCGGGATTGTTGCGGGCAGCCAGGGCAGCCAGCGGGTGTTCAGGAGCAACCGCACAGAAGGTGACGCCCATGATGGTGTCCACGCGGGTGGTGAACACGTACAGACGACCGTCCTGAATCAGTTGGCCTTGCTCGTCACGAATATCGTGAGGGAAGGCAAAGCGTACGCCCTGGCTCTTGCCGATCCAGTTTTCCTGCATCAGGCGCACACGCTCGGGCCAGCCGGGCAGGCCGGTTTTCACGGTATCCAGCAGTTCTTCGGCGTAATCGGTGATGCGCAGGTAGTAGCCGGGGATTTCACGCTTTTCAACCAGCGCACCGGAGCGCCAGCCACGGCCTTCAATAACCTGTTCGTTGGCCAGAACGGTTTGGTCTACCGGGTCCCAGTTCACGGTCTGGGTCTTGCGGTAGGCAATGCCTTTTTCCAGCATCTTCAGGAACAGCCACTGGTTCCATTTGTAGTATTCGGGGTCGCAGGCGCACATTTCGCGCGACCAGTCGATAGCCAGACCCATCGCCTGCATCTGCTTTTTCATGTAGGCGATATTGTCGTAAGTCCACTTGGCGGGTGGAACCTGCGATTTGATGGCGGCGTTTTCGGCGGGCATGCCAAAAGCATCCCAGCCCATGGGCATGAGAACGTTAAAACCGCGCATGCGTAGCTGGCGCGCCATCATGTCGTTGATGGTGTAGTTGCGCACGTGGCCCATGTGTAGCTTGCCACTGGGGTAGGGCAGCATGGAGCATGCGTAAAACTTGGGTTTGAGCGAGCCATCCGGAGCGGTGGCGTTCTCGACGGCACGATAGGCGTCCCGATCGGTCCAGTTTTGCTGAGCGAGTTGTTCGACCTCGCTGGGGTTGTAACGTTCCTGCATGAGTGGCAATACCGTTTTAGACAGAAGTAAAGGAGTATCCGCCATTATACGGGGCAAATCTCGCTGTGGACGGCTGCAAGGTGGGCAGTGTGCATGAGCGTAATGGCAGACAGGAGGCAGGCCTGTCACAGCAGCCTGCAAAGGGCAAAAAAAACCCCTGCAGGGCAGGGGCTTTTTTGAAAACCAATCCGCTGCAGGAGCGGGCGCGAATTAACGCAGCTTGGTTTCTTTGTACTCGACGTGCTTGCGAACGACGGGGTCAAATTTCTTGATCACCATCTTTTCAGGCATGTTGCGCTTGTTTTTGGTGGTGGTGTAGAAGTGACCCGTACCGGCGGACGATTCGAGTTTGATTTTTTCGCGTATACCTTTTGCCATGATGAGCTCCTGGTTAAATGTTTAAGAAGCGCAGCTTAGTACTTTTCGCCGCGGGAGCGCATTTCGGCCAGAACGGAGTCGATACCGTTCTTGTCGATGGTGCGGATAGCGTTAGCGGAAACGCGCAGGCGAACCCAGCGGTTTTCACTTTCAACCCAGAAACGACGGGACTGCAGGTTTGGCAGGAAGCGACGCTTGGTCTTATTGTTGGCGTGCGAAACATTGTTGCCCGACATTGGGCCTTTTCCGGTCACTTGGCATACGCGTGCCATGGTCATACCCCTTGAGATCTAAATCAGCCTCCGCTAAACGAAAAAAGCCGCGGGCGATTGTAAAATTAGGATCGTGTTAACCCCAGTGCTGGGGTACAAAGAAGATTATTCTAATATGGAAAAATCACTTAGATCAAGTTTTACCGTGCTTTCCTCGCTGCATTGCGGCCAAACAGCCACGATAAGACGGCACAAGCGGCTAATACGGCGGTCAATGGCAAAGCATTGGACGAAGCCCAGCTGCTGACAGCAAAACCGGCCAAGGCACCGCAAAGCATTTGCAAGGCTCCCATCAGTGCGGAGGCCGTTCCCAGACGATGGCCTTGTTCAGACAGGGCCAGCGCGGCGGAATTGGGGTTTACAAAGCCCTGGCATGCCATGAAGCCCATGAGGGTCACCATCAGCCAGGTCAGGTCCAGTACGCCCAGCAGGGTCAAAATGGCACCCAGCAAGGTAAAGATCACTTGCAGGCCCTGTGCCACGCGCAGCAAAGTGGGTGGGCTGTAGGTATTGAGCAAACGGGCGCTGACTTGAGAGAAAACAATCAGACAGGCGGCATTGGCGCCAAAATAAAAACCGAAATGACGCGGCTCGACAGAAAACAAATCAATAAAGACGCGTGGCGATCCGGCGATATAGGCAAACATGCCCGCAGAACTGAAACCGGCAGCCAGGGAATAAAACATGAAGGGCCGGTCGTGCAGCAAGGCGCTGTAATTATGCGCAATCAGCTTGGGTTGCAGTGGCAGCACCCGTTCCGGGGCCAGAGACTCTTGCATGGTGAAAAAGGTCAGCAGCCACAGGAGTACGCCACAGCCTGCCATGAAGTAGAAAATGCCACGCCAGTCGCTAAACAGCAGGATCTGGCCGCCAATCAGTGGGGCCAGAATCGGCATGACACCCATGATCAGCATCAGCATGGACAGGGCGCGGGCGGCTTCACGGGTCTCGAAACGATCCCGGATCACGGCGCGGGGGATGGCCATGCCGGCGGCGCCACCAAAGGCTTGCACAATGCGCCAGACCGTCAGCTCATCAATATCGCTGGCACGGGCACAGAAAAAAGAAGCGGTGGTGAAAATCAGCACGCCCAGCAGCAAGGGCAGCTTGCGCCCGAAGCGGTCGGCCATCGGGCCGTAGACCAGTTGAGCCACGCCTACGCCCAGCAGGAAACCGGCCAATGTGCGCTCTACCATACCTGCCGAGGTGTTCAGGCTCTGGGCCATCGCCGGGAAGGCGGGCAGGTACATGTCAATGGCCAGAGGCCCCAGGGCGGTGAGCAGCCCCATCAAGATGAGCCAGGGGGGAAATGCAGGGGAGTGGTTGCGTGTCATCGGGCCAAGTATTAAGGTGGGGCAGATCCTGGCCAAGAGCCTGAAGCCGCAACCCCGCGCCGAGCATCAATGCAAACCGATGCAATGGGCCAAAGGCAGGCAGTTTAGCATGGGGCAAGGTCAAATCCGGCATAAGTGCTTTAGGTATGAAGCACATGATTCGTGACTTTGACGCAACGGATTCAAGGGCTGATTGTATTAGGCTACAGGATTGACGGCTTATGGGCGGTGTGTCGATTCAGGCGACACATTGTCATCTTTGTTTGTTTACATACAAGGAGGCGAAGTTGAGTTCCATTTCATCCATGGTCCAGGCCAAATTAGATCAACTCAGCGTCCCGGTTCGACTGACCTTGCCCAATGGGGAGCAAGTCGGTGCAGCCAACGCATCGGTTCATCTGACAATCAAAGACAATGCCACTTTGGCGCAACTGGCTGCCGGACAGTCCGGACAGTTGGGCGAGGCCTACGTGGAGGGGCGTATGGATTTTGAGGGGTCCATGCGGGATTTGATGCAACTGGCTGCCGATATCTTGCCAGGATCGCCGGTCGATGCGGCCCAGGCAGGCTGGCTGACCTCCATCATCAAGCACCTGACCTCCGTCTGGCGTCACTCCCAGGAAAAGGACGCCAAGCAGATCCAGTTTCACTACGACTTGTCGGACGACTTCTACGCCCTGTGGCTGGACCCGCGTCGGGTCTATTCTTGCGCCTATTATCGCGAGCCGGACATGACGCTGGCCCAGGCCCAGGAAGCCAAGCTGGATCACATTTGCCGCAAGCTGCGTCTGCAATCGGGCGAGCGCTTTCTGGATGTTGGGGCCGGGTGGGGCGGCCTGTTGATGTGGGCGGCCGAAAATTACGATGTGGATGTGACCGGCATTACCTTGTCCCGTAACCAGCATGCGTATGTGAATGGATTGATTGAGCAAAAGGGGCTGACGGGCCGGGCCCGCATGATGTTGCTCGATTACCGGGATCTGGATGAGCTCAAACCCTATGACAAGCTGGCCTCGGTGGGCATGTTCGAGCATGTGGGCCGCGCCCAGCTCAGTGCTTACTTTGACAAGCTGCGCCGTCTGGTCAAACCGGGTGGCCTGATCCTGAACCATGGCATTACCGCAGGTGGCGTGGACAATAGTCAGCTGGGCGCGGGTATGGGTGACTTTATCGAGAAATACATTTTCCCCGGCGGAGAGCTGACCCATATCAGCCATGTGTTGCGTCATCTGGCCGAAGGCGGTCTGGAGGGGCTGGATATCGAGAACCTGAGGCCGCACTATGCGCGTACCTTGTGGGCCTGGAGTGATGCTTTGGAAAGCCAGCTGGACAAGGCCAAGGCCACGCTGGATTCCGAGCAGGGACAAAAATCCCTGCGGGCGTACCGGGTTTATCTGGCCGGTTGCGCAATGGGCTTTGAGCATGGCTGGATTGCCTTGCATCAGGTTCTGGCACAGGCGCAAAGTGCGGGGCGCGCGCAAGAACTGGAGTATGCGCCCGACCTGGTATATCCATGGCGACGGGACTATATGTACCAGCGTTAAGCCACTGATTGGCAGGACAAATGACAAGGTTTCAGGCCTTGTCATTTGTCTTTCTGAGCTCGGTTTTTAACTTCCCCGATTAGCCTTGAATGATTAAGTAACAAAAAAAAGTTTGGAAAATCGCTAAAACCACGCCAAACAAGGCTTTTGTTGTGTTTTCGCCATTGACATATTCAGGATTTTTACTGGTTTTGTGCGGTAATAATTTGTTTTTGATTGCAAAGGCCCGTAGAATGGCCTCCTTGTCTGATTCATCAATTCGATCCAGAACCGCTCAAGCAGCGTGTTCTATTCGCACCAAATCATCGTCCCGCGCGGTGTAACCCTGGCCCAGCCGTTTTGTTTCGGTCAAGGCAGAGAACGGTAAAAGAAAGGGGCTCAGCCCCCCAACGCCGTTCCGGGTTTTTCGTGAGTGCCTGGCACTCGCTCTATACGTAGGTATGTATTGGCGATAAGAGCATCGTCTTCCGCACACCCCTTTAGCCTTGGCGCCGACTGATCATGCAGGACGCGTCCACAGTAACTCAAGGAGGAGCATCATGTCTTCATACTTCCCTCACGCCGGTGCCAAGTCGCGCTTGCACCGTTTTCCCCTGATTCAAGCCTCTGTGCTGGCCAGCGTTTTGCTGGGTTTGTCGTCCGCCGCGCAAGCCGCTGCCCCGGCTGCCTGCGAACTGGACCGCACTGTCCGCTTTGGCGGCATGAATTGGGAATCGAACCTGGTCCTGACTGAAGTCGAGCGTTTTATCGCCGACAAGGGTTATGGCTGCAAGACTGAGGTCATCTCGGTCGAGACGCTTCCGGCTTTGGCCGCATTGGAGCGAGGCGACCTGGATGTCAACACTGAAATCTGGCTCAACAGTGTGGCTGATCCCTGGAAACAGGCTGAAGCCAAGGGAAATGTAAAACGTATTGGCGATATTTATATGGGTGGCGAAGCCTGGTTCATTCCACGCTACACCGCCGAGCGCCTGCCTGAACTGAAGTCCGCTGCGGACCTGCCCAAGTTCAAAGATGAGTTCAAGGACCCGGAAGAGCCCGGCAAAGGCCGTTTCTATGGCTGCCCGGCAGGTTGGGGTTGTGAAGTGGTCAGTGGCAATCTGTTCAATGCCCTGAAGCTGGGCGATACCTATACCCTGTTCTCGCCCGGTACTGGCGCCACGCAGAAAGCAGCACTGACTTCTGCTTACCAGCGCAAGGAAAACGTGGTGTTCTACTACTGGTACCCTACACCGTTGGTGGGCTCCATGGATCTGGTCAAGCTGGAACTGCCAGCTTATGACGAGAAAAAGCACGGGTGTCTGACTGACCCCAATTGTGCCAATCCAGAGCCTAGCGACTACCCTGAAAACCCGGTGTTCACTGCCGTGAATACGGAGTTCTCCAAGCAGGCTCCCGAACTGACGGCTTTCCTGGCCAATGTCAGCATCCCTCTGGAACTGATGAACGACACCATGGCCCACATGGAAAAAACCGAGGGCGAGCCCGAGGATGTGGCGAACTGGTTCCTGAAAGAGCATGAGGACACCTGGACCAAATGGGTGCCCATGGAAGTGGCTCAGCGCGTAAAAGCCGCTCTTTAGTATTCGTGTAGTTGTAGGGCGAGGCCGGCCTCGGTTCCTGCACCCCATGTGGGTGCGGGCACTGAGCCGTACCTCGCTTTTCTGCCTGGCCACCCTGTGGTCGGCAGGCTCATGGCCGGGCGGCACGCCCGCGCCGCACGCACGAGTTTTACGGAGTGTTTTTTATGTTTCCTGAGTTGATTGATCCGCGCGCCTTACGTTTGCCCATCGATCAGTTCGTGGGTGATCTGGTGGCCAATTATTCCAGCACCTTGCGCGCCATGACCCAGCCTTTGCTGGACATGCTGGTCTTTATGGAGTCCATCCTGCGCAGCAGCCCCTGGTGGGCCGTCGTGCTGGTGGTGGTCGTGCTGGGCTGGGTTGCCAGCCGTCGCGTCCTGTTTTCCGTGGCCATGGGAGCCATGTTGTTTGTCATCGGCTTGATCGGCCTGTGGGATGCAGCCATGCAGACCCTGGCGCTGATGATCGTGGCCGTTTTCCTGTCTGTGCTGATAGGCATACCGTTGGGCCTGTTGATGGCCAGCTTCAACTGGCTGCGTCGCATCATGATGCCGGTGCTGGACGTGATGCAAACCATGCCCAGCTTTGTGTATCTGATCCCGGTGGTGATGCTGTTTAACCTGGGCAAGATCGCCGCCCTGATTGCCACCATTATTTATGCTATTGCGCCGGTGATTCGCCTGACCGATCTGGGTATACGCCTGGTCGACAGCGAAGTGCTGGAAGCCTCGCGCTCCTTCGGGTCCAACCGTTGGCAGCAGCTCTACGGCGTGCAATTACCTCTGGCCATGCCCAACATCATGGCCGGTATCAACCAGACAACCATGATGGCCCTGGCCATGGTGGTGATCGCCTCCATGATTGGTGTGCGGGGGCTGGGCTACGAAGTGCTGCAAGGCATTAACCGACTGCAAGTGGGGCGTGGTCTGATGGCCGGTTTGGGTATTGTGCTGCTGGCGATCCTGTTTGACCGTATTACGCAAGAGTTCGGCCGTCGCTTTCAGACACGGGAGGCCTCATGAGCAAGATTGAAGTTCGTAATATTTACAAGATCTTTGGCTCCCAACCCGAGCGCTGGCTGGAAGAAGCTCGTAACGGCGTTCGCAAGGATGAGCTGCTGGCCAAGAGTGGCCATACATTGGGCCTGCGCGATATCAGCCTGTCCATTGAGCACGGCAGTATTTACGTCATCATGGGTCTGTCCGGTTCGGGCAAGTCCACCTTGATCCGCCACTTCAACCGTTTGATTGAACCGACTGCCGGGCAAATTCTGGTGGATGATGTGGATGTGATGAGTCTGGACGGCAAGGCGCTGATGCAGTTCCGCCAGCAAAAGATCAGCATGGTCTTTCAGCGCTTTGGCCTGTTTCCGCATCGTACGGTGCTGGAAAATGCGGCTTATGGCCTGCAGGTGCAGGGCATGGGTCGTGCCGCCCGCGAGGAAAAGGCCACTTACTGGCTGGAGCAGGTGGGTCTGCAGGGGTTTGAGAAACAGTACCCTCATCAGTTGTCTGGCGGTATGCAGCAGCGCGTGGGCCTGGCTCGAGCCTTGGCCACCGACGCGGACATCCTCTTGATGGACGAGGCTTTCTCGGCTTTGGATCCGCTGATTCGACGCGAAATGCAGGATCAGTTGCTGGAGCTGCAAGCCCGTTTGAACAAGACCATTGTGTTTATTACGCATGATCTGGACGAAGCTCTGCGCCTGGGTAACCGGATTGCCATTCTGAAAGATGGCGAGTTGATCCAGGAGGGTTCGCCCGAAGATATTCTGCTGTCACCCGCCAGCGATTATGTGCAGGCTTTCTTGCAGGATGTGAACCGCAGCAAGGTGCTGAATGCCGCCCATGCGGTGCGCGATTCCAGCAAGACATTGACCTTCACCATGCGTACCCGTGCTGTTCACGCGCTGGAGCGCTTGAGCGAACGGGGTGTGCGTTATGCGCCTGTGCTCGATGGCAAGCGCCTGGCCGGTGTCTTGATGCGTTCCAGTGCTCAGGAAGCGGTGCAGCAAGGCGCACGGGATATCTCCGGCTTTGTGGATGAAATGAGTTCGGTTCCCGCCACCATGGGGCTGGATGAAATCCTGGGGCAATTGCTGCGCAGCAGCGAACCTTTGGCTGTGACTGGCGAGAACGACGAGTTCCTGGGCCTGCTCTCACGCAGCAAGGTTGTGGATCTGGTCAGCCCGCTGATTGATGCGGTGGAGGAATCGCCGGATGCGGCTGCAGAGTCGACTCCGGATGATACGGCCAAGATCGTGGAAGCCATTGAAGGCAGTAAGCCTGCTGCCTGAGTTTCCTTGTCTTGGTAAGGCGATAAAGAAAATGGGACCAGTTGAATAACTGGTCCCGTTTTTTTTTATATGTTTGCGCTTTGAGGATTTGCCGTATTTTGGCCTTGGGATTTTGAGCCTGAGCAAAGAGCGAAAGGGGACAGGGTAGCCAGTACCGGGGCGTCTGAGTTTGCCGTGGACTGAGCGAGTGCCAGTGCCCCAGGTCTGGCTTATTGGGACGCCTGCGTCTTGCGCCTTGCCGGATTGTAGATACGCAAAATATGTACGTACCAGAACAGCAGCAGCAATGCCGAGGCTCCCAGACCCAGGCTGGACATGGTCCACAAGCTGGCTGCCCCTACTGGCGCTCCCGGTGCCAGCCACTGAATGACTCCTTCCAGCGATCCGGCGGCAGGCCCGAAGCCCAGCCACCAGCCACCGCCCAGCCCCAGCACGCTCAAGGCAAAAAATTGCAGCAGCATGGGGACAAAAGCCACTTTATATGCACGCAGCAAATAGGAAATCAGGCACTGGAACGCATCGAAAAAGTGGAAGAAAGGCAGCAGTTGCAGCAACAGCAAAGCCCGCAGTGCTACGTCGGCATCATCGGTGTAGGCGTTGGCCAAAGTCGGGCGCAGCAGCACCAGCAGGGTAATGGTTAAGGTCGCCCCCGCCAGCACGATCCCCAGGCTCAACATCCCCACCTGCCGGGCGCGATGATATTGCCCGGCCCCAATCGCTTGCGCACTGACGGAAGCAGCGGCAACGCCCACGGCCATAGGCACCATGAAGCAGACGGCGGCCAGATTGGCCATGATCTGGTGCGCACCCGATGCAAAGACCCCTTCACGGGCAACCAGCAAGGCCATGAAACTGAAGGCGCAGATCTCGATCAGATAGGAGCCGCCCATAGGCAGACCCAGACGCAGCAGTTCTTTTTGAGCCGCCCAGTTGGGCAGCCCCAGTCGCAGCGTGAAAGGTTTGTAGTAGCGGTCGGTGCGCAGCAGCCACAAGCCGGCTGCCAGCATCAGCCAGGACACCACGGTCGTGGCCAGGCCGGAACCGACAGCCCCCATGGCTGGCAAACCGAATTTGCCGAAGATCAGCACCCAGTTGAACAGAGCCTTGAAGGCCACGCTGAACAGGTTGATCAGCATGACGGCCTTGGGGCGGGAAGTTGCCGTGCCCAGGCAGTAAATCGTTCGGAATACCAGGGCGGCAGGCAGGGCCAGAATCAGGCTGCGCAAATACCAGGTCACCCGGTCGTGAACCTCAGGGCTCAAATCGCCCGACCAGCGCAGCCAGATATTGGGAAAGGCCAGCGCCAGGGTGCCGATCAAGGTCAGTAAAAGGGCCAGCCATACGCCTTGCCCCCACCAGCGGCCCACTTCTGTCAGGCGGCGCGCGCCAAATTGCTGCGCAATGATAGGAATCAGGGCGTGGGTGACACCCATCAAGCCAATAAAAACGGTGATGTAAATGGATACGCCCAGGCCCATGGCCTGCAGGTCGATCGGGCTGCTGTGGCCGACCATAACGGTATCCAGAACACCAAAGGCGATACCCGCCCAGGAACCGACCAGCACCGGCCAGGCCTGACGCAGGATCTGACCTGCCTGGCCTTTCCAGTTGTGATGAAACACGGAGGACATGATTGAAACTTACTGAGCTTGCACTCGCAGCAGACGGAAAGCCTCGTGACGATCTGGCCCGCGTTTGCCTTGCCAGAGCTGGACCGCATTATCGGGAATGGGGGCCTTGCCATCTTGCAGGTCGCGCAGGGAGAACTGTTCCAGCACCAAAGAGCAGCGGTTGTCGAAATTGATATTGATGTTGTTGAACACCAGGAAGGAGGCACGTTGCCCCGAACCCAGGCCCCAGGAGCGCAGGCACTCGCCGGGCTGTTTGTGTACGCGCAGGGCGGCGGACAGTTCGCCGGAGACATCACGGTAACTGCGTACGTAGTCCAGCGAGGGCATCCACAAGGTCACCAGCAAGAGCCAGGTGGTGATCAGACCACCTGCAGACAGGACGGTGCCACGCAGCAGCCCGGGAGGGTTGGTGGACAAGCGCCAGCGTACCAGGGCAATCCAGGCGACAGTACCCAGCACGGCAATAATCATGACCGGCCAGGAGATGAAGGTGTCATAGCCTTGTGTCTGGCGGGCAATATTGTGCGAAATCTGGCGTGGCCATCCGGTTTGCTGAGCAAACCAGCCCAGCCATACGGTTGCCGCCGTCAGCGAGAAACACATGATGGCAAACCAGTCCAGCGTATTGATGACGCCACGGCGCAGGGTGGGCAGCGAGAAAGCAGCCAGGATGGCGCAAGGCACGACCAGCAAGGCGTATTCGGGCTCGAAGGCATCGCGCATGAACAGCAGGCTGAACAGCGGCACCAGAAAACTGATGGCGGGCACGTAAATATGTGGCGCCTTGAACCAGCTGCGCCATTGCCACAGCGCCAGCAGTGCCAAGGGCCAGATGGGCCAGAGGAACCACAGCAGGTCACGCAGATTATTCAGTTGTTCCTTGAAACCAGCCCAGCCCCAGGCAGCCAGATGCCACAGACGCCATTGTTCGGTCCAGTACACGCTGACACGCTTGGCCGGAATCCACCAGGCCATGATGATGGCCAGGGTCAGCACAGCGCTCAGGGCCAGCCATTGGCTGTGCTGGCGCAAGGGGCTGCGCGGAATGAAACACAGCGCGGTGGCCAGCATGATGGGGCCCGCACCCAGCCAGCCGCGGGTCAGAAAGCAGGCACCCAAAGACAGGCCCAGCATGATCGCGCCCGAGGCAGGGCGGTCGAACATGCGCACCAGACTGTACAAGGCCAGTGCCTGAAAAGCGATGATGGCCGGCACTTCCGAGGTTTCATGCATGCGCCAGATGATGCCAACCGTGGCTACTGTCAGCAGCAAGGTGGCATCGGCAATCATGCGGCCATAGGCGGTGGGAGAGGGCTCGCCCCCAAAGGGCAGGCGCAGCGGCTGGGCTTCAGGACGACGGGCCAGCCAGTAGGCACTGTGCCAGACCGAGGCCGCCAGCATGCCGAACCACAGTAAATTGGGCAGGCGGGACGCCACAATATTGGCGTTCAGCTCGGAGGTGAACAGCTTGAGCAGCGGCGCAAACAGTGTAATGAACAGCGCACCCAGCCAGGTCGTCAGCGGCCCATCCTGGGCGTGCGCCAGGTCGCCTACCTGCGGCAACAGCAAGGCCTGACCGCTGGGATCAGACAAAGCGGTAAGCATGGTCGCAAGCCCGATGACATCGTCTGCCTTCCAGGGATCACGGAAAAACAGACCCGCAAGAATGTAAATTGTCCCCACAACAAGCAGGACCAGTCGGGGAAGTTTGACGGCAGCGGTAGCAGTCAGGCGGGCAGGGGTGGAGGTGGGTATGAGGCTGGATGACACGTCTAGGGTAAAACAGTCTGTTGATTCGCCCTATCTTAATGCAAAGGGGGCGCCTTGGCCGGGAAATGTACGGTAAAAAAAAGGCAGCCGAAGCTGCCTTTTTTGCGCTGAACGCGGTATGTCGCGAAAGAGAGCTTATTCGCCTTTCTTGACGGTACCAGCCGTACGGGCAAAACGGGCGCGGAATTTTTCAACGCGGCCAGTTTCCACGATACGGGTTTGAGCGCCCGTGTAGAAGGGGTGCGACTCGGACGTCACGTCACACTTGAACAGCGGGTAAGTCTTACCGTCTTTTTCGGTGGTTTCGCGAGTCTGGACAGTGGAACGGGTGATAAAGGAGTTGCCCGTTTGCAGGTCCAGAAACACCACGTCACGGTATTCTGGGTGAATGCCTTCTTTCATGATGATTCCTGTTTTGACAAATAAGGACCGCCAGCAAGGCACGTATTTACAAAAATAAAGCTGCACAGGGCAGATTTTCAGTCTTGTAAGTACCGGCACTAAAAAGCTAGAGGGCTGTTTTTTTAACCGGGTTTGGATTTTTTTAATCCCGCCCGATTGAATAATGCCTAAAGACTTTTTGCCACGTATCCGATGAAGCCTGAAATTTTAGCATCGAGCCGCCGCTTTTCAAAGAAAACTCCGTACGAGCGCGGCACAAGTGCAACAGGATCTGGTTCGCTGGCGGGTAGGCAGGCCCCGAAAACGGCCAGTTTGCCGGCTTTTTCGGGGCCCTGGTCCATGATTGGCAAGGCGCTCAGGTGGCTTGCCTGCGCTTGCGGAAAGACAGAATCCAGATACCGACGGCCAGTTCCAGCGCCGCAATAATCCATAAACCGCTTTGGAAATTGCCGCTGGCGTCTTTCAGAGCGCCCAACATGAAGGGAGCGCCGAAGCCGGCCAGATTAGCGACGGAGTTGATGAAGGCCACACCAATAGCGGCTGCCGAGCCAGCCAGTACGGCATTAGGTAACTGCCAGTACACCGGAATGCAACCCATGGTGCCGGACACGGCCACAATCAGGCTGATAAAAGCCAGGGTCGTATTGTTGCCCAGGAACAGACCCACACCAGCCAGACCGGTTGCGCCGATGATGACGGGAATACCTGTGTGCAGACGGGCTTCGCGGCGACGGTCGGCACTAAAGCCCAGTGCCAGCTGGAAGATGGCCCCAAATACATAGACCAGACCAACCAGCAAGCCCACCTGTAGCGGATCGGTCGGGCCCAGCGAGCGCACCAGGGTGGGCGCAAAAAAGGCCAGTGTGGAGTTCGCGGCCACGATGCCAAAGAACATCAGGGTCAGGGTCCACAGATCGGCATTGCCCAAGGCTTTCTTGAAGCTGTGCTCGCGCGGGCCTGCGGCCTTGGCGTCCAGCACCAGCTCCTGTTTGATCAGGTCCTTCTCACGCTGGCTTAACCAGCTGGCTTTTTCCGGGCTGTCCACAATGAACATTACCGCCAGAATGCCTGCGAAAATTGTCGGCAGGCCTTCCAGCAAGAATAGCCATTGCCAACCGGACCAGTCATTGACGCCATCCAGACGCGTCATGATGAAACCGGCCAGCGGTGCGCCCACAACCGAGGCCACCGCCGAGGCGGAAATAAACACCGCAAAAGCTTTGGCGCGACGATGGGCTGGGAACCAGAAGGTCAGGAACAGCAATACGCCGGGCTGGAAACCTGCCTCAAAAGCGCCCAGCAAAAAACGCATCACATAAAAGTAGGCGGCTGTTTTGGTAAACATCATCAGCACGCAGATCAGGCCCCAGCCAAAGGCAATACGGGCCAGGGTCTTGCGTGCACCAATACGCAGCAGCAACCAGTTGCTGGGCACTTCAAAAAAGAAGTAGCCCAAAAAGAAAATACCGGCACCGATGCCGTAAACCGTTTCGGAAAACCCCAGCTCGGGCTGCATTTGCAGCTTGGCAAAACCAATGTTGAGCCTGTCTATCCAGGCCAGCATCCAAAGCAAGAAAATGAAGGGCAAAATGCGCCACATCACTTTCTTGTAAATCTGATCCAGTTCCTGCTTGCTGGCGGACGGGGCCTGGGCTCCGTCCCCAAGGGTGCTGCTTGTCATGGGGTGTCTCCTTGTGTGGTACCGCGTGTTATGGCTGATCTGGGGGCAGGCGCTCGGCCATGAGCTCGCAGGCAGCAATGATGGGATTGATCACCGGCACAGCCAGCCGGCTTTGCAGCGCTTGTGCGCTTTGAGCCAGTGGGCCACCGCCGATGATGACGGCGCGAGCACCGTCTTGTTCGATACATGCCACGACACTGTCGGCCAGTTCCTGATCCTGACGTTCAGGGGCCTGGGCCAGATCCAGGGGGGCGGTAGGGGTCAGGCGCAGGCCGGAGAACTGGTCGCTCCAGCCGTAGCGCTGTACCTGGTCCAGAATGGATTGCTCCAGGCCGGGTGTCGTGGTGGCAATGCCAAAAGGGCTGCCTGCTCGGGCGGCCTGCATCATGGAAGCCTGGCCTATGCCGATGACGGGCACCGTTACGTGCTCAGCCAGGACTTGCAAGCCGGGATCACCAAAAGCACCGACGATGACGCCATCAGCGTCCTGTGCCTGTGCCAGCACCAGCGGGTGCCTGGCCATGGTGGCGGCCTGCTCCAGCTCCTTCATTTCGGTCAACATGCCCGGCCCTTCGGGGGCAGTCAGCCCGCGGACCTGGATATCGCTGCGCTGCAGGCTCTGGAAGCAAGCCTGGGCAAGGGCAACCATCATGTCAGTGGTGGGACGGGAAGTATTGGGGTTGATGAGCAGTACGGTATGAGACATAAATACAGGGGCCGCCGTAACGCGGCTTATCAAGTGAATCAGGTATCCAGGGGGCGGCCAAAGGTTTCGGGCGCCAACTGCAGGACGGCGGCAAAGGTGACATACATGCCAGCCATCAAGGTGAACATGCCGGCGACACCATAGCCTTCCAGCACCCAGCCGCTAAGCGTAGGGATAAATGCACCCGCCAAGGTACCCAATGCCAGAATGAAGGCGGTGCCAAAGGCGCGGACGCGCGTGGGATATAGCTCAGGGGAGAAAATCCAGATCGTGGTGTTCAGCAGCAGTACGCAGAACTGGAAGGCCGCACCGAACAGCAGCACCAGATAAATATTGAAGCTCAGAAAGCCAAAGGCCAGACCACTGGCGCAGGCCAGCAAGGCCCCCAAGGTGAAGACGCGTTTGCGAGGCACGCGAGAGCCCAGGTACGAGGCAGTCAGGGCACCCAGCAAGCTGCCTGACTGCATCAGGATGGTGAAGGTATAGCTTTTCACCAGGGAGTAGCCTTGTTCTACCAGCAGAGTCGGCATCAGGGTCAGCACCGTCAGTTGTGCGCCGTAGGTCATGCACACGGCAATGCCGGTAACCAGCGTGCGCATGGCCAGCGGGCCCTGGAAAATCTCGCTCAAGCGTACGCGCTCTGCTTTTTGCGCTTGCGGGCCGCTGTGCAGATAAGGGTAGGGGTTGGCAACGTGGCGGCCCAGCTTGCCCGAGGCCAGAATATTCAAAACCTGATTGGCCTCGTCGATACGCCCTTGCGATACCAGAAAGCGAGGTGTTTCAGGAATGTAGCGACGGTAGAACAGCACCATGAAGGCGGGCATGACCAGCAGGCCAAACACCCAGCGCCAGCTCTCGGGGCCGGGAAAGAGGGTAAAGACCAGCAAGCCAAAGGCCGGAGCCAGCATATTGCCCAGACCACCACCCGCGACGTTGATCGTGCCGACGGCGGTGCCGCGAAAGCGCGAGGAGCAGAACTCGGCCAGCATGGTGACGGCAATCGAGATCTCGCCACCCAGACCAAAGCCGACAATCATGCGACCCAGGCCCAGTACCCAGTAGCTGGGGGCCAGGGCGCAGATCAGCGCGCCCAACGTGAACAGGGCCAGATTGATGGTCAACATGACGCGGCGACCATAGTGGTCGGCGATATAGCCGGACAGCAAGCGCCCCAGGGCCGCAGCGGCAAAGGTCAGGGTGTTCAGAAACCCGACATCGCGAGGCGTCAGCCCCCAATGTTCCTGAAGAAGCGGACCGACCAGGCCCACGGCATTTTGCTCCAGCACGTCAAACAGCACGCCCAGCAAAATCAGGGCCAGCACTTTGCGGTGCGAGTTGGTGACGCCTATGGTCTCCAGCGAGTTTTCCAGTTGCTGCTGAACCGTGTGGTTGTTGGCCGTAGAACTGGCCTGTGCCTGCCTGGTGTTGGCCGGCAAGGTTTGCTGCTTGCTAGACATGGTTTCTCCTCGTTTCAGGACATGCAGGGCACGTCCGCCCATGACATTATTTTTTCAGCCATTATTGGTATGAAAAAATATTTTCAAAACTAGGGTTAACGAGAAAGATTTTGCAGGACTTTAAGTTGGATTGATTAATCGATTGATATAAAAGGAGTTTTAATAAAAAAAGGATCATCGCATTTTGCATATGATCCTTATTCGATTCCTGGGATAGCCGCTGGCAGCCTGACTTGGGCGGAGCTGATTTGCCTTGGCTGCAGGAGGAGCGGGCGGGTTTGTGGTGCCAGTCTCAGCGACCTACAGCTCCAGAAAACTGTCGTGGAAAGCTTCCACCATGCCTAGATGGCGACGTCCGGCCGGACCGGCCTGATCCATTACCTGGCTCAGAATCAAATGGCATAAGCCGATCACTGCCACGTGGTTGTCCAGGACACCGGGTGACTGGACATCACATCGCAACGTCCAGCGACAGGCGCTTTTCTCGGCGCTGAGTTGATCGGTAATATGCAGCACATTCGGGTTCAGCTGAGCCATTTGACCAATAAGCTGATCCATATTGCGCACCCGGCGACGCAGGGCAAAGATCACCACCACATCCTCGGCGTGTATGCCGGCCAGATGCTCTCCCATGGTTTCACCAGGACCGGGAATCAGTTGAGCTTCTGGGACGATTTGCAGCAACTGCCAGCGAAAGTAGTTGGCCAGGGCGTGGCTGGAGCGAAACCCCAGCACCCACACTTTCCGCGCAGCCAGAATGGCCTGGGCGATCTCTTGCAGCAGCGAGTCGGGAATGCGTCTGTAGGTAGAGGCCAGATTGTTCTGGCTCTGTTGCAGCTGCGTGGCCAGTGAGCGTTCGGCTTCTGTCTCGGTCGCGGCCAGCAGCAGGGGGGAGCCGGCTTTCTTTTCAGAGCGCACTTGCTTGCGGGCCGCTTCGTAATTGCTATAGCCCAGGCGCCGAATAAAGCGGGTAACCGTAGCGTTGGATACATGGGCCAGAGACGCCAGCTCAGACGCGCTGTAGCCGGCCAGATCGCCTGGGAAATCCAGGGCAAATTCCGCCAGACGTCGCTCTGATGGGGATAGATCGTGAAGAATGTCACGTACGCGTCCAACAAAGGACTTCACGGCGGGATCAGACATGGCGCTCCGTACTCTTGTAGTGTGTTCTGGATTTTACGGGGAAGCTCATGGAACTGTATCAAAAATCCGGCAGTTTCCGCCGGGCCGAATGGTTTACAGATCCCCGCGCTCGGCCATGGAGACAGTCTGGCTGGGCGTGACGATAATGTGGTCCAGCAAGCGTATGTCTACCAGAGCCAAGGCCTGCCGTATGTGCCGGGTCAGCCGTATATCGGCAGCGCTGGGATAGGCCGCGCCGGAAGGATGGTTGTGCGCCAGAATGATGGCGCAACTGTGGTGACGCAGGGCGGCGCGCAGAATCTCCCGGGGGTAGACCGAGGCTTGGTTCACCGTTCCCCGGCTGATTTCCTCGGCGCAGATCAGTCGCAGCTGATTGTCCAGAAACAGGGCCAGGCAGTGCTCCACGGGTAAGTGTCCGATATGGGCCAGACAATATTCGCGTACCTTGTCTGCCTGGTTCAGGACTGGCAAGTCAGTGAGCGACTCCAGGGCACAGCGGCGTTGCAGTTCCCGGATAACCAACAGTTCCGCGCATTTGGCCGGGCCGATTCCGTCCAGTTGGCGCAGGGCAGACGCATCGGCCGATAATAATCCTTTGAGTCCGTTAAAATGGTCCAGCAACATCTGGCCCAGCTCGACAGCATTGCGCTCGCGTGTACCGGTGCGCAGGACAATACCCAGCAGTTCCGGGGTGCTCAGACAGGCAGGGCCGTGCGCCAACATGCGCTCACGGGGCCCTTGGCGGCGTAAAGTGGATGTGGCCATAAGAAACGCTAAAATGCGGTAATTGAATGATTTTCTATAGTGAGCGATCGTGAGTAACTCTGCTAGTTCCGAGCTTGGAATTGTCCGTCAGGATTCCTACCTGACTTTGCACTATCGTATAGAGCTGGCCAGTGGCCCGGCGGCAGGCTCTGTGTTTGCGGATACCTTTACGGGCCGCCCGGCGACCTTGCAACTGGGCAATGGTCAGTGGGCTCCTGGCATGGAAGAGAAATTGCTGGGGCATCGTGAAGACGAGCGCTTTCAGCTCGACATCACCCCTGAAGATGCTTACGGCGCCCGTAACCCGGACCTCTTGCAGCGCATCACTCGCGAAATGCTGGCCAGCAATGCCGCCGAAGGCGTGGAGTTCGTACCCGGTGATATGGTGGAGTTTGCCGCCCCTAATGGCAGCCGCTATTCGGGTGTACTCAAGGAAATCGACGACAAGACGGCCTTGTTCGATTTCAACCATCCTTTGGCCGGCGTGGCCTTGCGCCTGGATGTACATATTTTGGGGATTCTGTAATGAGTCAAGCTACTCCCGTTCAGAACGCTGAGGTTGTTCTGGCCCAGCCCCGTGGATTCTGTGCTGGGGTCGACCGCGCGATTGATATTGTCGAACGCGCCTTGGAATTGCACGGCGCACCGATTTACGTGCGTCATGAAATCGTCCATAACCGTTACGTGGTCGAAGACCTGCGCAACAAAGGGGCGATCTTTATTAAAGAGCTGGACGAGGCCCCTTCGGGTGCGATCGTGATTTTCTCGGCTCACGGCGTCTCGCGTCAGGTGCGTGACGATGCCGAAAAGCGTGGCCTGAAAGTGTTTGATGCCACATGTCCGCTGGTGACCAAAGTGCATATCGAGGTCTCTCGCATGCGGGCCGAAGGCCGGGAGATCATCATGATTGGTCATGTCGGTCACCCTGAAGTCGAGGGCACCTTGGGGCAGGCCGATGGCGGCATGTACCTGGTGGAAACGCCCGAGGACGTCGCCGATCTGAAAGTGGCTGATCCCGACAAGCTTGCCTTTGTGACGCAAACCACCTTGTCCGTGGACGATGCGGCGGTGGTGGCCCAGGCCTTGCGTGAACGCTTCCCCAATATCGTGGAACCCAAGAAAAGCGATATCTGTTACGCCACACAGAACCGTCAGGATGCGGTCAAGATCATGGCTCCACAGTGTGATCTGGTCCTGGTGGTGGGCAGTACCAACAGCTCGAACTCCAATCGTTTGCGCGAAGTGGCCGAACGCAAGGGCGCGGAAGCTTATCTGCTGGATAAACCGGAAATGATTGATCCGGCCTGGCTGGTCGGTAAAAAGCGCGTGGGTGTGACGGCCGGTGCGTCGGCACCGGAAGTTCTAGTGAATCAGGTGATTCAGCGCTTGCAGGAACTGGGCGTAGGCAAAGTGCGGGCCCTGGATGGTGTGGAAGAAAACATTGCCTTCCCGCTGCCTCGAGAGCTGTCGCGCAAGATTGAAAGCCTGAACAAATAAAAAAACGAATTTTGCAGGGTGGACAGGAGACAAGATGATTTTGTATAGCTACTTTCGCAGTTCCGCCGCTTACCGGGTACGGATTGGTCTGAACCTCAAGGGTCTGGATTACCAGATCAAGCCTGTTCATCTGCTTAAAGATGGCGGTCAGCAGCATCAGCCGGATTATGTGCAGATCAATCCAGTGCAGTTGCTGCCTGCATTGGACGATGATGGCCTGATCATTACGCAATCCCTGGCCATTCTGGAATATCTGGACGAACGCTATCCCGAGCTGCCTTTGCTGCCCAAGGCCTCCGCAGAGCGGGCATGGGCACGCTCCATGGCTCAAACGGTGGCTTGCGATATTCACCCGCTGAATAATCTGCGCGTGTTGCAGTATTTGAAAAACGAACTGCACGCCGAAGAGGATGCTCGCAATCAGTGGTACCGCCATTGGGTCCAGGTAGGGCTGGAGGGTCTGGAGGCCCTGGTGCAGCGTCATGGCAAAAAGGATCATCCCTTTATCTTCGGTGATACCCCCGGTGTTGCTGAAATTTGCCTGATTCCCCAGATGTTCAATGCGCGTCGCTTTGAAATCGATCTGAGCGCGTTTCCCCGCCTGTTGGCCGTCGAAGAGAAGTGCCTTGAGCTGTCCGCTTTCCAGGAAGCCGCTCCCGACCGTCAGCCCGACGCCGCTTGAGCATCAGCATGAAGGCGGCCCGGACTTGGGCCGACCAGAACCCACCCGCCGGACAGGCGGGTTTTTCTTGCCCCGTTTCAGCCTGTTCAATTGCGGTGGGGGCGTAAAGGATGAGACATGAATATTGGTTTTTGTGGTTTGGGCCGTATGGGACAACCGATGGTGCGCCGTTTGCTGAATGCCGGCCATCAGGTTCGTATCTGGAATCGCTCCAAGGACAAGGCGCAGGCCTTGATTGAAGCGGGTGCCCGCTGGTGCGATACCCCGGCACAGATGGCCGAGCAATGCGAGGCCGTGTTCTTGTGTGTATTCGATGCGCAAGCGGTGCACGATACTGTTCTGGGCGAGCAGGGCCTGTCCACTGTGCAGGGAGCCTTGCAGATTGTGGTGGACCATTCCTCGATTCCACCTCAGGCCACACGCGAGATGGCTGTCCAACTGCAGCAGCGTTGCGGGGCGGATTGGCTGGATGCTCCTGTCTCGGGGGGAGTCGGCGGAGCTGAGCAAGGCACCTTGGCCATCATGGTGGGTGGAGCGGCGGCGCAGCTGGAACGGGTACGCCCCGTGCTGGCGGCGTATTCGCAGCGCGTCACCTTGATGGGGGCAGTAGGGGCTGGCCAAGTAACAAAGTTATGCAATCAGACCATTGTGGCCACCACCTTGACTGCAATTGCCGAGGCATTGAGCCTGGCCAATGACAATGGGGTGGATGCCTCCAAAATCAGTGAAGCCCTGGGGGGCGGCTGGGCGGATTCGATTTTGCTGCAATTGTTCGTGCCGCGCATGACCCGGCAGGACAATCAGGTAAAGGCGTCGGTAGATACCATGTTGAAGGACTTGAATACGGTGGCGGGGCTGGCCAGTGTCAGTCATACCAGCATGCCGGTGGCTCATGCGGCCCAGCAAACCTATCGTGCAGCCCATCGCTTGGGTTTGGGTGAAGAAGATGTCGCCCGCATTACGCAAGTGAATAGTTACAATTACGGGGAATAAACTACCATCAGTCAAACTTAGTTTCGGTATTATGTCGGCTATTTGAAGTTGGGACTGTAGGTCTACAAAAGGGAAGTCATGAAGAAAAGTACAGGGCTGGTCACACTGGTTGTCGTGTTAGCGGCCGCATATGGCGGTTCGACTTGGTACACCGGTAAGAAAACTGAAGCGCTGGTGGGTGAGAAAGTGGCCCAGTTCAATACTCTGGCTGCCGAGCAGATGCAGCAAATGGGCATGAGCGAGTCGGTCGTCATGAATGTGGTGGACTACCAGCGTGGCGTGTTTTCTTCTACCGCTCGCTACACCATCACCATCAAGCCTTCCGACGCTGAAGAGAAGCCTCTGGAGCTGACTTTTGATGACAAGATCAGCCACGGTCCTTTGCCTGTGTCGGCAATGGCTCTGGGTAAATTCACCCCTGTTGCCGCCTTGTCGCACAGCACCTTGGTCAAGACCAAGGATACGGAAGGCTGGTACAAGCTGACTGGCGACAAGACCCCTTTGTGGGCAGACAGCCTGGTTGGTTTTGACGGTGCCGTGGACTCCAACGTGCACTTTGAAGCCATCAAGCACCAAGGCGACGAAATCAAAGTGGATTTCAGCGGTGGTCAGCTGCGCACCAAGGCTGGTGGCAAGAGCAAAGATATTGTCGTGACCGGCAGCTTCCCCAAGCTGTTCGTTGATGACATCAGCGACGATCCATTGAAGCTGGAAGCCTCCAACTTCGTGGTGGACTTCAAGCAAGATGGCGACATCAACGTGAACGGCACCCAGGTCGGCAAGCTGAGCGTCGATGGCGTGAAGATGCAAACGGCCGAGACTGATGGCATCACCTTCAAGCAGATCGCCATCAACTCCGATGCGGTGACCAAAGACTCCATCAGCGATACCAAGGTTGTCTACGCGCTGACCGATCTGGTGTTTGAAGACAAGGTCAAGCTGGGTTCGGTTGAACTGTCGATGAATTTTGATCGTGTGTACGCACCCGCTATCTCCGCGCTGTCCAAGCTGATCTCCGATTCCAATCTGCAAAACGATATGGATTCGGTTGATGGCCCAACGGCTCAGAAGATGATGGAACTGGTTTTGCAAGCACTGGAGCACAAGCCTGTGCTGCGTGTTGAGCCTCTGCGTTGGTACACGGCTGCTGGCGAGTCCAAAGCCACGTTGCGTGTGGACTTCCAAAAGCCTGATGCGACGTTGCAAGAGCTGCAAACCAGCCCCGAGATGTGGATCGAAGCCATTCCTGCTGCTCAGCTGGATCTCCTGATCTCCAAACCCATGCTGCGTGGTCTGGCTGCCGATATGGACAAGGCTGAAGGCCTGTCGCCTGAAGAAGGCAATGCTGCCATGCTGGACATGATTCTGGACGCTGCTGTGGCTCCTTACGCCGAGTCCAATATGGTCAAGAATGACGAGAACGGCATCTCGACCGCTATCAAGTACGATGGCAAGGATCGCGTGTTCGACATCAACGGCCAGCGCTTCACTTCCGAGCAATTGCTTGGTCTGGTCCTGATGGGCATGATGTAATTCGTCTGGGCCTGGTCCAGCGTAAAGCCCACCGAAATTCGGTGGGCTTTTTTTTACCGCCGGGCAGCAAGCCAAAGGCGCAGCGTGGGGGCTTTTAATATTTAATCAGGGAAGGGAGCCGGATTTTATGGCCAGCTTATCGGATCAGCTGTCTCGGCTGGTGTACAGCACGGAGCAAGGACGCATGTGTCCGGATTGCGGGCAGCCGCAAAACCAGTGCCGTTGCGAAGAAAACAGGCGCGAACACGCTTTGTCTCAGGCTCAGGGGCCGGTGCGCTTGAGTCTGGAAACCAAGGGACGAAAAGGGAAGGGCGTGACCGTGGTATCGGGCCTGGTGATGCCGCAAGAGCAGCTCAAGGCGCTGGTCAAGGAATTGAAGAACGCCTGTGGAGCGGGCGGGACGCTGAAAGAGGGAACGCTGGAGATTCAGGGTGATCATCGAGCCGTTGTGCAGGCGCGCCTGGAACACAACGGCTTGACGGTCAAGCGGGTCGGCAGACCCTGACGGGACTTAGAAGCTGTAGCCCAAGCCTATGCCACCAAAGACGCTGCTTTTCTTCTCGACCAGCGGGCTGTCTTTGGCTTCTTCACCCAAGGTGTTCACGCCCAGCAAGCCTTGCAGGGACCAGCTTTCGCTGATCTTGTGGGTGTACTGGCCGTACAAGGCATAAGAGCGCAAACCAGCATCAGGGCGGTACGTGCGCAGCTGGCCATTGCTGCCAGCGGCTTCATGAGATTTCACGCCAAAGTAGGTGCGCATGGCTTTTTCGTTGGACCATTTCAATTCCGCACCCAGCGAGAAGCTGCTGTCCTGGTCGTTCCAGAGGCGGTAGCTCAGATCCAGAACGGCTGTCGCGCCGTAACCGCTTTTCAGTGCCTGGTAGTAGCTGCCTTCGATCTTGGCATTGCCCAGTTGGTAGGCGGTAAAAACGCCCAGATTGCCGTGACGATCAATATCGTCAGTACCGTACAGGCGGTCAGCATCACCCGATTTACGTGCGCGGGCCAGGGCGGCGTACGTGCCGATAGTCCAGTTGTCGGTCAGGTTGGTTTGCAGACCAATGGCAGGCATGCCTGCCTTGGGGGCCAAAAAGAAGTGGCCATTGCGGTGCGACAGCAGGGGGTAAAAGCGGCCATCGTAACTGTCAGCCCCTTCGTATTTGGGGGCGAAACCCACACCCACGCCAACCGTGGTTTGCTGCGCCAGTGCCTGACTGGTTCCTAAAGCACATAAAGCGAGTAGCAGGCAGGGACGCAGAGCAGAGCGGGCGAGGGTGGGCATGACAGATTTCCTTGTGATACGGGATAAAAACAGGCCCGCTTGCCGCGGGCCTAGCTATCGTATCAAGGTTTGAACGGGCTTAGGCAAAATCATGACCGGCCTGTATGGTCTGTTGTGCCAAGCCTACATCTGCTCAGGCCCGAATATAAATCCAGTTCTCTGCCTGCAGTGTCACCAGCGCCGTGATCGCTCCTTGCTCCAGGGTTTGGAAGCGCTCTGGCGCGCTGAGCGCTTGGTTGCGCAGTGTGTTGGGGCACAGATAGGTATAGATGTCACACTCGTGTTCTGCGCCTTCTACGCAGGCTTTAACCGCCTGCGCATTGGCGATGATGCGAATCTGCGCATCCGGTATGTCCTTGAGCAAGTTGCGCGCATTGCTGCGAGCGCGCTCCAAGGCATCGGCGGTGGGGGCATGCAAGAGAACACGAGTGCTCATGAATAAATGTCCTGCTTGAAATTAACGTGGGCCAAAAACGCGTTCGGTGATGTCGGGTGAAGCGCCGGTCTGCATTTGGATGCGACCCTGCTCATCCTGCCAGACCATGGCGGGGGTAGCACGCAAATCCCAGCCCATCATCAGGTCTTCATTGCGGGTCAGGTCGGCCTCGATGTCGCTGGGCACGCTGTCCAGACCTTTCACACCGGCGCTGCGGTCTTTCAGCATGGCCAGAGAGTGCTCGTTCAAGGCCTTGGTAGGATCCTTGGCGGCCAGGATGGCGGCGGATTTCAGGCTGCTGCTGGGGGCCAGGATGCCAACCATGATGTGACGCAGCTGTACCTTGCCGGACTCCACCCACGGGCGGGCCATTTGCCAGAATTGCATGCAGTACGGGCAGTTTGGATCGGTAAAGACGTAGACCACGCGAGGGGCCTTGTCGTCGCCATCCTTGATCCAGCGGGATTTTTCCAGCTTGCCCAGCATGTCTTTGGCGATAGCCGGTTGAACCAGCTCGTCCAGGCCGGCAGGTCGCACCTCTTCGCCATTGGCATCGATCATGGTGCCCACCATCATGTGTTGCCCATCGGGCAAGTTGTAGATGGCCAGTGCCCGATTCCCGCTATATGCGCCCCAGGCTTTCAGGCCACCGGGAGCATCAAACTCGCCCACAATGGACAGCCCTTGTTCTTCCAGAGCCTTCAGGGCAGCGGGGCGGTCGGCGGCGTGAGCAAGGGTGCTGGTACATAGCAAACCGGCCAAGGCAAGACGAATCGAAAAAGAAGAAAGCGACATGGTGATTAAATCCTGCAAAACAGTCGGTGAATGTATATATCCATAAAATATATACTAAGAGCCAAATGGAATAAAAGAATGGGACTAGGCCTTGTGCGGAGAGTTCCCCATTCCTGTTCTGATCAGGCTGTTTCTCCGGTTTAGCCGGGTGTGCGAATATTCAGATTGGCCAGTTCCAGCAAGCGGTAGGTTTCGTGCACGGGCAAGCCCATTACGCCGGTATAGCTGCCACTCAAGTGGCTGATGAACGCGCCGCCCAGACCCTGAATACCATAGGCCCCCGCTTTGCCCATAGGCTCGCCACTGGCACAGTACTCTGCAATTTCCTGCTCGTTCAGCGTTTTGAAGCTGACTTCGCTGATGCTGATGCTTTCAAATTCCACCCCGCCCACGCCCAATGACAGGGCGGTCATCACTTTGTGACGGCGGCCCGAGAGCTCGCGCAAGATACGTGCGGCATCGGCCATATCAGCAGGTTTACCAAAAATGTCTTCGCCCATGCAGACCGTGGTGTCGGCACTCAAAATAGCGCGTTCTTGATCCAGGCTACTATTCTGTGCTCGCCATTCCAGGGCGCGCAGCAGCTTGTCGCGGGCCGTGCGACGGACATAGTCCAGCACGGCTTCCTGTTCCAGGCGCGGCTCATCCTCGCCCGGAGGGCTGGGCACGTTCAGGACTTCATGCGTGATCTGGATACTGTTGAGCAAGTCGTGGCGACGTGGGCTGGCAGAGGCCAGGTAGATGGGCTGAAAAGGCATAAAAAAAACCAGGACTAAAAGAAGGTTCAGGCGCGATGGTAGGGATGCCCGGTCATGACCGACCAGGCGCGATACAGCTGTTCGGCCAGAAAAATACGTACCAGAGGGTGGGGCAGCGTCAGGGAAGACAGGCGCAGCATGCCGTGGCAGCTTTGCTTCAAGGCCGCATCCAGCCCGTCCGGGCCTCCGACCAGAATCGCAATATCCTGACCGCTGCTGCGCCAACGCTCCAGTTCCTGGGCCAGCTTGACAGTGGTCAGGTCCTTGCCGCGTTCGTCCAGAGCAATGCGCATTGCTTGGGCGGGAATGGCTGCTTCAATGCGCTTGGCCTCGGCCTGCATCATCTGGGCGGGCGTCTTGCCGCTGGTACGAGGTTCGGCCTTGATTTCGCGTAGTTCTATGGCGCAGTCCTGAGGCATGCGACGTGCATATTCCTGCCAGCCTTGTTCCACCCAGTCGGGCATGCGCTGACCTACCGCGATGACAATGAGTTTCATGGAATGTCGTAAAAGAAAAAAGGCCGCATCGTAAGCTGCGGCCCGGGTATTGCCGACAGGGCAGAGGAAGGGTTTAGTCTTCGTCTTCGTCGGCGCTGGCAAAAAAGCCAGCCGGTGGAACCTGGCGCGATTGCGGCAGCAGTTCCACTTCGACAGGGCGCTCGCCCCAAAGTTCTTCCAGGTTGTAGTACTGGCGGATGGCAGGCTGCATGCAATGCACCACAATGTCACCCAGATCCAGCAACACCCATTCGCCGGTGTCCTCGCCTTCATGGGCCAGGACTTCGACTTTGTTTTGGCGTGCCTTGTCAAACACGTTCTGGGCCAGAGCGCGGGTTTGCCGGTTGGACGTACCACTGGCGATGACCACACGATCGAACAGGCCGGTCATGTGGGTAGTGCTAAAGACCTTGATGTCTTGAGCTTTGACGTCCTCGAGGGCATCGATGACGAGTCGTTGAAGTGTTTCTATATTCATAAAAAGAACTATACAGGGCGCGCCTGTGGGTGGGAAAGATAGAGCCGTTTTTTGTCAATGTATTGAGCGACTTCTTCCGGGACCAGGGCGGTGATGTTGTCACCGCGCTGCACTCGCTCCCGAATTTGGGTGGCCGAGATGTCCATGGGCAGAAAGTCGATCTGATGTAAACGGCGCTGAAGTCGACTCAGTTCCTGTTGCAAGGCCTCGGGAGTTTCCACAGGACTGCCGGGGCGCTGGGCAACAGCCAGTTCGACGTATTCAAGAATTTCCTGCCAGTCGTTCCAGCTGCAAAAGTTATGCAGTTGGTCGCTGCCTAAAATCCAGTAGTACCGCGACCCGGCAGGCAAGCTGCGCACCGTGTCGATGGTGTAGGTGGGGCCGCCGCGCTCGATCTCCACGGGGTTGACCTGCAGGCCGGGGTGGCGTTGTGCAGCCAGTTCGGCCATGGCCAGACGATCCTGGGTGCTGGCACCCAGAGCGTCGCGTTGCCAGGGCTGGGCAGCGGGCAACAGCTGAACCTGGTCCAGCTGCAGTTGCTCGAACGCGGCAAGAGCCAGTGCTACGTGGGCTTTATGGATGGGGTCGAAACTGCCACCCAAGAGCCCGACTCGCTTCAAATCCATTCGCGCGGCACCAGGTATTGCGCCAACGCCGCTTCCGGTGTGCCTGGTTCGGGCGACCAGTTGTAGCGCCAGTTCGCCTGGGGGGGCATGGACAGCAGGATGGATTCTGTACGTCCACCCGATTGCAGGCCAAACAGGGTGCCACGGTCAAAGACCAGATTGAATTCCACATAACGGCCACGACGTATGGCCTGGAAGTCCCGATGCGCCTGGGTGTATTCCTGATCCATGCGGGCACGCACGATGGGTGCATAGGCATCGGTAAAGGAATTGCCCACGGAGCGGGTCAGGGCAAAGCTGGCCTCAAAGCCGGGCTCGTTCAGATCGTCGTAGAAAATGCCGCCAATGCCACGGGTTTCGTTGCGGTGCTTCAGGTAAAAATACTCGTCGCACCAGCGCTTGTAGCGTGGGTAGTAATCCGCACCGTGTGGCGCCAGGGCATCGTGGCACACCTGATGGAAGTGGCGCGCATCGTCTTCGTGCAGGTAGTAGGGCGTCAAGTCCAGACCGCCGCCAAACCAGAACACATCGTCTTGACCCGCTGTTTGGGCCTGGGCCACAAACATGCGCACGTTCATGTGCGTGGTGGGCACAAAAGGATTGCGCGGGTGTATCACCAGCGAAACACCCATGGCCTCCCAGGGGCGCCCGGCCAGTTCAGGACGGTGGGCGCTGGCCGACGGAGGCAGGGTGTGGCCTTTGACATGGCTGAACAGAACGGCCGCCCGCTCGAACACGGGGCCGTTCTCCAGCAGGCGGGACAGACCGCCACCGCCTTCCGGACGATCCCACTGGTCCGACTCGAAAGGCGTGCCATCCAGTTGCTCAAGAGTGTCCACGATGTGGCTTTGCAGCTGACGGAAATAAGCCTGGACGGTATCAATGGGTAAAGACATGAAAAGACCTTGCTGCGACAATCAGGATTCACTGCTGGGCAGAGCGCGCCAGCCGATATCGGTACGGAATTGCTTGCCGTCGAAATGCGTTTGGGAAATGGCCTCGTAGGCGGCTTCCTGAGCGCGACGGATGGAGTCGGCCATGGCGGTGACACACAGTACACGACCACCCGTGGTGACCACGGTGCCCTCTTTCATCTGCGTGCCTGCATGGAAGGTGATGCACTCGTCGGTGTCTTTCGCAAATTGCGTGATGGCATCACCCGTGCGTGGCTCTTCGGGGTAATTGGCCGCTGCCAGTACCACGCCAATTGCGGTACGACGATCCCATTCGATGGTGGCCTCGTCCAGCTTGCCGGCCAGAGCCAGTTCGAAGGTCTCGGTCAGATCACTCTTGATGCGCATCATGATGGGCTGGGTTTCAGGGTCGCCCATGCGGCAGTTGAATTCCAGCACCTTGATGGGGCGGGTAGCGTCCGGGCCATCGTCAATCATCACGCCAGCATACAGAAAGCCGGAGTAGGGCAAGCCTTCCTTGGCCATGCCTTGCATGGTGGGGTGAATGACTTCGCGCATGATGCGGTTATGCAGCGTGGGGCTGACGATAGGAGCGGGGGAGTAGGCACCCATGCCGCCGGTGTTCGGGCCCTGGTCGCCGTCTTTCAGGCGTTTGTGGTCCTGGCTGGTGGCCATGGGCAGCACATTCTTGCCGTCACACATCACGATGAAGCTGGCTTCTTCGCCGGTCAGGCATTCTTCCACGACCACACGGGCACCGGCAGCGCCAAAGCGGCCATCGCCCAGAATGTCGTCAATGGCGCCCAGTGCTTCTTCCAGCGTGGTGGCCACAATCACGCCCTTGCCAGCGGCCAGGCCATCGGCCTTGACCACAATGGGAGCGCCTTGCTGACGGATGTAATCCTTGGCGGCATCCGGATCGGTAAAGGTCGCGTAGGCGGCCGTCGGGATGTTGTGACGCACCATGAAGGCCTTGGCGTAGTCCTTGGAGCTTTCCAGCTGCGCGGCAGCCTGGGTGGGACCAAAGATTTTCAGACCGGCCGCACGGAAGGCGTCCACAATGCCGGCTGCCAGAGGGGCTTCCGGGCCGACGACGGTGAAGGCAATTTTTTCTTGCTTCACAAAGGCAATCAGTTCCTGGATATCGGTGATCGCCAGGTTTTCAATACGTTCGGCACGCGCGGTACCGCCATTGCCAGGGGCAACGTAGACAGTCTGCACGCGTGCAGATTGGGCCAGGCGCCATGCCAAGGCGTGTTCACGGCCGCCGCTGCCGACAACAAGTAGCTTCATAGTGATGAGTCGGGCAGGGCCCGCAAAGAGGAGTTTTCAGGAACCAGGTTATTCGGCTTCGTCCATGACGGCGGTGGTGTAGACCTCTTGGACATCGTCCAGGCCTTCCAGTGCGTCCAGAAGTTTTTGCATTTTGACGGCATCGTCGCCGCTCAGTTCGGTCTCGTTCAGGGCTTTCATGACCACGCCTTCCACTTCGGGCGTCAGGCCTGCTGCCTGGAACGCGGCTTGCACAGCCGGGTAATCCGTGGGAGCGCACAGCACTTCGATCAGACCTTCTTCGTCCGTCACGATATCGTCGGCACCGGCTTCCAGACCGATTTCCATAATCGTGTCTTCCGAAGTGCCGGGAGCGAACAGAAACTGACCGCAGTGGCGAAATTGAAACACGACCGAGCCGTCCAGGCCCAGATTACCGCCATTTTTTGTAAAGGCGTGACGCACATCCGAGACAGTGCGCTGACGGTTGTCGGTCATGCAGTCCACAATCACGGCAGCGCCGTTGATGCCATAGCCTTCGTAGCGAATTTCTTCGTAGTTGGCGTCGTCTGCCCCACCTGCGCCGCGCTGGATGGCGCGCAGAATATTGTCTTTGGGCATATTGGCCGCGGTTGCCTTGTCCCAGGCCATGCGCAAACGTGGGTTGGACTCGGGATCAGGCCCTCCGGCACGTGCGGCCACGGTGACCTCACGAATGATCTTGGTCCAAAGTTTGCCCCGTTTTGCGTCCTGACGACCTTTACGGTGCTGAATATTCGCCCATTTACTATGTCCGGCCATAAAGTATTACCAATTCAGTAGACTACGTTCAAAGAAAAACAGATCTATTTTAACCTGTCTGCGCGACAAGGCCCGAGCTTGGGTGAAAGTCGCTAGAATCTAGGCACTTGGCATTCTATCCGGAAGAGAACAAACAATCATGGCCGATCCAATTTTGCTTGCTCAGAACAGCAATACTCCCATTTACCTGTTGCCAGCGCTGGCCAACCGGCATGGATGTATTACGGGTGCCACAGGAACGGGTAAAACCGTCACCTTGCAGGTGCTGGCCGAAGCGTTTTCCCGCCAGGGAACCCCGGTGTTTCTGGCTGATGCCAAGGGAGACCTGAGCGGAATTTCCCAGGCTGCCCAGCCCAATCCCAAACTGCAGGAGCGTCTGCAAAAACTGGGTCTGCCTGAACCGGCCTGGGGCGCAAACCCGGTCACCTTCTGGGACATTTTCGGCGAGCAGGGCCACCCGGTCCGCGCCACCATCTCCGACATGGGGCCCTTGTTGCTGGCCCAGATTCTGGAGCTGAATGACACCCAGGAAGGGATTCTGAACATTCTTTTCCGTGTGGCAGACGATGAAGGCCAGCTGATTCTGGACCTGAAGGATTTGCGTGCCTTGCTGCAGGATATATCGGATCGTGCGGCCGAACTGCGTGGCCAGTACGGCAATATTGCCGCCGCCAGTGTGGGAGCCATTCAGCGAGCCTTGCTGCGTCTGGAAACGCAAGGGGCGGATCGCTTCTTTGGTGAGCCGGCCCTGGATGTGATGGACTGGATTCGCACCGATTCGGCCGGGCGGGGCATGATTAATGTGCTGGCCGCCGACAAGTTGATGCAATCACCCCGTTTGTACGCCGTGTTCCTGTTGTGGATGCTGGCTGATCTGTACGAGCGTCTGCCGGAGGTGGGCGATCTGGACAAGCCGCGTCTGGTTTTCTTCTTTGACGAAGCCCACTTATTGTTTACAGGTGCACCCAAGGCCCTGCTGGAAAAAGTGGAGCAGGTTGTACGCCTGATTCGCTCCAAAGGGGTGGGTATTTATTTCGTGACACAAAACCCGCTGGATATTCCTGATACCGTTCTGGGCCAGTTGGGTAACCGGGTTCAGCACGCCTTGCGCGCCTTTACGCCGCGCGATCAAAAAGCCGTCAAGACGGCGGCGCAAACCATGCGTCCCAATCCAGGTCTGGATATTGAAGCGGCCATTACGGAATTGGGTGTGGGTGAAGCCCTGGTGTCCATGCTGGATGCCAAGGGGATTCCCACGCCTACCGAGCGTGCCTGGCTGGTGGCGCCGGGTAGCCGGATTGGTCCCGCTACCGATGCGGAACGACAAACGGTACGACAAGCCTCCTTGTTTGGCTTGAAGTACGACCAAGCTATTGATCGTGAGTCCGCTTACGAAGTGCTGGCCAAAAAAGCGACGGATGCGGCCGCCAATGGCGCTGCGGGAGCCACTCAGGCGGGTGGCACGGCGGCTGGCAAGGATGACGGCCTGATGGGCGTGGTGAATGACTTTCTATTTGGATCAACAGGGCCGCGGGGTGGCAAGAAAGATGGCTTGGTGCAAAGCATGATCAAAACCGAGACCAAACGGGCTGCCACCAAAGTGCTGCGTGGGGTGTTGGGTTCTTTATTTGGAGGGAAACGTTAATGCCCACGCAACTGCCACATCTTATTGTTGCTACCGCACGGCCATCTGAAACCACACGGTGGGCGGACGAATTCCGCAAAGCTTATCCTCACTGGAAAGTCGACGAGTTCGTACCGGGCCAGCCCAGCACCGGGGCGACCTATGCCGTGGTCTGGCAGCCGGATACGGTCTTGTTCAAGCAGGAGCCCAATCTGCGCGCTACCTTTAACCTGGGGGCGGGCGTGGATGCGGTGGCAGGGACTATCCCGGCCGAAATGCCTTTGTACCGCCTGGAAGATGCGGGCATGGCCGAGCAAATGGCCGAATATGCCTTGTATGGTGTGCTGCGTGCCGTGGGCCGGTTTCAGCCATACGAAGAACAGGCGCGTGAAGGCAAATGGAAAGCGCATCGCCCGATTGACCGCCGTCAGTGGCCGGTAGCTGTGCTGGGTCTGGGTGCGATTGGCAGCAAGATTGCCAAGGTCATCGCCAGTCTGGGTTACCCGGTGCATGGCTGGTCGCGTCGTTTGCACGAGGCTGACTTCCCTTGTTATGCCGGTGAACAGGGCCTGAAAGAGTGCGTATCTGCCAGTCGTATCCTGGTTAATGCTTTGCCATTGACTCCGCAAACCGAGGGCTTGATCAATCGCGACGTATTGTCGAATTTGCAGCCTGGCGGCTATCTGATCAACGTGGCTCGTGGTGGTCACCTGGTTGATGCCGATGTGCTGGAGGCTCTCAAGAGCGGCCATCTGTCAGGTGCTTTGCTGGACGCCTTCACCCAGGAGCCGCTGCCAGCAGACCATCCGTATTGGGGCATTCCTTCCGTGATGATTACGCCGCACATTTCGGGCATCACCGTGCGAGAGCTGGCACTGGAGCAAATCGGTTCGCGTATCGAGCTTTTGCAAGAAAGCAAACCGGCGTCCGGGCGAGTCGATCACGGCCAGGGCTATTAATCATTGTTGGATCAGGACCCGCCTGCCAGCACCGTGGGGAGCTGGCAGGCTACTTGCTGTTTTGTGAACAGAGCAGCGTCTTGTCAGAATAAGGCCGTTGAGGCCATGTAAAACCACAAGGAAAGAGGAATGAGTAAAGTTCATCGTATTGCCGTGATCGCGGGAGACGGGATCGGCAAGGAAGTCATGCCCGAAGGGCTGCGTATTCTGGAAGTGGCCGCTCGTCGTCACGCCATCAATTTTGATTGGAAAGTGCTGGACTGGAGCTCGGACTACTATCAGAAGCACGGCACCATGATGCCCTCGGACTGGAAAGCCCAACTGATGGATACCGAGGCCATTTTCTTTGGTGCCATGGGCTGGCCCGATCTGGTGCCTGACCACGTTTCGCTGTGGGAGTCCCTGTTCAAGTTCCGTCGTGAATTCGATCAGTACATCAACTTGCGTCCCGTGCGTTTGATGCCCGGCGTGCGTTCGCCACTGGCAGGTCGTGAGCCCGGTGATATTGATTTCTTCATCGTGCGCGAGAATACCGAAGGCGAGTACTCCAATAGCGGCGGCATCATGTTTGAAGGCACGCAGCGCGAAGTGGTGATTCAGGAAAGCGTCTTTACCCGCACCGGTACAGACCGTGTCTTGAAGTTCGCTTTTGAGCTGGCTAAAAAGCGTGGCAAACACGTTACCGCGGCGACCAAATCCAACGGTATCTCGATTTCCATGCCCTGGTGGGATTCCCGCGTGGCAGCCATGGGCGAGCAATACCCGGATGTGAAGTGGGACAAGTATCACATCGACATTCTGTGCGCGCACTTTGTGCAGCACCCGGACTGGTTCGATGTAGTCGTGGCTTCCAACCTGTTTGGCGATATCTTGTCCGATCTGGGCCCGGCATGTACTGGCACCATCGGTATTGCACCGTCGGCCAACCTGAACCCCGAACGTGTGTTCCCATCCTTGTTTGAGCCCGTGCACGGCTCGGCCCCGGATATCTACGGCAAGGGCATTGCCAACCCGGTCGGTCAGATCTGGAGTGGTGCCTTGATGCTGGATTTCCTGGGCTACCCGCAGGCCGCCGCCGAAGTGGTGCAAGCCATTGAGCAGGTTTTGGCCAACGGCCCACGTACCCCTGATCTGGGCGGCCAGGCCAGCACTGCAGAAGTCGGTGCCGCCGTTGCCCAGGTTCTGGAAGCGATGGCCTAAACCATTAGCTGGACTTGGGTGGGCGCAAGCCCGCCCAGGTGATGGCGCCAATCATGATGGCGCCACCCAGCAGCGCACGGCTGCTGGGGTATTGAGCGAAGAGCAGAGCCGCAAAGGCGATGGCGTAGACAGGTTCCAGGGCGATCACAATCCCGGCGCTGCGAGCATTCAGAACGGTTAGCGCAGAGACCAGCAGGTAGTGCGACAAGGCCGTACAAAACACTCCCAGCAGTGCAATCCATACCCAGTCCACCAGCGTGCTGTCGCCCAGCAGCGGTATGGCGAAAGGCCAGCACATCAAGGCGACAAACAGGTTTTCCCACCAGGCCACTTGCTGTGCCGACAAATGCTTGGCGGCGCGGCGGTTGATCAGGGTGAACATGGCGAAGGTAAAGCCGGAGGCAATCGCCCAGGCCAGGCCAATGGTAGATTGATCCTGGAAATCGAAAGAGGGGGTCACCAGCAACAAGCCAAAGGTGACCAGAGCCAGAATGATCCATTCCGACACGGTGACGCGCTCGCGCAGCACGGCCCATTCACACAAGGTAATGAAGGCCGGGAAGCTGGCAAAACCCAGGGTGGCAATGGCCACACCGCCCACTTTGACGGCCACGAAAAAAGTGGCCCAGTGAATGGCCAGCATGATGGAGGCCATAAGCAGGGTGCGAAAGTCCGCGGCTTTCATGCCCTGACCCAGGCCACGTCCTTGAGAGCGGATACTGATAAACAAGGCCAGCACTGCAAAACTGGCCCGGCCAGCCGTGATCAGCATGGCGCCGACCTGGATGAGTTCACCAAAAATACCGGTCAGTCCGAACAGAACGGCGGCCACATGAATGGCAGCCAGAGCACGTCCATGCGTCATGGAAAGCGATCCGAGAAAAAAGAGTCAAATTTAGGCTATTCTGGTGCTTTATATCAGCCAGCGATAGGGCAGCGGGGTCGGGCAGGCAATACGTGTAAGGCATTATTCTAAGACATTGCCACGGGCCCCTCATCAAAGGAGTAAACAATGACGCAGACGGTTAAGGCGATACGGATTGAACGTAATGGAGGCCCGGAGGTATTGCAATGGGCTTCGGTAGAGTTACCCGCTCCGCAGGAAAAGGAAGTCACCATCCGACAGAAAGCGGTGGGTTTGAACTTTATTGATATCTATTTCCGTAATGGCCTCTACAGCAACCCCTTGCCACATGGTTTGGGTTTTGAAGCGTCCGGCATTGTGGAGGCAGTCGGTTCGGGCGTCACGCACCTGAAAGTGGGTGATCGCGTCGCTTACGGTCAAAGTCCCCTGGGGGCGTATGCCGAAGCACGGAATGTACCTGCTGATCGCGTCGTTCGTATTCCTGATGGAATCACTTTTGAGCAGGCGGCGGCCATGATGCTTAAAGGTCTGACGTGCTGGTATTTGCTGCGCCAGACCTATCGCGTGCACGAAGGCCAGACGATTCTGTTCCATGCGGCTGCCGGTGGCGTGGGCTTGTACGCCTGCCAATGGGCTCGTGCTTTGGGCGTGAAGTTGATTGGTACGGTTTCCAGTCCCGAAAAAGCCGCTTTGGCTAAAGAAAATGGCGCTTGGGAAGTCATTGATTATTCGCACGAAGACGTAGTGCAGCGCGTGCTGGAACTGACCAATGGCCAGAAAGTACCTGTTGTGTATGACGGCGTGGGCAAGGACACCTGGGAGCGCTCGCTGGATTGCTTGCAGCCGCGTGGCTTGATGGTCAGCTTTGGCAATGCTTCCGGCCCGGTAACGGGTGTGAATCTGGCGACGCTGGCATCCAAAGGGTCCTTGTATGTGACTCGCCCTGTGCTGGGTGCGTATGTGCCTACGCAGGAAACCATGCAGGCTGCTGCCGACGAGATGTTCGAGCTGGTGCTGCAAGGCAAGATCAAGCCGCTGATCGGTCAGCGTTTTCCGTTGGATCAGGTTGCCAAGGCGCATGAAGATCTGGCCGGTCGTCGTACGACGGGCTCTACGGTTTTGACGCTGGATTAAGGCGGGTTATCGGGCGGTGACGAGCAGTCAGCCGCAATCGTATTGCTTTAAAAAAATGGCCTCCGACAAGGAGGCCATTTTCATTTGGCAGTGCTGTATCCGCCGAGGATTGGCGGACAGAAATCAGCCTTGCTCGTGGTACTGACGCACGCGCTCGACTTCATTGCGCGAACCCAGAATCACGCCAATGCGCTGATGCAGTTCGGTAGGCTGAACGTCCAGAATGCGCTGTGTGCCGTCAATCGACATGCCACCGGCCTGCTCGACCAGGAAGCTCATGGGATTGGCTTCGTACATCAAACGCAGCTTGCCTTTGCGACCGGAGGCGCGGGCATCGCGGGGGTACATGAAGATGCCGCCACGGGTCAGGATGCGGTGTACATCGGCCACCATGGACGCGATCCAGCGCATATTGTAGTTTTTGCCCAATGGGCCTTCGGGACCCGCCAGGCAGTCGTCGATATAGCGTTTTACCGGGGCTTCCCAGTGACGCATATTGGACATGTTGATGGCAAATTCCGAGGTGTCCTCAGGAATGGTAACGCGCTCGGTGGTCAGCACCCAGGAGCCCATTTCCTTGTCCAGCGTGAAGGCGGCCACGCCATCACCTACCGTCAGCACCAGCATGGTTTGCGGACCGTAAATAGCATAACCGGCGGCCACTTGACGCACGCCAGGTTGCAGGAAGTCCTGCTCTTCGATCACGCGGTCACGTGCTTCGGGCGGTACGCTCAGCACCGAGAAAATGGTGCCAATGGAGACGTTCACGTCGATGTTGGACGAGCCATCCAGAGGATCGAACAAGAGCAGGTTTTCGCCCTTGGGGTAGTAGTCGGGAATGCGGTGCAGGGTGTCCATTTCCTCGGAGGCCATGGCAGCCAGGTTACCGCCCCATTCATTGGCTTCCAGCAGGATTTCGTTGGACAGTACGTCCAGCTTCTTCTGCACTTCGCCCTGGACGTTTTCGGAGTCCAGAGAACCCAGAACGCCGCCCAGCGCCCCTTTGCTGACGGCATGGCCAATGGCCTTGCAGGCGCGTGCTACGGTTTCCAGCAGCAGGCGCACGTCGGCGGTGACCGTTTTCTTCTGGCGCTGTTGCTCCACCAGATACTGAGTAAGGTTTTTCTTCAAGACAGACTCCGAGGTCAAAGAGTTAATGCTTTATGTACGATTTCGGCCACATTGCCCGACAGGCCGGGTTCGGCCTGAATACGCTCCAGCGCTGCTTTGAGCTGGTCGCGGGCTTCCGGTTCAAAGCGGGCCCAATTATCAAATACACGGGCCAGACGGGCAGAGATTTCCGGGTTGAGCTTGTCCAGGGCAATGACTTGCTCGGCCCAGAAAGCATAGCCTTCGGGCGTGTGTGCAGCCTGCATATTATTCATGCAGAACTGGAAAATCAGAGAGCGGGCGCGGTTGGGATTGCGCATCGAGAAAGCAGGATGCAGCATCAGGGCGCGCACCTGGGCAACTTGTGTGCTGGGGGCGGTGGCCTGCAAGCTGAACCAGCGATCCAGCACCAGGGGATTGTCCTGCCAGCGCTGGAAAAAGTCATCCAGACCGTCCTGACGATCTTCTTCGTCACCGTAGTTCACCAGCGCACTAAGAGCACCCATGCGATCAGTCATATTGGTGGCCTGATCATATTGATTGCGTGCCAACTGCGGGCCGGTATTCACTCCGGCCACCAGCAGGTAATTCAGGGCCAGATTGCGCAAGGAGCGCTGGCCAGCCTGCAAGGCGTCGGGGCTGTAGGGAGCTTGTTCCAGGCTCAGGTATTGATACAGCTCCTGCCAGTAGGGCGTCAGGGCCAGACCCAGTTCACGTTGCAGCTGGCGACGAGCCTGAACCACGGTACGCGGGGTCATGGGCTTGGTTTGTTCCAGCAATTCGCGTTCGCTGGGCAGGGACAGGATGCGGGCCTTGTAAGCAGGGCTCAAGGCAGGATCTTGTACCAGCGCATGCCAGGTTTGCACCACCGTCGCCAATTGTGCAGCCGAAGGTGTGCGTCCTGATGCCGAGGACAAAATCAGACGGGTAGCCAGCAGCTGTGCGGCTTCCCATCGTGCAAACGGATCCGTGTCGTGACGGGCCAGCAGAGCCAGTTCGGAATCCGGGCGGTAGTAGTCCACCCGCACTGGTGCAGAGAAGTTGCGCAGCAAGGACAGAACCGGCGCTTCAGGAATCTGCGTGAAGGTCCAGCTTTGTTCGGTTTCGGTGAAATCCAGTACCAGCGTATCGCCTTGCTGACCGTCCAGATGCAGAGTCAGTGGTGTGCCTTGCTGATCCAGCATGCCCAGGGCAAAGGGGATATGCAAAGGCGGCTTGGGTGTGGATTTGTTCTCGATGCCGGCAGGCGCATTGCTTTGACGCAGGGTCAGCGTGGCGGTCTGGGCGGCTGGGTCATGTTGCAGGCTGACCTGAACACGCGGGGTTCCCGCTTGCTGATACCAGCGGCGGAACTGCTCCAGGCTTTGGCCAGGTTTGGCCTGGCGATACACGCTGTCCATGCTGTCCACAAAGTCATCGCAAGTCACTGCCTGGCCGTCGTGGCGCTTGAAGTATTCACGAATACCGGCCTGGAAGTTTTCTTCGCCCAGCAAGGTGTGCTGCATGCGAATGACTTCGGCGCCTTTTTCGTAAATCGTGGCGGTGTAAAAGTTGCTGATTTCCTGATAGCTCTCGGGGCGAATGGGGTGAGCCATTGGGCCGGCATCTTCAGGGAACTGGGCTGCGCGTAGGACGCTGACATCATCAATGCGTTTGACGGCACGGGCACTGGCAGCTTGAGCACCGTCCAGCCCTTGAGCCAGCATGTCGGCCGAGAATTCCTGATCGCGGAAAACCGTCAGGCCTTCTTTCAGGGAGAGCTGGAACCAGTCACGGCAGGTGACGCGGTTGCCCGTCCAGTTATGGAAATACTCGTGACCTATGACCGCTTCAACAGCGTGGAAGGAGGCATCGGTAGTGCTTTGTGCATCGGCCAGCACATAGGCGGCATTAAAGATGTTCAGGCCCTTGTTTTCCATCGCGCCCATATTGAAGTCGCGAGCGGCCACAATCATGAAGCGGTCCAGATCCAGTTCCAGGCCAAAGCGTTGTTCATCCCAGCGTACCGAATGTTCCAGGCATTCCATGGCCCATTCTGTTTTATCGCCATCACCACGATCGCAATAAACTTGTAATAGGGCAGGCTGACCGTTGGCCTTTTTGATTTCGCGTTCGCGCACATCAAAATCGCCCGCAACCAATGCAAATAAATAAGAAGGTTTTGGAAAAGGATCTTCCCAGATTGCCTGGGTACGGCCATCGTCCAGCGTGGTGCTTTCCAGCAAATTGCCGTTGGAAAGCAGATACGGGTAAAGCTTGGCATCGCCGCGCAGCACCACTTCATAACGGGACATGACATCTGGGCGGTCCGGAAAGAAGGTAATGCGGCGAAAGCCCTGGGCTTCACACTGGGTAAACAGATTCTTACCCGAGACATACAAGCCCATCAGCATGGTGTTGTCTTGCGGGCGGCAACGGCTCACCAGCACCAGATCAAATTCTGCCGTCTGGGGCGAGAGTGTCAGCCCCTGTTCATCAAGCTGGTAATCCTGGGCGGTCAGGGCGACGCCGTTGATACTGACTTCGAGCAGTTCAATATCTTCGCCATCCAGTACCAGGGGGCGGATCTGGCCGTCCCGGCTGCTGGCTCGAAAAGCCAGACGAACCAAGGTTTGCTCGGCCGCCAAATCAAATTCCAGCCGTACCTTTTCTATTTGATAGGGGTAGGGCTGGTAATCGTGGCGGGAGATCGTAGGTAAGGTGTCTGTGCGCATGTGATCCTGGTCCGACAATCGAAAAATATGGTCTATTGTAATGTTGTTTGAACGACCACACTGGACGCCAGAAACAGGCAGTAAACTAATTGTTCGTCGGCGCTACGGTGCTGTCATTAATCGGGCTTGAACGTGCAAACGAAAAACAAGCAAGGGTGAAACTATGACGTTATTTTCTGAAGGGTTTTCCTGGCGCGCCCTACGCCTGATGAGCCTGGCACTTGCGGTATTGACCACGGCTTGCGCTGCGCCTAGCTGGTCTGCCAAATTGACGCGTTATCAGCAATGGCCCACAGCCACCAGCGGTGATACGTATTACATCAAGTCCTCGCCAGACAAAAGTAATAGTCTGCAATATCAATCTTTTGCTGATTCTGTGCGGGCCTCTATCGGGGTGACGGGGCTGGTGCAAGCGCCGGATCTGAAAGCGGCACGTTTTGTGGTGCAAATGGATTATGGCAATCCGCAGGAACAAAGCTGGGTGCCACAATTTGCCGATAGTTTTTATGGTCCATCTGCTTGGGGAATTGGCCGCGGCTATTATGCGCCAAATGATGGTTGGGGCGGCGGTTTCTTTTATTCTCCGAATGTAGTGAATGTTCCTGTCACTGTGTATAAAAATTATCTAAATGTAATCATTACAGATAATCAAAACTCGGGCGCAGAAGTGTATCGTGCTACAGCCGTGTCTTATAGCCATTCCGACAACCTGGACCAGCAGATGCCATTTTTGTCCCAGGCCATATTTGATGGCTTCCCCGGTAATAATGGACAAGTGATTGATATCCGATATCCATTAGCTCGGGATTGAGTCGCTAGAACTCCGGCATTATGTAGGGGTTTTATATCAATAAGAAAGGGACCGCTTTTTCAAGCGGTCCCTTTCTTTTGTTCGGTGTCCGTACTTATTTGATAAGGAACTCTTCACGGCTGCGGCCATTGGCTTCTGCATCAATGATCCAACGTGGTGGGCGGCCACGGCCAGTCCAGGTGTCCTGGGTGCCGGGGTGGCGGTATTTGGGAGGCAGGCTGGTTTTAGGGCCGTTGGAACCAGCACCAGCACCGCGGCGGGCGGAATTTTCCAGAGCTTCAGCGACTTCTTCAATCGTGATCTCGTTATCTTGCATGGACTTGACGATAGATGCGATGACAGGACGACGCTGTTTGACTCGAAGAGATTTCATCTGCTTTTGCAGACGGAGAATCTCTTTTTCTATCTTCTGCTTTGCGGAGCTGTAAGTTTCGACTGACATATAGGATTCCTGTTTCATGTTTGTAGTTATCTGATAAACCCTGCCTGCACAAGCTCATGTTTATCATGTGAAAGCAGTGTACTTTGATTTTCTTGAAAAGATAAGTGGTTTGGATAAAAAATAAACGCTTAATCAAAAAGCTGTTTGGTTTTTGTAATTATTTAAGGGTATTAGGCAATTCTATGGCTCTTGATTAATTAATCTAATCAGGGGTTATCATGAAACCGAATGGGTTTATATCAAAACCATATAGGTGCATTTCTAATTAGAAAGATTTTAAAATAGTTTTAATTCCGTATCAGAAAATGTCGGAATTGGAATTTTTGAACCTATTAGTTCAATAGGCTGATTTTGGGCACAGAGGGCCCCTTATTGGCCCGATCCGTACGTCGGCATCGCATACGGTGGCACATTCTGTTTTAATGCTCAGATGGACGGAAGCCAAGTTGATGTCAGCACGTCTGCTGGTACCCATTTTCGTCCCTTGCAGCCATGGGCTTGCCGGGGATCTGTCAGTAGGAATAAACGATGAAGTTAGTTGATCCGGCTATCAATGCCCTGGAATGCGCCCGTGGACTGTTGCTTGAGCCTTGGGGCTTGAATGAAAGCCATTTGTCCGGTGCGCTGGGTGAGATCTTCACCCATCAGGCTGACTATGCCGATTTGTATTTTCAGTACACCCGCAGCGAAGGCTGGGCGCTGGACGAAGGAATCGTCAAGAGCGGCAGCTTTTCCATTGAGCAGGGTGTGGGTGTGCGCGCATTAAGCGGCGAGAAAACCGCCTTTGCTTATTCGGATTCCCTGAGTCCCGAAGCTTTGCTGTCGTCGGCTCGCGTGGTGCGCTCGATTGCTCGCCAGGGCGGTTCGGGTAAAAGCGGCATTCTGGTGCCGGCCGATACGCAGCGCCCCACTTTGTATACCGGCACAGATCCTATCGCCAGCTTGCCTGCCCCTGAAAAAGTGGCTTTGTTAGGGCGGCTGGATGCCTTGGCGCGCGCAGCAGATTCACGCGTTGTGCAGGTCATGGCCAGCCTGGGGGCGGAATACGATGTCGTGCTGGTGGCTGGCAGCGATGGTCGTCTGGCCGCCGATGTCCGACCCCTGGTGCATTTGTCCTTGTCGGTGATTGTTGAACAGAATGGCCGTCGTGAACGTGGTTCGGCAGCGGGGGGCGGGCGGGTTGATCTGTCCTATTTCTCCGATGATATGCTGCGCAGCTACGTGGACAAGGCGGTGCGTTCTGCCATGACAAACCTGGAAGCCAAACCCGCGCCTGCCGGTCAGATGACGGTGGTTCTGGGCCCAGGCTGGCCTGGCGTCATGCTGCACGAAGCCGTGGGCCACGGTTTGGAAGGCGACTTCAACCGTCGCGGCAGCAGCCTGTTCTCGGGCCGTATTGGCCAGCGTGTGGCATCCAAAGGCGTTACTGTCATTGACGATGGCACCCTGGAAAACCGTCGTGGCTCCTTGAATATGGATGACGAGGGCAATGCCACACAACGTACGGTCTTGATTGAAGACGGTATTTTGAAAGGCTATTTGCAAGATACCCATAATGCACGCTTGATGGGCGCGGCGATTACGGGGAATGGCCGTCGGGAATCCTACGCCAGTCTGCCCATGCCGCGCATGACCAACACCTTTATGTTGGGAGGCGATAAGGATCCACAGGAAATTATTGCTTCGGTTAAAAAAGGTTTATATGCCGTAGACTTTGGTGGGGGTCAGGTTGATATTACTAGCGGTAAGTTTGTTTTCTCCGCCTCGGAAGCCTGGGTGATTGAAAACGGCAAACTGATGTATCCCGTGAAAGGTGCCACCCTGATTGGTAGCGGACCCGATGCCATGAATCAGATCAGTATGATCGGTAATGACATGCAGCTGGATTCTGGAGTGGGCACTTGCGGTAAAGAAGGTCAAAGCGTTCCGGTTGGAGTCGGTATTCCTACCGTGCGGATGGAAAACCTGACCGTAGGTGGAACCGCCTGATTTAATTTGCTGGCTAAGCAAAACCCATAAAAAGACCGCCCGAAGTTGAATTAACTGGGGCGGTCTTTTTTTATGCGACTTTTTTTGCAGCGCAGCAAACGGCTTTTTATTTTGATTTTTGCGCAGCAGGCACAATGGCGTCGGAATTAATGAATATGGTTTTTTCAGGCAGCGCTTTTTAGTGACCGGGGTTTGCGAACCCGGATGGCCAGCCAGCATAGCAGGGCACCCAAACACACCATGGCCGAGCCTTGCCAGAAGGTCAGCGTCAACGAAGCTTGCAGCAAAACGGTGGACAGGGCGGCTGAAAATACCGGAATAAAGTAGGAAGCGCCGGCCAGGATGGTGACATTGCCATGCAAAATACCGACATTCCAGGCGGCATAGCCAAAGCCCATCGCCATGGCCGCCAGCAGCAAATACACCAAGGCGGGAACCGTAAACGTCATGGCAGGAGCACCTTGGACCAGGTACTTCACCCACAAGGCCGCTGCCGTCAGCATGAAAAACAGGGTGATGCCATTTTTGCCCTGGGCGATGCGGGCGGTCATGGTGCTGTAGCCGGCCCAGATCAGCGCGCCGCTAAAGGCCAGGCCGTAGCTCAAGGGATTGTCCTGCACATTCAGCCAGATGTTGTGCAGGCTCAAGCCTTGCTCGCCGCCCAGAATCCAGCTGATCCCCATCATGGACAAGAGCAGGCCGGGTGCAAGCAGCCCATTGGCTTTTTGCTTATTGAACAAGATGGCGGCCACAATGGTAAAGGTCGGCCACAGATAGTTGACCATCCCCACTTCAATTGCCTGCTGGCTGTTGTGGGCATAGCCGATGGACAGGGCCAGACAGAGTTCATAGCAGACAAACAGCACACTGCCCCAGATCAGGTAGCGACGCGGAAAGTCGCGCAAGCGTACCCAGCCCACTGATAAAAGAAGAAAGACCGAGGCCAGGGTGTAAATCAGGGCAGCGCCGCCGGTTACGCCCAGAGAGTCGCTGACGCTGCGTATCAGGCCGACAATCGTGCTCCAAAGGACAATGGCGATCAGCCCGATCAGGGTTGCCTTATCAGATTGCTTCATGCTGGTTTCTATGTCTGGCGGGCGCACCGTGAACCGGGAGCGGCTTTACGTGGCCAACAGACTTATGGGTTAATGGACCGGGTTTGTATCAGGCTGTGGCGGTTTGCAAGCAGGATTCTGATGCAGCACGTCATGTCTTGGGCAAGGCCAGGAGTGACAGCCCCGGCAGGGACTCCTGGCAGTGTACTGTAAGCTTCACGCTGCCTTGCTCTGTTCCTCGACAAGAAGGCCAGGAGCAGGGCATTGCGCCCGCTTGCTTGCCCGCTGCGAAAGGGGCAGGCGCTTACATTTTTTTCAGTTTTGAGTCAGATCCACGGGTTTACGCTCCGTATGATTTTGAGTGTAAATCGGTTTGACTTAGATCTTTTCTAGGCATATCATTTCAACACGAATTAATCGTGCTGAATTATTTTGTTTGGCTAATTAAATGACCACAGATCAACACTACGATTTACGAATTTTGCGGGCCTTGCGCCAGATCACGCGCTCGATTGCCCTGCATTCCAGGCAACTGTCGGCGTACAGCAATATCACCGCGCCCCAGTTGATCTGCCTGCGTACCATTATTGAGAAAGGCCCGCTGACGGCCACGGCCATCAGCCGCGAAATGCATGTCAGCCCCAGCACCGTGGTCGGTATTCTGGATCGCCTGGAAGACAAGAAACTGGTGCTGCGCGAGCGCGGTCGTGAAGATCGACGGATTGTTTTTGTTAGTGCGACACCTGAAGGGAAGACCTTGGCACATGACACGCCGTCCCCCTTGCAAAAGAAGTTGTCGGACGCCTTGAAAGAGCTGCCCGAGCTGGAACAGGCCACCATGACCTTGTCCCTGGAGCGCATTGTGCGTTTGCTCGACGCTGACCCCGATGTTGTGCTGGAGGCCGACGATACGGCCTCGCCTATTCTTGAGGTCCCGGAAGGGGATGTACCCCCCGAATCCGGGTTGGTGGTTTGACGGACCGACCTAGTCCGGGCAGTTCGGCCGGCAGCGTGACTGCCGCCGATCCTGCCCCCAGTGACCCGGCGCTGATACTGCGTGCGCCCCTGTTGCGTGATGCCGCCGCCATCCATCAGTTGATTGCCGACAGCCCGCCACTGGATCTGAATTCTGAATATCTCTATTTGCTGCTCAGCGAGCACTTTTCCCAGACCTGCGTTATCGCGCAGCGTGGGGAACAAATAGACGGTTTCATCTCTGCCTACTTTCTCCCCGACCGTCCTGATGTGCTTTTTGTGTGGCAAGTGGCCGTGCATGAGCGCGCTCGTGGGCGTCGTTTGGGGCAGGCCATGCTGGACCACCTGAAGCAGCGTCTGCGTGGCCGTTCCCTGCGCTATCTGGAAACGACGGTCAGCCCTGGCAACCGGGCCTCGCGTGGCCTGTTTGCGGCCATGGCGCGGCGTTGGGGTGTGCCCATGCAGGAACAGGAATTCTTTGATACCGCCTTGTTTGCCGATCAGGCTCACGAGGCAGAACCTCTATTACGAATCGGCCCCTTGGACTCTGGATAAGGGGACTTTACGCAAAAGAACGGTAGAGCCGGTCTGGTTCGCTGATTGTTGTTTGTCGGCTCAAGACACGCCGTTCTATAACCAGGAGAGGAAATATGACTGACTTAAAAATATTCGACCGGATGGAGTCTGAAGTAAGGGGCTACGTCCGGTCCTTTCCGGTCATTTTCAACAAAGCCCGAGGCTCGGTCTTGGAGGACGAGTCAGGCAGACAATACATCGATTTTTTCAGTGGGGCCGGTACGCTCAACTATGGGCACAACAACCCTCATCTGAAAGAAAAGCTGATTGAATACCTGAACACCGACGGCTTGGTACACGGTTTGGACATGGCCACCAGCGCCAAGAAATACTTTCTTGAAACGGTGGACAAAGTGCTGCTCAAACCGCGCGGGTGGGACTACCGCTTGCAGTTTACGGGGCCTACCGGCACCAATGCCGTAGAGGCGGCGTTAAAACTGGCACGCCAGGTCAAAGGCCGCCAGAATGTGATTTCCTTTACGCACGGTTTCCACGGCGTCAGCACGGGTTCCCTGGCAGTGACGGCGAATTCCAAGTTCCGTAGTGCAGCGGGTGTGGCCCTGGGCAATACCTCGTTCATGCCTTATGACGGGTATTTGGGCCCGGACGTCAATACGATGGCTTATCTGGAGCGCTTGCTGGAAGATCCCAGCAGTGGCCTGGACCATCCTGCCGCGGTCATCGTGGAAACCGTGCAGGGTGAAGGGGGCGTGAACGTTGCCACACAGCGCTGGCTGCGTGAGTTGCAGCGTCTGTGCCGCGAGCACGACATGCTGCTGATTGTCGATGACATCCAGGTCGGTTGTGGTCGTACTGGCCGCTTCTTCAGCTTTGAGCAGGCTGGTATCAGCCCTGACATCATCACCTTGTCCAAATCCCTGTCCGGTTTTGGCTTGCCCATGTCTCTGGTTTTGCTGCGTCCTGAACTGGATGTGTGGAAGCCGAGCGCCCATAACGGCACCTTCCGTGGCAATAACCTGGCTTTCGTGACCGCGGCTCAAGCTCTGGAAAGCTACTGGGCCAACGAGGATTTTGAAGCCGAGATCCAGGGTAAGGAGCGCCAAGTGCGCGACTGGCTGGAAAACCTGGTGCACAGCTATCCCGATCGTGGCTTGAGCGTGCGCGGTCGCGGCCTGATCCAGGGGCTGGTGACCCCACCGGGTGCCGGTCTGGCCAATGAAATTGCTGCACAGGCTTTCAAGCAAGGTCTGGTGATTGAAACCTCGGGCGCCCACGACGAAGTTCTGAAGCTGCTGCCTGCCCTGACGATCAGCAATGAAGAGCTGACTCAAGGTCTGGACATTATTGAACGCAGCGTGGCCCAGTGCCTGTCCAAGCGCGGCAGCCAGGCCAAGATTCTGAAGATTGGAGGAGCACGCTAATGTTGGTGAAGAACGTACAAGATGTGATTGGAACCCGTGACGAGGTGCGCACAGATACCTGGGTCAGCCGCCGTGTCTTGCTCAAGAAAGACGGCATGGGTTTTTCCTTTCATGAAACCGTTATTTTTCCTGGCACCGAAACGCACATCCACTACCAGAATCACCTGGAAGCGGTGTGGTGCATCGAGGGCGATGGTGAAATCGAAACAGTTGCCGACGGCAAGAAATACGATTTGGGCCCAGGCGTGGTCTATGCCCTGGACCAGCACGATGAACACTATTTGCGCGGTGGCAAAGAGCCGCTGCGAGTGATCTGCGTATTCAATCCGCCCTTGACCGGTCAGGAAGTTCACGATGAGAAAGGGGTTTACCCAGCCATCGTGGAAGACTGAAGACTTAAGGAGAGCATGATGACAGTGACCATGAGCGATCTGTACACATCCCGTACAGAACGAACGGCGGCCATCGTCAGCCGCCAGGAGCCGGTGGTGTATCCGGATCCGGTAGGTAGCCAGCCTTTGAACAAGTCCCAGTTGCGGGAGTATGAGGACAACGGCTTTTTGCTGCTGCCCGATTTGTTCAATGCGCAGGAAGTGCAAGCCTTGCTGGGCAATGTGGAAGCCATGAGCACGGACCCCGGCATCTTGTCGCGTGAAGAGGCTGTGGTGGAAAAAGGCAGTCAGGCCGTGCGCTCGATCTTTCGTGTGCATGAATTAAGCGAACTGATTGCCCGCCTGGTACGTGATCCGCGCGTGCTGGATGTGGCCCGTCAGATTCTGGGCTCGGATGTGTATGTGCATCAGTCCCGTGCCAACCTGAAACCGGGCTTTACCGGCAAGGAGTTTTACTGGCATTCGGACTTCGAGACCTGGCATATCGAAGATGGCATGCCGCAAATGCGCGCCTTAAGCTGCTCGGTGCTGTTGACTGACAATAATGTGTGCAATGGCCCCTTGATGCTGGTGCCGGGTTCGCACCGCCAGTTCATCTCCTGCACGGGGCAAACGCCGGACAACCATTACAAGGAGTCCTTGCGCAAGCAGGAGTATGGCGTGCCCGATCCAATCAGCCTGCGATTGCTGGTGGATCAAGGCGGCATTGAAGCCATTACTGCCAAGGCCGGTTCGGTGATCTTTTTTGACTGCAATACCTTGCATGGCTCGGCCAGCAATATCTCGCCTTGGCCACGAGCCAATGTGTTTACGGTCTATAATAGCGTGGAAAACTGCGTGGGTGATCCCAAGCAGGGGCTGACGCCTCGTCCTGCGCATGTGGCTACTCGCGGGCAGTTCCCTGTCCTGACGCCATTGAGTGGACCGCTGCTGGAGTCCTGAGCAAGAAGAAGGTCTGCGCCTTGGGTGCAGGCTTGGCCGGATAAGACGCTCCCTGGATTTATTTCAGGGGGCGTTTTTTGTGTGTCCAGGATTCTGCTAAACGTATGAGGCGGCAAGCCTTTGGGAGCGAGCTGTGGGCACATGACGATCTTGAACGCACTGACCGGCCTGGGCCCAGGAACGTACCTATAATTTCATGACCGCATTGGATGGCGATTTGCCCGGTTTTGAAGAAGCCATGCGAGTCTTGTTTGCCGATGAGCTGGGGCGCTTCAAAAGTCTGCTGGCTGCCTGGCCGGACGATGTGCGGGAGCATGCCATCAAGCTGGCTCAAAATCCAGATGCCTCTGCGCTCAATGAAGCTTGAAAAAAAACATCCTCTCCCTCTGTAAAGCCCACTTGAAGCCGGGTTTGCAAAGGGAGAGGATCCAGGCAGCCTGCAGGCTCTACCCGTATGGCTTATCTGGTCGAGGACTCGCTACTGTGATAACCCAGTAGTTGGGACAGTTCTGTTGCAGCGCTGCGCACAGTATTGACTAAGGATGAGGTGTCCAGCTTGCCGGAGCGCAAGTAGCTGACCGGGATCGTCACACCCAGTGCGGCCACGATATGTCCTTGCTTATTACGTATCGGGACAGCTGCACTTCCTACTTCAGGCTCAAAATACCCTTCGTCGTATCCATAGCCACGCTCGGCATCTTGGCGGATGAGTTCGTACAGCATATCCGTGGTCGTAGGCGTCCGCTCAGAAAATCTGGGCAGTGTGTTTTCTGGGTACAGCTGCAGCAAATCCGCCGGTTTCATATCACTTAACAGCACCCGTCCCAGCAGGGTGGCATGCAGCGGCAAACGGGTGCCCACATGTACGGTGCTGACAAATGGGGTGGGGGCGGCCACTTTGCTAATGATGACGGCGCTATGTTCATCTTGAATCGCCAAGTTGCACGAGAGCCCGGTTTCATCACGTACGCGCTCCAGAATCGGTGTTCCTAATTGGGTTAGCTCCAGAGAAGCCAAATACTCAAACCCCAGTCGCAAAATGGCCATGCCCAATTTATACGTATGGCCACCTTCCACACGCTGTACAAAGCCCAGATTTTCCAGTGTCGCCAATAATCTGAAAGTGGTGGTGCGGGGAAGCTCCAGTCTTTTGGCCAGCTCGGGCGCCGTCAAAGTCTGCTCGTTCCGGTTGAATTCGAACAACAAGCGCAGGCCACGCTCCAGTCCTGGCACGGTGTAGTTTTGTTGTGCCGGCAAAGTCGTACTCATAAGCTCTCTTGGGTGTTGGTCACAGCGGTTTGGTTGATGTGGCTAAGTATAAGAGTGGGCGCCGCTATTGTGATAGACAACGGCGTGCCCGTCTGAAGTGATTCATGCTTAAAGGGTTTCTACTCATTTCTCTCGAAGTTTAAATGATTTTATACTTTCTGTTCCTAATATAAAACATCATTTCACTAGTGAAACAGAAAGGGTAAGGGATGAGTAAAGGACGAATGGGGGCAGTAGCGGGTGTATTGGTCATGGCGTGTGCCGGGCACGGCGCTGCGTTCGCCCAGCAAAGCAGCGTGCAGCTCTACGGCTTGCTGGACAGCGGCCTGTTGCTGGAAAAACAGTTAGATGACAGCAGAAAGTTTGGAATGGCCAGCGGGATTGCCGGTCAATCGCGCTTTGGTATCCGCGGCAGTGAAGACCTGGGTAACGGTTATTCCGTGACCTTCCAAATGGAAGGCGGCTTGTTGACGACGACCGGCACCTCCACCCAAGGCCGCCTCTTTGGACGGCAAGCAACCTTAGGAATCAAGGGCGGTTTTGGTGAACTGAAGTTTGGTCGGCAAACTGTTTTTGGCTATTCGTGGACGCCCTTTATTGCCAGCCCGTTTGGCGTGGCATGGTCTGGTAACGGCATCGGTTCTACCTTCGGGTATAAAAGCGGCGACTACGGTGCAGATGGTCGCTTGAGCAATGCGGTGACGTATCAGACGCCTGTTGTCGGTGGGCTGGAAGCCGGTATTGGTTATAGCTTTTCCACTGCTGATGAACAGTCTTTTGGCTCATCCAACAACAATCGTGTTCTGACCGCTGGCTTGCGCTATAGCAATGGCCCCTTGAAGGCGGCGCTGACCTACGAGCGCTTGAATCCTATTAAAGATAGTAATAATCGCAAGGCGCAAAACCTGCAGTTTGGTTTGTCTTATGACTTTGGCGTCGTGCGTTTGTTCAGCGGCTATAACGAGCAGCGCAACATTAACCTGAACCCTGCGCCTGGTTATGTGAAAACAGGGGGCGACAAAGATCGCGCCTTTACGGTCGGCGCGTCCATTCCTACTGGAAAAAGAGGGACGGCCATGCTGAGTTATCAGCGCGCCATGCTCTCGAACAATGGCGGTTTTGCAGCAGGTTACCGCTATCAACTCTCCAAGCGCACCAACGTGTATGCGATGGGCAACGTGTACAGCGTGCGCAACCACTTTATTGACGAAAAACAGCGCAAACACCAGCTCGGTGTTGGGCTGCAGCATTCATTTTGATTGATTTGATGTTTTGGGAGTAGAAAGGAAAGCCATGAGTGATATGACAACAGAACAAATTGTGCCGGTTCCCGATCAGGAATCTCCTCTGTTTGCGAGCTGGAAGCGTCCACAAGACAAGAGTTTGCAAGAGTGGATTGAATCACGCATCGCTCGCCGCAAAAGCCGTCAGTACGATTGGAATGCACTGGGTTGGCAAGCAGAGGTGAACCCGACATACCGTCGAGCGCAAACTCGCTACATCGGCACAGGAGCAGCGGGCGTAACCCATGACGACAACGTCATTCCGGCAGAGCATTTCACGTTTTCCACCATGATCTTGCCTGCTGGTTGTGAGGGCCCCTTGCATGTGCACCACGACGTTGAGGAAGCATTTTTCATTTTGCGCGGCGACAGTATCCGTCTGTTCCTGGAATACAAGGGAGAGCGTTGCGAAGTTGTCTTGAACGAACGTGACGTTATTTCGGTGCCACCGGGTGTGTACCGCGGTTTGCGCAATGAGGGTCAAGAAGAGTCCTTGATGTGCGTGATGCTGGGGGCGAACCGGCCTGATTTGCCTGACTATCCCGAAGACCATCCGCTGACTGCCGCCAAGAAGCTGCGTATGCAGGCAAAGGCCGCTGCGCAAAACAAGCAGCCCACCTAAATCCTATCAAGGAGCGATTCCATATGAACCGCAGGAAATTTCTGGTTTATAGCGCCGGTGCCTTGGGGGCAATGAGTTTGCCCATGAGCGCCAGCGTGGCCTTTGCCAAGGCAAGGGGGACCTACACGTACCTGACCCCTTTCACTCTGTCCCTGGCCTTCGCGCCCGTCTTGTATGCCAGCGCGTCGGGTGGTTTCGACAAACTGGATGTGAACGTCAAAGTAGAAGTAGGCAGGGGGGCCGGTCAGGCCATACAGCTGGTTGCCGCCAAGCAGGTAGAAGCTGGCCGCACCGGTGGCGCCAATTATCTGTCCGCGCGCGCCCAAGACAACTCCGATGTTCTGGCCTTTGGCACGGTGTCACAGATTTCACCTTTTGTGGTGATTTCTTCCCAGAGCCACCCAGTTCGGGACGTGAAGGAACTGGCAGGGAAAGTGGTTGGCGTGGCGTCATTCGGTGGTTCCATGGAGGCCACCTTGAACTTGATGCTGGCCAAAGCAGGTGTGGACCCCAAGTCGGTGCGTCGTGAGCGTGTTGCTGACGGTCCGGCGTCGTTCGCGATGGTGGAGGCGGGCCGTATTGCCGCATTTTTTGGCAATGCCAGTACGGTATCGCGCCTGCGTGCTGCCGAACTGCCTTTGGTGGCGCTGCCTGTAGACGACGGTGTGCCTGGTCAAGTCTATGTGGCCAGTGAAGAGGATCTGGAATCCAACCGCGAGCAGCACGTCGCATTTTTGCAAGGCACCCGCTCGGCGATCTTGGCGATGGCGGATATGGACGATGCGCAACTGCTGGAAGTCATTCGCACGATTGCGCGTCGTTTCGATGTGCCAGGTATTGACAAAGAAGATATTGCGCTGGGCGACCTGAAAGGCAACCGTGAGTTGTGGTTGGCGCACGGTAAAGAAAATGTCTTGCGTAATGTGCCCGAGCAGTGGGATGAAGCGACTCGCTTGTTGCAGGGTGCCGGTCTGATGAAGGAAACCTCCAGACAGCTCTATACCAATGCCATCTGGGAGTCTACCGTTGTCTGAGCTAGCAAAAAAACCGTCCACTGACGCACCGCCCATCGTTCGTTTTGACCGTGTCTCCAAGCATTTCAAGACCTCTACCGGTACGACCATTGCTTTGCAAGACATTAATCAGCACATCATGGCCGGTGAGTTTGTGGCAGTAATTGGTCCATCAGGCTGCGGCAAGTCCACCTTGCTGCGCTTGTTATGTGGTTTGGAACAGCCCACCTCCGGTCAGGTGAACTGGCCCGCTACGGCCGACAAGAAAACGCCCGATATCGGTGTGGCATTTCAAGAGCACCGACTTTTGCCGTGGATGAATATCCAGAAAAATATCTTGCTGCCCAAGTTGATGCAAGCGGGCAGTTACAGCGCTGAGGATGAACAGCGGGCGCTGTTGCTATGCGACATGGTGGGGTTGAAAGGCTTTGAAACCAAGAGCCCGGCCGAGCTGTCCGGTGGGATGCGCCAACGGGCGTCTTTTGCGCGCGCCCTGTTTTCCCAGCCCGATTTATTGCTGCTGGATGAACCGTTTGGGGCATTGGATGCCTTGACCCGGGAAAAAATCATCGCTGATGCAGAGCGTATCTGGATGGATCAGAAATTTGGTGCTTTCCTGATTACGCACTCTATCAGTGAAGCGGTGCACTTGGCGGATCGGGTCATTGTGATGTCGGCGCGCCCGGGACGTGTGGTAGCCGAAATTCCTATTACGTTGGAGCGTCCGCGCACAAACTTTTTGGGTGATCCCGAGTTTGCCCGTCTATGTGATGAACTGCGTCAGCATCTGGAGTTGTAAGTGAATCGTCTACTTATTCAAATCATTTCCGTGCTGGTGTTTTTCCTGCTCTGGAAAGCCTATGTCAGTGGTTTTGACGTGTCCCCCCTGGTCTTGCCCCCACCGGAAGATGTGGTGCACGCCCTGGTGCGGCTGATGCAGCGCGATGATACCTACTATCACATCTACACCACCTTGGCCGAGTGCCTGGGAGGCTTTTGTATCGCAGTAATTGTGGGAACCTTGCTGGGGCAGTTGCTGGGACGGATCGCCATCTTGGACACGATCTTCAAACCCTTTGTGATCGCCTTGCAGCTGACGCCTAAAGTGGCGCTGATTCCCCTGTTCATTTTGTGGTTTGGTTTTGGAATCGAATCCAAGATCATCATCTCGGCGCTATTGGCTTTCTTTCCGGTTTTCTCCAATAGTTATCTGGGGGCCAAGTCTGTCGATACGGGTTTGATTGAAGTGTTTCAGGTGGGCAAGGCAAGCACCTGGCAGCGCTTCAAACTGCTGGTGATCCCAGCCTCCTTGCCTTACATCCTGACGGGTATGGAGATGGCAATTGTGCTGGCCATTATTGGTGCCGTGGTGTCTGAGTTTGTGGCCGGTTCGCGTGGTCTGGGCTACTTGGCCACCATCAAGCTGCAGGATCTGGAAGTGGATACCTTGTTTGCCGTTGTAATCCTTTTGGCGATGATTGGTTTCGTGCTGTATTTCACCGTTGGTTCACTGCGTAAAGTCGTGATCCCTTGGCATGAGTCGGCAAAAGCGGCCAAGAAATAAGCCATCGCACGAAAGTAGGAGGCAAAACATGCCATTGAGCACACAGGGTGCGATGCGTAAGACGGCTTCTGGCCTGTCTTATTGGGATAACGGGGAGCAGCAAGGCGATGTGTACGTCTTGCTGCACGGCATCAGTTCGGCTGCGGGTTTGTGGGCCAAGCAGTTTGCAAGCCAAGCGGGGAAAAACCGGCTGATAGCCTGGGATGCGCCGGGCTATGGAGACAGTGTCGCTTTGGCCTCAGCCACCCCTAGCGCTGCTGATTACGCTCAGGCACTGAGAACCTTGGTGCAGGAGGTGGGCTTGCCCGCCTTCACGCTGGTGGGGCATTCCTTGGGCGCATTGATGGCCACTGCCTATGCCTCGCTGTATCCGGAGGATGTGTCACGTTTGGTGTTGGCCAGTGTGGCACAGGGCTATGGCAAAACCTCGGCAGAGCAGCAACGGCAGGTGTACGAGAAACGTCCACGACTGCTCGAAGCGCTGGGCCCGGAAGCCATGGCGCAAGAGCGTGGGCCGTTTCTGTTGGGGCAAGTGACACCCGAAAACATGCTGATGGTGACGCAGGCAATGAAACGACTGCGCCTGGAGGGATTCAAGGCTTCTTCCTATCTCTTGGCGTACGACAGCATTGATGATTACCTGCCGAGTATTCAAGGTGACATAGAGGCTTTGTACGGCACAGAGGATGGCATTACTCCACCTGCCGGGATGCAGGCCTTACAGCACAGTTACCCACGGCTGAAATTACAGGCAGTGCCGCAAGCTGGCCATTTGTTGTACGTGGATCAACCTGCGCTATTTGATCGCCTGGTCTTTGGCCGTGCCGAGCAGGACAAGAAGGAGAGCAGCATATGAGTTTTCAAGTTAGCGGCAAAGTGGCCGTCGTGACGGGAGGCTCCTCAGGCATAGGTCTGGAAACCGTACGGCTATTGCTTGAGCAAGGCGCATACGTCGCCTGGTGCGGACGGGATTCCGGGCGCCTGCAGGATTCCTGGGAAACAATGGCGGCCTGTTTTGAGTCGGATCGTCTGTATATACAGTGTTGCGACGTGTTGAATGCGGATGCCATCAAACAATTTATTGAGCAGGTAGCGCAGCGTTTCGGCGGTGTGGACATGCTGATCAACAATGCGGGCCAGGGAAAAGTTGCCAGCTTTGAAGACACCTCGGATGAAGAGTGGATACGGGAAGTGCAGCTGAAGTACTTCAGTGTGTTAAATCCCGTGCGGGCCGCCTTGCCGTATCTGCGCCAGTCAAGCATTGCGTCCATCGCCAATGTGAACTCCTTGCTGGCTTACAAACCTGAACCGCACATGATGGCAACTTCAGCCGCCAGAGCGGGTTTGTTGAATTTGAGCAAAGGTTTATCCAAAGAGTTTGTGGCTGCAGGCATTCGAGTGAACTCCATTTTGATTGGCATGGTGGAGTCCGGGCAGTGGCAACGTCGCTACCTGGATAGATCAGATCCTGATCAAAGCTGGGAGGATTGGCTGGCGGGCATTGCCCGCAAGCGAGGCATACCGATGGGACGTCTGGGCAAGCCTGTGGAAGCGGCTCGGGCTTTGGTGTTTTTAGCGTCGCCGTTGTCTTCCTATACAACGGGATCAGTCATTGACGTGTCTGGCGGGTTTAGTCAGGAAATTTAGGGCAGAACGATGAAAAAAGTAGCATTTATTGGCTATGGGGCCATGGCAAAAACGGTGCATGCCCTGTTGCCTGAATCCATTGAACTGGCATGGGTGATTGTCACTGAAGCGGGTGTGGCCGCCATGCAGAAAGAGCTGGGGCCTGCTGTGCAAGTGATCAGCCATGTGGATGACATGGTGGGAACGCCAGATCTGGTGTTGGAGATGGCCGGGCAAGCTGGTTTGAAAGCCCATGCCAAAGCAGTATTGCAGCGCCAATTGCCTTTGGCTGTGATTTCGGTGGGGGCGTTTGCCGACAGTGTGTTTGAGCAGGAGATACGTGAGTTTGCGGTTGCACAGGGCGCACAGCTACAGATTTTGCCAGGCGCTATTGCGGGCGTTGATGGTATTGCCGCTGCACGCACAATGGGTTTGGATAGTGTGGTGTATCAAGGGCGTAAAAAACCAGCCAGTTGGAAAGGCAGCTATGCCGAGCAATTGGTCGATTTGGATGCGCTAACCGAAGCGACCGTATTTTTCCGAGGTTCGGCTCGTGAGGCGGCACAGAAGTTTCCGGCCAATGCAAACGTGGCAGCGACCATCGCCCTGGCAGGGGTGGGCATGGACGCAACTCAGGTTGAGCTGATTGCTGATCCTGCCATGACACGAAACCAGCATCGTATCCGTGTCGAAGGAACGTTTGGTGAGATGCAAATAGAAATGCAGGGCGTCGCTTTAGCCAGCAATCCTAAGACGTCCACCTTGGCAGCACTGAGTGTGGTGCGCGCTTGCTATCAACTGGGTGACGCCCTGGTCATCTAGGCGGAGAAAAACATGAAAGCATTATTTTTGGCCGGCCATTGGCGGCAAGGCCGGGGGGCGGTTGCGCGCAGCATTTTTCCAGCAGACGGTAGCGTGAATGCCGAGTTTTCTACTGCCAGCCTGGACGATGTGCAAGAGGCCGTTCAAGCCGCGCACTGGGCCTGGCAAGAGCCCTCCTGGCGCAATAGCTTGCCCGTGGAGCGGGCTCGGGTGCTCTATAAAGTGGCCGATCTGATCGAGCAAAATGTGGCCGAGCTGGCAGCTTTGCAAACAAGAGACAACGGCAAGCCGCTGGCAGAAACGCGTGGTTTGGTGATGAGTGCAGCCGCCACGGCCCGTTATACCGCGGCGTGTCTGGAAACCCTGGATACAGAGCTGACCAATGCCCGGTCCAGAGAGTGGTTGACCATGAGTGTGCATGAGCCCTTGGGGGTGGTGGCCGCCATCACACCCTGGAACTCGCCCATTGCCTCTGAAGTGCAAAAACTGGCACCCGCTTTGGCAGCGGGTAATGCCGTGATCTTGAAACCAGCCGAAGCGACATCCTTGATCGCCTTGGAACTGGCGCGCCTGTTTGAGCAAGCGGGGCTGCCTCCCGGCTTGCTAAGCGTGTTACCGGGTAAAGGCTCAGTCGTGGGCAATGCCATTGTGCAGCATCCACTGGTGAAGAAAATTTCCTTCACAGGCGGGACGAGCACAGGACGTCAGCTGGCTCATATTGCAGCAGAGCGCTTGATTGGTACCTCCCTGGAGCTGGGAGGCAAGTCGCCGACGGTGGTGTTGGACGATGCCGATCTGGATCTGGCCGTAAATGGGGTGATCTACGGTATTTTCAGTTCCTCGGGGCAGGCTTGCATTGCCGGTGCGCGCTTGTTTGTACACGCAAACGTGTATGAGGCCTTTATGCAGCGTTTGGTCGCTAAAACACAAGCGCTGCGTGTGGGGCATCCCGAGCACGCCGCGACTCAAGTTGGCCCACTGATAGACGAGAAGCACTTGAATTCGGTTGACGCCTACGTGCGACGCGCCGAACAGGAGGGCGGGCAGATTGTAGTGGGTGGGCACCGTCTGACCGAGGGTGATCTGGCGCAAGGCAATTACTACGCCCCCACCATTATTACCGGGCTGGGTAACCGGGCCAGCGTGTGCCAGGAAGAGATCTTTGGCCCCGTGCTGGTGGTATTGCCGTTTGAGGACGAGCACGACTTGGTGCAGCAAGCCAATGACAGTGTCTACGGCTTGGCCGCCGGCCTTTGGACTGAAAACTACCGCAAGGCCTGGCAGCTGGCCCGAGCACTGGACGTAGGCACGGTCTGGATTAATACCTACAAGAAATTCTCTATCTCCACACCCTTTGGCGGTTTTAAAGAAAGCGGCGTGGGCAGGGAGAAAGGCAGGCTGAGTATTTTGTCGTACATGCAGCAAAAAAGTATTTATATGGGGCTGAGTACACAGCCTGATCCATGGTGTGAAGGATGAGAGACACAAACATGACAGAAACCATTTCCGTGGGTGAGGCCATTGCCCGTGTGTTGGAGAGCCACCAGGTACGCAATGTGTATGGCGTGATTTCCATTCACAATTTGCCCATTGCCGATGCGCTGGGCCGCCGCAAGCAGGTGCAGTTTGTATGCGCCAGGGGCGAGGCGGGTAGTGTCACCATGGCCGACGCAGAATCACGTTTCACTGGTTTGGGCGTGGCCTTGACCAGCACGGGGGCGGGGGCCGGCAATGCCGTGGGCTCGCTTATCGAAGCCTGCAATGCTGCCAGCCCCGTACTACATTTGACGGGCCAAGTTGAACGTGAGTATCTGGATAGAGATGCCAGTTTCATTCATGAAGCCAAAGATCAGTTGGGTTTCTTGCGCGCGTCCAGTAAAGCCGCGTATCGCATCACCAGCCCGGAGAACGCGGTGGGCATGATTCAAGAGGCCATACGCGTTGCGACTACCGTTCCCATGGGGCCGGTAAGTGTCGAGATTCCTATCGATGTGCAGGCTGCACACATAGCCTGGCCTGTCTCCCTGGAGCCGGCCGCCCCCTTGCAATTGCCTGCTTTGCAAGAGCGCGACAGAGCCCGACTGGCCGCAGCCGTTAAAGCCGCAAAACGTCCCATGCTCTGGATAGGGGGGGGAACCCTGAAAGCGGGTAAAGCCGTCCGTCAGTTGGCGGATATGGGGATTCCAGTGGTGTCGTCTACACATGCACGTGGCGTCCTGGCAGATAGTCACCCTCGCAGTTTGGGTGCATTTCACAATACGGCTGAAGTGGAAACGCTGTTGGCCGACGCGGATTTGGTCTTGGTGGTCGGTTCGCGTTTGCGCAGCAATGAAACCAAAACCTATTCCATCCAGTTTCCTGCCAACACCCTGCAAATTGATGCGAACCCGGCTGCACAACAGCGAAACTACGCCATCAGCCAGTTCGTCTGCGCAGAGGCCAACGAAGCCCTGACAGCCTTGGTGCAAGATCTGCAGGGCTGCAGCTTTGTCGATGCGGATTATGATGCCGCGATTACCCAGGCCCGTGAAGCCGCCATACTCCAATTGACTGAACAGTTGGGGCCGTATGCCGAGCTATGCTTTGCCCTGCGTGCTGCCATGCCTGAAGATGCGATCCTGGTGCGCGATATCACCATGTCCGGAAGTACCTGGGGCAGTCGGCTGTTCCCTGTACACGCCCCCTTGCAAAACATCCACTCCTTGGCAGGGGCGATCGGCTTGGGGCTGGCACACGCGATCGGTACGGCCAAAGCGAACCTGGACAAAAAGGTGGTGGCCTTGGTGGGTGATGGGGGCTTGATGCTGGGTATTGGTGAAATGGCCACGATGGTGCAAGAGCAAAGCAACCTGGTCTTGCTGGTGATGAATGACGGCGGCTATGGCGTGATGCGCGGCATACAGAAGCGCTACTTTGAAGATCGGCAGTATTACAACCAGCTGCACACACCTAGCTATCGTGATGTGGGTCGGGCGATGGGGTGCCAGGCGTATCTGGTGTCGTCCTTGGACGAATTCAAAACAGTGGTGAAGCAGGCCATTGAGCATCAAGGCCCCTCGGTGGTCGAAGTGGATATGGCTAGCATCGGACCACTACGTTTTTCAGGCCCACCTCAGAAAAAGCTGTATTGATTCATTTCATGTGGCAGAGCAGGGTGGCATGCCGCGTAAGGTAGTGCCACCCCGGCTGGATTGTGTGAAACCGCAGCTTGTGGAAATCCGCTTTCGGCGGTTGCAGACCTCGCCTCCGTATCATCCTGTTCAGCTTGGTGTTGTCTGCTAAATCTGGATGTTTTTTTATCAGCCACTCTTTCTTGTTGCCGCGTTTTTTGGGTTATGGAGGCACCGAAAAGAGGGGGCGCTGGTCTATACGCTCCCTCTGATCTGCCCTGTAAACAAAAAGAATCAGGCCGCTTGAATAAAGTTGCTCAAGAACGCCTGCGTTCGTGCTTCCTGCGGGTTGCAGAATACTTGTTCGGGCGGGCCGGATTCCACGATCACGCCTTTATCAAAGAAGCAGACGCGGTCTGAGACTTCCTTGGCAAATTGCATTTCGTGGGTCACCAGCAGAATCGTCAGATCCTGTTCCTGACTCAGCTTTTGAATGACGCCCAGCACTTCACCTACCAGCTCCGGGTCCAGGGCCGAGGTAGGCTCGTCAAATAGCAGAATATTCGGTTCCATGGCCAGGGCCCGAGCAATCCCCACACGTTGTTGCTGCCCGCCGGAGAGCTGGCTGGGGAATTTGTCGGCATGGTCGATCAGGCCCACCAGATCCAGGTATTTGGTAGCCCGTTCGCGTGCCTGTTCTTTGGACAGGCCCAGCACATGGGTAGGCGCTTCGGTGACATTGCGCATCACCGTCATGTGCGGAAACAGGTTGAACTGCTGGAACACCATGCCCATTTCCTTGCGCATTTCGCGCAGGTGATTCTGGCTGGCGGGTACCAGTTTATCGTCGACCCGCTCATGCCAGAGGGGCTTGCCGGCCACGGTAATGACGCCTTCGTCGATGGTTTCCAGTGTCATCAGGATGCGCAGCACGGTGGATTTACCAGAACCGGAAGGGCCGATGATGGTGACTTTCTCACCCGGCTCCACCTGAAAGTTCAAGGCGTCCAAGACGGTGACATCACCGAACTTCTTGGTGACATTGTCAAATTGAATGATGGGGCTTGTTGTGTCAGTCATCGCAGGGGAATTCCTTGCTTGGGCAAACGCTGATCCAGCGCTCGTACCCCAGCGGAAGCCAGGAGGGTCAGCAGCAGATACAGGCCGCCCACCATGGACAGGGGAATGATGTAGTTAAAGGTGCGGTCACCAATAATCTTGGCCACGTTCAGGACTTCCAGTACCGATACGACAGAGAGTACGGGCACGTCCTTCATGATGGACACCAGGTAGTTACCCATGGCTGGGATGATGCGTGGGATAGCCTGGGGCAGGGTGATGACCATAAAGGTACGCAGCGGAGAAATGTCCAGCGCGCGGGCCGCTTCAGTCTGGCCGTGGGTGACGGATTCCAGACCTGCGCGGTAGACCTCGGATAGATAGGCGCTGTACTGCACCCCCAGCGCCAGTGCGCCGGTCAGGAAGGCGGGCAGCACGATGCCGTAGTCCGGCAGCACGTAGTACAGGAAAAACAATTGCACCAGCAAAGGCGTGTCGCGCAGGAATTCGGTCAGCACATAGGCGGGCCAGGAAATCAGGCGCAGGCGCACGCTTTTCAGGCCGGCCAGGATAAGTCCCAGGATAGCGGCCACCCCAAAGCCCAGTACGGCGGCTTGTATGGTGACCCACAAGCCTTTAAGCAAAATAGGGAGGATAGACAGCGCAAATGCTCCGTTGCTGCTGGTGTCCCATTCAATACCAAACAGCATGTTCAGCTCCTTTGCGCGCGCCAGCGGCCGGTTGCGCGTTCCAGCAATTTCATCAGAACGGTCAGCACCAGTGCCATGCCAAAGTACATCAGCAAGAGCAGGGTGTAGATAGTGGTGCTGTCCTGGGTGAAGTTGCGTATTTGTTCAGCTCTAAAGCTCAAGTCCCCCAGGCTGATCAAAGAGACCAGGGCCGTATCTTTCAGATTTTGTACGGCCAGGTTCCCGAAGCTGGGCATCATCTCGGGGATGGCCTGGGGCAGGCTGATGCGCCATAAGGTCTGGCGCTCGGTAAAGTCCAGGGCCTTGGCGGCTTCCAGTTGAGAGTGCGGTACGGCCTGAATGGCTCCGCGTACTACTTCCGCACCATAGGCGCCAATGTTCAGGCCCAGGGCCAGGGTGCCGGCCACGACCGGGTCCAGGCGCCAGTCCAGACCCATGGACTCGCCCAGAATAGGCAGGGCAAAGTACAGCCAGAACAGCTGTACCAATAAAGAGGTGCCGCGAAAAACTTCAATAATCGTGATGGACAGCGAGCGCAGGGCCACCGAGTGGGACAGCCTGCCTATGCCTAAGGCAAAGGAGGCGATCGCTCCCACTACGGTTGAATACAGCGTGAGCTGTATGGTGACCCAGGCCCCTTCCATCAGGGCCGAGCTGTAACTTAACCAATCCATATCAGGTTCCAGACAAGGGCAGGCGGTGCACCTTATGTGCGCTGTCGGCCCTTGCAAGGAGCCGCGCAGGCCCGTGCGGCCGCCTTACCCGCAGGTGAAGGATCAGGCTTTACACAGCTGTTCCGTGGATTTCTCAAACGAGTGCTTGGCGTCTTCTTCGGTAAAGCCATGTTTGCTCAGGATGGCTTTCCATTCATCGGTTTTCTTGAATTCGGCCAGTTCCTTGTTGACCGCGTCGCGCAGGTCTTCGGATTCCTTGGCAAAGGCAAAACCGCCCCAGCTACGAACCGGGTTGCCGTCAATGATGGGGTCCTTGAATTCGGCGGCCAGTTCCACCTTGCCGCCCCCTTTGGAGGCCAGGTCACTGGCTGTCTGGCCGGTTGCGGCATAGGCATCGGCACGGCCTGTTGCCACGGTGGAGATGGCATCGGCATTGTTGGAAATGGTGATCATGCGATCATCGGGCACCCCCAGGGCCTGCATCATTTCCAGCTGATCAGCCCCAGCCATGATGGCAATCTTGTGATCGGTCTTGGCGAAGTCTTCGTAAGAGTGAATGTTCTTGGGATTGCCCTTGGCCACCAGCAGGCCTTCGCCATAGGAGCTGTTGGGCTCGGAGAACAGCACGGTATTGCAGCGTTGCGGCAGGATGGCCATTTCAGCGGCCACCATATCAAAGCGCTTGGCTTGCAGACCGGGAATCAGGGAGCCGAAATTGGCGGTTTCCCATTTGATCTCTTTGACACCCAGGCGCTCCATGATGGCCTGGGCCACTTCCGGGCCAGCGCCTTGAGCTTTGCCGGACATGTCCATGTATCCGTACGGAATTTCGTTAGCAACGGCGACGCGAATCACGCCGCGCTCTTTGACTTGTTCCAGCGTGACAGCTTGGGCGCTGGAAGCGGCAGCCAGGGTGCCCAGCAGGGCAAAGGCCAGCGCGCAGAGGGGCTTGGATTGTAGTTTCATCATGAGTCCTTTTCTCGCCTATACCATTTCGTTATGAATGATTTGTTTTACGAAAGATTTGCAGGGAAATCATAGCGCATAAAATCATTCGTACTCAAATTAAATGGATAGAAACTATCAACGAAAAGAACTGATTAGAATTTATATATAAGCAAAGAGTTTGGTCTTAGGGAGAATGCGTGGTGTTTTGAGTACGTGTTTTTACTATGCTCCCAAGGATTAAAGAGCGCTTGTCCTCTCAAAAGCGCCTGGCTTGTGCCTACCCCAGATTGATTCATGAATGAGTTCGGCGCGCCTTCGGGCGCGCCGACACCTTTTTTGGAAAGTGCGCTTTACGGCGCTTTCAAACCCTGCTGGTGCGGGAAATGCACGGTATCAAGAACACTGTGCGGTCCCAGCAAGAATGCTCGCCCCTACGCGGTGCAGCGCCTCTTGTACCGGCAGCTGGCGACTTCTTCAGATCAGAAGTGCAGCCGGAAAAAAAGTTGGTGGCAGACTTACTTAATGCAAAATCGTGGAGGCTCTATGAGCAGAGAAGAGGGCGGTTTTATGAAACAGCATCTGATTTGGGTGCTGGTTGCGGTGCTGGGGGCCTTTGCCCTGGGAACGGTGGCGCTAAGCCGGGGGGAGAGCATCAATGCTCTATGGATCGTAGTCGCCGCAGTCTGCGTCTATTTGATTGCCTATCGTTACTACAGCCGTTTCATTGCTCGTAAGGTCTTTGAGCTGGACGCCACCCGCATGACGCCTGCCTGGCGTCATAACGATGGTCTGGACTATGTACCGACCAATAAGCATGTGCTCTTTGGGCACCACTTCGCGGCGATTGCAGGCGCGGGCCCCTTGGTCGGGCCGGTGCTGGCTGCGCAAATGGGTTATCTGCCCGGTATGCTCTGGATTCTGGCCGGTGTGGTGTTTGCGGGGGCGGTGCAGGACTTTACCGTTTTGTTCATCTCCATGCGCCGCGACGGGCGCTCGCTGGGGGATCTGATCAAGTCCGAACTGGGCACGGTGCCCGGTGTGATTGCGTTGTTTGGCGCCTTCATGATCATGGTTATCATCCTGGCCGTGCTGGCGCTGATTGTGGTCAAGGCCCTGATCAACTCACCGTGGGGCACCTTTACGGTGGCAGCGACGATTCCGCTGGCCATTTTCATGGGGATTTATCTGCGCTTCCTGAGGCCGGGCCGTATTGGCGAGGTCTCGGTGATCGGGCTGATCTTTCTGCTGGCCGCCATTGTCTATGGTCAGGATGTGGCTGCGCACCCAAGCTGGGGGCCGTTCTTCACTTTGAATGGCGAAGAGCTGACCTGGGCGCTGATCATTTACGGCTTTATTGCCGCCGTGCTGCCTGTGTGGTTGTTGCTGGCTCCGCGTGACTATCTGTCCACTTTTTTGAAAATCGGCACCATTGTGGGTCTGGCCATCGGGATTGTGATCGTGGCACCCGAGCTGAAAATGCCAGCGACCACCAAATTCATTGATGGCACAGGGCCGGTCTGGTCCGGCAGCTTGTTCCCCTTCCTGTTCATCACCATTGCTTGCGGTGCCGTGTCCGGTTTCCACGCCTTGATTTCCTCGGGCACCACACCCAAGATGATCGAGAACGAAACCCAGGCACGTTATATCGGTTATGGCGGCATGCTGATGGAATCCTTCGTCGCCATCATGGCGTTGGTCGCCGCCTGCGTGATCGAGCCCGGCATTTACTACGCCATGAACAGCCCGGCCGCCTTGATTGGCACCACGCCTGAACAGGCCGCACAAGTGGTGTCCAGTTGGGGCTTTCTGATTACACCCGCCGATCTGACCCAAATGGCCAGCGACGTGGGCGAAAACAGCATTATTTCCCGTGCCGGTGGCGCGCCTACCTTGGCCGTGGGTATGGCCTTCATCTTGCACAACGTCATCGGCGGGCCTGCGATGATGAGCTTCTGGTACCACTTTGCCATTTTGTTTGAAGCGCTGTTCATTCTGACGGCAGTAGATGCCGGTACTCGTGCGGGTCGCTTCATGCTGCAAGACTTGATGGGCACCTTTGTACCAGGCTTGCGGCGTACGGAGTCCCTGGTTGCCAACTTGATTGCCACTTCCTTGTGCGTGGCGGCGTGGGGCTACTTCCTGTATCAGGGCGTGGTCGATCCGCTGGGCGGCATCAATACCTTGTGGCCTTTGTTTGGTATCGCCAACCAGATGCTGGCAGCGGTGGCGTTGGTCCTGGGTACGGTGGTGCTCTTCAAGATGAAGAAAGACCGCTACGCCTGGGTGACCGTGGTTCCCACTATCTGGCTGCTGATTTGCACGCTGGTGGCGGGCTTTCAGAAAATGTTCCACCCCGATCCCAAGATCGGCTTTTTGGCCCATGCCAAGGTGTACCAGCAGGGTCTGGCGGAACAAACCGTCATGGCACCGGCCAAATCACTGGAGCAGATGCAGCAGGTTATTTTTAACGATTACGTGAACTCCACCTTGTGCGGTCTGTTCATTTTCGTGGTCTTGAGCATGGTGTTCTTTGGCATCCGTTGCGTGTTGAAAGCGCGCTGCAGCACAGAGCCGCATTCTGCCGAGACTCCCTACGAGCCATTGCCGGCTCAAGCGGCAGCAGGAGCTTGATATGAAAGGCTTATTGACAGGAGCCATCTCGCGCAGTGCCCAGGCAGGGCGGGGTACCGGGCGTTATCTGGCCACAACCTTGCGCCTGATGGTGGGCGTGCCTGATTATGAATCCTATCTGAATCATATGCGGGTAAATCACCCCGATCAGAAACCGATGGAGTACGCCGAGTTTTTCCGCGAGCGACAGCAAGCTCGTTATGGCGGAAAAGGGCGGATAGCGTGCTGCTAAATTAGGCAGCTAAGGGCCAGAACCCTGTGTTCTGGCCCTTTTCCCTCTGCGCAGGACAGATAGTGATCAGGTTTGTATGTAGATGTAAAAATAAGACAAACAAGCCATCTAAACGATTTATCGTGGTTTTTCGCGATAACACGAAACAAAAGGGCCAATAAAAAACTCTAAACGAAATGGTTGTTTCGTTTGGTGGTATTTTTTAGGGTCTTGTTAGTATAAATATTTTGTTGTTCTGCGTTTTTGTGGATGAATCTTGCTGGTTTTGTTGGCGGCGCGTCCGGAACTGTGTTAGGATTTTTCCCATGACTTTCGCAACCCCCGTTTTCTTCTTTTATTTTTATGCTTTTCCGATGCCGCTGGTGGAGGAAAGGACGGGTTGCACCAAACACAAGTAAGACCCAAATCCTGAAATAAGCCGCCAGCATTGTCCGGGCGGCTTTTTTTTCGTTTGCCCCCGGACCTGGCAAACCAACTGGAGTTCAATCGTGTCGCACAATACTGATGATTTACGGATTCGTGAAATTAAGGAGCTGTCTCCCCCATCCCATGTGATGCGCGAGTTCCCGTGTACCTCTGCTGTCTCGACTACGGTTCACAAGGCACGCCGCAGCATTCACAAAATCCTTCACGAACGGGATGATCGTCTGGTGGTCGTGGTGGGCCCTTGTTCCATTCACGATACTGAAGCCGCAATGGACTACGCCCGCCGTTTGACGGTGGAGCGCAAGCGCTTTGCGCCCGAGCTGGAAATCGTGATGCGTGTGTACTTCGAAAAGCCACGTACCACCGTGGGCTGGAAAGGGCTGATCAACGACCCCTTCATGGATGGCAGCTTCAACATCAATCAGGGCTTGCGTACCGCGCGTGAATTGCTGCTGGCCGTGAACCAGCTGGATTTGCCCGCTGGTTGCGAATTCCTGGACATGATTACTCCCCAGTACATTGCCGATCTGGTTTCCTGGGGCGCCATTGGTGCTCGCACGACAGAGAGCCAGGTTCACCGCGAACTGTCCTCCGGGTTGTCCTGCCCCGTCGGCTTCAAAAATGGCACGGATGGCAATATCCGTATTGCTCTGGACGCGATCAAGGCCGCTTCCCAGCCACACCATTTCCTGTCGGTCACCAAGGGTGGTCACTCCGCCATTGTGTCCACCGTGGGTAATAACGATTGCCACGTGATTCTGCGCGGCGGCAAGACACCGAACTACGATGCTGAAAACGTTGAGGCAACCAGCCAGGCCATGATCAAGGCTGGCATGGTGCCGCGTGTGATGGTCGATGCCAGCCACGCCAACAGCAATAAAGACTACCGCCGTCAGCCCGAAGTGCTGGCCGATGTGGCCGGTCAGATCTCGGGCGGCGATATGCGTATCTGCGGCGTGATGATCGAAAGCCATCTGGTAGGCGGTCGTCAGGACGTGGTGGAAGGCAAGCCTTTGACCTACGGCCAAAGCATTACCGATGGTTGCATCGATTGGGATGACACCGTGGTGGTTCTGGAAAAACTGGCTGAAGCGGTGCGTCAGCGTCGCCAGGCACGAGTCGCTCTTGAAGAGGGGGCACTTAGCCACTCATAATAGGGTTTTGCCTTTTTGGAATGCTCATGAATGCTCCCGGTCATGCCGATCTAGCGCGGTGCCCTTTACCTGAAGGTTTTGTAGAAGCCTTGCAGGCTCAGTTCCAAGAGCGGTGCTCGCTTTCTCACGCTGTGCGTGAACACCATGGACGGGATGAGTCGCCGTATCCACCCATGCTGCCTGATGTGGTTGTTTTTGCTCGCAGCACAGAAGAAGTAGCCTGGGTGGCACGTCATTGTCATGAGCATCATGTTCCCCTGATCCCTTACGGGGCCGGCTCCTCCCTGGAAGGGCATTTCCTGGCAATTCAAGGTGGCGTCAGCCTGGACTTGTCCGGCATGGATGAGATCGTGGCGATTAATGCCGAAGACTTCACCGCCACAGTGCAAGCTGGCGTGACACGCATGGCCTTGAACGAGCATATCCGTGATACGGGCTTGTTCTTCCCCATCGATCCCGGTGCGGATGCCAGCCTGGGCGGGATGGCTGCAACCCGTGCCTCCGGTACCAATGCCGTGCGTTACGGCACCATGCGTGAAAACGTCCTGACCCTGAAGGTCGTCACGGCAGACGGCCGCATTATCGATACGGCTAACCGAGCCAAGAAATCCTCCGCTGGGTACGACCTGACCCGCTTGTTCATCGGTAGCGAAGGCACGCTGGGCATCATCACCGAAGTGACGGTGCGTCTGTACCCGCAACCCGAAGCCATTTCTGCCGCCATCTGTAATTTCCCCGATCTGCGCTCTGCCGTGCAAAGCGTGATCGAGGTCATTCAAATGGGTATTCCGATTGCGCGCGTTGAGTTCATGGATACGGCCGCCGTACGTGCCACCAATGCCTACAGCAAGCTGACGCTGAAAGAATCGCCCCTGTTGCTGTTTGAATTCCACGGCAGCCCCAGCGGTGTGCAGGAACAGGCTCAGGTGGTTCAGGAAATTACCCGTGAAAACGGTGGCATGGACTTTGAATGGGCTGACAAGGCCGAGGATCGTTCCCGCTTGTGGACGGCCCGACACAACGCCTATTTTGCCGGTTTGCAACTGCGTCCCGGCTGTCGTTCCAGCACCACGGACGTTTGTGTGCCTATCTCCGCGTTGGCAGAGTGTGTGGCGCAAACCGCGGCCGATATGGATCAGGCTCCGTTCCCGTACACCATCGTGGGTCACGTGGGTGATGGCAACTTCCACGTTCTGATGCTGCTGGATGCCGATAGTCAGGAAGAGTGGGACGAGTCCGAGCGCCTGAATCATCGTCTGGTAGAGCGTGCCATTGCCATGCAGGGTACATGTACCGGCGAGCACGGTGTGGGCTTGCACAAGATGGAGTTCATGCTGGCCGAGCACGGTCAGGATGCACTGGATGTGATGAGCAGCATCAAGCAGGCGCTGGACCCTCACAACATCATGAACCCCGGCAAGATGTTGCCCCCGCGTCCTCTGGACTGATCGCGCTTGAGCCACACTTGAGCCGCCCTGAAAGCCCGGACCGCGTGTTCGGGCTTTTTTATTTGTATCCTGGGCAGCACAGTTTTCCAGAAACCCCAAGCACTGGCGGTGTCTGCCTGTACATGCGTCAGCGCAGGCGTACAATGCCTTTTTTAGTTAGTCAGGTGCGTGCCAGACCATGGGTCTGCCTGCTGCGACACCTCTCACCATCACTGCAATGACTATTTCCACCAAAAAAGGTCGCGTCGTTATCGGAATGTCCGGCGGCGTGGACTCCTCTGTCTCGGCCTGGCTGCTTAAAGAGCAAGGCTATGAAGTCGTGGGCCTGTTCATGAAGAACTGGGAAGACGACGATGACTCCGAATTTTGCTCCTCGCGCCAGGATTGGCTGGATGCGGCCAGCGTGGCCGATCTGGTCGGGGTCGAGATCGAGGCAGTCAACTTCGCTGCGGAATATAAAGACCGCGTGTTTGCGGAGTTCTTGCGGGAATACTCGGCAGGTCGCACCCCGAATCCCGATGTTCTGTGCAATGCGGAAATCAAGTTCAAGGCTTTTCTGGACCACGCCATGACCTTGGGTGCGGACTGGATTGCCACTGGCCATTACGCCCGTGTGCGTGGCGTGCCCATGGCTGGGGGCGGTACAGACTATCAGCTGTTGAAAGGTCTGGATGCGTCCAAGGACCAGAGCTATTTTCTGCATCGCCTGAACCAGGCGCAGCTGTCGCGCACCTTGTTCCCGTTGGGCGAGATTAACAAGCAGGAAGTGCGCCGTATTGCTGAGGAATTGAAGCTGCCCAACGCGGCTAAAAAAGACTCGACTGGCATTTGCTTTATCGGCGAGCGTCCTTTCCGCGAGTTCCTGAATCGCTATCTGCCTACTCAACCCGGTCCGATCAAGACACCAGAAGGGCAGGTGCTGGGTCAGCACGTGGGCCTGGCTTTCCACACCTATGGTCAGCGCAAGGGTTTGGGCATTGGTGGCGTCAAGGGCAAGCAGCGCGAAGACGGTACTGCCGACGCCTGGTATGCCGCCCGCAAGGATCTGGCCACGAACACGCTGTATGTGGTGCAAGGGCGCGATCACCCCTGGCTGCTGCAGTCCGAATTGAAGGCTGAACAGACCAGTTGGGTAGCGGGCCATCCGCCAGCGCTGGGCCCGATTCATGCCAAGACCCGTTATCGCCAGGCCGATGCAGCCTGCACGATCCTGGCTGCCGATGGCGACAGCCTGTCCCTGCATTTTGATCAGCCCCAATGGGCCGTGACTCCAGGCCAGTCCGTGGTCCTGTATGACGGTGACCGCTGCCTGGGCGGCGGCATTATTCAATAAGAGGCGGGCATGGATCCCATTCTTGTCATCAGTTTGCTGGTGCTGGGTGCCGGTATCGGGTTGGCCGCGGGTCTGCTGGGGATTGGCGGGGGCATGATTCTGGTGCCGTTCCTGACCTTCCTGCTGCCGCTGTTTGGTGTGCCGCAAGAGCTGGCCGTGCATGCGTCCATTGCCACGGCCATGGCCACGATTCTGTTCACTTCCTTGTCCAGTGTGCGGGCGCACCATAAACATGGCGCCATCCGTTGGGACGTGGTCAAGGTGATGGTGCCCGGTTTGATCGTGGGCGGGCTGCTGTCGGGCGGCGCGATTTTTGCCATGATCAACAGCACGGCGCTGGCGATTGTGTTCGGTGTGTTCGTCTTGTATTCGGCCTCTAAAATGGCGCGCAAGTCGGCCCCAGTGCAAGGCCGCTCCCTGCCTGCTCCATTCTGGATTGCTGCCATGGGAGCCTTGATCGGCTTTGTCTCAGGTCTGTTAGGCGCAGGCGGGGCCTTCTTGTCCGTGCCCTTCATGTTGCGCGGTAATGTGCCCGTTCGGCAGGCCGTCGCTACTTCGGCTGCCTTGGGCTTTTTCATCGCCCTGGCCAATAGCGTGGGCTATATCTGGTCCGGACAGGCCACCTTCGGCAGCCATCCCGGCATGATTGGCTTTATCTACTGGCCTGCCTTGTTGATTGTTTCGGCCACCAGTATTTGTACGGCTCCCTTGGGCGCCAGTCTGGCCCACAAAATTGACCAGGTGACACTCAAGCGCATCTTCGCTGGCATGCTGACTGTGCTGGCGATCTACATGATTACGCAGGCCATCACACAGGCTTGATGTCTTCAGGCTGGGCTTTGCCATATGCAGAGTCCAGCCCATTCAGCTCGGTTTCTTCTGCCGGCTCAAACACTCCCCCTTTAGTCCATTGAATCGCTGTCCGTAGCGCGGCAATCGCCTGCTCGCTTTGGGGCAGGGTGCTGCCGTAGGCATGAAACTCGTGCGTCATGTCCGGCCATACATCCAATCGTATACTGGCTCCCTGCTTGCGCGCCTCGGCGGCAAAGTCACGAATCATGTCGACCAGAATTTCCTTGCCGCCTGCCTGAATATAGATGGGGGCCAGATGGCGCAGATCCTGGGCAATGGGAGAGAGCTGGTCGTCACTCCAGAGGCCGTTGCCCTTCAGTCATTGGCCGTATTGCAGTGTTTGATAACCCTGCACCATATCGTAGCGATCATGGCCGAACTGGCTGGCGCCGCGTCGGCCTATATCTGTCCAGGGACCCAGTGCCAAGGCCAGGGCAGGTTGGGGCAGTCCGGTCTGACGCAGGCCGACCAGGGTCATCAGCACCAGATGCCCGCCTGCCGAGTCGCCTGCCAGGACAATATCCTGGGCGGAGATGCCACGTTTTAGCAGATAGCGGTAGGCGTCTAGTGCATCGTCCTGTTGGGCTGGATGAGGATGGCCGCAACACGCACGGGCACGGGCTTGCGCCAGATGCAACGGCAATTCAAGCGTTGGGCCGGGCAGAGTCAGCGTGAGCTGCAGCTGTATGTGCGGGCAGAGCGTGCGTTTGCCCTGGTGCAGCAGCAGGAAAACCCGGTGTGGTCTGATGTGGCGTTGCAGGCCGGGTACAGCGACCAGTCCCATTTTGGCAGAGAGGTCAAACGCATTTCCGGCTTTTCACCCGCTCAGTTCGCCCAGCGCATGAAGTCCGACGAGGCCTTCTGGATGTACCGTTTGCTGGGCCAGTCCTGAGTGAGCAGACATAAAAAAACCCATTCAAAAGAATGGGCCCTGGCTTGCTAGTGCAACGCTCACTGCGTAGGCGGTAAGGTGCTGGCAAACGAGGGGCGCGCTTGGAGTTTTTCATCCAGGCGTTGCAGATTGCCGTACTGCGAGCGCCAGTCCAGTTCAGGAAAGCGCAGATCCAGATAACCCAGTGCGCAGCCTACGGCAATATCGGCCAGGCTAAAGCTGGTGCCCATGCAAAAGGACTGGTCACCCAAGGTGTTGTTCATGGATTGCAGGGCGGCGGTGATCTTGCTGTTTTGGCGGTCAATCCAGGCGGGCAGGCGCATTTCTTCGGGACGGCGTTTTTCCACCACGATGGCAACGCAGGCATCAAGCAAGCCATCGGCAATGGCTTCCCAGCATTTAACCGCAGCGCGATCACGTCCGGCTTGGGGAATCAGACGGCCGACGGGCGAGAGGGTATCCAGATACTCGACGATCACGCGGGAGTCAAACAAGCTTGCCTGATCATCCATAATCAGACAGGGGACTTTGCCCAGTGGATTGTGTTTCAGAATATCGCTGTCATCGGCCCACACATCCTCCAGAATCAGCTCGTAGTCGAGCTTTTTTTCCGCCATGACAACACGCACTTTGCGCGCGTATGGGCTGGTGAGGGAAGCTAGAAGTTTCATAAAAAGCTATCAAAAGTTGCAGGCTCAAAAAGTATAGCAGGAACCTATGGGCGAACGCCCCGCAGGCCGGGCCTGAACCTGCCGCTGGAAACAATGTCGAAAAACTGTGGTTTATTCGTCAAAGCCTCGAACAGTCGTCGCATTCTGACCCCATGCTGAACACGCGGCATACGGGTGTCAGCCCGCAATGTTAGAATGCGGGCTGACTTTATTCCCCCTTCTTTTCTGTAGAACGATGCACATAGCCGATACCCTGAGCACTCTGAATGCCTTGTCGCCATTGGACGGGCGTTATGGCAGCCGTACCGCCCCCTTGCGTGGCCTGTTGTCCGAAGCCGCATTTATGTGGCATCGCGTGGAGGTCGAAGTGGCCTGGTTGATCGGCCTGTCCGACGCGGGTCTACCTGAACTGCCTGCTTTCTCCGCCCAAGCCCGCGAGGTGCTCAAGAGCCTGGTGCAGAACTTCTCGGAAGACGATGCCGCCCGTATCAAGGCCATCGAGCGCACCACCAACCACGACGTGAAAGCCGTGGAATACTGGCTGAAAGAAAAAGTGGCCGACCACGCCGAGCTGTCCGCAGCGGCTGAGTTCATCCACTTCTCCTGCACCTCTGAAGACATCAACAACACTTCGCACGCCCTGATGCTGACGCGTGCTCGCGAGCAGGTCATCCTGCCTCAGCTGCAAGAAGTGTGCGATGCCATCAAGGCCCAAGCCCGTCTGCATGCCGAGCAGCCTTTGCTCTCGCGCACCCACGGTCAGCCTGCCAGCCCCAGCACCATGGGCAAAGAGTTCGCCAACGTGGCCGCCCGTTTGCAAAATGCCATTAGCGCCATCGCCGCTGTTCAGCCTCTGGCTAAACTGAACGGTGCAACCGGTAACTACAATGCGCACTTTTCGGCTTACCCCGAAATTGACTGGCCAGCCTTCAGCAAGAAGGTGTTAAATGGTCTGGGCCTGACGCAAAACGTCTACACCATTCAGATCGAACCGCATGACTGGATGGCTGCCCTGTTTGACGCGATTGCCCGCGCCAACACCATTCTGCTGGACTTCAACCGTGACGTTTGGGGCTACATCTCCCTGGGGTACTTCAAGCAGCGCCTGAAAGAAGGCGAGATCGGTTCGTCCACCATGCCGCACAAGGTCAACCCGATTGACTTTGAAAACTCGGAAGGCAATCTGGGTCTGGCCAACGCCATGCTGCGTCACCTGTCCGAGAAGCTGCCTATCTCCCGCTGGCAGCGTGACCTGACTGACTCGACCGTGCTGCGTAACCTGGGCGTGGCCCTGGGCTACAGCGTGGTGGCCTATGACGCCTGCCTGCGTGGCATCGGCAAGCTGGAATTGAACGCGGCCGCCGTGGATGCGGATATTGATGCTTGCTGGGAAATCCTGGCCGAGCCCGTGCAAACCGTGATGCGCCGCTATGGTTTGCCCCAGCCTTACGAACAACTCAAAGCCCTGACCCGTGGTCGTGGCATTACCGAAGAAGCGTTGCGCGAGTTTATTGGTGGCCTGGAGCTGCCTGCAGACGCTAAAAACTATTTGCTTGAGCTAACTCCACGCAGCTATCTGGGCGTCGCGGTACAGTTGGCCCAGGCAATCTGAATCCATAGAGCAGGGTCACTGTGCAGTGACTCTGCCTGATTGGGTTTCTTGAGCCAGTGCTTTATGAAGTGTTTTATGTTTCATCACACAGGAGTTCCCATGAAAAAACTTGCGTTTTTGACTGCCGCTGCCGCCTTGTGCGCCGCGTTTGTCACGCCAGCTACAGCCCAATTCGCCAAGCCCGAGCAAGCCGTGAACTATCGTCAAGCCAGCATGTCGCTGATTGGTTCTCACTTCGGTCGTATGGCTCCCGTCGCTAAAAAGGAAGCGCCTTACGACGCGGCTGCTATCGCCAAGAACGTGGAAGTGCTGACTGTTTTGGCAGCTCTGCCTTGGGGCGCATTTGGTGCCGGTACTGAAGGCGGCGAGACCAAAGCTGAAGCCTGGAGCGATGCCCAAGGTTTCAAGCAAGCTACCGATGATTTCACCGCTGCGATCGACAAGCTGAAAGTGGCGTCCGACTCGGGCGACTTTGATGCCTTCCGCGTGGCTTTCGGTAATGTGGGCAAGTCCTGTAAGACTTGTCATGATGCTTACCGCAAAGAAAAATAAGCAGCCGTTCTGCTTATAAAAAAAGCCCTCGAAAGAGGGCTTTTTCTTTTAGGTTTGTACCTGTGTTTAAAGGGGGCTGTTTGCCGGTGGGCAAGATAATCAAGAATCATGATGGGATCTCAATGTTGATAACCCGTTTCACCGTGGGTACGGATATCCAGACCTTCACGCTCATGGTCAGCATCGACACGTAAACCACCGCAGACGACTTTGGCAATTTTGAAGGCAATCCAGGCAGCCACACCGGACCAGACCAGAGTCAGCAAGACACCTTCGAGCTGAATCCACAACTGCATCCAGATACTGTTGCCAGCAGCGGTACCGGGACCACCCAGAACAGGGGCGTTGAACAGACCCGTGAGCAACGCGCCCACAATCCCGCCCAAACCGTGAATGCCAAAAACGTCCAGCGTATCGTCAGCACGTAGCCAGCGCTTCAGAACATTAACGCCCCACAAGCAAGCCAGGGAAGTAATCAGGCCAATGGCCAGTGCACCGGAAGGAGCCACAAAACCAGCTGCTGGGGTAATGCCAACCAAACCTGCAATCGCACCCGAGCAGGCACCCAGCAAGGAAGGGTGGCCTTTGCTGATCCATTCGCCCAAGGCCCAAGCCACAACGCCAATGGCAGCAGCCAACATGGTGTTGAAGAACGCCAGCGTGGCATTTTCATTGGCAGACAAAGCCGAGCCTGCGTTGAAACCGAACCAGCCTACCCACAGCAGAGCCGCGCCGATAAAGGTCAAGGGCAGGTTATGAGGGGGCATGGCTTCACGACGGTAGTTCAGTCGAGGGCCAATCATCCAGGCACCGACCAGACCGGCAATACCGGCATTGATATGCACGACAGTCCCACCGGCAAAGTCCAGCGCGCCACGGGAGTTGAGCAAGCCGCCGTGCTGTTCATCGGCAAACCAGACCATATGGCAAATGGGCAGATAGGCCAGGGTGAACCAGATCACGGTAAAGACCAGGATGGCGGACAAGCGGGTACGTTCTGCCAGACTACCGACAACCAGAGCGCAAGTCAGACCGGCAAAGGTGGCCTGAAAAGACGCAAACAGCAGTTCAGGCAATGTGCCCGACATGGAGAACTGTTGGTCAGCAGCGGTGAACATGCCGTTGAACAAGACCTTGTCGAAACTGCCAATCAAGGGATTGCCAGCGGTAAAGGCCAGTGAGTAGCCATAGATAAACCACAGCACCACCCCCAGACTGAACACCAGCAAGGTCTGGGACAGCATGGACAAGGCATTTTTTTGACGCACCATCCCCGAGTAAAACAGGGCCAGGCCCGGCGCGGCCATCATTAGTACCAGAAGCGTGGAGACCAGCATCCACGATAGATCAGCGTTGTTCATGATGGAGTCTCCGATTACAGGGCTTGTTCATCGCATTCGCCGGTGCGGATGCGGATGACGTGGTCCAGCGGCTGGACAAAGATCTTGCCGTCACCAATACGACCGGTGCGGGCGCTGCTTTGAATGGCTTCCAGAACGCTTGGCAACTGCTCGTCGGGAATAGCCAGTTCAATGCGGATCTTGGGCAGGAAGTCGACCGCATATTCCGCACCGCGGTAAAGCTCGGTGTGGCCTTTCTGGCGACCAAAACCCTTGACCTCGGTAAGCGTCATCCCCTGTATGCCCAGATCGGAAAGGGCCTCGCGTATCTCGTCAACCTTGAAGGGTTTGACGATGGCGGTAATCAATTTCATAGGTGTTCCTGAAGTAAACACAGGCAAGCTGGCCTTGCGGATGCAAAGGAACACCGAGAGGGGTAGGAGACGGTTGAGAGGGGGCCGACCGGGATGGGTAATCCTGGTGGATGGCTTGAGTGCAACCGGGCAGTGCCGGTGTGAGCGACTCTCCGGCTGTCGGCAGGGTGTGCGACAGCGCGAACGCAAGTGGTAGGCAAGCGGACCTGTGTTGTAGGTTGAAGAGCAACACAATTCCGGCAAGGCGAGTAAGCTAGCTAGGCACGTGACCCCGGTCTTGCCTAGTCGGTGGGCAGCGAGATAACAGCAGCGCTCTGTGACGCCTGTCTCCGCTCATCTCACCACCGCAGGAACAACGACTATGGAAAAATAATATATGCTGCAGCGCAACAAGTGAGCATTGTGTGCAGTTTTTTTTTTGAATAGTCTTAACTTTGCAACATTCGATTTGGAAAAATGACTGGTTTGGAAGCAGGCAGAACAGGCCTGTTCAGGCAGCACTGGTCTGGACTGATGCGGTCTGAATGGCTGGCCCCGAAGGGGGGATGGTCATGGTGCACGCTACAAGCAGGTGCAGCATTTCAAGCGGGGCAGGTGAATGGTGAATGACCGGGCAGCCGGCAGGAAAGAGCTGCCCATACATCGATCCAGCGTGTTCTGCGACTAGCAGGGTTCAAGAGAGCAGCTCAGGACCCTGGTGCATCTTGTTTTTTTTGCTGGCTGTACTCTGAGTGGGGACGACAAGCGGTGCATGCCGCCGGTTAAATGCCTGCAGGCCCCCTTGCCATAACTTGAATCCCAGGCAGACGTCCCATTTGTTGCGTTGATATAGCCAATGGGTTTGACAAACAGTGCAGTGGTAAAGACTTTCCGTGCTTTGTTCGTCAGCGTCATCGACTCGTCTGATGGGTTTGAGGTAGGGATGCCGTTGGGCGTTAGGTTGCGAGAGTGGAAGGGTTTGGCACATGATGCACATGGTGCCTCGATCGAGCTGGGCCATACAATGCTCCTCAAATAATTTTTGCGGTTGATGTAATAGCGTTTGCAAACTGGCGTGCTAATCAGCCTATGGTGATGGTTTGTAATAAATGTCACCACGATTCACTGTACTGCAGAAAATGTAGCAGCCATTTCAGGCCGCATCTCAATGTAATGACATGCGACCTGCGTTTGACAAGACAGAGCGTAAACGCTCGCGGATGCGGGCTTGCGAAGCCACAGACTGAGGCTATTTTTTAGATGGCGGCTCATTGCCAGGGATCTTTTTTGGATCAGGCTCGGGATTGGGAGTTTTGCCGGGAGGGGTGGTGTCGGGGGCTTTGGTGGGATCAATCGCATTTAGCATGAACATCTCCTGACTAAAATGATCTTCCAGCGTATCGGATTTATGGCGCAGGCATCGTAAACAACTATGACTGTAGGAAAAGCGGCGCTTGTCGTTTCTTGTTGCATCGAAAAATAAGGGGACAGGCAACTGGATAAGCTCTCGTCTGGCGATGCTATGATCAAACTCCTTATAGAAAGCGGACTAGCGCCTTGGGAAGCGAGTTGGAAAAAACCACCCTGGACCTGGAGAATTTTCTCCCGTATCAAGTCACGATACTGGCCTCGCATATTGCGGTGACCTTTGCGCGCCAGCATGCGCAGCAATTTGGGTTATCCATTCCGGAGTGGCGCATTATTGCGACCTTGGGTCGCTATGGCACCTTGACCTCGGGCAGTTTGACTGAGCGCACCAGCATGGACAAGGCCAAGGTCAGCCGTGCGGTTTCCCGTCTGACAGCCGCCCAGTTGATTGCTCGTCGCGATAATGAAAACGATATGCGCAGCAATCTGCTGTGCCTGACCGAGCAGGGCCAGCAAGTGCATGATCGCATCGTGCCTATCGCCCTGGATCTGGAACAAGAACTGACGTCCGTGCTTAGCCAGGAAGAGCTCAGCTCCTTTAAAGAAATGATGACGCGCCTGGAAAACCGCATGGTTCAGCGCTTTGGCAGCGATTTCAGCGGCGACGCACATATTTGAAGTTTCAAGGGTAATTACCGGGTTGTGCTGAATTCTTCTCACGCTAATATTGTTTCGTTTGAAACAAAACAATATTCAGGAGATGAAAAATGGTGCAGGCCGTAGACAGTCCAATCGCAGCCAGTCGCTTGGAAACCAGAATTATGTCGCCCGCTATCGGCGTAGAGGTAGCGGGAGTCGATTTAACTCAGCCCTTGGAGGACACGCAGGTGCAGGAACTGCGTGCCTTGTTGTTGAAGCATCAATTGCTGGTGTTTCGTGATCAGCCTTTGAACGCAGCACAGCACGTTGCGTTCGCCCGTCGTTTTGGGGAGCTGGAAGTGCATCCGGTTTTCCCTCACGATCCGGACTATCCTGAGCTGGTGCTGTTAGGCGGCAATAACACGCAACCGGGACGTGAGAATATCTATCACAGCGATGTCAGCTGGCGGGCCGAACCTTCCATGGGCTCCATCCTGCGCTGCATTGAATGTCCACCCGCCGGGGGCGACACCATCTGGTGCAATATGGCACTGGCCTATGAAAACCTGCCGCCCCATATCAAAGACATTTTGCACGAGCTGGAAGCGGTGCATGATTTGTTGCCCGGCTTCATAGACCGTATCCCCGAGCAGGACAGGGCGGCTTTGCGAGATCGCTTCCCGGCTCAGACACACCCTGTGGTGCGTACTCATCCGGAAACCGGTCAGCGGATTTTGTATGTCAGCAGCTGGACTACTCATCTGGCCAATTACATCGAAACCGGCTTTTTCCGTGGCATGTCCGAGCTGCAAAGTGGCGCGCATTTCCTGCTGCAATATCTGGTGGATCAGGCTCGTCATCCTGAATACCAGGTGCGCTTGAAATGGCAGCCCCACACCATCGCGTTCTGGGATAACCGGGCGACTCAGCATTATGCTGTTCAGGATTACTTCCCTTTGCCCCGACAAATGGCCCGAGCCACTATTGTGGGTGACCGTCCTTATTGATCGTATCGCTGCATTTTTGACAAGTTGGGGGGAGACATGGAAAACCAAAAAAGTATTTCCCAGGACAGCGGTACGTCGTGGTGTTCTTGTTGTTTTTGTTCATGGTGATCAATTTCGCGGACAAGGCGATATTTGGTCTGGTCGCGGTGCCGCTGATGGAGGAACTGGCCATCAGCCCGCAGCAGTTTGGCACGATTGCAGGCAGCTTTTTCTTTCTGTTTGCGATCTCGGGCATTGTGGTGGGTTTTATGTCCAATACGGTGTCATCGCGCTTGTTGCTGGTGGGGCTGGTCATTATCTGGTCGATTGCGCAGGTGCCGGTTGCCATGGGCGCCAGTACGATTGCCGCCTTGATGGCTTGCCGCATTTTGCTGGGCATAGGAGAGGGGCCGGCTTATCCCTTGGCCTTGCACGCTTGTTATAAGTGGTTCCCGGATCAGGAGCGAACCTTGCCTACCGCCATCGTGATGCAAGGCGGGCAGGTGGGGATGTTGCTGGCCGGTCCCTTGGTGGGATACCTGGCAATCAGCCACGGCTGGCGCTCGGTGTTCTGGGTGACGGCAGCGGCAGGAGTGCTGTGGCTGCTTGTGTGGGCCGTGCTGGGTAAAGATGGCCCGATCAGTGCCACTGCAGCCCCCACGGCGGAGGCGGGCAAGAGTACGACTTTGTCACGCAGTTCCTATCGGGATGTACTGCTGAATCGCAGCTTTATCGGCAATTTGTTGATGTACTGGGTGGCTTACTGGTGTGCGGCTTTGGTTTTTACCTGGTTACCTGCCTATTTGCAGCGGGGCCTGGGCTTCTCGTCCGATACGGCGGGCTGGCTGTTTTCCCTGTGCATCTTTGTGGCAATTCCGATTGTCTCGGGCGGCTCCTACCTGTCCAATCGTTTCTTGCGCCAGGGCTATTCCTCGCGAGTGGCACGTAGTCTGGTCACAGTGGGTTTCTTGCTGGCAGGAGCCTTGTGTCTGCTGGCTGCGGCCTATCTGAATCCAGGCCCAACTGCCGGGATTGTGCTGATCGCTTTGGGCTTGAGTTTTCCGCAAGTGGGCTTTGTCTTGTGCTCGGCCATTTCGGCTCAAATCAGCCCGGTGGAAAAGCGTGGTTCTACCCTGGCCATTACCAATTCCTTGTCCACCACAGCCGGTCTGGTCGCGCCGATTGTGATGGGGCGCTTGATTCAGGCCGAACCCGGAATTGCAGGCTTTCATCAAGGCTTTGCATTAACGGCGCTGCTCTTGCTGGCGGGGGCTGTGTTGGGGTTCATTCTGGTCGACCCGGCCCGAACCTTGTCGCAAATTCAGGCCAAGACGGGCAGTGCCTTGGGCGGTCCGGCTTCTGTCTGAGTGTGTTGCGGGCTGGCGCTTAGGTAGGGGGAAGCGTCAGCCTGCCGGGCCTGTGAAAAAGCAGGGCAGTGATGTGATTTATTACTGCGTCCAAACGCAAAAAAGCCCGCTGCAGTAGCGGGCTAATTTACGGTGTTACGGCATGGTGTACCGTAAGCAGCAGGATATTTGGTGGGTCGTGACAGACTCGAACTGTCGACCAATGGATTAAGAGTCCAGTGCTCTACCAACTGAGCTAACGACCCCCGTTTCCTGCGAAGAAAAAGATTATAGAGCGGAAATTATCTGACGCAAGGCGTGGTTACATAATTTTACGTTTATCAGGAAGCGGGGTCGGGACGCGTGAAGGTATCGCACATTTTCAATTGTCCGGTTTTATAACCTTCCATGAACCAGGCCATGCGTTGTTGCGAGCTGCCATGGGTAAAGGAGTCGGGGACCACATAGCCTTGGGATTGTTTCTGCAAGGTGTCATCGCCCACGGCTTGAGCCGCATCCAACGCAGAGCGGATATCGCCTGGCTCCAGGATCTGGCGTTGTGCATCGGCGTGATTGGCCCAGATACCGGCGTAGCAGTCCGCCTGCAGTTCCAGACGCACAGATGCCTGACGGGCTTGCGAGGCCGAGCCGCTGCGACGGGCTTCATCCACACGGCGCATCATGCCCAATTGGTTCTGAACGTGGTGGCCCACTTCATGCGCAATCACGTAGGCAGGGGCAAAGTTTCCCTTGACGCCCATCTTTTGCTCCATCTCGGTGAAAAAGCCCTGGTCTATATAGAGCTTTTGATCCGCCGGGCAGTAAAACGGGCCCATGGCCGATTGGCCTGCGCCACAAGCCGTGGGAGTCGCGCCGCGATACAAAACCAGCACAGGATCGCGGTAGCTGCCATTGGTTTGCTTGGCAAAAACATCACGCCAGACATCCTCGGTTTCACCCAGGATCTTGGCAATGGTTTGGCCCTGAGCATCCGAGGCCGGAACGGGTTGAGACTGCGGGGCGCTGGTGGGGCCATCGGCCAGGTTCAGCACCACACTGGGATCAACCCCAAAGTACATGGCCACTAGGGCCAGCACAATTGTCCCCAAGCCGATCTTGCCGCCGCTCAGGCGTGGCCCATTGGCACGGCGGTCCTCGACATTACGGCTGGAGCGAGACTTATCCAGACGCATCACGCTCTCCTTGAATATGAAAACGTCAATGTACTCTGATTTGCGGGCCAAAGCAGGGGCATTTTCGATTCTTGTCATCTTGAAAAGGAGAGGGGGCTTTAATTACCCCCTCATGACAAGTCATTGAATTTCTTGGCTTAATGTGACTTGTCCAAAGGCTATCCCCGAGCTTGCCCACTGAAAATGTGGATAAGTGGATAAGTAAGTCACTCGGACACTGCGGTATGCTACTTTTCTCAGGGCGTACCCTACTGGAGAGCGAGTATGTTGGGAGGAACCTTGTTGGCCTTGCGCGACCATGCGCGTGTGCGTGCCATCGGAGCGGTTATTGCTCGATACGGGATTGGGGATGTAATGCATCGCCTGGGCTTGTCGGATCTGCTGCCCGGCGGCAAGACCGCGGTGGCGACAGAAATGCCCGAACGTTCTGCGCCTGAGCGTTTGCGGCGGGCCTTGGAGGAGTTGGGGCCGACCTTTATCAAGCTTGGCCAGATTCTGGCAACTCGCAATGACCTGCTGCCGCTGGAATGGACGCAAGAATTGGAAAAGCTGCAAGGTCACGCTGCGCCGGTGCCTTGGGAAACCATTCGGCCTGAGCTGGAGCTGGCCTTGGGGCAAACCGTGGAGCAGGCCTTCGCGCGTTTTGATACTCAGGTGCTGGCCTCGGCGTCCATGGCACAGGTGTATCGCGCCTGTTTGCGTGATGGCACTGAAGTGGTGGTGAAGGTGCAGCGCCCTGGTCTGGAGCCTCTGATTCAGGCTGACCTGCGTTTGCTGAAACAGATTGCCCGTCTGGTCCAGCAGCAAGGCTTGCTGCCCGAATACCGTCCCTACGATATTGTGCGGACCCTGGCCGAAGCTATTGCTGATGAGCTGGACTTTACGCGCGAAGCGGCCAACACCCTGGCGGTGCGCGAGAACATGCAGCCCTTCAAGGACATTGTGGTTCCGCGTGTCTATATGGAGTGGACCAGCGCGACGGTCATGGTGCAGGAGTTTGTGCCCGGGGTTTCGCCGATTCAAGAGGCCCAGTTGCACGCCATTGAGGCGGATCGCCCTTTGCTGGCTCGTCGTGGCGCCTTGGCGTTTTTGCATATGGTCCTGGAGGATGGGCTGTTTCATGCCGACCCGCACCCTGGCAACATGATGGCGCTGCCCGGCAATAAGGTCGCCTTTATTGATTTCGGCTTGGTGGGCCATTTGACGGAGCGTCGGCGGCAGCAATTGCTGGTCTTGTTGCGGGCGATTGTGGATGGGCAGGCCGATGGAGTGGCCACAACCTTGCTGGATTGGTCCGGTGCGGAGGATTTTGATTGGAGCCGGCTGGAAGAAAGCGCTCAGCGCTATGTGGCCCGACAAAGCAGTGGGCTCTTGTCCATCTCGGCCGCCTTGCTGGACTTCATGGCTCTGGCCCGCGAGAACCATTTGATTCTGCCGCCCGATCTGGCTTTGCTGTTCAAGGCTTTTATCACTGCGGATGGGGTGTTAAAGCGTCTGGACCCGCAGTTTGATGTGGTGGAGGTCGCACAGCCGGTCATCATGGCCTTGATGCGCAAGCAGTATTCCCCGCGTCGTGTCTATGCAGACCTGCAACGCAGCTTGCTGGAGTCCCGCCAGTTGGCGATGGATGCACCCCAGTTGTTGCGTTTGTTGATGCATCGAGTCCGGCAGGGCAAGATTTCTGCTCGCATTCAAATCGAGGGTATGCCACGTTTGGCCTCATCGCTGGAAAAGGCGGCCACCCGTTTGGCTATTGCGATTGTGACGGCGGCTTTTGTCCTGATTCTGGGGCCGGTGCTGGTGACACGCGGCCCCGCTTGGCTGGGCCTGACTATTTTCAGCTGGGCTGGTTTATTGGCCGCCGTGCTGGGTCTGGTTCTGGTTCTGTGGGGATTTTGGCGACGGCGCTGAAAAGTATCTTGAGGCCATCGCCTTTTGTGCAGAGAGTGCTCAAGCGGCTAGTCACCGTCCAGTTTAAAAGACGGCTAGTAAAAATGCGGCTCAGCCCAAACAGTCCCCGCGTTATCCCCAGGTTTATTCACAACTTCTGGGGATAAGTCGGACTTACATAAAGTCGTCCATGCCACCGCCTGCCGGTGCAAGGCCAGTGATCCAATACACGCCCCAGGCAATCAAGGCCACAACGATCAGAGCGAGAAAACGGGTTTTCCACGTGTCTGTGCTGGCAGGCAGGGCTTGCTCGCTGGGTACGGGCATGCTGCCCTTGACCATGACGCTGGTTAATTTCTGACCACCCAGCACGCGATACAGGAAAATAGCCAGGATATGCAAGCCGATAATCGCCAGCATGATCCATTCGTTGGCCTTGTGCAGACCGGTCAGGGTTTTGGACCAGTCACTGCTGAGGTAAGCCAGGGGACCAGAGGTAAAGATATCGTCGTTGGCAAACAGGCCCGAGACAGCCTGAAAACCAAACACAATCAGCATGATCCAGACAGACCAGGCACCGACCGGGTTGTGGCCCGGATAGACCGCGGGCTTGTCGCGCAGATAGCGCAGGCTGCGTATCGGATTGGGAAGGAAATGGCTAAAGCGCGAGTAGTAGCCGCCGATCAAGCCCCAGACCAGTCGGAAAGCCAGCAGTCCCAGCGCCAGCAGACCAAAGCGTACGTGCCAATCCATCCACAGCCCGCCAACTTTGATCGTCACAAAACAGCCCACAATGCTGATTACCAGCAGCCAGTGGAACAAACGGGTGGGTAAATCCCAGATGAGTAAAGGGCGAGTCGAGGAGGCTTGCATAGGGAAAATCCGGAGAGACGTAGACATCTGATTATAGTCAGTGTTCGGTTTGAGTCCGCTTTCCGTTGCAGGTTCCCTTTATTGCACGCTTTGACGACGCTTGCGCAAACTGATCTTGCGGCCGTCGTAGCGGTACTCGTCGATCAAGGCCGGATTATCCAGGCTGGGCGTTTCCATGATCAGGGTGCGGCCGTGATGGCGTACCCGAATTTGAGCGCTGCACGAGCCAAAGGCGGGCGAGACGGTGTAGCCCTTGGAGGACACGGTGACCCAGTGATAATTGATCGAGCAACCGCCCAGACCATTGTCGACGGAAATCAGGGCCGTCTGATTATTGGACTGCTTGAAAGCATAGGGAATATTGATCAGGCCCTTGAGTTCCGGGGCGATGATTTTCGCGTCCAGTTGCAATTGTGCTTCATAGACATAATCGCTTTGGCTTACCTGCAGCGTGCCATAGGGGCTATCCAGGCTTAGCTGTGAGGGAGGCTGAGGCCAGGTCTGACTTGCCGCACTATGGGCGACAAACGGTTGCAGGGCCAAGGATAGCCCAATCACAACATGGCGAATAAAGACCTTAGGGGCGCGCATGATCTATCAAGTTTGAGGATGATCAGGGCTCAGTGAAAAACACAAAGCGCCATGGATCATCTGTATTTGTAAGTTTCATAACATTTTATGTATTTTCTTGTTGCGTAGAATACCGGATCGCAGAACTTTTCGCTATAAGGATAGGCACATAAGGTGATTGTTTCACTCTTGTGCCACGGATAAACAGGCGAAATTAGTCCTTAAAAGCATCTTGTCCCAGGCTTAAAGAAACGGACTGAATTGGGCTATCATTGCTGAGTTGCCCCGGTTGGGGCCAAGCCGCATTTCTTCGCCGCAGCAGAGACTCATTATGCAATCCATCCCAGATGCCGCATTGGCGTCAGAATCGGGCTCCGCGCCTGCTGCCCAGCAGGTCAAACCCGGTGCCTTATTGGACTATGTCAGTTCCAGCCGTTTGCCGACTCCCTGGGCTGTCTTTCAAATCCATGTATTTGTAGAGCGCAGCAATCAAAAAGAACACGTCTTGTTAACGCTGGGGGACGTGGCCGATGGTGAGCCTGTCCTGGCCCGTGTGCACTCCGAATGCCTGACAGGGGACGCCTTGTTCAGCCTGCGCTGCGATTGCGGCCCCCAACTGCAGCTGGCACTGGAGCGTATTGCCACAGCGGGCCGGGGCGCCCTGATGTATTTGCGCCAGGAAGGGCGGGGCATCGGTCTGGTGAACAAGATTCGTGCGTACAACTTGCAAGATCAGGGCGCCGATACGGTAGAGGCCAACGAGAAGTTGGGTTTCCCGGCGGACATGCGTCGCTACGATATTTGCAAGGATATGCTGGAGCACGTTGGCATCCAGAAACTGCGCTTGATGACCAATAATCCGCGCAAGGTAAAAACCTTGCAGGATATTGGTATTGATGTGGTGGAGCGCGTGCCGCACCAAATCGAAGGCAATCCCTTTAACGAGGCTTACCTCAATACCAAGCGTCTGCGTTTGGGCCATTGGCTGGAAACGGACGAATAAAAAAGAGGGGCGGTCAGGGGGGGAATCCTGTCCTGGCTTGATCCTCTCTTGATCGCTACCAGAACAAAGGGCCATGCATTGGCCCTTTGTGTTTTGCGTTGGTGATAATTCAGTGCTTCGTAATTGGCCTGCTGTTCGTGGATGGCATGCCAGTGCACAAGGTTTGCCTGTCCAACCGTGGAATCGCTTGGCAAAGCACGGTCAATATCAATTGTCCCGTGTGCATAGGGTCCAAGCTCTTGTGCCTGGGCAGGCAATGGTCGCGCAAGCTCAAAAAATAAAGCCCAATCCGAGTCCTCGTATGGATGTCGGATTGGGCTTTAGGCGTGCCGGCTCAGGCTTGGCCGTTGAAGCGGTTGATGCCCGGTCTGGCAGAACTAAACAGTCAGGGCTTGGTCGAACCAGGCCTTCTCTGCTTTAGGCAACGCTCTTTTCCAGCAAGGCGCTGACACTGGCTTTGGCGTTTTCTACAATCTGATCACGCAGCTCTGGGGTCTTGCCCAGACCTTCGGCGTACACAATGCGCAGGTCGGTCACACCCATGAAGCCGAACATCACGCGCAGGTAGCTTTCCTGGTGTTCCATGGCCTGGCCCTGCTCCGACTCGGAGTAGATGCCGCCACGGCTCAGAACCAGATAAACCGTTTTGTCGCCAGCCAGACCTTCAGGGCCATTGCTGGTGTAGCGGAAAGTGCGGCCAGCCTGGGCCAGACGGTCCATCCAGGCTTTCAGCTGGCTGGGGATGGTGAAGTTGTAGAAGGGGGCGCCAATTACCACAACGTCCGAGGCCAGGAACTGGTTCAGGTATTGTTCGGTGATGGCGTTCTCGGCCCGCTGACGCTCGCTCAATGTGGCGGGGTCCAGACCCAGGCGCATGCCCAGGGAGTCAGCCGAAAAGTGAGGTGGCGGGTTCAGGGCCAGATCCACATGCTCCACTTGGACTTGATCGTTTTGCTGGCGCAACTGATCAACCACAAATTGCGAAAGTTCGCGGGAAACGGAGTTGGCGCCGGTGATACTGGAGTCTACGTGTAGCAGTTTCATGATGTTTGGTGTCCAAAGCGATGAAGGAATGGTGTCATTATGTTTGATGCCCATACCTTTGATAAGCCGGTTTTTCTGAGAAAGATTATTCTAATTTTGTCTGTAATCCTGGAAAACATCCCTGTATGTATGACTTAAATGACATGGTGCTGTTTACCGAAGTGGTGCAACGCGGCGGGTTCAGTGCTGCCGCCCGACACCTGGGTATGCCGCCATCGCGGGTATCGCGACGTCTTAGCCGCCTGGAGGCAGAAGTCGGTGTGCGCTTGTTGCAACGCACGACGCGTAGCTTGTCTCTGACTCCTGCCGGAGAGGTATTCCTGCGCCATTGCCAGGCCATGCGTGACGAGGCCGAAGCGGCTTATGCCGCCGTTGCACAAGTGCAGCAAGAGCCGCGTGGCCTTTTGCGCATCAGTTGCCCGGTTACCTTGGCCCATACGGTCTTGTCGACCGTATTCGCTCAATTCTTGATCCGTTATCCCCAGGTCGAGCTGGAGGTGGAAGTCAGCAACCGGGTCGTTGATCCGGTGGCCGACGGGATTGATGTGGCGTTGCGCGTCCGCACTACCTTAAGTGATAGTGCCAGCTATATTGTGAAACGCCTGGGGGAGACAGGGGCGATTCTGGTTGCCCAGCCTGAGCTGCTGGCGCGCTTTGATCCGGTACGCGGCCCGGCAGATTTGATTAAGCTGCCTACGGTGGCCATGTCGGCTCGGCAAGGTCAAAACGAATGGGAATTGTACGGTCCCGAGGGAGCCAGCCTGACGGTGACGCACCGGCCACGCTATATGGCCTCGGATTTGCTGACTTTGCGTGAAGGGGTAGAGCAAGGCATAGGCGTGGGTATTTTGCCCGACTATATGTGCTGCGATGCCTTGAAAGCCGGACGTTTGGTGCAAGTCCTGCCGCAGTGGGCACCCTTGCCGGGGATTATTCACGCCGTGTTTGCCTCCCGCCGAGGCATGGCCCCGGCGGTACGGCATTTTCTGGATTATCTGGGTGAGCAACTGCCTGTGCATCACCCCAAGATTTAAGCGGTTTAGCGGGCAGCCGCTGCAAAGGGGCAGCTGCTTTGTGCGGGCAGAATTGCCCAGTTCAGATCAATCATGGGGCTGCGCTCGGAGGACCAGCGCTGCTCGGCCTGTCCCTTGATAGGGGCTTGTTCGTACAGCTCGAGCAAGGATGCCGGAGGTTTCCCACGGGTCTGAATGCTGTACACAATCAGGGCCCCGCATTCCATGTCCTGGGGCAGTTTTAACCAAGGGGATGCGGCAGGGTCGGCATCAATAAAGACCATTACATCCTGGCCTGCATGAACAGCAATATTGCCTCCCAGCCAGGTATCCGCCACCACGACCTTCAGGGGAATGCCGGGCATATGCTTTTTCCAGATGGCTTGCATCTGGGCAGACACCTCCGGGCCAGGGAAAGTGGAGCGAGAGTCCCGGCCTTTATGCCAGGCCAGTGGTCCGCGAGCCAGGGCGTAACCCGATGCCAGCAAAATCTGCAGCACGATCACAATAATGGCTACGCGACGCAGCTGGATCTTGTCCTGGCCATGCATGATCCACAAGGCAAAAAAACCATATAAAACAAAGAAGGTTGTCGCCCAGGAAGCGACCAGGCGGGTACCCATAATGGCTGAAATCAGGACCGTGCTGACGATGGGAGTCAGGCCCACCCACAGCAGGAATTGCTTGTCGCTGCGGGAAATATCGTCGGCATAGCGCTGCTTGTTTTGCAGGGCTGTATCCGAAGGTGCCTGCTTGTTCTTGTCGCGACGGTTCCAGATACCCAGCGCAATCATGGCTACAACCATGGGGCTGAGCCGGCCCAACTGGTCCAGGCTAAAAGCCAGCAATTCCTTGTAGGCCTCCCAGCGGGTATGCGTTTCCAGGGAACCATCCATATACCGGAAGGGGGCGAAATCGTGTTTTACCAGCCAGTACAGGTGGGGAGAGAGCACCAGCACATAGGCCAGCAGGGCCAGGCCCAGCCCTATCCATGTTTGCCGTTGACGCCACATACCGCTGCGCAGGAAATACAAAAAGAAGGCGGTGAACAGAATGAAGGCGCTGTATTTGGTGACGGTAGACAGCGCAGCGACTGCGCCCAGCCACAACCAGTCTGCCGGTTTTTGATCCCGGCTGGCGCGGTAGAAAAACCAGGTTGCGGCGGTGACTGACCACAGTTGTGCCGTGTTGTGATTAAAGATGGTGCCGCGCAAGGAAAAGTAAATACTGACAGAACTGATCAGCAAGACCATGAAGGCGCGTTCGGGGTTCAGGAACTCGCAGGCCAGTTTCCAGATAAACCACAGCCCCAGCACCGAGGCTGTCATGCCCGCCGCAAAGGTCAACCACGCCGGGCGTCCGACTACGCTAGTCAGGGCGGCCATCACCCATGAAGGGAAGGGGGGATGTTTCAAATAGCCCAGCTCGAAACTGGCTGACCAGACCAGCTCTTCCATGCCGTCCAGGTCGGGCGCCTTGTGGCTAATGGCCATCAAAACGGACCACAACAAAATCATGAATAACAGATACAGCAGCACATAGCGCTGGTAGGTGTCGGGCTTGCCTGATGCTGGGGTTTGGGCAGTCATGCGTAAGGTGAAAGCGTGGAAATAAGCAAGTGTACTTCCTGTGCGTTGAAAACGTCCCGATTGGACAGGCGCTTTAATCTGGGCTACGATGCGCTTCGTCATTAGGGAGTAGCCGCTTCGGATTACCGAAGATCAGCGTCAACATACTTGGCCTACACAGGGTCATGGCGCTGATAGCAACTAGCTTGGCAAGACTTTTGACCATGGACCTTCGCGTTTGGCCGGGAGGGTTTGTGGTCATTTGTCTCTTATCCGGCCAGGAGTTGTTATGGAAGCGCTGTTTATCTCCACGGGTGTGGTTGCCTTGGCGGAAATTGGGGACAAAACCCAGTTGCTGGCCTTTATTCTTGCAGCCCGCTACAAACGCCCTTGGCCCATCATTCTCGCTATTTTCATAGCAACCTTAGTCAATCATGGTCTGGCCGGTGCCATTGGTGCCTGGGTTCCTGCTTTGCTGGACCCTGAAGTGCTGCGCTGGGTGCTGGGTATTTCCTTCCTGGCCATGGCTATCTGGATTCTGATTCCCGACAAGATCGACGATGCCGAAGCCACCCGTACCCGCTTTGGCGTTTTCGGCACGACGCTGGTGACCTTTTTTCTGGCCGAGATGGGCGACAAGACCCAGATCGCCACCGTTGCCTTGGCGGCTAAATATCAGGAATTCGGTCTGGTGGTACTGGGCACGACCTTGGGCATGATGCTGGCCAACGCCCCCGCTGTCTTGTTCGGCGAGCGTATCGCCCGCCGTTTGCCTACTCAGCTGGTACACCGGATTGCTGCCTGTATCTTTGTCGTGCTGGGTGTGCTGGCTCTGCTGGGAGGCGCTGAAAGCCTGGGCTTCTAGCGAATCTAGGTGCTGGATGCCAATTGTCGCAGTCGGCCCGGATGGACGGGGCGGCGACGAGCGGCATCCATATTCACAACCGGGGCCAGAACCAGGGGGGTAGAGGAGCGATTGGACTTGTGGCTGTGCGTACTGTCGCCATGATTCAGAACGCTGATAGCCTCTTGCAGCTCGGCTCCGTTCTGATTCAGTTCCTGAGCGGTTTCACTCAAGTCATGGACCAGGGCGGCATTGTCACTGGTAATTTGATCCACCTGTTTCAAGGCCTGGGTCAATTGACCCAAGCCAATGCTTTGCTCGCTGGTGGCAGCAGAAATTTCACCCATCAAACCAGCCACTTCAGAGACCGAAGTCAGAATCTCCTGCATGGTTTGACCGGCATGGGCTGCATGGTCCGCTCCCTCAGCACTGAGCGTCTGGGTTTCCGTGACCAACTGCTTGATTTCATCTGCCGCTTCGGCTGCTTGCTGGGCCAGCGAACGAACGGCAGAGGCGACTACAGCAAACCCTTTACCGGCTTCCCCAGCCCGCGCAGACTCAATCGAGGCGTTGATCGACAAAATATTGGTTTGAAAGGCGATGTTATTGATCATCGACACAATATTGCCAATATGCTGCGAGCTTTCCAGAATCTGTTGCATGGACGAGCTGACTTTTTGCACCGCCTCATTGCCACGACTGGCAATATCCGCACTGCGGCTGGCCAGTTCATGGCTGGCCTTGGCATTTTCTGCGGTTTGCAAAACGGCCTGCCCGAACGAGCTCATGCTGGCGGTTGTCTCTTGCATGGATGCGGCTTGCTCTTGAGTGCGTGCTTCCAGCAAGGCGCTGTTGTCCGAAAGTTTGCGCGATACCAGCTGGTTGTTTCCGCAGCTCTGGTCCACGTCCGTGCTGATGCTCATCAGGCTTTTGCGCATCAGATCCAGATTCTGTCCCAGCGTTTCCAGCTGTTTTACGGCGGGCCCACGCGTGTTGACCGTCAGGTTGCCTGCTGCAATCTGTTGGGCAATGTGCGTGGCCGTTTTAAACGATCCCAACACGCGTCGCATCAGCACAGCCTGATAGCCCAAAATCATCAGGGTGCCCACGCCCAGGGAGCTGGCCAGCAGAATCATGCTTTGTTGCGGCATTTCTGTATTCAGGATCATGGCAATAATCCCGCCGGTGATGCCCAGATTCAATATGCCTTTGCGCAGAAAAGCCGCCAGCAAACTGGGGCCCAGTAAAAAACGCAAGCCAGCAAAAGGACGCCGCCAGCTGCGGGCGATAATTTGGCCTGCGCGTATGGTACGCGAACGATTTCGGCCTTCACGCAGTTCCTGATAAAACTGCTCGGCGGCTTGGATATCCTGAGGCTTTGCACGCACCCGTACCGAAGCAAAGCCGGTTAATTCGCCTTGCTCAATAATCGGACTGGCATGGGCCAGCACCCAATAAAAACCGCCGTCTTTACGGCGGTTCTTGACGACCCCAACCCACGAGCGTCCCTGTTTGAGGGTATGCCACAAATCAGCAAACACTTCAGGTGGCATATCGGGGTGACGCACGATATTGTGCGGTGCGCCAATCAGCTCTTCCCGACTGAACCCGCTGACCTCGACAAAGGCCGGGTTCGCATAAATGATGCGACCGGCCAGATCAGTTTTGGAAATCAGATACTGCTCGTCCAGCAGCTCGGTTTCGATGCCGGTAATTGGTAGGTTCTTGCGCATAGCCTTTCCCTTTGTATTTTTGTATCAGCAAAAGACTCGAGATAAACGGATCAATTTCTTGTTGTGAATTTTCGTGAATAGTATCATTTGATACGTTTTTTATGTCTAAAAATAAAAAAAAATGATAATCAAATGAAAGTTTTTGTCACAAAGAGATCGAAATTGAAAAAAATGATCCGTGCTGATAAAGGGAAGAGGGAGCGCTCAGGAGGGCAGGTACTGGGCGTGGAAGGCTTCGCTGAGCAGTTGCAGGAGCAGGGCAATGGGAATGGGTTTGGCCAGGGCTGTCGCGTTGCCGGGCAAACCGCCACGCGCGTGAATATCAGCGGCGCTCAATGCAGAAATCACGTAAATCTGGGTATGTTCAGTTTCAGGGGCATCGGCCAGCGCCTTGAGCATGGCAAACCCATCCAGTTTGGGCAGGTTCAGGTCCACGATCAGCACATCGGGGTAGAAGTTGCCGGCGGCAATCAGACCTTTCAACCCATCTTGCTCGCAGCGCAACTCGACCGGGAAGGGTAGATGTTCCATGGCCATACGGTAAATCGCCAGCAAATCCTGGTCGTCTTCAACGACCAGGACGCGCAGGCAGGGTTCACCGCTGCAAACGGGCAGGCTGGGAGTAATCGGGGCGTCGGGTGTCTGGGAACTGGTTTGCCCCTGGCGCTCTTGCAAGATGGCTTGTACGGAGTCACGGTCGATACGTCGGTGCCCGCCTTGGGTTTTCCAGGCTTTCAGGGTCCCGGCTTCTACCCAGAGTTGTACGGTGCGTACAGACACACCTAGCAAATCAGCAGCCTGCCGAGTGGAGTAAACGGCGTCGTTCATGGAATCAACAAAATGAAAGCAGGCCAGACCGGGGAAAAGAAGGCTGTGTGCCCCGATGTAGCAGTGCAAAGTGTAGAGACGGTATTAGTAAGTACAGAACTACTAATAATGGCAATGGAAAGTGGCCTGTTCACGCCAAGTGATAGGCAGAGTAGTCGACACACATGCTTCTAATATCTCCGATTTTCAGATGTTCATGCTTCGTCAGGGAGTCACTTCAATCGGGCGGGCCCGTGAACCTGGACTCGCCTTGCTGATTTTACGCGTATCCCTTGCACTGTCGTGTTACCGGACGGGCCCAGTGTGGGTAGCTGTACACACTTATAAGTGTTGGTGATATGGGCGGGTCCGAGCGATGTTTGGCTTGTCGGGCCAAGAAAAAGGGTGTTAGCACCCTAGCATTTGTTTTTATCGTTAGTTTTGATCCTGGTCAGTCTTTATGAAGTAAACGGGAATCTATTTTGTACAAGTTTCCGTATTTTCTCAAAGAAAATTTATGGACCTTATGATACGGCGGTTTCTGCCGTTAAGCAGTATGGATAGGGGTTTTGGGGTAAAGCTTTTAAAACGTACCAATACCTTTCCTGTTGTGTCGCTTAATTGTTATGAAATTTATTTATTAGGCGGTTAACCGTTTTTTTTACCCAGACTAATGCAAGGGCATTGGCATATCAGTAATCCCATCGAGAAAAATGCTTGGTTTATCCGCTGGATTGGCGTTTTGTTGCATGGAGATTGAAACCACACTGAGGCAGGCGCAGTGCTTGTTTTGGGAAGAAAATAGGGGATTGGCTTGTCGCTCACACTATTTACCAGTTTTTTAATCGGGCAACGTTTGTTTCAACGAACGAGCGTCCCTAAATGGCCGGGGCAGGCTGATGACAAAGCGCATCGCTTTGAGCAAATGCTGGATGCCTTACCCGATGCCATTGTCATGTTTGATTCCTGTGGGCGAGTGGAAGGCTGTAATCAGGCCATGCGCCGTTTACTGGATATACCCGATTTAGCCAAGGGTATCGATGATTTAATCGGTTTTTTCCAGAGTCTGGAAAAAGGAATACAGGCAGATTTGGCGTATTTACTGCCTGAAATTAGTCAGGTCATTCAGCGCGTGAAAACTCCCTTTTACTGCATGCACCGGGATGGTGAAGGGGAACAGGCTCGCGCACTGGAGTTTCATGCCTATGCCGCCTCGGACTCAGACACCACAACCCTGTTGATGATTCGCGATGTCAGCGAAAAAATGCAGCAGGAGCGCGACCGTGCTGACTGCTTTGCCGTAGCGGCCCATGAAATACGCTCGCCGTTGGCCGCTATCAGTGGGTATATCCAATTGCTGCAACTGGAGACGACCCCTTCAGCCTGGGCGAGCAAGATTTATACCCAATTACATGAGAAAGTCCGTAGCGTAGATGTGCTGCTGGACGACTTGACGCGCCTGAATCGCATGGAGCACGAAGGGGCGGGCATGCAAGAATGGCGCGAGTCCGATTTGCGTGCTGTGCTGCGCCTGAGTCTGCGTCCCTTTCATGAGCAGCGCCACCGCATTTCTCTGGATTTGCCCACGTATGGCTTGTGGGTCAAAGCGGATATTGTTCCTTTACTGGTGGCTCTGCGCAATGCGCTGGAAAATGCCCTGAAGTATTCCGCGCCGGACACCATGGTGACCTTGCGCTTGCAGCCCGGCGAAACTGGCTGGGCGCGTATAGAGGTCCTGGATCAAGGGCCGGGAATTGATCCGCTCTATAAAGAGAAGGTGTTTGACAAGTTCTATCGTCTGCCCGGCCAGCAGGAGCAAGGAAGCGGTCTGGGCTTGTCCATTTTGCGCTCGATTGTGCATCACCATGGGGGCAAGGTCTATTTCAAGGACCGTCCGGGGCCGGGCGCCCATTTGGTCATGGAATTGGTTCTGCTGCCTTCCGCCTCGTATATACCTTAATCTTCTCTAAAATAGGGTTATTTTCATATATTTAAGTTTGATATAAGGTACAATTTCCGCTCTTTTCGATGAAGCGAGGTGATCGCCATTTCAGGTGCACCTCGCTTTGAAGTTTTTATGTTGCGGTCATCTCGTTGGTAGGGGACGCAAAATCCGTTAAAGGAGCACACGATTATGCAAGGCTTGCACTTGACCGCAGACCTTTACCAATGTGCATGCAGCCCGGAGCTGCTGATCGATGCCCAGAAACTGGCTGATTTTTGCCGCCAGCAAACGATTGATGCAGGGCTGACGATTGTTGGTGAAGAGTGGCAGGCATTTCCCGAGTTTGAAGGGCAGCCCGGTGGCGTAACCGGTGTACTGTTGCTGGCCGAATCTCACTTGGCCATCCATACCTGGCCAGAGCGTGGTGGCGTGACGCTGGATGTGTATGTCTGCAACTTCATGCAGGACAACTCCGGTAAAGCGACCCGCCTGATCAACGGAATTGAACAGGCTTTCAAGCCCGGCCAGGCCCAGCGTAATCGCTTGTGGCGCGGCGAGGCCGACGGCCCGGCTCATGCCGGCGAATTGCTGACTGAAAACCTGAACCAGGATGCCTTGTACGGTTTCCGCTTTACCGAGCGTTTGCTGGAGCGCCAGACCGCTTTCCAACGTCTGGAATTGCTGCGTTCCGAAACCCTGGGTACGACCTTGCGCCTGGACGGTTGCATGATGACCTCCGAGGCTGAAGAGTTCTTCTATCATGAGGGTCTGATTCACCCGGCCGCCATGGCTCACCCCAATCCACGTCGCGCCCTGATTGTGGGCGGTGGTGATGGCGGAGCCCTGGAAGAACTGTTGAAGTACCCCAGCCTGGAGCGAGTCTCCCTGGTTGAACTGGATGGTGAGGTGATTGAGGTAGCTCGCGAGCACCTGCAGTCCATTCACAAGGGTGCGTTTGATAACCCGCGTGTGCAGATTCAGATTGAAGACGGCGCGAAATTCCTGGCCAATACGCAAGAGCAGTTTGATCTGATTTATCTGGATCTGACGGACCCTGAAACGCCAGCCGGTCCCTTGTACACGACTGCGTTTTTTGAATCCTGCAAACGTGCGCTGGCAAGCGGCGGTGCTTTGGTATTGCACCTGGGTTCGCCTTTCCACGAAAGCCAGCAGGTCAAGAATCTGAGTGCCTCCCTGGCCAGCGTGTTCGCGCAAGTGCATGGCTACGGTCTGCATATTCCGTTGTACGGCTCTTACTGGGGGCTGGCAATTGCCTCCGACGAGCTGAATCCGCGTGCATTCTCCACCGAGCAGATCCAGGAACGCCTGGAGCAGCGTATGAGCAGCGAGAACCAGGATTCCCTGCAGTTCTACAACGCTGACCTTCATGGCGCCTTGTTTGCTCTGCCTACTTTCTACCGCCGCCTGATGCCTGTGAACGAGGTCAATCTGGAAGAGGTCTGTTAAGCAGGTTCTGTCATTAAAAAAGCCCCTGATCTTGCTGAGATCAGGGGCTTTTTCATTCTGCGAACAAACTGGATAGCGCCTTACTCCTTATCCGCCCCACGGTAGCGCTGGTAGGGCAGAACGTTCCAGGTGCGTGTGGTCAACTGCCTGGCAGAAATCACCGCTGGAATATCGTCCAGCAAGCTGCGGGCCGAATGCAGCTCCCGCACGACCTCTTGCTTGTCCTGGTACATGAACTCGTCCGAGGCCTCTTCCGGTGCTTGCTGGTGCTTTTCTTCCAGATCGCTGATCAGACGTTCCTGCTGGAAACGCAGGGCGGCACGCGCATCCTCAATCCAGGCGGCTTGCATGCTGCGGTTGTGGTCCACGACGGCGCTGTACTCCGCGTACACCCCGTTATAAATATCCCCCGCATGATGTCGGACGTCGTGGCTGGCAATTTCCAGATCGCGGACGGTCAGTTGAGAGGGATCCAGCGGCTCACTCCGCTTGGCCCCGCCCAGACGAGTGTATTGGGTGTAGTAGGGGAACATGCTCTGGATAACCTTGCTGACGGGTTGGATGGCTTCGCCTTCCTCGCACAGTCCCTTGGGTTGTACGCCTTGCATGGCAGGCAGGATGGATTCGGGGCGGCAAATCTCCTTGGGTGGCATGATGCCGTGACGCAGCATCTCGCGAATGCCGGTGCCGGAGATGGTCAGCCTGAAGCGATCATCGTGCGGGCAGGTCTCGGAAGTGGCATGGCAGGCGCAGCGCGTGCAGTAAAACACCTCATGGAACAGGCGCACATCAATACCCATTTCCTTGGGGCTGAACTGGTCGAAAATACTGTGGCTGGCGTATTTGTCGTAGTAGCTGCCAATCCCGGCGTGATCCCGACCAATCAGGGCGTGAGTACACCCGTAGTTCTTCATGATCAGGGCATGCAAAATGGTTTCGCGCGGGCCCGCAAAAATATAGGTAACGCGCAGCGGTGACAGGATGGCGCGGTCCTTGGGGTAGTAGGTATCCAGCACATTCCGGTAGGCCATCATGCGGAACTCATGGCGCACGTATTCGCGTTTGGCCATCTCTACCAGCGGCTGCAGGAACAGGCCATCAATCCCCTCCAGCGCATTGCGGTGAATGTACTCGTGGCCCCGGTGCAGCGGATTCGCGCCGGTGATAAAGCCTGCCACGGAATTGAATTTCCTTTCTTCATAGAACAGGCGCCAGGTGTCTTTGGGTTCGCGACGCAGCTTCTCGAACGGGCCCCAGTCCACACGTTGCAGCAGGTGCAAGGTGCCGCCCAGAGACACATCGCCCATGCGGCGGTAAATGGAGTCCACGCCGGGGTGGTTTCTGTCCGTGGTGCCAAACAGTTGCTGGGCGCGCTGCTCCTTGTCGTAGGAGAAGATGTCCTCGATGCTGAGGATGGCAACCGGCTCGTTGTCGCTATTGGTCAGTGCCACTTCAGAGCCGACCGAAAGGCCTTTGATAATGTCGCGGTTGCGATCGCCAATCGGGGCGAAGCTCAAGGGCACAGGCCACACCACACCATTACTCAAGCGACCCTCTTTGAGCACGGAGTTGTAGTCGGCCTCGTTCATGAAGCCTTTGTTGGGGGAGAGCACGCCGGTGGCGATCATCTCGATGGTGATGACCGCCTCCAGATCCACGCGGATGCTGGGCAGGGAGCGCGCACGCTCGATCTCGTCCTTGACGCGATCTTCCGGGACGACCTGGTTGACCAGCGTTCCACCGTGCGGCTGTTGTGGATAGCGGTCAAAGTTCAATGTTGAGTGCTGCATATTGCCTCCTTTAATTTGCCCCGCATGACGATGGAAGATAGTTTTTTTGTCGGGGCGTTTTTCTGCTTGTGGGTGATAGATGTGTTCTGGGCCGGAGCAGGTGCTCCTTGCTTTCAAACGCTCTATTTCTTTTTGTGATGTCAGATGAAAAAACTTCGTCTGAACAGGTGACACAGCGCTGGCTTGACTATCGCCTGCGCATCGCTTTGTTGCAGTCCTTGAGGCCGGGGCTGGCGACAGGCATACAGGCATCGTTCAGGGCGGGTTGGCGGGTGATGTGACCCTCCCCGTGGCCTACGATGCTGCGGGTGCTGCTTGCGCCAGGAATTTCGTTCTGAAATTCAAATTGGGTATAGGTGATAAGCCCTAGCTTTCCCAGGCCATATACCGCAGGAACTGCCTTAGTATTACCCACAATCGCGAGAAAAATCATCGCGTTATACCAAAGTAGGAGACAGTGCAGATGACGCCAGCTTGGGTGGTGTTGGCTTCCTTGATTTATGCGGCAATCTTGTTTGCCATTGCCTGGTTCGGGGACAGGAATCCCTTGTATACCCAGCGGCCCTGGTTGCGACCCACGGTCTACAGCCTGGCCCTGGCTGTGTACTGTTCTTCGTGGACGTTTTATGGTGCAGTCGGCTCGGCCGTGCGCTATGGCATCGGCTTTTTGCCTATTTATTTAGGCCCCATGTTGATGCTGCTGTTTGGCTGGCGGATTATCGAACGCCTGGCGTTGGTAGCCCAGTCCCAGAATACGGTTTCCATTGCGGACTTCATGGCCAGTCGTTATGGGCGCTCGCAGCGCTTGGCGGCCATGGTGGCGGGGATTGCCGTGGTGGCGGCCGTTCCGTATCTGGCTCTGCAGTACAAGGCCGTGGCCTTGAGTTTGAGTGTCCTGGCCGGGACGGAGTTTCACGCAGGGTTGTTTGGTGACCCAGCCTTGTATGTGGCCATTTTGATGGCCTTGTTCTCCATTCTGTTTGGAACGCGACAGGTTGATGCCACCGAGCACAGACCGGGTTTGATGCTGGCTGTGGCGTTTGAATCGGTGGTGAAACTGGTGGCGCTGGTCGCCGTTGGTTTGTTCGCCTTTCGCTGGTTTGGCGAGGCTGAACTCAATATGGTGGGAGCTGTCACCACCTTGTTCGAGAACAGTCCACCCGTGGGCTTTGTAGGGCAGACCTTGCTGGCTTTTGCCGCCATTATTTGTTTGCCCCGTCAGTTCCATGTGGCCATTGTGGAGTGTGGTGACGTGGTGGATATACGGCGGGCGCGCTGGTTGTTTGGTGCGTATCTGCTGGTGGTCAGCGTCATGGTTTTGCCTATTGCCGCGGCGGGTGTCAGCTTGTTTGGCGTCGGGGGCGAGGGCGTGGCACCGGACAGTTTTGTGCTGGCCTTGCCCTTGTCGCAAAACCAGGTTGGCCTGGCCTTGATGGTTTATATAGGCGGTTTTTCTGCGGCAACCGGCATGGTGATTGTGACCAGCGTGGCACTCTCGACCATGGTCAGTAATGACTTGGTGATGCCTTTGTTGCTGCGCCGTGGCTGGGCGCAATATCAGCAAAGCACAGTGGCTTCCACGGTGTTATGGATACGTCGTGTTGCCATCATGGCGCTGGCAGGCGTGGCTTATGGCTATTACATGCTGAGCGGCAGCGACACGACCTTGGCGGCCTACGGCTTGATGGCTTTTGTGGCGGTCGCACAGTTTGGGCCGGGCTTGATTGGTGGCTTGTATTGGCGCGGTGCCAGTCGACAGGGCGTAGAGGCCGGACTGCTATTGGGCTTTGCCATCTGGGTCTATACCTTGCTCTTGCCGACTCTGACCGAGGTCGGCTGGTTGGCGGATGACTGGTTGCATCAAGGACCTTTTGGACTGTCCTGGCTGCGCCCTTATCAGTTGTTTGGCGTAGAAGGTTGGGACCCGCTGACGCATGGCACTTTCTGGTCCTTGCTGTGCAATATCAGTGCTTTCTTGTGGGTGTCGTGGCGTCGACGTCCGGGCCTGGGAGAACGCTTGCGTGCCGAGCCTTTTCTGGATCCTTATGCAGAGCGACAAACACTGGCGGCCCGGCATTCTTATGGGGATCTGTCGGTGCACGATCTGCTGGCATTGGCGGAGCGTATTGTTGGCAAGAAAATGGCGCGCCGTGCTTTTGAGACTCAGGCCAGGCAGGTCAAGCAAACGTTGGAGCCCGGCTTGCGGGCTGACAGTGCCTGGGTACATTTCACCGAGTTGCTATTGGCGGCGGCGGTGGGGGCGGCGTCTGCCCGTCTGGTGCTGACCAGCGCCTTGCGTGGTTCGGGCATGGAGGTGGCCGCCATCATGGCCGTGCTGGATGAGGCGGGGCAGGAGCTGCGTTTCAATCGGGATATTTTGCTGGCAACGCTGGAAAATATTGATCAGGGCGTCAGCGTGGTGGATGCGGACATGCGTCTGGTTGCATGGAACCAGCGCTATCAGCAGTTATTCGATTATCCGCCCAGCATGTTGTATGTAGGCCGTTCGGTGGCGGATCTGATTCGCTTTAATGCCGAGCGGGGCAAGGTCGATGGCGTGGAAAGCATCGGGGTGGAACAAGCCATAGAACGTCGTATTCAGTTCATGCGTGAAGGCTCGTCTTATGTGACTCAACGCATGTTGAATGACAAGCAGGTGGTGGAGCTGCGTGGGCGGCCTCTGCCAGGCGGCGGTTACGTCACCAGCTATAGCGACATCACGCATTACAAGCGCGTGGAGCGCGAGTTGCGGGAAATGAACGACAGCCTGGAACAGCGCGTTGCAGTGCGTACGCAAGAGGCGGAAAAAGCCCAGGAGTCTCGTACCCGATTCCTGACGGCGGTCAGCCACGACGTACTGCAACCGATTAACGCAGCGCGTCTGTTTGCCTCGGCCTTGCGGGATACCCATGATCTTGCGGAGATGCCCAATCTGGCCGAGCGGGTCGACACTTCTTTGCGTACCGCAGAGGAGTTGCTGGAAGGTCTGCTGGATATTTCCCGTCTGGATGCCGGAGCCTTGAAGCCGGATCTGGGTGTGATCAATGTGCAGCATCTGCTGCAGCATTTGGCGGACCAATACGCTCCTATGGCTGCACGTCGCGGTATCCAGTTGCGGGTTCATGCTCGACCTTTGCAGGTGTATAGCGACCATCGTCTGCTGCGTCGTGTGCTGCAGAACTTCCTGGCTAATGCCTTGCGGTATACGCAGGAGGGGCGGGTGGTGTTTGGCGTTCGCGTTCGGGGCAAGGAGCTGGAGTTTCAGGTCTGGGACTCAGGACAGGGCATCCCGCCGCATCATATTCAGCAGATTTATGCGGAGTTCCATCGCTATGAGCAAGCCTTCGATTGGGATGGCCGTGGCCTGGGATTGGGCCTGTCCATTTGCCAACGTATTGCGGTCTTGCTGGGGCATACGCTGGATGTGCGGTCCGAAGTGGGGCGCGGCAGCATGTTCTCCATTCGCGTCCCCTTGAGCCACGCTAGCGAGGCCAGCAGTCACCCCAGCAAGGAGTCCAGCAAGCCTGCCGATGGCTTGCCTTTGACGGGCTTGCGCGTGCTGTGTCTGGATAATGATCTGGATATTATTGCGGGCATGGAAGTGCTGCTGGGTCGTTGGGGAGCGGAAATCATCACCGCTAATACGGTAGACAGTGCGTTGGAGAAAATTGCCCTGAACCCCGATGTTTTGCTGGTGGATTATCACTTGCATGATCGGCTGGATGGCTTGCAGGCATTGCAATTATTGCGCCTGCATTTGCCTCATGCGCAGGGGGCTTTGTTGACGGCGGATGGTAGTGATGAGCTGAAAGCAGCGGCTAGACAATATGGCTATCTGGTGCTGACCAAGCCGGTAAAGCCCGCTTCGCTGCGAGCTTTTTTGACCGCGCAAATTAAAACGTATTAGCGTCCAGGGATTCATCCTGGTTCAGGCCAAGATGACTGGCCATCAGGACGGCCTGGGTGCGATTGGAGGCACCCAGCTTGCGCAAGATGGCCGTCATGTGTGCCTTGATAGTGGCCTCGGAGACATTCAGCTCGTAGGCGATCTGTTTGTTCAGTTGGCCGGTGCTGAGCATTTGCAGCACGCGAAATTGTTGTGGCGTCAGTTCGCGCAGTTTGGCTGCCACTGCGCGTTCGTCCAGGCTGATGCCGGGGGCGGAAGAGCCGATTTCCGGCAGCCAGGTGCCACCATCCAGCACCACTTGCAAGGCCACACCCAGCGTTTGTGCATCGATGGATTTGGGGATGAAGCCCATGGCGCCGTGATCCATGGCGCGGCGCATGAAGCGGGCTTCTTCATGGGCGGTGACCAGAATGATGGGCAGGGAGGGATAGGTTGCGCGCAAATGAACCAGCGCACTGAACCCGATTGCCCCTGGAATATCCAGATCCAGCAGGAGCAGATCGGCGTCAGGATGGTCGTCGACCAGTGGATATAAATTGGAGATGCGATCCGCTTCGTAGATGGCCGTGCCGGGAAACAGGCTGGCTACGACGCCTCGTAATGCTTCACGAAACAGTGGGTGATCGTCAGCAATGAGCAGTTCATTCATGTGAGGATTATGCCATGTTCAAGTTTCTGTAATGGTGCCTGCCAGGATGAGCTGCACATCAGTAAAAACAGGGCACCGAAATGCCCTGTTTTCTGTTCCAGCCTGCTGATTGAATCAGCGCAAAAGCGTTAGTGAGCGCTGGCGCTGGCAGCACCAATGCCGGTTTGACTGCGTACGGTCAGAGCTTCGAAGGCTTCGCGTTCCTTGGCTGCGCGTGCGCTGTTATCCAGGGTCGAGAACAGCCAGATCGAGAAGAAAGCCAGCGGGATGGACAGGATGCCGGGGTTAGGGAAGGGGGTGATAGGCTCAGCAAAACCGAATACATCGACCCACACCGTGCTGCTCAAGACCACCCACACTGTGGCGGTGACCAGGCCCAGGAAGCCGCCAATGGTGGCGCCCCGTGTGGTGCAACCACGCCAGGCAATCGACAGCACCAGAACCGGGAAGTTGGCACTGGCGGCAATGGCAAAGGCCAGGCCCACCATGAAGGCAACGTTCTGGTTTTCAAAGATAATGCCCAGCAAAATTGCCAGCACACCCAGCACCACCGTGGAGATACGCGAAATGCGCATCTGGTCTTTTTCGGTCGCGCGTCCTTTGGCAATGACGTTGGCGTACAAGTCATGCGAAATAGCCGCGGCACCGGCCAAGGCCAATCCTGCAACCACGGCCACGATTGTTGCAAAGGTCACGGCGGCCAGGAAGCCCAGCAAGAGGTTGCCACCTACCGCATTAGCCAGGTGCACCGCTACCATATTGGTGCCGCCAATCAGGTTGGTCAGCATGTTGAAGGAACCATCCGGCCCGGTCTGGAAGTACTCGGGATGCTTGACCAGCAAGGCGATGGCACCGAAACCGATGATGAAGGTCAGCAGGTAGAAGTAGCCAATAAAGCTGCTGGCGTAGATCACGGATTTACGGGCTTCCTTGGCATCGGCCACGGTAAAGAAACGCATCAGGATATGCGGCAGACCTGCGGTACCGAAGGCCAGGGCAATACCCAGGGACAGCACGTTCAGCGGGTTGCTGCTGACAGCTGCGCCGGGTTCAAGAATGGCGTGTCCGGTGGGGTGTGTTTCCACGGCAGCGGCCAGCATGGCATCGACATCCCAGTAGAACGCGGCCAGAACCAGAATAGTCATCAAGGTAGCACCGAACAGCATCAGCACGGCTTTGATGATTTGCACCCAGGTGGTGGCCGTCATGCCGCCAAAGGTGACGTAAATCATCATCAGCGAACCCACAATCACCACGGCCACGTTGTAGTCCAGGCCAAACAGCAACACGATCAGTTTGCCTGCGCCGACCATTTGCGCGATCAGGTACAGGGCGATGATCAGCAGGGACGCACTGGCCGCCAGAATCCGCATGGGGTTCTGGGACAGGCGAAACGAGGTGACGTCGGCAAAGTTGTAGCGACCCAGATTGCGCAGGCGTTCTGCAATCAGGAACATCACGACCGGCCAGCCGAACATGAAGCCAATGGCGTAAATCATGCCGTCAAAACCGCTGACGTACACCATGCCCGCAATCCCCAGGAAGGAGGCGGCGGACAGATAGTCCCCGGCAATCGCCAGGCCGTTTTGAAAGCCGGTCAAACCGCCTCCGGCGGTGTAAAAGTCGGACGTGGTGCGTGTGCGGCGTGCCGCCCACCAGGTAATGCCCATGGTCCCGGCAATAAAGATCAGGAACATGACAATGGCGGAGGTATTGGCCTGGCCGGGGGAGGCTGCCATGGCATTGCCGCTGGCCAGACTGAACAGGCCCAGGCTCAGAAGTAGTTTCTTCATGTCACGTCCTTCATGATTTGAGCCAGCAAGGGGTCATACACCTTGTTGGAAATGTAGACGAAGGCGGACACCAGCACGACGGCGCTAAGCAGCACAATGGCGGCGCTAAGCACACCAATCGTCATGGTCATGGAACCGACAGAGCGGCTGAACAGTTCGGGATCAAAGGCCAGGGTCAGGATAAAACCGGCGTACACAATCACGGTCAAGCCGAAAAAGATCAGGCTCATGCGGTTGCGTCTTCTAAGCAACTCTTGATAGGCGGGGTGCTGGGTGACTGCCGTCACGACAGTATTGGCTGAGCTCATTTTGATGTCTCCTTATTGGGATTGATGATTCTTGGCATCGAGGCTCTCTAAACACGGCGTGTACAGAGAGTTGGCGCTTGAGGGCGCTCTGTGTACAGCATGTATAGAACGAATCAACTTTTCCCAACAGGCGACTTTGGTCGTAGATGAGAGGGGAGAGGGCTCTGAGTTTGGAGCCTGGGTTTAGCTGGACGGGGCAAATGATGCAGGAGACGCACAGGCACAAGAGCTTGTCTTTCTTGCCCTGAGTCGGTCGCGGAAGCTCAAAAAAGATGTTCTTTGTTTGATTAAAACAGCGCGTCAGCTGTGGTCAGTTCTTGTTCCGATTCATCACTGCGATTAGCGCCACGCACTTTCAATATCTCGGACAGCAGCAGATGAGACAGGCTGGCAACGGCCACTGAATTATCAGGCAACTGTTCTGAGCCAGACTGACAAGGCAGGGACCAGCGGGTTTTGGGGCGCTCTTTGTAATCCTGGTCGGTGATCAACACGATATCTGTGCAGTGTGTTTCCAGGCGCTGGATCAGTTCTGGCATGTGGCTGAGGCGTGGATGCAAATCAAAAACAATCACGACATCCTGTTGCCGGATGTCGGCCAGGTATTCGGAGACGGTCTGACCCGCTCCGGGGATAAGCCGTACGCCCGGCATGAGTTTGGACAAATGCCAGTGAAAATGCCCGGCCAGAAAGTAGTTTGCCTGCAGACCCACCAGCCACACCTGCCGCGCACGACTGATAGCTTGGCTGGCCTCCAGCAGAACCGAGTGGGAGAGATGCCGGTAGGTATTGCCCAGCTTGCTATAGCTGTCTTGCAAGTGCGCATGCAAGGTGGCCTCACCCGCAGACAGCGGTTGGCTGAGCGAAGTGAAGGCGTCATCCGTTTTTTCTGCGCGAATCTGCTTGCGTGCCGCTTCGTAGTTCGCGTATTCCAGACGCCGGATCAGGCGTGTGACGGTGGCATTGGAGACTTGGGCCAAGCTGGCCAGCTCCGAGGCGTTGTAGCTGGACAGATCGCCCGAGAAGTCCAACGTGAATTGGGCCAGACGTCGCTCGGAAGTGGGAAGGTCACTCAGGATGGCGCGTACACGGTCAAGAAAAGAGATGTTGCTGGTGTCTGGCATGGTGCTGGGCGTAGCCCTGTTTTTTTGATTCAAGAAAAGCGGGTGTTGCGGGGAACCCGTTGTTTGGTTCGTGTGGGCGGGTTAAAGGTTTCAGGGCCACATCATACCTGAGAGTCCGTGGCGTTTAATTCTACAAAAATCCGTTTAATTTCAAGCCTGTTTGAATGTTTGTCCTTGATTGCCAAGCAGAATTTTTTCTGCGAATGAATCAGCTGATGGCTTTGAAATAATCCTGCGCGGCAATCAGGGCATCGGTAAAGGTGCCATGTACGAACTCCGTGCTGATTGCCACCATCAGGTTCGAGGGCAGGCCAAAATCTTCAATCAAGGCGCCATTGCGGTCGCGCCAGATTTGGCTGGCCGGATCCAGTACGACCGGGCTGTAATGCTCTCTGACGGTATCCAGAACCGTATCAGCCGTGGAACGGTAGGTAAAAACAGGCAAGCCCTGAGCCACGGCATAGCCAATTTCAAAAGCGGTGCCGGTATCAATTTCTGCCCCCCTGAAGGGAGTGATATTCGCCAGTACCGCATCGGCCTGATCCAGCAGGCGGATATTGTGGTGGTAGATGGACGAGGCTTCGATTTCTTCCTGGTCAACGGGATGCAAAGGCTTGAAGCCAAAGTCTCGCACCAATTGCTTGTGCAGCTTGGCACGCTCGGTGGCATCACTAAAAAAAACGTCAGGACCCGCTAAATAGATACGCTTCATCTTGGCTCCTTGTTGATACGGGGTGAAGGGGAAATCGTGGCGGTCCAGGCTGGGCTGACAGCGCTGAGAAACCGGAGTTGCTAAGGGACTGGCCACGGTGCAAGCCTGGCAGGCCAAACAGGGCGGTCATCTGAATGATGATATACGATCCCATCCGCCGGAACATGGTGCTGGGTGTATGTATCTAGTCGGGTTTTGCGCTGTGTCGTTTTGCTTGTTGCTCCGGCGTCACGAATGGTGATGGACCGATTTGGAGCAGCCTGGGCCGGGTCGAAGCGCACAAGAAAAAGGGACCGTTTCGGGTCCCTTGTTTCCTTCAACCAAGTTGTGCATCCTACCTAGTTGGAGTTGCTGCGTCGGTACAGGCTCAAGGCAATACCCAGTCCCGCCAGCATGCCCGCACAACCCCGGTTCAACCAGCGCATGGCCTGGCCGGAAAGCAGGCGCATGGCGTGATGGCCACCTACGGCATAAACGGTCATCAGGGCAATATCAATCAGGGCAGTGATCAGGGCCAGCGTGATGTACTGGACTGCAATTGCCTCTTCCGGCCGGATGAACTGCGGCAAAAAGGCAGAGAAAAACAACAGCGCTTTTGGATTGGACAAGGCGACCAGCAAGGATCGCAGGAAAGCGGCTCGACCCGTCCGTACTTTCTCTGTGGGGGTGTCGGTCTGGACAGGGCGGACCGGAGCGTTCCAGAGCCCATAGGCCAAATACAACAGATAGGCCGCGCCTATCCATTTCACCACGGTAAAAAGCTGCTCGGAGGCAAGCAGCAAGGCGCCCAGCCCACAGCCTACGGCTGCGATCAGAATCAGGTCCGAGAGCGCCGCTCCCGCAATACCACATGCCGCAATCCGTTTGCCTCCATGCGCTCCATTATTCAAGGCCAGCAGCATGGTCGGCCCCGGAATGACGGTGACGGCAGCGACGGCAACGATATACAGAGAAAGGCTGGCTAAATCCACAAAGATTCCTTGATAAGAGCCTGACTGCGGAGGCGTCTGATAAAAATCGGACATCCAAGCATGGCGGCTGGTGTCCCGCCTGATGCGATCGAGTTGGGATTACCTACAAAAAAGGCCAGCCTGAATGGCTGGCCCCTTGTGCGTCAAGTTATCAAATCAGGCACGACCTGGTTCGAGTGTTGCCGCAGCGGTAAACAGCACGTCGGTCGAGGAGTTCAAGGCCGTTTCTACCGAGTCTTGCACCACCCCAATTACGAAGCCTACACCAACGACTTGCATGGCGACATCGTTGGAAATTCCGAACATATTGCACGCTAGTGGAATCAGCAGCAAAGAGCCACCGGCCACGCCAGACGCACCGCAAGCCGCAATGGTAGCTACCAGGCTCAGCAGCAGGGCAGTAGGCACGTCAGCCGGGATTTCCAGGGTATGGACGGCAGCCAGTGTCAGCACGGTAATCGTGACGGCAGCACCGGCCATATTGATGGTCGCGCCCAGCGGGATCGATACCGAGTAGGTGTCTTTATGAAGGCCCAGACGCTCGCACAAAGCCATGTTCACCGGAATGTTGGCCGCAGAGCTGCGGGTGAAGAAAGCTGTGATGCCGCTTTCACGCAGGCAGGTGAACACCAGTGGGTATGGATTGCGACGCAGCTTGGCAAACACGATCAAAGGGTTGACGACCAGGGCCACCATCAGCATGCAGCCCACCAGAACGATCAGCAGCAGACCGTACTGGCGCAGTGCGTCAAAGCCCGACTCGGCAATGGTCACCGCCACCAGACCAAAAATCCCCAACGGTGCAAAGCGAATCACCAGACGCACCAGGGAGGAAACAGCATTGGCCATATCGGTCAACAGATCACGCGACCCTTGCGAGCCGTGCTTCAGTGCCAGGCCCAAAGTAATGGCCCAGGCCAAAATGCCCATGTAATTGGCGTTGAGCAAGGCATCCACCGGGTTCACCACAATGCTGGTCAGCAGGTCCAGCAACACTTCGACGATATTGCCGGGCGGGTTCAGTGTGGAGTTGGCCAGATCCAGTTTGAGCTTCACGGGGAAGGCAAAACTGGCGATCACGGCAATCAGCGCGGCCAGGAAGGTGCCCAGAACATACAAGAGCAAAATCGGGCCCATGCGGCTGGATGACTGGGCCTTTTGATTGGCAATGGAAGACATTACCAGTACAAAAACCAGAATTGGCGCTACCGACTTCAAGGCAGAGACAAACAATTGGCCAAGCAGGGCGATCGAGTGCGCGACATCAGGAGCAAAGCGCCCCAACAAAATACCGGCGATCAAACCGATCACAATTTGAGTAACAAGACTGCCATGCAGGATAAAGCCTAATGGGCCTCTGGCTTGGTTGGCGGGATGGGCCATGGAAAGCGACTCCAGACAAAAGGGTAGGTGTGAAGTACGTGAAAAAACGCTCTGGCGAGGACTCAGCCAGAGCGCGGAAGAGGCTTATTCTAGCACCAGGAGCTATACATTTTGTAGCCGATGTGCTATGGTTGCTAATCCACATGGGGTCGACATGGCTTCGACGTGGGTCAAGAAGCAGCACAGGGCGTGTCGAGCACCAGTACGCTCGTAAATCCACTGGAAAACTATAAACGCCAACGACGAGCGTTTCGCTCTAGCCGCTTAAGGCTGGGCCACTGCACTAATTTGTCTTTGGGTTAGGTAGGGCAACCTACAGCAGTGTTATTTACAAAGAATCGAATCGGCCTGCGCCACGAAGTCCGGTTCTAAAACTTAGTGGATCGCCAAGGAAAGGCCTGTCAATTGGCATAGTCCAAGGTTAAAACTTAAAATTAATTGACTACACATGTAGAACTGTCTGTGGACGGCTTGCGGACGGGGGTTCAATTCCCCCCGACTCCACCAAGATATCCCAAGAAACCCAACCGCTTAACGGCTGTTGGGTTTTTTGTTTTTTGCTTGCCCAACAACACTTCAGCGTCATAATGATCCCTTCGTTTTATGGACAAAAGGAGATCGACATGTCTCGTTGGGTGTTCTATTCCGCGCCAGGGACCTGCGCGCTTGCCACTCATATCGCACTGCATGAAGCAGGGGCTGACTTTGATGTGGTCAAGCTGGATTTTGGTGCGAATCAACAGCAAAGCCCGGAGTTTCTGCGCGTCAATCCCAAGGGGCGTGTTCCGGCACTGGTGACAGAGCAGGGCGCGTTGACGGAAACCCCGGCTTTGCTGGCTTTTGTGGCACAGAGCTTTCCGGCTGCCAAGCTGGCTCCTTTGAATGATCCATTTGCGTTCGCCCGTATGCAGGAGCTGCACAGCTATTTGGCATCCACCGTGCATGTGGCCCACGCGCACAAGCGTCGTGGTTCCCGTTGGGCGGATGATCCTGCTGCGGAAGAAGCCATGCGTGCCAAGGTGCCGCAAAACATGACAGCTTGTGCGGCTTATCTGGAATCCCTGATTGCAGGTCCCTGGGTGCTGGGCGAGCAGTTCAGTGTGGCCGATGCGTATCTGTACACCGTAGGTGGCTGGCTGGAAGGTGACTCGGTTGATATGAGCCAATTCCCCAAACTCAGTGCCTATCTGGAGCGAGTAGGGGCGCGCGAGGCCGTGCGCAAGGCGGTAGCCGAGGCCGCTGCCTGAACGACATTCTTTATATGCGTTGCGCTGTGTTCGGCACGGCGTAACGCCTTTCTTTCTGTTCCCGAATCAAAATCGTAACAAACATAGTTTCATGAGTTGACCTGTGTTTCTCTGATACGTAACATGAAAAGCTACGTTAAAGAGAAGGTGAATTTATGGACTTCGACATCATCATCGTCGGTGGCAGTTTTGCAGGTCAGGCTGCGGCGATTCAATTGGGTCGGGCGCGGCGGCGCGTACTTTTATTGGACGCGGGGCAACCGCGGAATCGCTTTGCCCGGGCCTCTCATGGTTTTCTGGGGCAGGATGGGCACGCTCCGGCCGCCATCATGGCGACGGCAAAACTTCAGCTTGCGAAGTACGGGACGGTCGAGCAGCGAGCGGGGCGAGCCGTGGAGGTTCATGCCATTGAGGGTGGGTTTCAGCTATTGACCGAGGACGCTCAGACCATCCGTGCGAGTCGCCTGATTCTGGCCACTGGCGTCAAGGATAGCCTGCCTGGTATTCCGGGTATGCAGGAGCGTTGGGGCAGCAGTGTGCTGCATTGTCCTTATTGCCATGGCTTTGAGCTGAATCAGCAGCCTTTGGGTGTGTTGGCCAGCAGCGAGCTGGCTATGCATCAAGCCATGCTGGTGCCAGATTGGGGGCCGACCACCTTGTTTACTCAAGCTGCCTTTACGCCGAATGCAGAGCAGGAGGCCCAACTGATAGCGCGTGGTGTGCAGATTGAAAAGACACCGATTGCAGAGTTGTTGGGAAGCAAGTCCGGGCTGGAGGCAGTGCGTTTGCAGGATGGCAGAATTGTGGCTATTTCAGGTCTGTTTGTAGCGCCCAAAACAGAGCTGGCCAGCGACCTGGCCATACAGCTGGGTTGCAAGCTGACAGCGGGTCCTACGGGGGCTTTTATTGCTGTGGACCCCATGCAGCACACGTCTGTACCGGGTGTGTTTGCGGCGGGTGATGCTGCCAGTCCCATGGCTAATGCCACCATTGCTGCCGCTGCGGGGGTAATGGCGGCGGGTGGGGCACATCATTCCTTGATTTATGGCTTGGCGAAGCAGGGTGGAGCCAGCTCGGAAAAGGCTGCATGAGGCCAGAGCAATGTCCAGCGCCAAACTCCACGCAGACCGAGTAATGGCATAGGGTGCACCCATGCCATTGCTTACCACCCGCTCAGGATTTCAATGAAAACACCCACTTCCGTCCAGCCCTTTAGCGATCTTGCCTTGGTCGCCCGGTATGCCGATACAACACCACAGCGCATTCCTGGCTTCCATGATCTTCATCGCATGGCCTTGATCCTGCTTTCCGAACGAGCAAAGAGCAATGCCAGGATTCTGGTCCTGGCAGCAGGTGGCGGGCTGGAGTTGAAGTCTTTTGCGCAAGCCCGTCCAGATTGGTCGTTTGCAGGAGTCGATCCCTCGCAAGCCATGCTGGATCTGGCGGCCCAGGTGCTAGGGCCTTTGGGTTCGCAAGTGGGTTTGATACCAGGCTATGTGGACGATGCACCGCTGGAGCTGTTTGATGGTGCTACTTGTCTGCTGACTCTGCATTTCTTGTCAAAAGCAGAGCGCTTTTCGCTGTTGAAGTCCTTGCTCGCACGCTTGAAACCGGGGGCGGCGCTTGTGGTGGCCCATCATTGTCGGCCAGAGGAGGGGGCAACTGAGGACTGGCTAGCCCGATCCATCGCCTTTGCTACAGGGACGGAAACTACGGCGGAAGCGATAGGTTCTGCATCAAATATGGCCCGGCATTTGACGCTGTTAAGCCCGCAGGAGGAAGAGGGTTTGTTGCGGGAGGCGGGGTTCACCGCACCAGCCTTGTTCTATGCAGGGCTCTCGTTCCGGGGTTGGGTAGCCTATGCGGATGATCAGGCCTAATTGCTCAGCCTTTGCTCTTGTATTGATTCTGCCCTGAACCAAGCAGAGCCTGCAGATTATTGCTCCGCCATTTTCCTGTCCAGCTCTGCCATTTCTGCCTTATAGAGTTGCTCAAACTCAGCCAATAGCTCTGCCAGGGGGATGGCTTCCAGCCTTTGCATGACCAGGGTTTCCGCTTCCTTGAGCACATCGCCCAAGGCGGCGTTAACTACTTTGGCGACACCGCAGCTTGGGTTCTCGTTCTCGTGGCCGATAAAGAAGATACGCGGTCCCCCAACCGCTTTGTGTATGTCCAGCAGCGTGACTTCTTGCAGATCACAGCTTAGTGTCCAGCCGCCCCCGTGGCCTTTTTCGGAGCGCACGTAGCCCGCCTTGCGCAAGCCCGCCATGGTGCGTCGGACGACCACGGGATTGGTGCTGAGCATGGTGGCGATTTGCTCGGAGGTAAATGGCTGATCGTGCCTGGCCATGTGCAGCAAAACGTGCAGCATGCGGGATAGCCGACTATCACTTCTCATATTCTTGACCTTGTGATGCACCGAGGAAGGGGGACGGTGTCCCGGTGCACGAGCTCACATTATAAGTAGCAAGAAGGGGATAGTCAGATCGGGGTGGTTTGTACCGTGCAGCGGGCCGTCACCTTGTTTATTTCTGGGTTTCTTGTGCTCGTTTGTCTGCTGCCACCGCCTGCATTGCACTGCCAATGAAATGGTCCCCTTGGCTGATTAAGGCAGCTGATGCCGCCTCCACATCCCGAGCCTCTTTATTCTGACTGAGCTTGGTCTTGCCGATCAGGCGAGTGATTTCAATTTCAATCCCGACAATGGCTTTCAGCATGGCGTCGATATAGTCCTTGGGGCCATCCGTCATCTTCCAGGGCACGGGCTGGCTGGCTTCGTGAATGCGGGTCAAACGCGCCACGGCTCCACGAACATAACGTTCATCATCGCGTATTGTTACCCGCCCATAAGCATGGGCTACGATGTAGTTCCAGGACGGGACTTGCTTGTGTGTTTCCAGCTTGCTGGGAAACCATTGCGGGGAGATATAGGCGTCCCCTGCACGAAATATCACCATCACTTCGTCGCCGTTGTCCAGGTCTTGCCATACGGGATTGTTTCTGGCGACGTGGCAGTGCAACACCCCTCGCGCGCCTTCCTGGGGATGCAGCATGAAGGGCAGGTGGTTCGCGCTTAAACCACTTTTGCCATTGGTGACCAGAATGCCCAGCGGATGCTGGGCGATCAGCGCGTGCAGTAGTTCAGGCCGGGATTCATTGAAGTGTGCAGGGATATACATCGTTGTTTTTTCGGGCTTGGGATTCAGGATCAATGTGTCTATTATTGATCTGTTCTGGATCATTGCTCTGTACCAGTTTGGCGCTATTTTTATGGACCACAAGCCATGTCACGCACTGCTCATAATCCAAAGATTCCTTCCCTAGGCGAGTTGGACCGAAGCGCCGGAACCTTGGGGCGTCAGTTGGCGCAGAAGTTGCGCGATGCAGTAAAAAGCGGTGCGCTCAAACCGGGAGAATCCTTACCGTCCACGCGAGCCTTGGCGGCATCCTTGGGCGTTGCTCGTGGCACGGTTGTAGAGGCTTTCGAGCAATTGATTGCCGAAGGCTTTCTGGAGTCCTCGCCGGGCGTGGGCACTTATATTGCTCACTCGCTGGCCAGCCCCAAAACAAGGGTGAAGAAGCGCAGGGCGGCAGCGTTGCCCGCCCAGCCTGCACCACCCGCTGCCCAGCCATTCAATACAGTTGCGGCTCAGTTCCAACCTTTGCCGTCTGCTCCGTTTGCTGTGTCGATTCCATTGGGTGCCGCTGCGCCAGGACCGATCTGGCGACGCTTGGGGAATCGTTTACGGGCGCATGGTCAGGGCGCGCCGGGCGGCTATGGTGATCCTCAAGGTGCCTTGCCTTTGCGGGCAGCCATTGCGGAATATGTGCGTCGGTCGCGCTCGGTGCGTTGTGAGGCAGAACAGGTGATTGTGACCACGGGCACTCAGCAGGGCTTGTTTCTGGCATGTCTGGTCTTGATGAGCAGGCAGGATTTCGCCTGGGTGGAGAACCCGGCCTATCCCGGCATTACCGCGATTTTGAACACGGTCGGTGCGCCGGAGCGTATGGTTCGTGTGCCTGTGGATGAAGAGGGGCTGGATGTGGCTGCGGGCATACGCTTGCAAGCCGATGCGCGGGTCGCCTTTGTGACTCCTTCGCATCAATACCCTTTGGGTATGCCCATGAGCATGGCGCGACGCAATGCCTTGCTGGCCTGGGCACGCGATAAATCCGCCTGGATTGTCGAGGATGATTACGACAGCGAGTTCCGTTATTCCGGCCATCCCTTTCCTTCCATGCAGGGCCTGGACCCGGAGCGGGTGATCTATCTGGGAACCTTCAGCAAGGTGCTGTTTCCCTCGCTGCGCCTGGGTTATGCGATTGTGCCGCCGCAGCTGGTACAGGCTTTTTGCGGAGCGAGGGTCCTGCTGGATCGGCATCCGCCCAGCGCAGACCAGCATGTTCTGGCCAGCTTTATTTCAGAGGGGCATCTGGAACGTCATATTCGCCGTATGCGCGGGGTTTATACCCAGTGTCGCAAGCATCTTTTTGAGATTGTGCGCGAGGCTCTGCCTGGCAATTTGGCCAGCTTGCAGCCCGGAGACCAAGGCATGCACTCCGTCTTGTGGCTAGCTTCGCAGATTGACGATGTGGCAGTGGCACAGCGCGCCATGCAGGAGGGTGTGGCTGTGCGTCCGGTCTCCACCATGTATCACGCCGGTGAAGGGCCACCTGGACTGATTCTGGGTTTAAGCGCATTCAGTCCGGAGCAAATGAAGGAAGCAGCGCAGAAGCTGGCGGGCATCATCTCCGAGCTTGCTCGACCTCCCAAAGCCAAAAGAAAACCCTGAGCTCTGCTGTCTGTGCAAGCCTGTTGCAGAAGCTCAGGCGAGCATGAGTTTTTACCATTTACTTCGAGTGGCAAACTCGCCTGCTGTCTGCCAGTCCGGGGTCTCCACAGAGTCCATTAAGCTGAAACTGGCAGCAATGAGGTCTTGGCTGCACGTTGAAGTGCCGTACCCATATTGCGCAAGGTGTCGGAGCGGATAGCAGCATGTTGCCAATACAAGGGCACATCCAGCCAAAGGCCGGGGGCGATTAAAGCCAGCTCTTTGGCGGCCAGGGCATCGCTGACCATGGAGTCAGGTGCCAGACACCAGCCCAGGCCCAAAGCCGCTGCTTTCACAAAGCCGGTAGAGGTGGGCAGGTAGTGGATGGGAGGGGTGACAGATTCAGTGGTGATCTGTCGTATAAAGCGCCACTGCAATTCGTCCTTGCGGTTAAAGACAATCATGGGGGCTTGGACCAGGGAGTTTGCGTCTACTTCCAATCCGAAATGCCGGGCCACAAACTCTGGAGAAGCAATGGCCTGATAGCGCATGATACCCAGAGCCTGAACCTCGCAGCCTTGTAGAGGTGTTGGTTCGGCGGTGACAGCGCCCAGCACGGAGCCATTGCGTATCAGCTCCAGCGTGTGGTCCTGATCATCCACACGCACATCAAACATGTAGCCATGTTTCTGACTGAGCTGGGACAAGGCTTCCAGAAACCAGGTGTCCAGTGAGTCACTATTGACGGCAATCGCGATAGGCCGGCGTGGGCCATTTTTTTCTGGCAAGAAGTCCGCGACAGCCTCGGCTTCCAGAACCTGCATGGGGCGTACACGACGCAGCAGCAACTCTCCCGCTGGGGTCGGACGGCAAGGCGGTTGGCGCAGGACCAGCACCTGTCCCAGTCTGTCTTCCAGCGCCTTGATACGTTGTGAGATGGCCGAGGTGGTGATGTACAGCTTGCGTCCGGCCGCTTCAAAACTGCCTTCTTCCAGGACTGCCATAAAGGCTCTGAGTTGTGGGTGCAGCAGATCCATGATTGGCCTATCTGATTAGTTATTCTTAATTAAGTAAAGAATAATTAGCTTTTCTTAAATAATAAATGGCAGCACCATAACGCAGTTTTTCAATTCTGTGGATGGCTGGCATGTTCTTCTCTGTTGTAGCGACTGGCTTTCTGACAGGTGCGGGCCTGATCATGGCTATTGGCACCCAAAATGCCTTCGTGTTGCGGCAGGGTCTGGAGCGTAGTCATGTGGGTTTGGTGGTGGCGATCTGCGCGCTGGCCGATATTGTCCTGATCCTGGGGGGCGTGGCTGGCATTGGTACCTTGGTAAAGGAATGGCCTGGTTTGCTGCAAGTTTTGCGCTTTGGCGGCGCGGCTTTTCTGGCCTGGTATGGGCTGCTGGCGGCACAGCGAGCCTGGACTGGCAAGGGAAGCCTGATGGCCGGGAAAGGTAGCGAGCGTAATCGTCGCCGCATCTTGCTGACTTGTTTGGCGTTCACCCTTTTGAACCCCCACGTCTATCTGGATACGATGGTGCTGTTGGGCAGCCTGTCTACGCCTTATCCCGGCAACTTGCAGTGGGCATTCGCCTTGGGAGCCTGTGCAGCCAGTGGCAGCTGGTTTCTGGCCTTGGGCTATGGAGCGCGATTGCTGCAACCCGTGTTTCGCCAGCCGCTGGCCTGGCGTGTACTGGACGGTAGCATCGCTGTTTTCATGTTGGCCTTGTGTGCTTTATTGCTGCTGCGGCCTTTGCATTAAGCCTTGGACTCCGTAGCGGTTTTCTGTGGATGCGATTGCTACCTGGATAACCGCCCGCTGCACAGACTACAAAAGTCAGCTTTTTTGAATCAAAAGATAACTGTTTGAACTTCAGAGTGGCTTTATGAAATTAAATAGGCTTTAGGGAAGAGCTCGTACCTAATGAAGTCTTGGTTTTTGAACCTTCAATCAGGAGAAAACTATGAATGTCGTGAAGATGCTTGCCTCTGCTGCCTTGATCAGTAGCCTGGCTGCGCCGGCGTTGGCGCAAGATGTGAAGCGCCATCCTATTCCCAATTCGGATTTCCCGATTCTGACGGCAGTGGAAGTGCCTGCAGGTAAAACCACGGTCTACTTGAGCGGCACCGTCCCGGCTGTGCGCGACAAGTCGGCAGATGCAGCCAGCACGGCAGCCTATGGCAATATGCAGCAGCAAACCGAGTCCATCATGGAGCAGATCAAGGCTCAGCTGGAAGGCATGGGCATGTCGGTTGGGGACATTATCAAGATGCAGGCCTTCCTGGTTGCCCCCGATGGCGGCAAGCTGGATTTTGACGGCTTCATGGCTGGCTACTCCAAGTACTTTGGAACCAAGGAACAGCCCAATCTGCCAGTGCGATCCGCCATGGCGGTGCAGGCTCTGGTGAACCCAGGCTGGCTGGTCGAGCTGGAGGTGACGGCTGTGCGGCCTTGATCGCCACCAGACTCTCTTTGAAAAGGATGTGTTGTGATCTCTATTCGTCCGGTTCAGGCGCAGGAATGGCGAACCTATCAGGTATTGCGTCTCAGCGCCTTGCGTGATTCTCCCGATGCCTTTGGGGGTACCTATGCCGTGGAGTCCGCACATCCTGAGCATTTCTGGCAGGAGCGAATTCAAGCTGCTTGTGCGTCCGAGACGGACCATGTCTTGTTGGCTGAAAAAGAGGGTATGGCTTGTGGTCTGGTCTGGTGCAAGCTGTCGGCTTCGGAACCCGCTATGGCCGATATTTACCAGATGTGGGTAGCTCCATCCGCACGAGGTTTGCGAGCAGGTTTTGGCCTGCTGGATGCGGCGGTGAAATGGGCAAAAAGCAGGCAAGCAGCGTGTGTTCGTCTAGGTGTGACCTTGACGAATGAGGCGGCCGTCCGGCTGTATGAACATTACGGCTTTGTGCCCAGCGGAGAGCCCGAACCTTTGCGTGAGGGTTCCCCTTTGAGGTCACAAACTCTGGTGCTGAAGTTAGCGGATTAAAGCCAGACAGATAAAGGCAGCCCCTTGTTGAAACTGACAACAAGGGGCTGTTTTTAATGCCTTGCCGATCTCTGGAGGATGTGTGGCATCTAAAGTGCATTTTTTCAAACTCCATGCCAGTTTGCTCTTCAGTGCTAAGAAGCCGAATTATCACCATTTTTAAAATAGAATATGTTCGTAATCTATTGTTGATTTCCAGAGAAAGCTGTGCAAGGATAGCTGCTATCCGTAATCTATTTATGCGGGCAGCCACACGCACTCACACACTTTCTGGAGAGTATTCGGATGAGCCTTACAGTACCTGTCTATCTTGAAGATCTGGCCCTGGGAATGGAGTTTCGTAGCGCCGAGCATGCTCTGGATGAAGCGCAAATTGTCAGCTTTGCCCGCCAGTTTGATCCGCAGCCTTTCCATCTGGATGCAGAGGAGGCCAAGGACACGTTCTTTCAGGGGCTGGCTGCCAGTGGTTGGCATACCGCGGCCATCACCATGAAGCTGTTGGTGGACAGCCTGGTGTTTAGCCAGGGGATTATTGGTGCAGGCGGGCAGATAGATTGGCCACGGCCTACGCGCCCTGGCGATGTCTTGCATGTGCTCAGCAAGATCATCGATATTCAGCCCTCTCGCTCCAAGGCAGACATGGGCATGGTGACGGTGGAGTCTCACACCATGAATCAAAACAATGAAGTGTGTCAGCGTTTGATTGCCAAGCTGATTGCTTTTCGTCGTCCGGAGGTTTGAATGGGACGTGTCTCGCGCGAGCAGGCCGAACGCAACCGCGAACGGGTGCTGGAAACAGCGTGTCGATTGTTTCGCAAACATGGGGTGGAAGGGGTCTCGATCGGGGACATCATGACAGAGGCAGGCCTGACGGCCGGCGCCTTCTACAAGCAGTTTGCTTCCAAAGAGGCCTTGATTGACGAGGCTTCCCGCTTTGCTTTCACCCAGTCCTCGGAATCCTGGGAGCGTATTAACCAGCGCTATGAAGAAGATGCCGTGCAAGGTTTTCAGGCCTTGATGCGGCGTTATTTCAAGCACAGCCCTCAAACCCAAAGCTGCCCGATTCTGGCCTTTTCTTCATTGGCCAGCAGCCTGCCTGCGGATGCGCAGACCACGGCGATTTACAGTGAAGGAGTAGAGCGCTTGTTTGAGCAGTTCCGTAGTGTCGCCGTGCAAGCCTGTGCCGAGCAGTCCGACGAGCAAATCATGCTTTTGTTTGCCGCCATGCTGGGGACAGGGATGATCAGCAGGGCCGTGGGCGATACTGCGTTTACGCAAGGTATGCAAGCTGCCGTGTTGGCGGCATTACCGGGCAGTGAGTCCGATCAGCACGATTAGCCTGTCGATAAAGACGATAAGAGCTTGCGTATCAGGCTTGTTCAGGAAGTTGTGCCACCACCTTGATTTCAAACTGAAAACCTGACAGCCAAGGCACCCCCACGCCTGTCAGTGCTGGGTAGGGCGCGTCCCCCCAGTAGTCCGGCAGAACCTTCCACAATGTTTCCAGATTGGCTTCCGGGTTCACCAAAAACAGCGTCACATCCAGCACATGAGCAAAGCTGCAACCTGCTGCGGCCAGCACGGTATTGAGGTTCTCAAAGGCTAGGCGTATTTGCTGTTCCAGATCCGGCTCGGGTGAGCCGTCTTCGCGGCTGCCGACTTGGCCAGAAACAAACAAAAAGCCATTGGAACGAATCGCCGGCGAGTAATGTCCGCGCTCATACAAGGCTTGGCGTTCGGTGGGAAATACGGCTTGGCGTGGGGTAGTCATCATGCTTTCCAGTGCCTGCTGGGCAGGCCAAGTTCATTGAGCTATGCACTGTAGGTCTTGTGCGTGGATAGATAAACGCTGGATGGCAAACAACACTATTTCTATAATCCAAATAATCATTGCTACCAACTGGAGATAATACGTGGACCGTTTCGAAGCGATGCGTACTTTTGCCAAGGTAGTGGAAACGGGCAGCTTTACCAAGGCGGCCCAAATTTTGCATATCAGCCGAACCAGGGCCACACATTTAGTGCAGCAATTGGAGGCACGCTTGCAGGTGAGCTTGCTGAATCGCACGACGCGCAAGGTGAGCGTCACTAGTGCCGGAGCACTCTACTTTGAGCGTGTAGTGCAATTGCTGGCCGATCTGGAGGACAGTGAGCGGGACCTGGCCCAAGCCTTGGCTTCGCCCAGTGGCCGTTTGCGGGTAGATGTGCCCAGCCCTTTAGCCAGCCGCGTGCTGGTGCCCGCCTTGCCTTCGTTCTACGCACGCTACCCGGATATTCAGCTGGATATGGGGGTGGGCGACAAGACAGTAGATTTGCTGGATGAAAGCATGGACTGTGTGGTTCGGGGTGGTCAGATTCAAGATCAGTCCTTGATCGCCAAGCGGGTCGGGGAGCTGCATCTGTCCATCTATGCTGCACCCTCGTATCTGGAGCAGTTTGGTCCCCTTGTACATCCCAAAGAGCTGGAAGGGCTTGCCCATCGAATGGTGGGATACCTGTGGGAACATCAGAACAAACCGTTTCCTTATGCCTTGCGTCGCCATAAAGAGCGGGTTTCTTTGCCAGGCCGTTATGGTTTGGCCGTGAATGATGGCAACGCCTATCTGGCAGCGGGCGAAGCGGGTTTGGGGCTGGTTTGCTTGCCGGAGTATTTGGCCAAGGAAGCGATGCACGCAGGGCGTTTGATCGCGTTATTCCCTGATTGGGTGATGGACCCTATGCCCTTGTATGTGGCTTTTCACCGTAGCAAACATACGAATGTTCGGCTGCGTGTTTTTATTGATTGGGTGGCGGAGCAATTGTCTCAAGTATCTTGAGTGCCATAAAAAAGCCAAGGAGAGTGAATCCTTGGCTTTTTTATTGAGACCGGTTTTTTATTCTGCTTCGGCGCTGTCTACGGCAGGAGTGCTTGCTTGAGCAAACTCAGGCCGTTCCGTACCGTGCTTGATGCGATAGTCTTTCAGGAACTTGGCCATACGGCTAATGGCTTCGCGCAGGTCTGGCTCGTGTGGGAGGAACACCATGCGGAAGTGATCCGGATGAGGCCAGTTAAAGCCCGTGCCTTGCACCAGCATCACGCGGGTGGCTTCCAGCAGTTGCAGGAAGAACTGGCGGTCATCCTTGATGGGATAAACCTCGGGGTCCAGGCGCGGGAACATGTACAGGGCGGCGTGGGGCATGACGCAGCTGACCCCAGGAATGGCGGTGATCAGTTCGTAAGCCAGATCGCGCTGACGACGCAGGCGCCCACCCTCGCAAACCAGATCGTTGATGCTTTGATAGCCACCCAAGGCGGTCTGAATGGCCCATTGGCCGGGCACGTTCGCGCACAGCTTCATATTGGCCAACATGCTCAGCCCTTCGATGTAGTCGGCACCTGCTTTCTTGTCACCGGAAATCACCAGCCAGCCAGCACGGTAACCACATGCGCGGTAACTCTTGGACAGGGAGTTGAAGGTCAAGGTCAGCACGTCGGTAGACAGGCTGCCCAGAGCTGTGTGCTTCATATCGTCAAACAAGACCTTGTCGTAGACTTCGTCGGCCAACAAGACCAGATTGAATTCGCGGGCAATATCGACCAAGGCTTGCAACACCGAGTCCGGATAGAGCACGCCGGTAGGGTTGTTCGGGTTGATGACCACCAGGCCCTTGGTGCGTGGGGTGATCTTGGAACGGATATCGTCCAGGTCAGGAATCCAGCCGTTGGACTCGTCGCACAAGTAATGGATGGGCGTACCGCCGGACAGGCTGGTAACCGCTGTCCAGAGCGGGTAGTCGGGCATGGGCAGGAGCAGTTCGTCGCCATCATCCAGCAGAGCATTGGTGGCCATGGCAATCAGTTCAGAGGCGCCATTGCCCAGGTAAATATCTTCCAGCGTCACACCCTTGATGCCTTGCTCCTGGGTGTAGTGCATGACGGCTTTACGCGCGGCAAAAATACCTTTGCTGTCCGAGTAGCCCGAGGAGTTAGGCAGGTTGCGGATCATGTCGAGCTGGATTTCTTCCGGGGCATCAAAACCGAATACCGCCAAGTTGCCAATGTTCAGCTTGATCAGTTGCTGACCTTCGTCTTCCATTTGCTTGGCCCGGTCCATGATGGGGCCGCGAATATCGTACAAAACATTCGCCAATTTGCTCGATTTCTTGATGCTATTCATGATGCTGGTAATCGGATTCCATGTGTGCTGCTGATGATAGTTGGCAGGGCTGATACCTGACCAGCCTTATACCTTACCGCATGCGTGAGCCTCTCTCGTAAGCATCAAGCTTAAAATGTGGCATTGTCGAATTTTGGCGACACTCTTTTAGCGAAAAATCGGCTGTCTTTGTGGATAGGCTCCTTACCATCGGGGCATATTCCGCTTTATGGATACGATTGGCATGATGTGGAATCAGCCCGTCTTTATTTCGGACCAGCAGGCTTCTTTTATTTTTCTTGTTTTTGAGCAGATCCGATATTAAGATTCGATATCAAATTATTTGATATCGAATTATGAAACTGGAAGCGAAATACCAGGCCTTGCTCTCGCACGCAGAGCAGCAGAAGGGCGTCAATGTTCAGGGTATGTCCCTGTGTTTTCAGCTCCTGTCCTTGTCCGCTCGTATTGATCGAGACTGCGCTGCCTTGCTGGCGCCCCATGGCTTGAGCGAAGCCCGTTTTGTGCTTTTGTTTCTGCTGGAAGAGGCGCCCGACGGTATGCCCTCCCACATTCTGGCTGAGCGGGCAGGCGTTACGCGGGCAACCGTTACAACCCTGGTGGATGGGCTGCTCAAGGCGGGCCTGGTGCAACGCTTTGCGGCCGAGGCGGATCGACGTTCTGTCATGGTGAAACTGAGCCCTCAGGGGGCGGAACTGGCCAGGACGCTGGTAGCAACTCACGCACAGTGGATAGGCAATTTGTTCAAGCACTTGTCCGAGGCAGAGTGCACACAGCTTGGTGTCTTGTTGAGCAAAGCGGCTGGTGGGGAGCAAGCACCATGAGTACTGAAACCCGCAAGGGGTATGCCAAGATCGCGGACATACCTGCCGATGTTTCATTGGCCCTGTCCAAGGGAGAAATCCAGGCCGCTACGCTGACCGAGTCCTTGGCCATTGATCAGCGCGTGCTGGTGGCGACCGTGTTTCCGGAGCTGGATAAGCAGGGCGCGCAGAAAATCGACGCCCTGGCTGAACTGGGTATCCTCAAGCGCATGAAAGCCATAGGGGAATATTTATTGGAAACCTATGGTGAGGGAGCTTGGGCACGTTGTCTGGAACATCCTTCTGATTTGGTGCGCGGCTGGGCCTGCTTTATGGTGGGAGCCCGCGCATCTTTAAGCGTCCCTAAGCGTCTGGAAACATTGCGTCCCTTGGCGGATGATCCGCATTTCGGTGTGCGCGAATGGGCCTGGATGGCGGTACGCCCTCAACTGGTGGCAGAGCTGGATGTATCGATTCAGACCCTGCAGCAATGGGCGCGTTCAGACTCGGAATATTTGCGACGATTTGCGTGCGAAGCGCTGCGCCCCCGGGGCGTGTGGTGCGCACATATCGCCATTCTGAAAAAGGAACCGGAACGCATGTTGCCGATTCTGGAGGTCTTGTACCAGGATGGCAGCGTTTATGTGCAGGATTCGGTCGCCAATTACTTGAATGATGCGGCCAAGGATCAGCCACAGTGGGTGTGCGATCTATGTGCTCAATGGCAGTCGCAATCTCCCGATAATGCCGCTGTGCAGCGCCTGTGTCGACGGGCGCTGCGCAGCGTGTCGTGAAGCTCCGGTTCTGGTTTCCGGCTCAGGAAGCGCGCAAGGTAATCAAGGTGATTTCCGAGGCGCGTCCCAGACGCAGCGGGAAGCCTGTCCACAGCCCGGCGCCGTAGCTGACATACAGCTGCATATCACCGACTTGATACAGGCCACCTACATAGCCATCATTGGCCATCTGCACAATTTTGTGCATACCCACAATATGGCCACCATGCGTATGTCCTGACAGTTGCAACGCCGCCCCGGCTGCTGCACTGTCCTTGGCGGTATCGGGGCGGTGAGCCAGCATGATGATGGGCATGCCGGTCGGGATACCCGCGACCGCTGCGGTCACATCGGGCATGGGCTGGCCATGCACCGCTGCCGACTTGTCCGTGATGCCAGCCAAGGCGAAAGCCGCATCGCCTTGTTCAATAATGCTGTGCTCATTAAGGAGCAAACGTAGCCCCAGGCTGTTGAAGTGCTCTATCCAGGGCTGATACTGAGTGTAGTACTCGTGGTTGCCGGCAATTACCCATACTCCTTTGGGAGCGGACAGGGCCTGCAGGGGAGCGACATCGTCACGGCGAGCCGTCACGGTGCCATCGACCAGATCGCCCGTAATCGCAATCAGGTCCGGTTGCAAAGCCTGTGTTTTATCGACAATGGCTTGTATCCACGGCCCTTGCAGCAGTCGACTGGCATGCAGATCGGTCAGTTGCATCAGCTTGAAGCCATCCAGGCTGGGGGACAGGCCTTTGACTTTGACCTCGATGGATTTTACGTCCGGGACTTGCACCGCTTGCCACACACCCAAGGCGGACAGGCTGACAGCCGCGATGCCCAGCACGCCGCGCAAGGCAGGGGAGCGTAGCAGCGTCAGTCCGACAGGTTTGTACAGGACACGCATCAGCAAGCCTGCCAGATCAGTGATCAGGGTAAAGAAGGCGGCCAGCAAGACCGCCCCAAAAGCCCAACCCAAGACCATGATGACGTGAGCGGGAATTTCCGGTGAAGCGCGGGTGCCCCAGAACAAAGCGACGGTGTAATGGTGCAAGGTAGCAGCAAGGGCCAGGGCGCTTAACAACCACTTGATCCAGGGTTGGATCGATAAAGGTTTGATCAGTCGCCAGGCGACATACAGGGCGAAAACGAGGGCAGTGACTTGAAACACAAAATCATTCCAAAAAGAAACGGAGGCATGCGCTTGAGCAGCCGCTAAAGCGTGCTCAGTATAGAGCGAGGACGCGGGCATGATGCCAGTGCTAGTCGGACAGTTACCGGCCTGTCACGAAAAAATGTGGACATGCTTGTTTACGTTTCGAGAGATTGGTTCGCACATCAAGTCATTAAAACTCCTAGGCTTTTTCCAAGGGCACCCTAGCAGGACGGGGTGCCTGTCCCTTGTTTCAAGCTGCAATATTCGCAGGATGAACATGGTGCATCCCGAAGGAGTTGGCGAGCTTGAGGCATGGCACGTCCGGGTTTGATGTGCCAGCGACGTCGTTTATTTGGAGCGCGCGGTGATGGCAGGCTCATGCTCATCGTTCAGACAAACCCTGCTGCTGAGGTCTTGATGCCCAGTGCTGGGACACTCTGTCAGCCTGGTTTGTTTTTTTCGCCTGAACACCACATCGTTGCGTATCACTGCTGAAGTCAAACCTGCGGAGCGGGGTTTGTTATATGACTCGACTGGAGGACATATGGTGACGAAAAAATCCGCAGCCAGGACCAATCAGGATGCCGTGGGTCAAGGCGGGGAGTTGCATCAGTTTGGCCATACTGGCTTGACGACCAACCATGGCACGCCCATATCGGACAATCAGAACTCCTTGCGATTTGGGGCGCGTGGCCCGACTCTGCTGGAAGATTTTGTCCTGCGCGAGAAAATATTTCATTTCGACCATGAGCGTATCCCGGAGCGAATCGTTCATGCTCGCGGCACGGGGGCGCATGGTTATTTTGAATGTACGCAAGCCATTCCGGAATTGACCCAGGCCTGTGTATTTCAAAAGGAAGGCCATCGGGTGCCGGTGTTCTGCCGCTTTTCAACGGTAGCCGGTTCCAAAGGCTCCAAAGACACGCCGCGTGACGTGCGTGGCTTTGCCGTCAAGTTCTATACTGAGCAAGGGAACTGGGATCTGGTGGGCAATAATATGCCCGTTTTTTTTATCCAGGACGCCATCAAGTTTCCCGACCTGGTGCATGCCGTCAAGCCGGAGGCGGACCGGGGCTTTCCTCAGGCAGCGTCAGCTCATGACACCTTCTGGGACTTTGTCTCCCTGATGCCCGAGTCCTTGCATACCGTTATGTGGTTGATGTCGGACCGAGCCTTGCCGCGCTCGTTTCGCATGATGCAGGGCTTTGGCGTGCATACCTTCCGCTTTGTAAACGCCAAGGGCAAGTCGCACTTTGTGAAGTTTCACTGGAAGCCCAAACAGGGTCTGCAGTCGACCTTGTGGGATGAGGCAGTCAAGATTTCCGGCGCCGATTCGGATTACCTGCGCCGCGATTTGTACGAGGCCATTCAAAGCGGAGCCTTCCCGGAGTGGGAGCTTGGCGTGCAGGTTTTCGATCAGGAATGGGCCGACAAGCAGGACTACGACGTGCTGGATGCGACCAAGCTTATTCCCGAAGAAAGTGTGCCGGTCAAAATTGTAGGTCGCATGGTGCTGGATCGTTATCCCGACAACTTTTTTGCAGAGACCGAGCAAGTCGCCTTCTTGCCGTCCAACATTATTCCGGGCATCGACTTTACGGACGATCCTTTGTTGCAAGGCCGTTTGTTCTCCTACCTCGATACACAGAAATCTCGTCTGGGAACGGTCAATTTTCATCAGATTCCCATTAATGCGCCCCGTTGTCCGTTCAGTAACATGCAGCGCGACGGCATGATGCAAACTCACGTTCCCAAAGGACGTGCGACCTATGAGCCTAACAGCCTGGATGAGGCGGGCGAGTCGGCTGGGCCCCGTGCTCAGGCCCATGGGTTTCGCAGCTTCCCCAGCACGGTAGACGATGGGGTGAAACTGCGGGTAAGGGCGGAGTCTTTTGCTGACCATTACAGTCAGGCCCGTTTGTTTTATCGTTCGCAGACGGAAGTCGAGCAGGAGCACCTGATTGCCGGTTTGGTCTTTGAGCTATCCAAGGTTCAACTTAACCATGTTCGTGTGCGAGTGCTCTCGCATATGCGTGTGATTGATGAGGATCTGGCCAAACGAGCGGCCCAGGGCTTGGGCCTGGATTTGCCGTCGCCTGCCAAACCGGCTCGCAAACCCGTGGATATGACGCCCTCCAAAGCCTTGTCCATATTGGCTCAAAAAACACCTGTTGCAGGTCGGATGCTGGGTATTCTGGTGACGGATGGGGCGGATAAGGGCTTGCTGGAGATGTTGCTGACCGGCGCTCAAGAGGCCGGTGTGGCCGTCAAGCTGATTGCTCCGCAGGTCGGAGGGGTGACCTTGTCGGACGGTACCCAGTTGGCTGCCGATGAAAAGATCGCAGGTGCCCCTTCGGTCCTGTTTGATGCGGTCGCCTTGCTGCTGACACAGGAGCAGGCTTCAAAGCTGTGTAATAACAAGGCCGCGGTTGATTTCGTGGCAGATGCTTATGGGCACTTGAAGGCCATTGGTCACAACGGTGCCGCTCAGCCTTTGCTGGATCGGGCTGGTGTGTCCGTGGACAAGGGGGTGTTTGTTATCAAGACAGGGGACGACTTGCTTGGCAAGGTGGCCTCGCGTTTCTGGGAGCGTCGTCATCAGGTAGATGGTATGGCTTGATCTGAGGTGTAAAGGGGCGGTCCTGGCCGCCCCTTGACGTGCAATCAGTACCGCCAGCTCAGCCCCAGTACGGGACCGGACATGCGAGTATCGAAGACATGGCCCGAGCGACGATAGTTCACATCCAGCAGTTTGTATCCGGCCGCAAGGGAGAAATGCTCCGACAGGTCGTAGTTCAGCGTCAGCGTGGCCTGATAGCTCAGACGTGAGCCCACATCAAAGCCGCCCAGATGTACTTGCGCATGAGTGGACAGCTCGGGTGTGAAGCGGTAGAACGCACGCAGTCCGATCATGGGGTCCACCCAGTTGAAGCTCTCTTCGTGGTGTCTGGTCCGGCCCGCTGTGCTCAGATGGGCGCGGGTGCGAATATCCCAATACGAAAAACCGGCCAGTGCATCGATGCTGGCCTGTTCGGTGTCATAGACCCGATACCCGCCTTGCAAGGTCGCCATGAACAGGCGCGTGTCTACTATTCCCTGGGCGGCGCCTACCAAGGGCAAGCCTCCCACCACCTCGCTTTCACGCGTGTTGACGTAGAGCAGGTCGCTATTGACTACGTAGCGGTCGCGCCGCGCCCAGGTGTTCAGAAAGGCGGCGGCACGCAGATCGTGCAGTACATCGGAAAAGGACTTTTCGATATCCAGCGAGGGGGCGCGTTTAAACGGAGAAGACTTCCCGGACAAGCCGGTAATCCAGGTGTAGGGGGTGATTTGCAATGCGTAACGTGGAGAGCCCCCAGCCTTGGTTTCGGGCAACGGAGCCGGATTGGGATCCGTCGCTTGAGCGTGGGCCAAGGCCGCCAATGGCAATAATCCCAGCAGGAACCAGCGGGAGTGAGTGAGTTTACGCATTATTGTCATGGGCCCCCTTTTTAATTCTGTAAATGATGGCGTACTAGCGCCAGTCTTGTTTCTTTCGGTATGCTGGACTAGCCGATCACCAATCCGTGGAGAACGCGTCATGCATGTGTTTTACCTTAGCAAGCAAGATATTGATAAGTTGTTGCCCCTAGTGCAAGCGGCGTTACACGCTGGCCAGGGCGGGCAAGTCGGTTTCACTGACCAAGAGCTGACCTTGCGCGCTGCCCTGGAGGGCTTGCTAGACCCCAAGTTGTCCGAGCTTCTGGCTGGTGCCCGAGTGGATCCCGGCCGCAGTGCGGTTGGTTTGGCCGACGAAGACTACCGGGAAAACCTGCTGGCTCTGGAAACCCGAGACAGAGCGTATCTGATTGATCAGCTCATGGACAGCTATGTAAGATTGCCGGGTTTTTTTGACTGCCTGGAGTTTTGAACGGCTGGGTTGAGCTGACATGTAAAAACGGCCCGTGAAGGGCCGTTTCTTGATTTTGCATGAAGCGGTGTTTTTAGAAACCGACGGTGAGCTGAGCCCAGTAACGGCGGCCGTCATACACAGCATCAAAGGTTTCATCCGTGACGCGCTTGTCAAAGATGTTGTAGACCCCAAAGCCAACCGTGGTGGTCTTGTTGACTTTGTAGTTCAGGCCGGCATCCAGGAAAGTGAAGGATGGGGTGCCTTGAGCCATGCTGGTGCGGCTTAGGTAGTCCGAAGTCTTGCCACGGTAGTTGACGCGAGTCCACAAGCCCAGCTGTTCATTGGCATCCCAATCCAGGGTGGCATTAAACATATGCTTGGGCATCTTGTTCAAAGGCTGACCGGAGAAGTCCCCGCTCTTTTGCTTGGAGTAGGTATAGGTGTAGTTGGCGGCCAGGCGCAGGTCATCAGTAATTGACCAGGTTGTGGATGCTTCCACACCGCGCATGATGGCCTTGTCTACGTTGACGCGGTCACTGATGAATTTGTAGCCTTGATCACCTGGGAAAACGTGGCAGTTAGGCAGGCCATCCGGATCTGTACAGCGGCGAGTTTCAGAGATCTTGTCTTTGAAATTGGTATTGAAGAACGTCAGGCTGTTGACCATACCGTTCTGGTTGTCCCAAACAATGCCCAGTTCCTGGCTGAGGCTCTTTTCCGGCTTCAGATTCGGGTTGCCAACGATCACAGCAGGTACGCCACCGCCGCCACCTGTGATCTGCCCCCAGTCCGCCACGGCAGAACGCAGGGAAGGGGCCTTGAAGCCGGAGGAGACGCCGCCTTTCAACGTCAGCTGCTCGGTGGCATGCCAGACACCATAAAGACGGGGTGTCCAGTGATTGCCATAGTTCTCGTCGTGAGTCATGCGCACGCCGCCGGTCAGGGCAAAGTTGTCGGTCATGCTCCATTCGTCTTCCGCAAAGACAGACCATTGCTCGCGGCTCAGGCGGCTGACATCTGGTTTGTATTGATTGTTGGTGTCACGCAGTTGCTCATGTAGATATTGAAAGCCCGAGGTCAGCATATGGTTGCCCAAAGGCAGGCTCCATTGCGTATTGAACTCGGTGTTTTTCAGGAACATGCTACGGCCGGGGTTATCAATCTCTTCACGTTGTACGTAGGTGTTGGAGACTGCTTGTCCCCAGCGGCCGTTGTGGCCCAAAGAGAACACATTGCGCGAATACTTGCTGGTGGAGATTTCGTTGGGTGTGCATTTACCGTTCTTGCCGCAGGTTTCAGCTGCCATGCTCTTGCCAGGCGTAGACGTACGCTCTTGCAGAGTACGGGAGAACTCGGCGGTAAAGTCGTGGTTGGCCGAAGGGGTCAAGGTCAGCTTGACGGTACCCGAGGAGGTGTTCTGCTTATTGAAGCCGTTAAGAATTTCGTCTTCGTTGCGACGGGATTCCTGACCATAAATCTGCAGGCCCAACATGTCTTTCTTGATGGGGCCTGCCAGATAGAAATTGCCTTGATAAATATTGCCGGACTTGGAGTCCTCCTGGACGGTCCCTTCCGTACGTAAGGATCCGGTCCATTCCTGGTGGACTTTGCGGGTAATGATGTTGATCACACCGCCCATGGCTTCCGAGCCATACAAGGACGACATGGGGCCACGGATCACTTCAATGCGTTCGATTGCCTGCATGGGGGGTAACCACCCCTGCTCGATACCGGCACCATCGCTGTTGGGACGTGTCTCACGCGAGTTTTGTCGCTTGCCGTCAACCAGGATCAGGGTATAGGCCGACGCCATGCCTCGAATGCTGATATCACTACCACTTGCACCACCTGTGATTACCACGCCAGGTACATCCCGTAATGCGTCTGTGACGTCACGGTAGGCTCTCTTTTCCAGTTCGGCACGTGGTACGACGCTGATGGAGGCGGGGGCATCTTGAACCGCTTGCTCAAAGCCGGAAGCAGTCACCACGATATTGTCGAGCTGGTTGACGCTTTGTTGAGCCAAGGTACAGGAGAAAGGAGCGATGGAGCCAGCAAGAATGGCTACGGCACGGGTAGCCGGAGAGAGAGGGAACAGGGGAGACATAAAACTCAGAAGAAGGAACAATAATGAGAACAGTTATTATTATCTAAACGCTGTGTTTCTCAAATCAAGAGAGCTCTTTTTCATGTATCTGTAGGTCTTCTGCCACAACTTGTCACTTGGCTTGACGCGCTGTCCTAATCCTGTTTTTGTTACACCCGTGTCCAATGTATCGGCTGTGCACACAGTCGGTTTTTTGTTTCATTGATTGGGCGGCTAGCCGTCTCTGGAGAGAAAGATGTTGCTAAAAAAATGTCGTCGTACTTTGCTGGCTTGCGCAGTTGGGCTGGCTTTGGTGCCTGCGGCCTCTCAGGCGTGTACTCGAGCTGTTTTTTTGGGTGATAACGGTCAGGTGATTACCGGTCGTTCCATGGACTGGAAGCTGGACGTTGGAACCAACCTCTGGATTTTTCCTCGTGGCGCCAAGCGCAGCGGTGAAGCAGGTCCCTCGTCGATTGAATGGACATCCAAATATGGCAGCGTGATTGCTTCGGGTTACGACCTGGCCTCGACAGACGGTGCAAATGAAAAGGGACTGAACGTCAACTTGCTGTGGTTGGTGGAGTCGGAGTACCCCACCCCTCAAAAAGGTGACAAAACCTTGAGCATGTCCTTGTGGGGGCAATATGTTCTGGATAACTTCGCAACGGTGGCTGAAGCGGTGGCTGCCTTGGAAAAGAACCCCTTCGTGGTGATCAGCGACAAGGTTCCCAATGAAGAGCGTTTGGCGACCTTGCATTTGTCCATGTCGGACTCCTCGGGTGATAGCGCCATTATTGAGTACATCGATGGCAAGCAGCATATCCACCACAGCCGCAAGTATCAGGTGATGACGAACTCGCCGACTTTTGACCAGCAATTGGCTATTCGTGATTACTGGCAGTCGGTAGGAGGCATGAATATGTTGCCGGGCACCAGCCGTGCTGCCGACCGCTTTGCTCGCGCTTCTTTCTACATTGATGCTGTGCCACGCAATCTGAGCGATGACAAGGCCGTGGCCAGCGTGCTGAGCGTGATGCGTAATGCGTCCACCCCTTACGGCATGACCGTGCCCGATCAGCCCAATAACTCGTCGACACGCTGGCGCACGGTGTTCGACCACCAGCGCAGCCTGTACTACTTTGATTCGGTGCTGTCCCCCGGTGCGTTCTGGGTGGATATGAAAAAGGTCGACTTTTCGGCCGAGACGGGCAAGGTCATGAAGCTGGATCTGGGGCCTGAGCAAAGCACGGTCTATATGGGTGAAGCGCTGGAGCACTTCAAGCCAGCCAAACCCTTCCAGTTCTTGCCAGCGAAGGGGCCTGCTGTTTAAGGCCATGAGCGGTGCGGGCCGTGTCAGGACGGTTTGCATTCAGGCCGAATAGACGGGGCATGGCCGACAGCGAAAACATGACGTTCATGTTCAGCTGTTATGCTATGCCCAGTCTTTATTTGTTGAAGTAGCCGTGTCATGACCTATGTAGTGACGGAAGCCTGTATCCAGTGCAAGTACACCGATTGCGTGACGGTGTGTCCTATGGATTGCTTTTTTGAAGGCCCGAATTTCCTGGTCATTCATCCTGACGAATGTATTGACTGCTCTATCTGTGTGGCGGAGTGTCCGGTGGGGGCGATTGTCAGTGATCAGGATGTGACACCCGATCAGCAGATCTACGTGGAGCTGAATCGGACCTTGAGCGAGAACCCGGCCTGGAAGCGCATCACTCAACAAAAAGCGCCCTTGCCGGATCATGAGCACTGGGCTGCTCAGACCGACAAGTTGGCGCTGTTGCAAAAAGATTAGTGGGAATAACTGGTTTGGCTGGGCTTGTTACGCTGGAAGTACCAGACAGCCAAGGCTGCCAGCAGCAGCAAGACTGTACAACTGGCCAATACGGCGACATAGCCTTTGTCAAAAGAATCGCGGGCCAATTCACTCAAGGTCAGGGCCAGATCCTGCGGCATGGTCTCTGCCATCAACAAGGCTTGATCCAGACTGTCGTAGGCCTGGACTCGGCCACTCAAGTTCTGCGGCAGAATCAGGCTGGCGCTGTACACGAAGGACAGCAGGCTCCCCATAATGGTCACGCCCAGTGCTCCACCCAGCTCATAAGACATTTCCTCGACTGAGGCCACCATCCCGGCTCGTGAAGGCGGTACGCTTTGCATGATGGTGCTGGAGGCGGCGGTCATGGCTGCCCCTACACCCAGTCCAAGCATGACCAGGCTGATCACTTGCAGAAACTGTGCGCTGTTATGCCACAACAGATACGTGGCCATGCCCGCTCCAGCCAGGCTCAGCGCGCCCATCAAGAGGTACTTGCTGCCTATGACGACCAGCAAACGACCGGCCAGAGGACCCGCTACAAAAGCGGCCAGAGGCAAAGGCAAAATTGCCATACCGGCTTCCAGGGGCGAGAAACCCAGCACCAGTTGCAAGCGTTGGCTAAAGACCAGCTCCATGCCAATCAGGGCCGCTGAGGCCGTCAGTGCAGCCAGCACGGCCGTGCTCAGGGTGGAGTCCTTGAACAGGGAAAAGTCCAGTAAAGGAAATGGGCTGCGATTTTGTTGACGGACAAACCAGCTTAGAAAGGCAATGCCTGTCAGAAGGGCGATAGCGGTCAAGCTCCAGTTGATGTGCAGCTTGCCCATCTCCTTGATTGCCAAGGTGCTGGCCACCAGCCCCACCATGATCAGTAAAGAGCCTTTGATGTCCCAGGGGCGGGAGGTGTCCGGTGTAGAGCGGGGAACCAGCAGCCAGCCCAAGGGCAAGGCGATCAAGACAATAGGGACGTTGATCAGAAAGACCGACCCCCACCAGAAGTGCTCCAGCAAGAAGCCGCCCAGGACCGGACCGAAAGCGGCTCCGCCTGACGCAATCGACGACCAGACACCAAAAGCTACCGCACGCTCGCGTTCATCGTGAAAGGTGATGCGTATCAGCGACAAGGTGGCTGGCATCATCATGGCGGCGGCCACCCCGAGAAACGCACGTGCGGCAATCAAGGCCGTTGGGTTGGGGGAGTAGGCTGCCGCAATCGAGGCCAGCCCAAAGGTAGCCAGGCCAGACAGAAACAGGCGTTTGTGACCCAGGCGGTCGCCCAGGGTGCCCATGCCCAGGAGCAGTCCGGAGACGACCAGGGCATAGCTGTTGACGATCCAGAGCTTGTCCGAGGCCGAAGCCTGCAGGTCATGCGTCAAGCGGGGCAGGGCGGTGTAGAGCACCGTCATGTCCACCACAATCAGCAAAAGGGCTGCCGACACAATCGCCAGGATCAACCAGCGACGGCTTGGAGACAGGGGAGCAGTTTGGGCTTGATGGGTAATCGAGCTGTGCAACATAGGGAACCAGAAGGGTAGGAAAGCCATTATGATCTATCAATATTATCAACAGACAAAGTTGATTAGCATCTATAAAATAGATAAATGGATTGGACTTTAGAACGTATTCGACACTTTGTAGCCGTGGCTGAAACCGGCTCCATGACCCAAGCGGCCAAAGAGCTGGGCAAGGTCCAGTCCGCGGTCAGCACCTCGATTTCTCTGCTGGAAGCGGATTTGAATCTGGAGCTGTTTGATCGCTCAAGACGAACCTTGAGTCTGACGGTGCCAGGTGAAATCATGTTGCTTGAGGCCAAGGCCTTGTTGCGTCAGGCAGACGGTTTGAATCGTCGCGCTCTGGATTTGTCACAGGGACAGTCGGCCCGCCTGGAAATTGGTCTGGATGAGGCTTTGCCGCAGGAGCCCCTGCGCTTATTGCTGAAAGAGCTGGCCGTACGTTGGCCTGCGCTGGAGTTGACGATCTGGAACGGGACGGCATCCGAGGTCATGGATTACCTTGCCGAGGGGCGCTCGGATGTAGCCATTCAGTTTGATCGTGGGGCCGATGCCAGTTCTTTTGCGCAAAGCTATATCGGAGCCGTACCACAAGCGATTTGTGTTGCGCGTACGCACCAGCTGGCCAGTCAACAGCAGGTCAGTCGTAAGGAACTGACAGCGCATAGACAGCTGCTGATTCATATTGAAGGGGTGGAACAGACGGTGGTCAGCCCCAGCGTGTGGCGCTCGGACAGCTTTTATGTGATTGCCGATATGGTGGCTGATGGTTTGGGCTGGGCGATTCTGCCCTTGAATATTGCGGAGTATGAAAACCTGCGCAATAAATTAGCGCAGCTGCATTGCAAGGAACTGGCCTTGCCGCCTTTGCCGGTGCAGATCTTGTGGCGACAGGGGCAATCCTTAGCACCTGTGGCTGTGTGGATGCAGCAGCGCCTGTCGGAGCTGCTGCCCTAAGCCTACTCAACAGGCCAGCGGAGTGGGGCGGGGCAGTTGGCCATTTGCCCAGCGCTTTACGCCTTCCCAAATATCGTTGGCGTGGTGCACGGTCAGATCAGCCTGCCAGGTGCCGATACTTTCGTCGCCAGCGCAATAGCCGTAGGCGGCAACCATGGTCGCCATGCCGGCCGCCTGACCAGCTTGAATATCACGCAAATCGTCGCCTACATACAGGCAGTCTGCCGGCGCAAAACCGGCTTTTTTAGCCGCGTACAACAGGGGCTCGGGATGCGGCTTGGTGTGCTGGGTCGTGTCGCCGCCTACCGTGACGGCACACGTCTCTGCCAGGCCCAGGTGACGAATCAGTGGCAGGGCCAGGTATTCCAGCTTGTTGGTGACAATGCCCCAGGTGTAGCCCGCCTGCTCCAATTGCGTGAGCATGGGAGCCACGCCTTCAAACAAATGGGTCAACTCCGTCATGTGATCGTGATAGTCCTGCAGGAACTGCGCTCGCAACTGCGCGTAGTCAGGATGATCGGTATTGATATCCAGCGCTACCTTGAGCAGACCACGAGCGCCGTGCGAGGCATAGGGCCGCAGCGCTTCGTAAGGCAGTTCAGACAGGCCATGTTCCTTGCGCATCCGATTGGCCGTAGCAGCCAGATCCGGGGCAGAGTCGGCCAGGGTGCCGTCAAAATCGAATAGAACCAGTTTATTCATGAGGACTTAGCTTTGGCGACGACTGGCCAGCAGGTAGTTGACGGAGGTGTCGCCGGACAGGCGATAGTGCTCGGTAATCGGGTTGTATTCCAGACCTTTCAGGGCGAGGGCATCCAGACCGCTGCGACGGGCCGAGGAAATCAGCTCGCTGGGCTTGATGAAGCCTTCGTAACTGTGGGTGCCCTTGGGGATCAGTCGCAAGAGATACTCGGCGCCCACGATGGCGAATAAAAAGGATTTGGGATTACGGTTCAGGGTCGAGAAAAAGACCCAGCCACCGGGTTTGACCAGCTTGGCGCAAGCCGCAATGATGGAGCCCGGATCAGGGACGTGTTCCAGCATTTCCATGCAGGTGACCACATCAAAACGCCCGGGGTGCTGATCGGCCATGTCTTCGGCGCTGATCATTTCATATTTGACCGGCACACCCGACTCCAGGCTGTGCAGACGGGCAATCTTCAAGGAGCGTTCGGCCAGATCAATGCCGGTGACGTCAGCGCCGGACTGAGCCAGGCTTTCTGACAGAATTCCGCCACCACACCCCACGTCCAGGACCTGTTTGCCCGCCAGGGAGCCGGTGTAGGACAAAATCCAGTCCAGACGCAAGGGGTTGATGGCGTGCAGCGGTTTGAATTCGCTGTCTGGGTCCCACCAGCGGGATGCCAGTGCACTGAATTTATCGATCTCTGCGGGATCGACATTGACGTTAGTGACGGTGGAAGCGGTCATGGCTCATCCAAAAAAATTAAGGCCCCGCAAAAGCGGAGCCTTAATTGTAGCCTTAGCTACAGAAATACGTGATGCAGCAAGAATTACTTGCGGTTGCCCACGATTTCGATTTCTACGCGACGGTTTTGAGCACGGCCTTCGCGGGTCTTGTTGGACGCCACGGGCTGAGCTTCGCCCTTGCCTTCGGTGTAGATACGGTCAGCAGGTACGCCTTTGTTGACCAAGTATGCTTTAACAGCATTGGCGCGACGCTCGGACAGCTTCTGGTTGTAAGCTTCAGCGCCGATCGAGTCAGTGTGACCGGTAGCGATCAGAGTTTCCAGATCGATGGACTGAACAGTGTCAGCCACTTGATCCAGAACCTGGCGGCCTTCTGGCTTGATGGTGGATTTGTCGAAGTCGAAGAAAGTGTCAGCGTTCAGGGTCACTTTAGTGACGGTAGGAGCGACGACAGGAGCTTCGGGGGCTTGGGCAACGGGCACACCGTCACAACCTGGAATACCTGTAGCAGGTGTCCAGAAGTTGTTGCGCCAGCACAGTTCGTTGGTGCCGTTTTTCCAAACGTCGCCGAACGGATTGCGCCAGTTGTTAACTTCGCCGGACTCTTGTGCGGAAACTGCACTAGTGGCCGATGCGGCGGCAATGGCGAGTACAAGTGCGATTTTGGAGGGTTTGTTCATATTTCTCCTCGTTGAGCTGATGCTGTTAAGTGACCGCAGCGAACCCCTGCCGCTGATTAACGGAACCAGTATAGCAATCCTTTGAACGGAACAAAGACTTGCTTGCGCTGGGTTTCATGCGTGTTAGGTCGAATCTTAAGACATTTCGGCCGCATGCGTGAGGGGGACAAGGAACGATTCGCGAAGATGCGTGGAATTAGCCTTGTTCTTTCCCGTTATTGTTGGTTTTAGGCAACAGGATGAGGGTGGGGCCATGGCTCTGATCCATGATCGATACGATTAGTGGATGAAGGATTTTTGGTGAATCGACTGTTTCAATCACCTATCGCTCGCCTTGTTGCCGCGCTACGCTGCGTCCCTCTATGTGAAAGTGCTAGAATTTCCTCTTGTCCGTTTACGGCTGGCTTACTGCTTAACCCATATCTATAAAGAATTGACCTATGGATTCCTTTGCCAAGGAGACGCTTCCCGTTTCGCTTGAAGAGGAGATGCGCCGCAGCTACCTCGATTACGCCATGAGCGTGATTGTGGGCCGTGCTCTTCCCGACGTGCGAGATGGTTTGAAGCCCGTGCATCGCCGTGTTCTGTTCGCCATGCATGAACTCAATAACGACTGGAATCGTGCCTATAAGAAGTCGGCTCGTATCGTCGGTGATGTGATCGGTAAGTACCACCCTCATGGTGACATTGCCGTCTATGACACTATCGTGCGTCTGGCGCAGGACTTTTCCATGCGCTACACCCTGGTCGACGGACAAGGTAACTTTGGTTCCATCGACGGGGATAACGCCGCGGCCATGCGTTACACCGAAATCCGTCTGGCCAAGATCGCCCACGAACTGCTGGCCGATATCGATCAGGAAACCGTGGATTTCGTGCCTAACTATGATGGCAGCGAGAAAGAACCGGCCCTGTTGCCTTCGCGTCTGCCCAACCTGCTGGTTAACGGCAGCTCGGGTATTGCCGTGGGTATGGCCACCAATATTCCGCCGCATAACCTGGCTGAAGTGGTCAATGGCTGTCTGTACTGCCTGAGCCACCCCGAGTGCACGGTTGATGAACTGATCGAATACATCCCGGCCCCCGACTTCCCGACTGGCGCCATTATTTATGGCATGTCCGGTGTGCGCGAAGGCTATCGCACGGGTCGTGGCCGCGTCATCATGCGTGCCAGCACGCACTTTGAAGACATGGAAAAGGGCAACCGTCAGGCCATCGTGGTCGACGCCATCCCTTACCAGGTCAACAAGAAGTCGCTGCAAGAACGTATTGCCGAGCTGGTCAACGAAAAGCGCATCGAGGGTATCTCCGATATTCGCGACGAGTCCGACAAGGACGGCATGCGTTTGGTCATTGAACTGAAGCGCGGCGAAGTGCCGGAAGTTGTGCTGAACAACCTCTACAAGAATACGCAGCTGCAAGAAACCTTCGGGATGAACATGGTGGCACTGGTCGATGGCCAGCCCCGTCTGCTCAACCTGAAACAGTTGGTGGATTACTTCCTGAGCCACCGCCGTGAAGTGGTGACACGCCGCACCGTATTCCAGTTGCGTAAAGCGCGCGAGCGCGGTCATGTGCTGGAAGGTCTGGCTGTAGCCCTGGCCAATATTGATGAGTTCATCGAAATCATCAAAGCCGCTCCTACGCCACCCGTTGCCCGTGTCGAGCTGATGGCTCGTTCCTGGGATTCCGGTCTGGTACGCGAGATGTTGGCCCGTGCTGACACCAGCGCCATTGTGGGGGGCCGTCAGGCTTACCGTCCTGATGATCTGGGTGCCGAATTTGGCATGAACACAGATGGTCTGTACCGTCTGAGCGAAGTGCAGGCTCAGGAAATCCTGAACATGCGCTTGCAACGCCTGACTGGCCTGGAGCAGGACAAGATTGTTCAGGAGTACCGCGAGGTCATGGACAAGATTGCTGACTTGCTGGACATCCTGTCCAACCCGGCTCGTGTGTCTGCCATTATTGGTGACGAACTGATCGCCGTGCGCGACGAGTTCTCGGCGACTGGCAAGGACGTTCGTCGCTCGCAAATCGAGCACAACGCCACCGAGCTGGATACCGAAGACTTGATCACCCCTATGGATATGGTGGTGACGCTCTCGCATACTGGCTACATCAAGAGCCAGCCGCTGTCCGAATACCGGGCCCAGCGTCGTGGTGGCCGTGGCAAGCAGGCCACCGCCATGAAAGAGGACGACTGGATCGACAAGCTCTTCATCGCCAACACGCACGATTACCTGCTGTGCTTCTCCAACCGTGGCCGTGTGTACTGGCTCAAGGTCTGGGAAGTGCCACAAGGTTCGCGCAACTCGCGTGGTCGTCCTATCGTCAATATGTTCCCTCTGGAAGATGGCGAGAAGATCAACGTGGTGCTGTCCGTCAAGGAATTCAGCGAAGATCAGTTCGTGTTCATGGCGACCTCGCGCGGCACGGTCAAGAAGACCCCGCTGTCCGACTTCTCCAACCCTCGTAAGGCCGGCATTATTGCTGTGGGCCTGGACGAGGGCGACTACCTGATCGGTGCTCAGCTGACCGACGGCGTCCATGACGTCATGTTGTTCTCTGATGCCGGCAAAGCAGTGCGCTTTGACGAAGGTGATGTGCGTCCAATGGGCCGCGCTGCCCGTGGCGTGCGCGGCATGACGCTGGAAGAGGGTCAGTCCGTGATCGCCCTGCTGGTGGCCGAAGACGAAACGCAATCGGTGCTGACCGCAACCGAGAACGGTTTTGGCAAGCGCACTCCGATTGGCGAATACACCCGTCACGGTCGTGGCACCAAGGGCATGATTGCCATCCAGACCTCGGCCCGTAACGGCAAGGTGGTGGGTGCCGTGCTGGTCCGTGAAACCGACGAAATCATGCTGATTACCAATGCGGGTGTGCTGGTCCGCACCCGTGTGGCTGAAATCCGCGAAATGGGTCGTGCCACACAAGGCGTTACCTTGATCAGTGTGGATGACGACAGCGAGCTGTCTGGTGTGTACCGCGTGGTAGAGACCGATGATGAGGTCGATGCCGAGCTGGCTGAAGACGGTCAAGCGCCAGAAGGTCTTGAGCAGGACCATCAAACTGATTCCGCCCAAGATCAGGCGGACCCTTCCGGCGAGGAAAACGAGTAATGCGTGTATGGAATTTTTCGGCAGGCCCGTCGATGCTGCCGTTGGAAGTGCTGGAACAAGCCGCTGCTGAAATGACCGACTGGCACGGCACAGGCATGTCCATCATGGAAATGAGCCACCGTAGCAAGGACTACATGGGTGTGCGTGACGAGGCGGAAGCCGATTTGCGCGCCTTGCTGTCCGTGCCCGATGACTTCGCGGTGCTGTTTGTTCAGGGTGGGGCACAAGGCCAGAACGGCCTGTTGCCCTTGAACCTGATCCAGCGCAACGGTAGCGGCAAGGCGGACTACGTGCTGTCGGGCAGTTGGTCGGTCAAGTCCTGCGAAGAGGCTCAGCGCTACGGCGACATTCGTGTTGCCGGTACCAGCGGCCAGGCTTGGCAGGATCAGGGCAAAGAGTGGGCGCCCTGGACCTGGTTTCCCGAGCCTTCCCAATGGGACGTGCGTCCGGATGCGGCTTACTTGCACGTCTGCACCAATGAGACCATTGGTGGCGTGGAGTTCAACGATATCCCGAAGCTGGATGTGCCCGTCGTTGCCGACGTGTCGTCCAACATCCTGTCCTGCCCGATTGATTTCTCGCGTGTGTCGGTTGCTTACGCCGGTGCTCAGAAAAATGCCGGCATGTCCGGTATTGCCTTGATGATGATACGCAAGGACTTGCTGGGCCATGCCATGGACCTGTGCCCGTCGGCGTTCAACTACGCCAACATCGAGAAACAGCAGTCCATGTTCAACACGCCGCCGACCTACTCGATTTACATGGCTGGTCTGATGTTCAAGTGGCTGGAGCGCCAGGGTGGTGTGGCTGCCATGCAGGCACGCAATGCGGCCAAGTCCGAAGCTTTATACGGTTTCCTGGATGCGTCCGAGTTCTATACGAACACCGTGCATCCGGCGTACCGTTCGCGCATGAACGTACCGTTCCTGTTGCGAGATCAGTCGCTGGATGCCTTGTTCCTGGAGCAAGCCACGGCAGCGGGTTTGACCTCCCTGAAAGGGCACAAGAGCGTGGGCGGTATGCGCGCTTCTATCTATAACGCCATGCCGCTGGAGGGTGTGCAGGCACTTATCGATTTCATGACTGAATTTGAACGACGGAATGGCTAATACCTTAACTGAGCGCCTGCTCCCTTGGCGCAATCGTATTGATGAGCTGGATCGCCAGATCCTGGAGTTGCTCAACGAGCGTGCTCGTGCGGCTTTGGAAGTGGGCAAGATCAAGCAGGACTTCAATACAGAGGAAGTCATCCTCAAGCCCGAGCGTGAGGCACGTATTGTGCGTCGCCTTCAGTCTGAAAATATTGGACCCTTTACTCCGGCAGCAGTAGAAGCTGTGTGGGGGCAGATTATTTCTGCTTGCCGTGGCCTGGAAAGCGTATTGCGCGTGGCGTATCTGGGCCCACAAGGCTCTTTTTCCGAGCAAGCCGCTTATGAGCATTTCGGCCATGCTTTGGATGGTCTGCAATGCGATTCCTTTGACGAGGTTTTCCGCAGCGTCGAAGTGGGTCAGGCTGAGGTGGGCATGGTGCCTGTCGAGAACTCGACAGAAGGCGCCGTGAACCGCACGCTGGATCTTTTGCTGAACTCACCCTTGCGTGTCCTGGGTGAGCGCTCGATTCGTGTGCACCATAATCTGCTGACCCAAACCGGCACCATGGAAGGCGTCACCCGTGTGATGGCTCATCCGCAGGCCTTGGCGCAGTGCCAGAACTGGCTGCAAAAGCACTACCCCCAGCTTTTGCGTGAAGCCGCTTCCAGCAATGCGGAAGCTGCTCGCATTGCGGCCTCCGATCCCACCGTGGCGGCGATTGCCGGTAATACCGCTGTTACCGCCTGGAATCTGGGCGTGGTAGAAGCCGGTATTCAGGACGATCCGCACAACCGCACTCGTTTCCTGGCTATCGGCAATATTGAGTCCCTGCCTAGTGGCAATGACAAGACCAGCATCATTCTGGCTGTGCCCAACCGGGCTGGCGCTGTCTATGACATGCTGTCTCCTTTGGCGGTTCATGGTGTGTCCATGACGCGTCTGGAGTCGCGTCCTGCGCGGACAGGACAGTGGGAATATTATTTCTACGTAGACCTGATCGGCCATCGTGATGAGCCCGCCATGGCTGCAGCCTTGGCTGAATTGAAGAAACAAGTCGCCTTTTTCAAGATTCTGGGTTCTTACCCCGTAAACGACTTTTAAGCATCAGAAACAAGAAAGGCCTGGGTGGGGAAGGTTGCGCTTTTCCCCTCTCAAGGCCTTTTGCCTGAGTTCACGCAACAATCAGGCAAAGTCTGCATCAATATCCCGGTTTTGCTCGTGCTATTTCACGCAATACGCGCAGCATGGACGGCCTGAGAGGAAACGGAATTAATCATGATAGCGTCATCAGAAACTATGGCGCCGCCGCCCTTGGTTCCGGTGCTGGCGGTCGTCGGAGTCGGTTTGATTGGCGGCTCTTTGGCCCTGGCGCTCAAGCGCTCCGGGGCGGTAGGAAAAGTACTGGGCGTAGGTCGGCAGCTGAAAAGCTTGCGGCGTGCCCAGGAACTGGGCTTGATCGACGAGGTCGTCACGCTGGAACAAGCCGCGCAGCAAGCGGACCTGATTGTGCTGGCCACACCTATTGGTGCAATGGCTTCGGCATTGAAAACCCTGCGTCATCATCTGCGCGACCATACCCTGATCAGTGACGCAGGTAGCACTAAAGTCGATGTGGTCAGTGTGGCACGTGAGGCACTGGGTGATCGTATTGGCCAGTTTGTTCCCGGCCACCCCATCGCCGGTGCGGAAACCGTAGGTCCTGAAGCGGCGCGTGCTGATCTGTACGACGGCCGTAACGTCATTTTGACCCCCCTGGAAGAAAACAGTGCCAGCGCACGCGAGCGTTTGATTGCCGTGTGGGAGGCTTGCGGGGCGCGGGTCATGTTGATGGACCCGGCTACACACGATGAAGTGCTGGCATCAGTCAGCCATGTGCCGCATTTTTTATCCTCGGTTTTCATGTGGCAGGTCGCCTCCAGCGCCAACTCGGATCAGCGTTTTGCCCTGGCAGGGACAGGTTTTCGGGATTTCACCCGTATTGCCGCCGGATCAGCTGAAGTGTGGCGTGATATTTTCCTGAGCAACCGCGAGGCCGTCCTGGGCCAGTTGCAGGAAGTGCGTCAGGCTCTGGATCAGGCTGAGCAGGCTTTGCAGGATCAGGATGGCCAGGCTTTATACGAGTTTTTAGAGCGTGCTGCCTTGGCACGCCGTTTTTGGGCAAGTAGGAGTGGTTTGCAATGAGTCAGAGCGACAGTCTTGTTTTGAACCCCGTCAGCCGCGCCAGTGGACAGCTGCAATTGCCGGGGTCCAAGAGCATTTCCAATCGGGCCCTGTTGTTGGCCGCTTTGGCTCAAGGGCAAACGCGCCTGGAAGGCTTGCTGCATTCGGATGACACCCGCGTCATGATGGCTGCGCTGCAGCAAATGGGCGTGGCGGTACAGGATCTGGGGCAGGGCACAGTAGTAATCGACGGTGGGGCTCCTTTTGCGCATCGCGATGCCGACCTTTTTTTGGGTAATGCCGGTACGGCTTTTCGTTCCTTGACGGCTGCCTTGGGTTTGATGGGCGGCCGTTTCAATCTTGGTGGTATTGCTCGCATGCACGAGCGTCCTATCGGGGATCTGGTCGATGCGCTGCGCACCCTGGGTGCTGAGGTGCACTATCTGGGCACAGAGGGCTATCCTCCTTTGGCGATTGGTGAATTGGCCCAGGCCGATCAGCGTTGCGTGTCGGTGAAAGGCTCGGTATCCAGCCAGTTCCTGACAGCCTTGCTGATGGCCGCGCCTTTGTTGACCGCCCGCACGGGACAGCCTTTGCGTATTGAGGTGGAAGGGGAGTTGATCTCCAAGCCCTATATTGAAATCACGCTGGCCATGATGGCGCGTTTCGGTGTGCAGGTGGAGCGTGATGCCTGGAGCAGCTTTACCGTGCCCGCTGATGCGGCCTATGTCAGCCCCGGTTTGTATGTGGTGGAGGGAGATGCCTCGTCTGCCTCTTACTTCATCGCTTTAGGAGCGATAGGCGGTGGGCCGCTGCGCATCCAGGGCGCAGGCACGGAAAGCCTGCAGGGTGATATTCAGTTTGCGGATGTGGCCGAGGCCATGGGCGCGCAGATCGAACGTCATGCCAACGAGTTGATTGTCTCGGGCTTGTCCGTGGCCAAGGGCGACAAGCTCAAGGCCTTTGATCTGGACTTCAATCACATACCCGATGCGGCCATGACAGCTGCTGCTATGGCCATGTTTGCCGATGGTCCTTGCACCTTGCGCAATATCGCCAGCTGGCGCGTCAAGGAAACCGATCGTATTGATGCCATGCAGGCCGAACTGCGCAAACTAGGTGCGAAAGTGGAGTCGGGGCCGGACTGGCTGACTGTGCATCCTGTTGCGGCCGATCAATGGCGTTCGGCCAGTATCGAGACGTATGATGATCACCGCATTGCCATGTGTTTTTCGCTGGCCAGCTTTGGCCCGGTGCCGGTCACCATTCTGGATCCTGCCTGCGTCAGTAAGACTTTCCCCGAGTATTTTTCTGTTTTTGAACAATTGGTGCAGGCATGACAGAGCAGACCATTCCCGTCATCACCATTGATGGTCCTACGGCTTCCGGTAAAGGAACGATAGCCTCTCTGGTTGCGCAGCGGCTGGGCTGGCATACGCTGGATAGTGGCGCCTTGTACCGTCTGACAGCCTTGTCCTGCTTGCGTGCTGGCGTAGATGTGCAAGACGAGGCCCAGGTCCAGCGTGCAGCCCAGAACCTGAACGTGCGTTTTGACTACCCTCATATCTATATGGACGGTGATGACGTTACAGATGCCATCCGTCAGGAGGAGGTGGGGAATCTGGCCTCCCAGGTGGCGGCCTTGCCTTTGGTGCGTGAGGCACTTTTGCAACGTCAGCGGGATTTTCGCGTTGCCCCCGGTTTGGTGGGCGATGGCCGCGATATGGGCACAGTTGTGTTCCCGGACGCGCCTTTAAAGATATTTTTGCTGGCAGATGCCGAAGTGCGAGCCCAAAGACGCTGTAAACAGTTGAGCGAAAAGGGTATTTCTGCTAATCTTACGAGTCTTTTGGCGGACTTGCGTGCGCGCGATGAACGTGATCGTTCTCGAACTCATGCCCCGCTCGTGCCTGCGCAGGGTGCCCACATTGTGGATTCTTCCCAGCTCAGCATCCAGGAAGTTGTAAATAAGGTGCTCGACCTTTGGTCGGGTATTGCGGTCCCGACAGCCTAATCCCGTGCTGATCGGGCTTTGTTCACTCCACCGGGTTCTGCCTGGTGTGTTTTTTATGGCCATTTTGGCTAACGGATTGATTTAATGTCCACTAACCTTCACACAGACGCAACGGGCGGCGAAAGCTTTGCCGATTTGTTTGCAGAAAGCATTAAAAACCAAGACCTGAAAAGCGGCGAAGTTATCTCCGCCGAGGTTCTGCGTATTGACCACAACTACGTTCTGGTCAATGCTGGCCTGAAGTCCGAAGCGCTGATCCCTCTGGAAGAGTTCCTGAACGATCAGGGCGAACTGGAAGTTCAAGCTGGTGACTTTGTTTCCGTGGCAATCGACGCCTTTGAAAACGGCTACGGCGACACCATCCTGTCCCGCGACCGCGCCAAGCGTCTGTCGGCCTGGTTGTCCCTCGAGCAAGCGCTTGAGTCCGGCGAACTGGTCAACGGTACCATCACTGGTAAGGTCAAGGGCGGTCTGACTGTCATGACCAACGGCATCCGTGCATTCTTGCCCGGTTCGCTGGTTGATCTGCGTCCTGTCAAGGACACCACGCCATACGAAGGCAAGACCCTGGAATTCAAGGTTATCAAGCTCGATCGCAAGCGTAACAACGTCGTGTTGTCGCGTCGCGCTGTGCTGGAAGCCTCCATGGGCGAAGAGCGTCAGAAACTGCTGGAAACCCTGTCCGAAGGCGCTATTGTCAAAGGTATCGTCAAGAACATCACCGATTACGGTGCGTTCGTGGATCTGGGCGGCATCGACGGTCTGCTGCACATCACCGACATGGCATGGCGCCGTGTTCGTCACCCATCCGAAGTTCTGCAGGTGGGTCAGGAAATCGAAGCCAAGGTCCTCAAGTTCGATCAGGAAAAGAGCCGCGTCTCCCTGGGCGTCAAGCAGCTGGGCGAAGATCCATGGATCGGTCTGGCACGTCGCTACCCACAAAACACCCGTTTGTTCGGCAAGGTTACCAACCTGACCGACTACGGTGCATTTGTTGAAGTGGAAGACGGTATCGAAGGTCTGGTTCACGTATCCGAAATGGATTGGACCAACAAGAACGTTGACCCACGCAAGGTTGTGACCTTGGGTGAAGAAGTCGAAGTCATGGTTCTGGAAATCGACGAAGATCGTCGTCGTATCTCCTTGGGCATGAAGCAGTGCCGTGCCAACCCATGGGAAGATTTCGCCATCAACTTCAAGCGCGGCGACAAGGTTCGCGGTGGCATCAAGTCCATCACCGACTTCGGCGTGTTTGTTGGTCTGCCAGGCGGCATCGACGGTCTGGTTCACCTGTCCGACCTGTCCTGGTCCGAGACTGGCGAAGAAGCCGTTCGCAACTTCAAGAAGGGCGACGAAGTTGACGCCGTGGTTCTGGGCATCGACACCGACAAAGAGCGCATTTCCCTGGGTATCAAACAGCTGGAAGGCGATCCGTTCAACAACTTCGTAGCTACCTACGACAAGGGTGCTGTAGTTAGCGGCGTCGTCAAGTCGGTAGAAGCCAAGGGTGCTGTTGTTACTCTGTCGCTGGACGTTGAAGGCTACCTGCGCGCCTCCGAGATCTCCTCGGGTCGTGTTGAAGATGCCACGACGGCTCTGAAAGAAGGTCAGGAAATCGAAACCATGATCTTGAGCGTGGATCGCAAGACCCGTTCGATTCAGTTGTCCATCAAGGCTCGTGATACCGCCGAAACCGCTCAATCCATGGCCCGCCTGACCGAAGCCAGCGCTTCGTCCGGTACGACCAATCTGGGTGCTCTGCTGCGTGCCAAGCTGGACCAGCAGCAACGTGACGACGGTTAATCAGCGTGACAAAGTCTGAGCTGATCGCGTTGTTGGCCAGCCGCTATCCGCAGCTGGCTCTGCGCGATATGGATTTCGCCGTGAAAACGGTTTTGGATTCTATGACCCAGGCCCTGGCCAGCGGTCAACGGATCGAAATCCGAGGGTTTGGCAGTTTTTCGCTCTCTACCCGCTCGCCGCGGGTAGGGCGCAATCCCAAATCCGGTGAGAAAGTGATGGTGCCTGGCAAGCAGGTGCCTCACTTCAAAGCGGGCAAGGAATTGCGCGAGCGAGTCGATTCTGTCTTTCTTGAGCAAGAGCAAATCGAAGCAGACGACCAGTCGTCTGCCTTTGAGCAGCTCAATGCGAGAGTCCGTCACGGTTAAGACCTACTTGCACACTGATTACACAGGCCCTTTACAGGGCCTGTTTTGCGTGTGCGCTAAATTCCGCTTGCACGTACAATCAGACATTATAAAAACACTGTTGGAGCCCTAAAAATGCGCTATCTAGTCTGGGTACTGCGTCTGCTCGTTTTTGTGATCGTGCTGCTGTTCGCACTGAAAAACACGGAACCCGTGCAGGTCAGCTTCTTTGCCGAGCATATTATTCAAGACGTTCCCCTGATCGTCGTGATGCTGGCCGCGTTTATTTTAGGCTTGGTGTTGGGGCTGCTTTTGATGGTGGGCGCGGTCATGCGTCGCCGTCGCGAGGTCAACCGCTTGCGCCGTGAAATGGACCGTCTGCAAGACAGGCTGGAGCAAGTGCAGCAATCGCCCGTGAATACGGCAGCCGTTGCGCCCGAGACCATCGCCCCCCTGGCACCTTTGTAAGCCCTTGGAGTAAACAGTGGATTTTGAAACCTGGTGGTTGGTTTTTGTACCAATTCTTTTTGCCTTGGGTTGGGTTGCGGCACGGGTGGATTTTCGGCAGATGATGTCCGAAACTCGCACTTTGCCGGACTCCTACTTCAAGGGTTTGAACTTCCTGCTCAATGAAGAGCCGGATCGTGCCATTGACGCTTTTGTGGAAGTGGCCAAGCTGGACCCCGAAACCACCGAGCTGCACTTTGCACTGGGCAGTCTGTTTCGCCGCCGTGGTGAAATGGAGCGCGCCATCCGTGTGCATCAAAGTCTGCTGTCGCGCGCCGATCTGCCGGTTGCCGATCGTGAGAATGCCCAGTTTCAGATTGCCCAGGATTTCTTGAAAGCCGGCATGCTGGATCGGGCTGAAGCTGCTTTTGAAGCAGTGCGTGAAACGCGCTTTGCCATTCCGGCCATGCGTGCCTTGATCCGTATTTATGAGTCCGAGCACGATTGGCCGCGCGCCATTGAAGCGGTGCGCCGTCTGCGTGCCCTGGTCGATGAGCCTGTGCCGCAATTGGTGCATTACCAGTGTGAGCAGGCCGAAGGGGCCTTGCAAGGCAAGCAGCCCGATTTCGAACGTGCCGCCAAAGCCTTGGACGAGGCTGATAATGCCATTCGCAAACTGGGTACAGGCCAGGGCATGTATGCCTCCCAGGCCCGGGTTGCCGGCTTGCGTGCCCGCGTGGCCCGCATGCAAGGGCAGAGTGAGCAGGAGCGTGCTTACCTGGTGTCCATTCTGAGCAGTGCCCCTGAATATGTGGGCCTGTACGCGACCGAGCTGCTGGACAGTTACCGCAAGCTGGGCCGTGGTGACGAAGGTGTTGCCATGTTGCGCAGCCATTATCAGAAGCACCCCAGCCTGGATATTTTCAATGTGCTGTTCCGTGTATTGCGCGAACAGCAGGGCCATTTGCAAGCCTGGGCCTTTGCGCGTGATGCCTTGCGTGCCCATCCCTCTTTATTGGGGCTGGACAAGATGCTGGAAGTCGAACTTCAGGATCAAGGGCAGAACAAGGAAGGCGCTGAAGGTGCAGCGGCCGTCGGTGTTGATCAAATTATTGCCGGTGCGGATTTAAGCCTGCTGCGCTCCTTGATTCATCGTCACACACAGCGTCTGGATCGTTATTCCTGCAGTTCTTGCGGCTTTGAGGCTCGCCATTTCTATTGGCAATGTCCCGGTTGCAACTCCTGGGAAACCTATGCCCCTCGCCGTCTGGAGGAGCTGAAATGATGACTTTTCCTGGTGAAGCCGTCGCGGCCAGCCGTGTGCTGGTAGTTGGCGACGTCATGCTGGACCGTTACTGGTTTGGCGATGTGGATCGTATCTCCCCTGAGGCGCCGGTTCCCGTGGTGAAGATGGGGCGCGTGGAAGATCGTCTGGGTGGTGCCGCCAACGTGGCGCGCAATATTGCCGCCTTGGGTGCTCAGGCCAGCCTGTTGGGCGTAATCGGGCAGGACGAAGCGGGCAAGACGGTGCGTGCACTGGCTGAAGCGGATCATGTTCAGGCTCATTGGGTTCAGGACCCGGTCATGCCTACGTCGCTAAAGCTGCGCGTGCTGGGGCGCCAGCAACAATTGCTGCGTGTGGATTTTGAAGAAAGCCCCGCCAGCGGTGCTCTGGACCAGTTGCAGCAAAACATGAGCGACTTGCTGGATCAGCATCAGGTGCTGGTCTTGTCGGACTATGCAAAAGGTGCTTTGGCGCAAGTGGAAAGCTTGATCGCTTTGGCGCGATCCAGGAACATCCCTGTTCTGGTCGATCCCAAAGGCAAAACGTACGAGCGCTATCAAGGTGCCACGATCCTGACGCCGAATCGTTCGGAAATGCAGGAAGCCGTAGGCGCCTGGAAAGATGAAGATGATTTGATGCGGCGCGCTCAGGATTTGCGTCGCAAGCTGAATTTGGAATGCTTGCTGATTACCCGTTCCGAGCAAGGCATGACCTTGTTCACCGAGCAGGGGCGTGAGCATGTGGATGCCCAGGCACAAGAGGTATTCGATGTCTCGGGTGCCGGGGACACGGTATTGGCAACGTTGGCGGTCATGCGGGCGGCTGGGCTGGACTGGTTGCAGGCCATGCGCTGGGCGAATCGCGCAGGTGGTATCGTGGTCGGAAAATTGGGTACGTCCATTGTGACGGCAAAGGAATTGGCATGATCGTAGTGACCGGTGGCGCTGGCTTTATTGGCAGCAATTTGGTGAAAGGCCTGAACCAGCAGGGTGTGACCGACATTCTGGTGGTGGATGACCTTAGCGATGGCGACAAGTTCGTCAATCTGGTGCATGGCCAAATTGCCGACTATATGGACAAGGACGATTTCCGTGCCCGTCTGGCGCGGGATGAGTTCTCCAATATTGAAGCTGTGCTGCACCAAGGTGCATGTTCGGACACCACCGAGCGCAATGGTCAGTTCATGATGGATAACAATTACCGCGTGACGCTGGAAATTTTCGAGTATTGCCAGGCCAAGCGTATCCCTCTCTTGTATGCGTCGTCCGCCGCTGTTTACGGTGCGGGTCCCTTGTATGTCGAGGATCTCAGCAACGAAGCACCGTTGAACGTCTACGGCTATTCCAAGTTTCTGTTCGACCAGGTGCTGCGCCGCCATCTGGATAGCCTGCGTGCACCAGTGGTGGGCCTGCGTTACTTCAACGTCTATGGTCCACAAGAACAGCACAAGGGGCGTATGGCCTCGGTGGCTTATCACAATATGCTGCAATACCGCCGAGACGGTCATGTGCTCTTGTTTGGTGCCTGGGATGGCTATGTGGACGGTGGCCAGCAGCGCGACTTCGTCTTTATTGATGATGTCGTGTCGGTGAATCTGCATTTCCTGGGTCAGGACAAGCAGTCGGGCGTGTTCAACTGCGGTTCGGGCCGCGCCCAGCCCTTCAATGATGTAGCCCAGACCGTCGTCAACACCTTGCGTGAGCACGATGGCCTGCCTGCCCTGGAATTAGAAGAGTTGGTGACGCAGCAGTTCCTGCAATACATTCCTTTCCCGGATGATTTGAAGGGCCGTTATCAAAGCCATACTCAGGCGGACCTGACTCAGCTGCGTGCTGCGGGTTACGACAAGCCTTTCCACGATGTGCAGACCGGCGTGGCCGAGTACGTGCGTCGTCTGCTGCAGTCGGGCGCTCTGCGCTAAGCAGCAGGCCCTTAAAGTCCATGCGGGCTGCCACGCATGGCTAAACGCGCTCTCCGGACCGCTTTTACATTCACCCAGGCAGCACCATAAAGGCTTCTTTCCAAGGAGCCTTTATCATGTCTACCTCCCTGATCTTGTCCCCCGTTTTTCATCGCTGGCTGCACTCGATGCAAGGCTGGCGTGCTTCCGTTTTGCGCTTCCTGCTTGCTCTATGTCTATTGGGGCCTTGGAGCTTGGCCGCTGCGGTCGACTTGAATACAGCTGATGTCCAGCAGTTGCAGCAAATCAAAGGTATAGGTCCCCGGACGGCCGAGCTGATTCTGGAGGAGCGCCAGCGGGGTGGTCCTTTTGACTCTTTGCAGGATTTGGCAGACCGGGTCAAAGGCATAGGCGCGAAAAAGATCATTACGATGGAGCAGTCGGGCCTGAAAGTGGAGCCTGCCAAAGCCTCAGGCAAGGCGGTTTCCAACACGGCCGACGCGGATATAAGAAGAAAGCCGTAGCTCTGGGCGTAGACTCGCTTTAAGCTAGTAGTTTGTTTAGTCTGCATGGGCAGTCAGTGCGAGCTGGCTGCCTTCTTGCTCAAGGTAAGAGATTGATCGATGAAAAACTATCCCACCATTGAAGATACCGTTGGCCAAACCCCCTTGGTGCGCTTGCAGCGTATTCCAGGCGAGTTTGGGCAGGCGCGCGGTAATGTCCTGTTGGCCAAGCTGGAAGGCAATAACCCCGCCGGTTCGGTGAAAGACCGTGCTGCCAGTTCCATGATTCAAGAGGCCGAGCGCCGCGGTGATATCAAGCCGGGAGAAACCTTGATCGAGGCCACCAGCGGCAATACCGGTATTGCGCTGGCCATGATTGCGGCCGTGCGTGGCTACAAAATGATTTTGATCATGCCCGACAATCTGTCGCTGGAACGCCGTGCGTCCATGACAGCGTATGGTGCGAAGTTGATTCTGACACCTGCAGATCAAGGCGGTATGGAATACGCCCGTGATCTGGCGCTGAAGATGCAGGCCGAAGGGCAGGGCAAGGTGCTGGACCAGTTTGCCAACAAGGACAACCCAGCGGCTCACGTGCACAGCACTGGCCCGGAAATCTGGCAGCAAACCGATGGCCAGGTGACTCACTTTGTCAGCGCCATGGGGACGACCGGCACCATCATGGGTGTGGGTAATTACTTGCGCAGCCAAAACAGCGGCGTTGTGGTGGTGGGTGCTCAGCCTGCACCAGGGGCACAAATTGCCGGTATTCGTAAATGGCCAGAAGAGTATCTGCCCAAGATTTACGATCCATCCAAAGTGGATATGTTCGAGGAAATTGGCCAGCAAGAGGCCGAGATAATGACGCGGCGTATGGCCGCTGAAGAAGGGATCTGTGCCGGTATTTCCTCTGGCGGTGCCTTGGTGGCTGCCATGCGCGTTGCTCAGCGCGTAGAAAACGCCACGATCGTTTTTATTGTGTGCGACCGTGGCGACCGTTATCTGTCTACCGGCATCTTTAATTAATTAGGGTTGCCGTAACCCATTTTTTTAGCCAGTTCGGACGCCAGGTCGGCGACCGAACTGGCATAAAAATAACTGCGGTTGTAATGGGTGATAGCAAAGAAGTTGGGCGTGCCCAGGCGATACTCGGTGGTATTGCGTGGCTCGTCCACCAGGTTCACCACCCCTAATTGAGCCTGCTGCCAAGGGCCTGCATTTTGGCTTTGGCCTTTCACTGTGGCACCGGCATTGTTCAATTGCGCCCACCTCAGCTTGGGGTAAATGCCGCCATCTACCATGCCTTTATTCGCGTTGCTTAGCTCGACCGGGGCAAAAACCGGCAAGCCGGGTTCCCAGCCATGCGCGCGCAGGAAGTTGGCAATCGAGGCCATGGCATCGGCGGGATTGTTGCGCAGGTCAATGCGACCATCTCCATCGCCATCCACGGCATAGCGTATCAGGCTGCCCGGCATGAATTGGGACATGCCCATGGCACCCGCAAACGAACCCTGCACAATACGTGCGTCCAGCTCGCCTTGATAATGCAGCTCGATCAGGTCTGCCAATTGATCGCGGAATAGCTGACCGCGCTCGGGGCGGCTGTCGTCCGGATAGGCAAAGCCCAGCGTGAACAGGGCATCGAGCACCTTGAAGTCGCCCATGATTTTGCCGTACACGGTTTCCACACCCAGAATGGACACAATAATCGAGGGTGGCACGCCGTAGTCTTTGGATATCTGGTCCAGCGCCAGACGGTGTTTTTGCCAGAACTGGACGCCGCCTTGAATGCGCGCCGGGTCTACATTGCGCTTTTTGTACGTTACCCAGCTGCGCTTGATACGTCCTTTGGTGGGGCGCATTAACTTGGCGGCGGTCTCGTTATATTGAGCTTGCTGCAAAATATCGGTGACCACATCCAGGGGGATTTTGCGCACCGTCGCCACTTCCTGGGCGTAGCTCGCAATGTCATCGTTTAATTCACCGTTTAATTTAAAAAATTGTGTCCGACCAGAGCGGGATTCACCGGCCTGAATGGACGCCGGTTCGGCCAAAGCCTTGATTGTGATGGCTCCGGTTTTTTTGGATGAAGCCTGGAAACCCGCGCCAGTGCTGGGTTTGGTGTCCGAAGAAGGGGCCTGGGAAGTGGTTGTTGCGCAGCCGGCAGTGCTCAGCGCGATCAGTACTGCTTGCAAAATTCGAGTGGGTCTGAACATAATCCATCCTCATGGAGACACTATATTTTATCCATCCATCGTGCCATTTGCATGAGATGGGCCGGTGGCATCCGGAAAGTCCGCAGCGACTGGATGCCATAAACGATCAACTGCTATCGAGCGGTCTTGCATCTTATCTGGCCCAGCGACAAGCCAGGCTGGCGACGGATGAAGATATCTTGCGGGTACACGATGCCGCTTACGTGCAAAAGCTCAAGGAGCAGTTGCCGCAGCAGGGGTATTTCAATATCGATCCGGATACGCTGATGAACCCGCACACCCTGGAAGCCGCCTATGCCGCCGCCGGAGCCGGTCTGGATGCCGTCGATGGTGTCATGAATGAAGGGGCGACGGGTGCATTTTGCGCAGTACGCCCTCCCGGACATCATGCCGAGCGTGCGCGGGCGATGGGGTTTTGTTTTTTCAACAATATCGCCGTGGCCGTGGCCTATGCATTGGAAAAATATGATCTCAAGCGGGTGCTGATCGTGGATTTCGATGTGCACCATGGCAATGGAACCGAGCAGATTTTTGCCGGCGACGAGCGGGTTCTGATGTGCAGTTTCTTTCAGTCCCCGTTTTTTCCTGATTCCTTTCAGGACCCGGCGGCGCAAAACATGGTAAATATACCGGTTGAGGCCTACACCAAGTCTGCTCAGATTATCGATCTGTTCAAACAGGTTTGTTTGCCCCGCATAGAGGCGTTTGCCCCTGAAATGGTCTTTTTCTCGGCAGGTTTTGATGCCCACCGTGAAGACGAGATGGGGCAGCTAAGTCTGGTTGAAGCCGATTATGCGGAATTGACCGCCATGGTGGTCCAAGCCTGTGCGCCCAGTGCCGGACAACGTCTGGTCAGTATGCTGGAAGGGGGGTACGATCCCTCGTCCCTGGGACGCAGCGTGGTGGCCCACATCAAGGCCTTCGCCGGGCTTTAGGCGATTGGCTCCGGGCTTTGGAATTCTTCCAAGGCCTTATTTCAACAGAACAATTTTTATTTAAGACTGCACTGGAGAACATTACATGAAGGTGTTAGTACCCGTGAAACGCGTAGTTGACTATAACGTCAAGGTGCGCGTGAAATCTGACCAAACCGGGGTGGACATTGCCAATGTGAAAATGTCCATGAACCCTTTTGACGAAATCGCTGTCGAAGAGGCCACTCGCCTCAAAGAAAGCGGTGCAGCCACAGAAGTTATCGCACTGTCTTGCGGTGTTGCACAAAGCCAGGAAACCCTGCGTACGGCCTTGGCCATTGGTGCCGATCGTGCCACCTTGGTGCAAACCGATGCCGAATTGCAGCCTTTGGCCGTTGCCAAGCTGATCAAGGCCGTGGTGGACAAAGAGCAGCCTCAGCTTGTGATCCTGGGCAAACAGGCGATCGACGATGACGCCAACCAAACCGGCCAGATGCTGGCTGCCTTGCTGGATTGGCCACAAGCCACCTTTGCCAGCAAAGTGGAAGTTTCGGGCGATAGCGTATCGGTCACTCGTGAAGTGGACGGCGGTCTGGAAACACTGAAACTGAGCCTGCCTGCTGTGATCACTACCGACCTGCGCTTGAACGAGCCTCGTTACGTGACACTGCCCAACATCATGAAGGCCAAGAAAAAGCCTTTGGAAACCCTGACTCCTGAAGAGCTGGGCATTGATGTGGCTCCTCGTATCAAAACTCTGAAAGTGACTGAGCCTCCAGCTCGTGCTGCCGGCATCATGGTGCCCGATGTTGCCACACTGGTCGAGAAACTGAAGAACGAAGCGAAGGTGATTTAAATGGCTATCCTTGTTATTGCCGAGCACGACAATCAGCAGCTGAAGGCTGCAACACTCAACGCTCTGGCTGCCGCTCAGAAGATCGGCGGTGATGTGCATGTTCTGGTCGCTGGTAACCAGGCCGCTGGCGTTGCCCAAGCGGCTGCCAAAGCCCAGGGTGTCAGCAAAGTGCTGTTGGCCGACGGCCCTGCATTGGCTGAAGGTCTGGCCGAGAACGTGGCGGCTCAAGTGCTGGGCATTGCCTCCAATTACAGCCACATCCTGTTCCCCGCCACCGCTTCGGGCAAGAATATTGCCCCCCGCGTGGCCGCCAAGCTGGATGTCGCTCAATTGTCGGACATCTTGTCCGTCGAGTCGGCAGACACCTTTACCCGTCCTATTTATGCCGGTAACGCTGTGGCCACCGTTCAGTCCAGCGATGCCGTCAAAGTCATCACCGTGCGTACCACGGCGTTTGACGCGGTGGCCGCTGAAGGTGGTAGCGCCGCAGTTGAAGAGCTGAGCGCCGTTGCTGATTCGGGTCGTTCGACTTTCGTCAGTCGTGAAGTGGCCAAGAGCGATCGTCCTGAACTGGCGGGTGCCGGTGTGGTCGTGTCCGGTGGCCGCGGTATGGGCAGCGCCGAAAACTTCAAATTGCTGGACGGTCTGGCTGACAAGCTGGGTGCTGCACTGGGTGCTTCGCGCGCCGCTGTGGACGCCGGCTATGCACCGAACGACTGGCAAGTGGGGCAGACAGGCAAGATCGTCGCTCCTCAGTTGTACGTGGCCGTGGGTATTTCCGGTGCCATCCAGCATTTGGCCGGCATGAAAGACTCCAAGGTCATTGTTGCCATCAATAAAGATCCCGAAGCGCCTATTTTTGGCGTGGCCGACTACGGTTTGGTCGCGGACCTGTTTGAGGCTGTGCCTGAGTTAGAAAAAGCGCTCTAAGCGCCAATCGGCCTGCTGGATACTTCTCCAGCAGGCTTTTTTTCAGTGCGTATACCCCAGGGGCCTGGTTGTGGCTTCGGTCCTTTTTGTTTCTGTGTAGGAGTGTTCATGACGTATCGTGTACCCACCCAAGACATCCGCTTTGCACTTACAGAGCTGGCTGATCTGCCTGGTGTGCTGGAATTGCCTGGCTTTGAGGATTTCTCGGCCGAGTTGATCGATGCCATTATTGATGAGAACGCCCGTTTCGTTGAGCAGGAAGTAGCACCTTTGAACCGCGCCGGTGATCAGAATGGCGCCAAGTGGAATGACGGTGTGGTCACCACCACACCTGGCTTTAAAAAAGCCTTTGAAGAATTTGCCAAAGCCGGCTGGCAGGGTTTGCAGCACGAAGCCGAACTGGGTGGCCAGGGCCTGCCCAAGCTGATCGGTGCCGTGGCTTGTGAAAACATCAATGCCGCCAACCTGGCTTTTTCCCTGTGTCCTTTGCTGACGGACGGCGTGATCGAAGCCGTATCCATGGTCGGCTCGGACGAGCAGAAAGAACGTTTCCTGCCTCCGTTGCTGGAAGGCCGCTGGACCGGCACCATGAACTTGACCGAGCCTCAGGCCGGTTCGGATCTGGCCCAGGTTGCCAGCCGCGCTGTTCCTCAGGATGACGGCAGCTACCGCATCAGCGGTCAAAAGATTTTCATCACCTACGGTGAGCACGATATGGCCGAGAACATCGTCCATCTGGTGCTGGCCCGTACGCCGGATGCGCCAGCCGGTGTGAAAGGGATTTCGCTGTTCATCGTACCCAAGTTCATGGTGAACGATGATGGTTCCCTGGGCGCCCGTAACGACGTCTGGTGTGCTTCGCTGGAGCACAAGCTGGGCATCCATGGCAGCCCAACCGCTGTGCTGCTGTACGGCTCTGGCAAGGGTGATGTGGGCGAGGGCGCTGTCGGTTATCTGGTCGGCAAGGAAAACGAAGGCCTGAAGTACATGTTCATCATGATGAACGCGGCCCGTTACGCAGTGGGTGTGCAAGGTATTGCCGTGGCTGAACGTGCGTTCCAGCAGGCTCTTGAATACGCCAACGAGCGTGTACAGGGTGCGCCTCTGACTGGCGGCAAGGCCGTGTCGATTGCCCATCACCCCGACGTGCAGCGCATGCTGGTGCAAATGCGTGCCCTGACAGAAGGCTCCCGTGCGCTGGCTTACTTTGCCGCTGGTGTGAACGACAAGGCGCGTCACAGTGCAGATGAAAATGCCCGCAAGCGTTATCAGGCTCTTTACGAGTTTCTGGTGCCTGTGGTCAAGGGCTTCAGCACTGAAATGTCCCTGGAAGTCACTTCCCTGGGCGTGCAGGTGCATGGCGGCATGGGCTTTATCGAAGAAACCGGTGCAGCCCAGCACTACCGCGACTCGCGCATTTTGCCTATCTACGAAGGGACCACCGCCATTCAGGCCAACGACTTCATCGGTCGCAAGGTTCTGCGTGACGCCGGTGCTGTGATCCAGGGCCTGGCTCCCGAGCTGGGCGCGACCGTTGCCAAGCTGCGTGAACGTGCGGCTCAAGGCGGTGATCACAAAGCAGCCTTGACCCTGATTGCCGATCGTCTGGAAGCCGGTGTGAAGAGCGTGGAACGGGCTGCCATGTTCACCTTGATGAATGCTCAGAAAGACCTGCCGGCCGTGTTCCTGGGTAGCGTGCCATTCCTGATGCTGTCCGGCTATGTGCTGACCGGCTGGCAGATGGCTCGTGCTGCTTTGGCTGCAGAAAAAGCATTGAGCGAAGGCAGTCAGGATCCATTCCTGCGCCGCAAACTGTCTACCAGCGTGTTCTTTGCCAGCCACTTGCTGCCACGGGCTACCGCCTTGGCTCAGTCTGTGGCTGACGGCGTGGAGCTGACACCTTACTTGTCGACCGAACTGTTGTAAGTCGACCAGACCCAAGGCATAAAGGCCCGTGCAGCTTTTTTTGGCTGCCGGGCCTTTTTTCGGTATATTGATATAGCTTTTAATTATTTGAAACGCACTCTTTATGCTGACAAAATCATCTGACTAGTCCTGATTATTTAAGCCGGTGATTACCTGATCGCGGCTGCATTTCGAAAAGAGGAACGTAATGGCTACACTTCGTCTGGGTGACCTGGCCCCTGATTTTGAACAAAAATCCTCCGCTGGCACCATCAAGTTTCACGAGTTCTTGGGTAATAGCTGGGGCGTCTTGTTCTCCCACCCAGCCGACTTTACGCCTGTGTGCACCACCGAACTGGGTTACACCGCCAAGCTGGCGGACGAGTTCGCCAAGCGCGGCGTGAAAGTGATTGCCGTTTCGGTTGACGATGTTGATTCCCACGGCAAGTGGATTGATGACATCAACGAAACTCAAAAAACCACCGTTAACTTCCCCATCCTGGCTGATGCGGACCGCAAGGTGTCGGATCTGTACGATATGATCCACCCCAACGCCAGCACCACCGTGACTGTGCGCTCGGTGTTCATCATCGACCCGGCCAAGAAAGTGCGTCTGATCATCACCTACCCAGCCAGCACGGGCCGCAACTTCAACGAAATCCTGCGCGTGATCGATTCCCTGCAACTGACCGACAGCCACAGCGTGGCCACGCCAGTGAATTGGGAAGACGGTGATGACGTGATCATTGTTCCTAGCCTGAAAGATCCTGAAGTTCTGAAGCAGAAATTCCCCAAAGGCTACACCGAGATCCGTCCTTACCTGCGTGTGACGCCTCAGCCTAACAAGTAATCGCTACTTGGCCTTCAGGCTCAGGCAGAAAGCCCTCCTGCAAATAGCATGAGGGCTTTTTTGTGGGTGTGACAGGAGGAGTTGCTGTGCAGAACTGCTGTGTAAAGTACTGTATGGAAGTGCCTTGCCAGTACCGAAAACGCATGGGAGGGTTAGGGCCGGCCTGGTAGTGAATTGGCTGTGACTGGCTCCGGGACTGGGTTTCAGCTTGTCAGTGGGGCAGGCGCAACATCATGGCAGGTACTGATTGCACTGGATGCTGGTTTTAAGTACAGTACTGTATAAGAAAACAGTAAACGGAGTTAGCCATGTCCAGTCCAAGCCGTCATTACCGTCCTCAAGCCACTCCCCGTTTCCGTGGTCCGGTCCGTTCCGCGGCCTCGTCCAGCCCGTTCTCCAAGCCGCTGTCCTTCAAGGCCAAGGTCATGGATGTGTGTTTGGTTGCTGTGTGGGGTGCCAGTATTCCTGGCTTGCTGTGGTTGGGTAGCATGGGCGGGTTTTAAGGCCACGCCCTTGTGCTGCTCCAGGAGGCGATCAGGGCACCAGTTGTGTCCAGTCGTTTGACAGGAAGCGGTCGCGTGCCAGCTTTTCGGCCTGTTCCAGTGTTGATGTATCCAGTGTGCTGGGTTTCAGTGCCGTCTTTTTGCGGAACACGTCCAGCATGGCTTCAATAACCGCTTCGCGGCTCATGCCGGTTTGGCTGCGGATAGGGTCCACTCGTTTCTTGGCGCTGGTGGTGCCTTTGTCCGAGAGCTTTTCCTTGCCGATGCGCAGGACTTCCAGCATCTTGTCGGCATCAATGTCGTAGGCCATGGTGACATGGTGTAGAACAGCATTGCCACGGCGCGCTTGTGCGGCACCGCCAATTTTTCCACCAGCGCTGGTAATGTCATTCAAGGGCTGATACCAGGCATCAATACCAATTTCGCGCAGGGCTTCAATGACCCAGGAATCCAGAAACTCGTAGGACTCCTGAAACGTCATGCCGGCTACAAACTGTTTGGGCACGCTAAGCGAATACGTAATGGTATTGCCGGGTTCAATGAACATGGCGCCGCCGCCACTGATACGACGCACCACACGAATACCATGACGGGTTGCGGCCTCGGCTTCAATTTCATTGCGCAGGGACTGGAAACGTCCAATCACTACAGCCGCCTCTTGCCATTCCCAGATACGCAGGGTGGGGGCGCGGGTGCCTTCACTGACTTGCTGGGTAATGATTTCGTCCAGTGCCATATGCAGGGCAGCGGGCTGCGGCTCCATATGGACCAGCTCCCAGTGCAACTCGTTCCAGCTCATCATGCCAGGGCCCTCCGCACGACCACGCCAATCGCTTGCGGGTCCAGACCGAACATTTCAATGTCTTTGGGCAGGGCGCGGCTAACGTGAGCCGCAATTTCTTCGGCACTGCTGTTGACGGACAGGCCCTGCAGGGCCTGGTTGATCAGGCTCAGTGCTTCGGGGGGTTCCAGAAAAAAGTCGCCGCTCAATCGTGCTTGTTCGATCATATGGTCTTTGACATCCAGATCGATCACGACCAGCTTGCCGCCAGGAACTTTGTATTCAGCATGCATAGACTGTGTCCTTTGATAAGGTCGGCCCCTTTTTGCCAAGGGGAGGGCGAAGCGAGTAAAATCCCGCTTTTGCTGCGTTTAATACAAGGGCATCATGCCCAAAGTGTCGTATTTTAGCGTAGTTAAACGTCCGGAAACGAAGCCGTCATCCGTCAAAAAGCTTGGTAATTCAGGCTTTTTGCTGATAGAATCATGGGCTAATCATTTTTTCATCCTCTGTCAGCGCGATTTTTATAATGTGTGCGGCTGATACGATGGTTTTGGAGTTAATCGTGGATTTGATCGCTATTCTTGAGCAAGAAGAAATCCAGCGCCTGACCGGTGGCAAGCTGCCTCCCGAGTTCGGTCCTGGTGACACTGTTGTTGTGAACGTAAACGTGGTTGAAGGTACACGCAAACGTGTCCAGGCTTACGAAGGCGTGGTTATCGGCCGTCGCAATCGTGGTTTGAACTCTTCTTTCATCGTTCGCAAGATTTCTTCCGGCGAAGCCGTTGAGCGTACATTCCAGCTGTATTCCCCTCAGATCGCCAGCATCGAAGTCAAGCGTCGTGGCGCTGTGCGTCGTGCTAAACTGTACTATCTGCGCGATCGCTCGGGTAAAGCCGCTCGCATCAAAGAAAAACTCGTTCGTCGTTCGGGCAACTAATTCCCAAGCGAACAGCGATGCAAAGGCACCCAGGCGGGTGCCTTTGTTTTTATGTGGGATCACATACCAGTTCTTATGGATAAGCCTCGTATCAGGCCCGTTATCGTTCCTGGATTCGACCCTCGCAGCCAGCCGCTGGTTGCATTAGACCCTTTGCCTGAATTGCCTGCCCAGGCCCAGCAACTGGATTTTCTGCGTAGTGCTTTCGCCCAGCCCATACAGTGGCAGGTCGAGCCTTTGTTTCGTGGTTCCTTTTATCCAGAGTTTTTGCCCGGTTCCATGAATGTGCGCTCCGCCGTCTGTATTGGCGTGATGCAGCGCCCTGAAGGGCCTGCCGTTATTTTTACGCGTCGGGCCATGCACCTGCACAATCATGCGGGGCAGATCAGTTTTCCGGGTGGACGTATTGAAGCCTCGGATCTGGGGCCGGTAGAAGCCGCCTTGCGTGAAACCCAGGAAGAGATTGGCATCGAGCCGCGCTTTGTGCGCTATCTGGGCCAGCATCCGATTTTTGTCACCAGCACCCAGTTTGCGATGCGCCCCATTATTGGCGAGCTGCAGGAGGGTTTTCAGGTGCTGCCCGATAGCTCAGAAGTGGCCGAGGTCTTTGAAGTGCCCTTGTCAGTCCTGCTGGACCCGCAGCGCCATCAGTTGCACCACGCCGATTTGCCGGACGGGGCAGGGCGTTACTACTTTTCTATCCCTTGGGGCCCGTACTTTATCTGGGGTGCCACGGCGGTCTTGATCCGTAATCTTTACCACCACTTGTCGGCTGCCTGGGTGCAGTTGTCTGCTGGTGGGGATGCGCGCGCCAAAGGCCTGTAATTCGGCCTGACAGACGGGCGCTTTGCAGCGTATCCCGCCCTCACAAAAAAGGGCGTTTTGCTTCGCCCCTGGTTCCCTTAATAACGTGGTTTGTTTTCGTGCTCGGCCAGCAAGCGCTGGTACAGCGCGTGACGCTCGGGGTGAATGCTGCCTGCTTCGATGGCCGCCAGCACTCCACAGCCGGGTTCATGCCGGTGGGTGCAGTTATAAAAGCGACAGGACTCCACGGCTTTCCGGAAATCGGGAAAGCCATGCGCAATATCTTCCTGTGTCATATGCGACAGACCAAAGGCCTGGAAACCGGGGCTGTCGATCAGGTCGCCACTATTGGGCAGGTGATACAGGCGGGTGCTGGTGGTCGTGTGTCGGCCCGCGCCCAAGGCTTGCGAATATTCCTGGGTCAGTGCGCCTGCATCCGGGACCAGGGCATTGAGCAGGGTGGATTTACCCATGCCGCTTTGCCCCAGCAGTAAAGTGCGTTTGTTCGCCAGCCAGGGAGCCAGGGCTTGCCGTGTTTGTTCTGGCTCCAGTGCCACCATTTCCAGAATAGGCACGCCCAGAGCGGCGATAGGGGCCAGCTTGGCGCGTGCGCGTTCCAGGTGAGTGCCCAGATCAGCCTTGTTCAGAATAATTACCGGCTCAATATCCACACTCCAGGCTGCGACCAGGGCGCGCCCCAGCAAGTCTTCGGAGTAAACGGGTTCCGGTGCCACCACAATCAGAAGCTGATCAATATTGGCGGCAAACTGCTTGGTGCGGAAGTCGTCAGAGCGATACAGCAGATTGCGCCGTTCCTGCACTGCCTCAATAGAGCCTTCTCCTTTGGCCTGCATCAGCACATCGACTTGATCACCAACGGCTATCCCGGCTTTTTTTCCACGTGGAAAGCATTTGATGGTTTCGCCATCCGGCAGCTCGACAAAGTAGTGGCGACCGTGGGCGGCGGTCACCAGACCGCTAATGTATTTAGATGTCATGCCAGGCTTTTCAGGTGTCGAATGCGATCGATCGCGTTGGGGTGGCTATCGTAAAAGGCGGAATGCATAGGGTCGGGCGTCAGGGTTGCGGCATTGTCGTTATAGAGCTTGAGCAAGGCGCTGATCAAGTCCTGGGCCTGACTGTGCTGGGCGGCAAAGCTGTCGGCCTGATATTCGTCCCGGCGCGAGAGCAGGGCGCTCAAGGGGCCCATCCAGAAGGTGAAGGTAGGCACCACCATAAAGAACAGGATCAGGGCCAGGGCGTCGTTAGGGCGACCTAACTGGGGAATCACACCCAGCCCAGTATAAAAGCCCACCTTGCCCCAGGCCCAACCAGCCAGCAGAAAAAAGATCAGGGACGTGACCACGCTGATCAGCAGGCGACGTTGGATATGGCGATGCTTGAAGTGGCCCAGCTCATGCGCCAGCACGGCTTCCACTTCCTCGGGCTGCAGCTTGTTCAGCAAGGTATCAAAAAACACGATGCGCTTTTGGCGACCCAGGCCGGTGAAGTACGCATTGCCATGGGCGGAGCGGCGCGAGCCATCCATCACATACAAGCCATTGGTCTGAAAGCCGCAACGCTGCGCCAGGGCATTGATGCGCTCGCGCAGGCTGGTATCTTCCAGCGGTTTGAAGGTATTGAAAATGGGGGCGATAACGCGCGGGTATAGCCACAGTACCAGCAGATTGAAAACCAGCCACAGACCCCAGCCGTACCAGGGCCAGGAGGGGCCAGCCCAAGCCATCAGGCCGAGCAGGGCGGCGCACAAGGGTGTGCCCAGAATCAGGACGATCACCAGTGTTTTGGCGGTGTCGGCAAAGAACAACGCGGGCTTCATGCGGTTAAAGCCAAAGCGCGCTTCCAGCACAAATTTGCGATACCAGGCAAAAGGCAGGCCCACGACACCCATAATCGCCAGGACTGCGCCAATCAGGGCCAGCTGACGCAGCAGTTCATGGCTGATCCAGTTGCCCAGCGTGACATCCAGCCATTGCAGACCGCCCAGCAGCGTAAAGCCCAGCAGCACCAGGGCTTCGACCAGGCGTTCGCTCAAACCCAGCCGGGTGCGTGCGATGGTGTAACGTGCAGCGCGTTGATGGCTATGCAGACCAATGCGTTCGGAAAATTCGGCAGGCACCTCGTTCTGATGACGATAAACGTGCCGGATCTGCCGCAGGCCTAAATAAAAGCGCAGCAAAACGTCTGCAAGCAGAAAGATAATGAACAACAAAGTCAGCATGTAGGCGGCTATATGTAAAATGGGCGTTTTGAGGAATGATTATATGGCGGTTCATACACAGCGTCTGGTCTGGCTCGATATGGAGATGACAGGACTGGATCCGGACAAAGAGCGCATCATCGAAGTTGCGGTCGTGGTAACAGAAGCAGATTTGACTCTGGTGGCCGAAGGCCCGGTTCTGGTGGTTCATCAAAGCAATGCCTTGCTCGACGGCATGGACGCCTGGAACAAGGGGACGCATGGCCGCAGCGGCCTGATCGACAAGGTCAAAGCTTCCACCCTGACTGAAGCGCAGGCCGAAGATCAGTTGCTGGAGTTCCTGAAAGAGCACGTACCGGCTGGCAAATCGCCTTTGTGCGGCAACACCATCAGCCAGGACCGCCGTTTCATGTACCGCTACATGCCCCGTCTGGAAGCCTTCTTCCATTACCGCAATCTGGATGTCAGCACGCTCAAAGAGCTGGCTTTGCGTTGGAAGCCAGAAGTGGTTAAAAGTTTCGTCAAGCAAAGCCGCCACGAGGCCTTGGCCGATATTTACGAGTCCATTGACGAGCTGAAACACTACCGCGAGCACTTCATCCGTCTGTAAACGGGAAGGGCAGGCCAGGCGGGTGTTACGCTGGCCCCGGCAAGCTCCGTGATCGGGCTGCATGCTTTATGTGGGGGCGCATTGGCAGGATCAAAACCGAGGATAGCGATTTGTCGCTCCTCGGTTTTTTTATGTCTAAGTATTTACCCTTAAAGTATCTGTTCTGGGGCCATATGATACGGATTTGCGATTGACATCACATTTTTCGTATTAAATAATGAAGTGTATATGGTTTGCGTCGAAACAAAATTTGTTTGGGCGCTTTCAGCACTCTTACCGGGGATGGTCATGTATGCACAACTTGTAGAGACAGGCGTCAAGCAGGTCCAGGATATCGAGCAGATGTCCGACGAAGAACGTCGGTTCCAAGAGCGCATCGATGAGGGTGTCCGCATCGAAGCCAGGGACTGGATGCCCGAAGCCTATCGCAAAACCTTGGTGCGCCAGATTTCTCAGCACGCGCACTCCGAGGTTGTCGGGATGCTGCCCGAAGGTAACTGGATTACCCGCGCCCCTTCGCTCAAGCGCAAAGCCATCCTGATGGCCAAGGTGCAGGACGAGGCCGGTCACGGTCTGTACCTGTACAGCGCTGCCGAAACGCTGGGCGTAAGCCGTGACAAGCTGGTCGACGATCTGCTGTCGGGCAAAGCCAAGTACTCCAGTATTTTTAACTACCCAACATTGAACTGGGCTGACATCGGCATGATCGGCTGGCTGGTCGACGGCTCGGCCATCATCAACCAGATTCCGCTGTGCCGCTGCTCCTACGGCCCTTACGCCCGTGCCATGGTGCGCGTGTGTAAAGAAGAGTCCTTCCACCAGCGCCAGGGTTACGACCTGTTGATCCAGATGTGCCTGCACGGTACACCCGAGCAAAAGGCCATGGTTCAGGACTCCATCAACCGTTGGTGGTGGCCTGCCTTGATGATGTTCGGTCCTTCGGATGCGGACTCCACCAACAGCGCCCAGTCCATGCAGTGGAAAATCAAGCTGTTTTCCAACGACGAGCTGCGCCAGAAGATGGTGGACCAGACCGTGCCTCAGGCCGAGTATCTGGGTCTGACCATTCCTGATCCTGATCTGCGCTGGAACGAAGAGCGCGGTCATTACGATTTTGGCGAGATCGACTGGGAAGAATTCTGGGCAGTGATCAAGGGCAATGGTCCCTGTAATCGTGAGCGACTCGAAGCCCGGGTTCAGGCCCACGAGAACGGCGCCTGGTTCCGTGATGCACTGGATGCACATGCCCAAAAGCAGGAAGCCGTCCGCAAGGTGGCTTGATCAAGAAGGCCAGGAAACCGGCACGGTTTCTGATTCGATCCGATTCGCAGCCAGCGCTTGGACAGCGCGGCTGCACAGCAAGGAATTTTCAGTTATGAGCAAGAACGATTGGCCCCTGTGGGAAGTTTTCATTCGCAGCCAGCACGGCTTGGCCCACAAGCACGTAGGCAGCCTGCACGCTCCGGACGCCGAAATGGCCATCAACAATGCCCGTGATGTGTATACCCGCCGTAATGAAGGCGTGAGCATCTGGGTCGTGCGTGCAGCCGATATCGCTGCCTCCAGCCCTGGTGACAAAGGCCCGCTGTTCGAGCCTTCCAATACCAAGGTCTACCGTCACCCTACTTTTTTCCCTATGCCTGACGGCATCAATATGTAGGAACCGGCATGGATAAAGCCCTGTTTTCTTACGCCCTGCGCATGGGCGATTCCACTCTGGTGCTGGCACAGCGTCTGGGTGAGTGGACTGGCCACGGCCCGGCTCTGGAAGAAGAGCTGGCCTGTGCCAACACCGCACTGGACTTGTTGGGTCAGGCTCGCATGTGGCTGACTCTGGCTGGCGAAACTGAAGGCCAGGGCCGTGACGAAGATCGTCTGGCCTATCACCGTGATGTTCACGAGTACACCAACTACTTGTTGGTGGAGCGCGAGAATGGTCACTACGGAGACACGCTGGCACGTCAGTTCCTGTTTGATGCCTGGCATTGCTTCCTGCTGGAGCAGTTGATCGAATCCAGCGATGAGCAGATTCGCGAAATTGCCCAGAAGGCGCATAAGGAAGTGCTGTATCACCTGCGTCGCTCGACCGACTTGATCGTGCGCCTGGGTGACGGTACCCCGGAAAGCCACAAGCGCATGCAAAAAGCGATTGATGATGCCTGGTTCTACCTGGGCGAGCTGTTCCTGGATGACGAAGTCACCGAGGAACTGGCCCAGCGTCAGGCCGTGCCTTTGATGGCCAGCCTGTGGCAGCCTTGCCTGGAATACATCCAGAATGCGCTGGAGCGCGCGACCCTGCGTTGCCCGGCCGAACAGGATGCTCAGCACAAGGCCTACCGTGGTGGCCCGCAAGGCCGTCACACAGAAGCGTTAGGGTTTCTGTTGGCAGAAATGCAGCATCTGCCACGTATGTATCCCGACGCCACTTGGTGATCGCCATGACACAGACCTGGAGCACCGAGCAGGTCATGCAAGTATTGGCCACGGTTCCAGATCCGGAGATCCCCGTGATCTCCTTGCTGGACCTGGGCATTGTGCGTGACGTGAGTTGGGAGCAGGGCGTGTGTGTGGTCACCATCACACCGACCTACTCCGGTTGTCCGGCGATGTACGAGATGAGCCACTCGATTGAACAGGCCTTGCAACAGGCCGGTATCGAGCAGGTTCGGGTGGATACGAAGTTGTCACCGGCCTGGACGACCGATTGGATGAGCGAGCAGGGCAAGCTGGCCTTGCGCGACTACGGTATCGCTCCTCCGGCCCAAAGTGCGGTTGATATTTCTGGTTTGCTGCGTCAGCCCGAGGCGCCCGTGGTGGCCTGTCCTCAATGCGGCTCCACGCATACACGGGTGATCAGCCAGTTTGGCTCCACACCCTGTAAAGCGCTGTATCGCTGCATCAGCTGCGGTGAACCATTCGATTACTTTAAGGCGCATTAGTCCTATGAGTCAGTTTTATTCTCTTCCTGTGGCCTCGGTCTCCCGCAGCACCCGCGACGCCGTGGTGGTGGCCTTTACCGTGCCCGACGATTTGCAGGATGTGTTTCAGTTCCGCCCCGGTCAGTACCTGACCTTGCGCACCCATCTGGACGGCCAGGAACTGCGCCGCTCCTACTCGATCTGTGCAGCGCCGCACGACCGTTTGCTGCGCGTGGCGATCAAGCGCGTCAATGATGGTGCATTTTCTACCTGGGCCAACAGCCACCTGGAAGCCGGTGCTTCCCTGGAAGTGATGCCGCCGGATGGCAACTTCACCGTGGACTTTGATCCCAGCCAGGCTCATCGTTACGCTGCCTTTGCGGTCGGTAGCGGTATTACCCCGATTCTGTCGCTGGTGAAAACCGCGCTGGATACCGAGCCCAAGTCGACCTTCACGCTGTTTTTCGGTAACCGCGCGTCCTCGGCCATCATGTTCCGCGAAGAGATCGAGGACCTGAAAAACACCTATATGGAACGTTTCTCCATCGTGTATATCATGAGCCGGGAAACGCAGGATATTGACCTCTTTAACGGTCGTCTGGACGGCGAGAAAGTGCGTCAGCTGATGCAGCAATGGTTCGATCCCGCCAGCGTGGATGTGGCCTTTGTCTGCGGTCCTCAGGACATGAGCGAGCAGGTGGTTGCTGCCTTGCAGGAAAATGGCCTGGAAAAATCCCAGATCAAGTTCGAGCTGTTCGGTGCTCCCAAAGGCCCACGTGCCTTGCGTACGGGCGAAGAGTCGCGCAAGGCTCCGGGCAAGGAAGAGTGCGAGCTGACCGTGATTCAGGATGGCATTACCCGCAATCTGACCATCAGCAAGAACAACAGCAGTATTTTGGACGCGGCGCTGGAGCAAGGGCTGGAATTGCCTTACTCCTGTAAAGGTGGGGTTTGTTCCACCTGCCGTTGCAAAGTGGTAGAGGGCGAAGTGGATATGGACGCCAACTTTGCACTGGAAGATTACGAAGTCGCCCGCGGTTTCGTGCTCAGTTGCCAAAGCTTTCCGGTTACCGACCGGGTGGTGATTGACTTCGATCAGGAAACCTAAGACCGCAGCAAAATAGCGGTTTTTCAAGAATCTGGACGCCAGCTTCGCAGCTTGGCGTCCTACTAGTTTCAGGAGCACATTGTATGGCAGCAGATTTTTTCAAGACGCATCAGGCAACGCTGGATCAGGCTCTGAGCAGCATTCTGGAGCGCAACTTCTGGAGCGCTTACCCTGAGAATCCCAGCCCGCGCGCCTACGGTGAAACTGCGGCTCAGGAGGGTCAGGCTGCTTTTGAAGCCTACCGCGGCAAAGCCTTTCCTTTGACGCTGGAAGGCGCACAAGGTGAGGTGGGCAATGAGCAATCGCCTTTTGGTTTTGATCTGGGCATTCGTTATCCCAAAGTGCCTGTGGATCAACTGCTGGCCCAGTCGCAACTGGCGCTGGACAGCTGGCGTGACGCTGGCCCGCAAGCCTGGGTTGGTATCTGCCTGGAAATCCTGCATCGCTTGAACCAGCGCAGCTTTGAGATTGCGCACGCTGTGCAGCACACCACGGGTCAAGGTTTCATGATGGCCTTCCAGGCCGGTGGCCCTCACGCTCAGGAGCGTGCGCTGGAAGCCGTGGCCTATGCCTGGCAGGAAATGTCCCGTATTCCCGGTCTGGTCGATTGGATCAAGCCCCAGGGCAAGCATGATCCTATCCAGATGAAGAAGCAGTTCAAAGTGGTGCCCCGTGGCATTGGTCTGGTGATTGGTTGCTCCACCTTCCCGACCTGGAACGGTTACCCAGGCCTGTTTGCTTCCCTGGCAACCGGTAACACCGTGATTGTGAAGCCGCATCCTGGCGCGATTCTGCCTTTGGCCATTACCGTTGCTGTCGCCCGCGAAGTGCTGGCCGAAGCGGGTTTCAATCCTAATGTGGTCTTGCTGGCCGCTCATGAGCCATCGGAAGATACCGCTCAGCAACTGGCACTGAACAAGGCCGTCAAGCTGATCGACTTTACCGGCAGCAGTCAAAACGGTAACTGGCTGGAAGAAAATGCCCGCCACGCTTTGGTTTACACCGAAAAAGCCGGTGTGAACCAGGTCATTATTGATTCGGTTGAAGATTTCAAGGCCGTTGCCCGCAACCTGGCTTTCTCTTTTGCACTGTACTCCGGCCAGATGTGTACCGCTCCTCAGAACATCTACGTGCCTCGCGACGGTATCCGTACTGCCGATGGTGTGATGAGCTTTGACGAAGTGGCGCAAGGTCTGGCACAAGCCGTGCAAAAGCTGGTGTCCGATCCGGCCCGCGCCGTTGAAATTACCGGCGCCGTGCAAAACGAAGCTTGCGCACAGCGTATTGATCAGGCTCGCCAGCTGGGCATGCCTGTCCTGGCTGATAGCCAGACGCTGGAGCACCCCGCATTCCCCGGTGCCCGCGTACGCACACCGCTGGTCTTGCAGGCCCGTGTGGACCAGCCCGAGATCCAGCAAGAATGGTTTGGCCCCATCGTGTTTGTGGTGCAAACCGATTCGACCGAGCAAAGCATTGAAGTGGCAGGTCGCAACGTGATCGAATACGGTGCACTGACCTTGTCGGCTTACAGCACTGATGATGCTGTGACTGCCAAGATCCAGCGCATGGCCGAGCGTTCCGGCGTGTCCCTGTCCCTGAACCTGACCGGCGCTGTGTTCATCAACCAGACCGCAGCCTACAGCGACTTCCACGGCACGGGTGCCAACCCGGCCGCTAACGCATCCCTGTCGGATTCGGCCTATGTCGCTAACCGTTTCCGTGTCGTTCAGACTCGCTGGCATTTCTAAAGGAGGGTGGCCAGGTGACTGACCAAAGTATTCAATTTCAACTGGAAAATGGCGTAGCACGCATTACCTTGAATCGTCCCGACAAGCTCAACAGCTTTACGGCCGATATGCACGGTGAGCTGGCTCAGGCCCTGGATAAGGTGGAACAGTGCGCAGATCTGCGCGTGCTGATTCTGACCGGTAATGGCCGTGGCTTTTGTGCCGGCCAGGACTTGTCCGAGCGCCAGATGAGCGCCGGTGATGCACCCGTGGATCTGGGTGGCACCATCGAAAAGTACTACGCACCGCTGGTGCGTCGCCTGCGCGCGCTGGCGGCCCCTGTGGTGGTGGGTGTCAACGGTGTGGCTGCCGGTGCCGGTGCCAACCTGGCTCTGGCCGGTGACATCGTGATCGCCACCCGCTCGGCCAGCTTCATCCAGCCTTTCTGCCGCTTGGGCCTCTTGCCCGATACCGGCGGTACCTTCTTCTTGCCGCGTCTGGTGGGTACAGCACGCGCCATGGGTCTGTCTTTGCTGGGCGATAAGCTCTCGGCCGAGCAGGCCGCTCAGTGGGGCCTGATCTGGGAATGTGTGGATGACGACGCGTTCCAGGCTCGCCTGAACGAGCTGGCCGCCCATTTTGCCCAGGCACCCACCAAAGGTCTGGCCTATGCCAAGAAAGCGATTTATGCCAGTGATGCCCATTCGCTTGATCAACAGTTGGATCTGGAACGCGACTTGATGCGTGAACTGGGTGCATCCGAGGATTATCGCGAGGGTGTTAATGCATTCCTGGGCAAACGTGCCCCCCAATTTAAAGGAAAGTAATGCAAAGCAACGCACTTGCTGTTGAAGACCCACAAGCGCTGGCCCAACAGGTCAGCGAGCATATGTATGGCAATGACCAGGCCTCTCAGGGCCTGGGCCTGAGCCTGGACAGCGTGGCACCGGGTGCGGCCAATATGAGCATGACGGTGCGCGCCGACATGCTCAACGGCCACAAGACCTGTCACGGTGGTTTCATTTTTGCCTTGGCCGACAGCACATTTGCGTTTGCCTGCAATTCTCGCAATGCACCGACCGTTGCGTCCGGCTGCACCATCGATTACCTGGCACCTGCCTTTGAAGGGGATGTTCTGACGGCTCGCGCCGTCGAGGCTTCCCTGGCAGGCCGCACGGGTGTGTATGACATCGAGGTGGTCAACCAGAACGACAAGCGCATTGCTTTGTTCCGTGGGCGCTCGTACCGGCTAAATGGCACGGTATTGGGCGGGATTGAAAAAAAATAACTTTTGACGATACATACCCTGTAGACCCGGGGGGGTCGGTAGTACCACACCAGCGGCAGGGCAGGAGTACACCATGACAGCAATTAAAGAACAGGTTGGCCGCGATGCCATCGAGCATGCAAGTGTTGACGAAATCCGTAACGTGCAACTGGAACGTCTGAAATGGACGTTAAAGCATGCTTACGACAATGTGCCGCATTACCGGCAGAAATTTGATGAAGCGGGCGTGCACCCCGACGATTTGAAGCAGTTGTCGGATATTTCCAAGTTTCCCTTCACGACCAAGCAGGACCTGCGTGACAACTATCCCTTCAAGATGTTTGCGGTTCCCCGCGAACAGGTAGCACGCGTTCACGCGTCCAGCGGCACGACGGGCAAGCCTACCGTGGTTGGCTATACCGCCAAGGACATTTCCACCTGGGCAGACTTGTTTGCCCGTTCCATGTGGGCGGCCGGTGCCCGTCCTGGTGACATTGCCCACGTGGCTTACGGCTACGGCCTGTTCACTGGCGGTCTGGGGGCGCACTACGGTGCCGAGCGTCTGGGTTGTACCGTAGTTCCCATGTCCGGTGGTCAGACTGAAAAACAAGTTCAGCTGATTCAGGATTTCCGTCCCGACGTGATTCTGGTTACCCCCTCGTACTTCTGCAATATCGTGGAAGAGATCGAGCGTCAGGGCATGGACCCCCGCGATACCTCCTTGCGTATCGGTATTTTTGGTGCCGAGCCCTGGACAGGCCAGATGCGTCTGGATATTGAGCAGCGCGCTGGCATCGACGCCGTGGACATCTACGGTCTGTCCGAAGTGATGGGCCCGGGCGTGGCCATGGAGTGTGTGGAAAGCAAGGACGGCCCAGTGGTATGGGAAGACCATTTCTACCCCGAAATCATCAACCCTGAAACCGGCGAGCCTGTGGCCGAGGGTGAAAGCGGCGAACTGGTCTTTACCTCGCTGAGCAAGGAAGCCATGCCCGTCATTCGCTACCGTACTCGCGACCTGACACAACTGTTGCCGCCCACTTCGCGCAGCATGCGCCGCATTGGCAAGATCACTGGCCGCAGCGACGATATGCTGATTGTGCGTGGTGTGAACCTGTTCCCGACCCAGGTCGAAGAACTGGTTCTGAAAATGCCGGAGCTGGCTGCCCAGTACCAACTGGTTCTGAGCCGTAACGGCAATATGGACGAGCTGGAAATTCTGGTGGAAGTGCGTGCCGAGTTCAATCATTTGAATGAAGCCCAGCGCGAGCAACTGGCTCGTCGTTTGACTCACTCCATCAAGACCTTTATTGGCGTTAGCGCACGTATCCGAGTGCAGTCCTCCGGCATGGTCGAGCGTACCGTGACCGGCAAGGCCAAACGGGTGATCGACAAGCGCGCGTTCTAAGTCGGCTTGCTTGAAGTCGAAAAAAACGGCTCTGCTCTGGCAGGGCCGTTTTTGTATTCTGCGCTCTCACGGTATCATTGCAAGCTGGTAGGCGGCCCAGGCCGTTTTCGCTGTATTTTTTCTGATGACATCATGCCCCCAATACCGTCCGGTTTGATTGCCGGCATCGGCACCGACCTGATCCGTATCGAGCGGATCGAGCGCGCCTTGGCTCGTCATGGTGATCGCTTTGTAAAGCGCATCCTGGGCGAGCAGGAGCGGGAAGTTTATGCTCGCCGTCAGGCACGCGACCCGGTGCGCGGCCTGCGTTATCTGGCCACGCGTTTCGCGGCCAAGGAAGCCTTTTCCAAAGCGGTGGGGCTGGGCATGCGCATGCCCATGGCCTGGTCGCGCATGCAAACCCTGAATGCGCCTGGCGGCCGCCCGATGGTGCGCCTGTCCGCGGATCTGCAAAGCTGGTTTGACGCCCGCTTCGGGGCTGTTCATATTTCCCTGACTGATGAATCCGATATGGCCATGGCCTTTGTAGTGCTGGAAGCCAAAGCGCCTGCCATTCCTTCCTTATCCTTAGCTGAGTCTGACATTAAATGAGTTCTTCCTCGCAAGCAGTACTGCCTCCGGGCCCGGTCATGGTGGACGTGCAGGGCATGGTCCTGACGGATCAGGAGCGCGAGCGCCTGCGTCATCCGCTGGTCGGTGGCGTGATCCTGTTCAGCCGCAACTTTGAAAACCGTGCTCAGCTGACCGCCCTGTGCCAGTCCATTCACGACGCGCGTGATGAGCCCTTGCTGATCGCCGTGGACCACGAGGGTGGCCGGGTGCAGCGTTTCCGCGAGGATGGCTTTACCACGCTGCCCGCCATGAGCCAGTTGGGTCAATTGTGGACGCGCGATGCCGTCAAGGCCGCTGCGGTGGCCGCCGATACGGGCTATGTGCTGGCGGCCGAGCTGCGCGCTTGCGGCGTGGACATGAGCTTTACGCCGGTACTGGATCTGGACTGGGGTGTCAGCAAGGTCATTGGTGATCGTTCCTTCCACCGTAATCCTCGCGCCGTCTCCATGTTGGCCGCTGGCTTGATCCGTGGTTTGAACAAGGCCGGTATGGCTGCCTGCGGCAAGCATTTTCCCGGTCATGGCGGCGTAGAGGCGGATTCGCACCACGAGATTCCCGTGGACGACCGTACGCTGGAAGAGATTCTGGACGAGGATGCTGCCCCTTACGGCTGGCTGGGCACCTTGCAGCTGCCCTCCGTCATGCCTGCTCACGTGATCTATTCCAAAGTAGACCCGCTGCCAGCCGGCTTCTCGCCATACTGGATTCAGCGTGTGCTGCGCAAGGCCCTGGCCTATGATGGCGTGATCTTCTCCGACGACCTGACCATGGAAGGCGCCACCGTAGTGGGCGATATCCTGGCACGTGCTCAGGCCGCCTTGGGGGCCGGTTGCGACATGGTGCTGGTATGCAATCGTCCTGATCTGGCCGACGACTTGCTCTCGCGCCTGGATTTCACGATTTCCGAAGAATCGCAAAACCGCATTCGTCGTCTGATGCCCACCACGCCAGCCTTGGATTGGGACGCTTTGCAAGCGGATGAACACTATCAATATGCCCGCGGACTTCAATCTAAAATCCTATCTGTCTGATTTGCCGAATCTGCCGGGCGTGTACCGGCACATCGACGAACAGGGCGAGGTACTGTATGTGGGCAAGGCGCGTGATCTCAAGCGCCGTGTCAGCTCGTACTTCCAGAAAACGCTGAGCAGTCCCCGTATTGCCCATATGGTGGCGCGCGTCGCGCGCATCGAGGTCACCGTCACCCGCAGCGAGGCCGAGGCCTTGCTGCTGGAAAACAACCTCATCAAGCGTCTGCGACCGCGCTACAACATTCTTTTCCGGGACGACAAGTCCTACCCCTACCTGATGATCAGCGCCCACCAGGCGCCTCGTATTGCCTACTACCGGGGCAGTACCAGCGGAAAGGGGCATTTCTTCGGTCCTTATCCCAACTCCTGGGCGGTGCGTGAAACCATTCAGATCCTGCAGCGGGTGTTCCGTTTGCGGACCTGTGAGGACAGTGTCTACGCCAATCGTAGCCGCCCCTGTTTGCTGCATCAGATCGGGCGCTGTTCGGCACCCTGTGTGAACCTGATCTCGCCCGAGCAGTATCAACTGGATGTGCAGCGCGCCATCAGCTTTCTGGACGGCAATACCTCTGAAATCCTGGGCGAGCTGCAAGAGCGCATGATGCAGGCCTCGGACTCGCTGGATTTCGAGCAGGCAGCGATTTTGCGCGACCAGATGAAAGCCTTGTCCGCCGTACTGCAACAGCAAAGCATGGAGCAGGTGGGCAAGGAAGATGTGGACATTATTGTGGTGCTGAACGCCGGTGGTAAGTTCTGTGTGAACCTGGCCATGGTGCGCGGTGGCCGTCACCTGGGCGACCGCGCGTTCTTCCCCACACAAATCAACGATGACACTCCCAGTGATGTGCTGGCGGCATTTATCGCCCAGCACTATCTGGAGCGCCGCATGCCGCCGGTTCTGGTCTGTTCGCACGCTTTGCCCGATGCGGACCTGATGCCGCTGCTGGCCGAGCAAACTGGCGTGAAGGCGCGCGTTGTGGTGCGTCCGCAAGGGGTGCGCAAGATCTGGCTGGAGCAGGCTACCAAGAATGCCGGCCTGGCACTGGCCCGAGTATTGAGCGAATCTACCGCCCGTGCCGATCGAACCCGAGCCCTGGCTGAAGCGCTGCAGCTGGACCTGGATGAGGCCCAGCTCGATACCCTGCACATTGAATGTTTCGATATCAGCCATACGGCAGGGGAGGCCACTCAAGCCTCCTGTGTGGTTTATAAACACCACGAGATGCAGAATTCGCTTTATCGCCGCTACAACATTGCAGGCATCACGCCGGGTGACGATTATGCGGCCATGCGCCAGGTGCTGAACCGACGTTTCTCGCGGGTTGCCGAAGGTTTGGCACCTTTGCCCGACATTGTTTTGATTGATGGCGGCAAGGGCCAGGTGGAGATCGCGCGCCAGGTTTTTGTAGAACTGGGCCTGGATATTCATGTTCTGGTCGGCGTTGCCAAGGGTGAAAAGCGTAAAGTAGGTCTGGAAACTCTGGTGTTTGCCGATGATCGCCCGCCTGTGGCGTTGGGTGTGGAGTCTGCGGCCTTGATGCTGGTCGCTCAGGTGCGTGATGAAGCGCACCGTTTTGCCATTACGGGCATGCGTGCCCAACGTGCCAAAACGCGCAATGTGTCACGCCTGGAAGATATTGACGGGATTGGCGCCAAACGGCGTCAGCGTCTGCTGGCTCGCTTTGGTGGTTTCAGCGGGGTCGCCGATGCAAGTATTGATGAGCTTAGTGCGGTTGATGGAATATCCACTGAACTGGCCGAACGCATTTATCATGCTTTACGATAGGCGAGAGCCTTTGTTTTAAATTAGGTTGGTATCCAAGCTATGCCTTTTAATCTGCCCATAGCCCTGACGTGGCTTCGCATCGTTCTGATCCCCTTGATCGTCGCCCTGTTTTATCTGCCAGCGGATTGGCTGAGCATGGAAACACGCGATCTGTGGGCCGCTTCGGTGTTTATCGTGGCCGCCGCTACGGACTGGTTTGACGGCTGGCTGGCTCGTCGCTGGAACCAGACGTCCTCCTTCGGCGCCTTTCTGGACCCGGTTGCGGACAAGCTCATGGTCAGCGCTGCCTTGCTGGTCTTGCTGGATCTGGGCCGTGTGGATGCCTTTATCGCGCTGATTATTATTGGCCGCGAAATCACCATTTCGGCATTGCGGGAATGGATGGCCAAGATTGGTGCCAGTGGTAGTGTGGCTGTTCACCGCTTGGGTAAATTCAAAACTGCGGCGCAAATGGTTGCCATTCCTTGTCTGCTGTACTGGTCGCCTGTTATGGGCTTGCCGACACGGATCATTGGGCAAGCCCTGATTATTGTCGCCGCAGTCCTGACGGTCTGGTCCATGTGCTACTACTTGCAAAAGGCCTGGCCGGAAATCAAGAAAAAGCAACTCTAAGACAAATGGCTAATTCATCAACAAGGACGCTGGACGGGGCGGGGCCCGACGGTTCGCAGGACTGGCGGGTTATTGGTGTCATCGGTATTGCACACGCCAGTTCGCACTTCTTTCAGCTGATTCTGCCCACACTGTATATCTCCCTGGGCCAGGAATTCGGTTACGACTTCCTGACCTTGGGCGGTCTGGTAACCACCTTTTATCTGGTGTCCTGTTTTGGGCAGGCTTCTTCCGGTTTTCTGGTTGACCGCATCGGCGCCTTGCCGGTCCTGAAGGTGGGCCTGTCCTGTTTTGTGGTAGCGGCCTTGCTGATCGGTACGGCCAATGGCTATGGTATGTTGCTGGCGGCGGCCTTGATCGGTGGCGTGGGCAATGCCGTGTTTCATCCGGTGGATTATTCCATCCTGAATCACCGTGTCAGCCCGGCTCGTTTGGGTCACGCTTTTAGCGCACACGGTTTGACGGGGAATCTGGGCTGGGCCTTGACGCCGGTCTTTATCACCACGCTGACCATCTATTTCAACTGGCGCGTTGCTGTACTCTCGGCGGCAGCCTTGATTGCGGCCATTCTGGTGCTGGTTCTGATGAACCGGGATGCCTTGGCAGGGCGCACGGCCTCGGGAGCAGCGCCTGCGCGTCCGCAGGCCAAGGAGTCGGTCTGGACGACCTTGTCTACCTTGCTGTCGCGTCCCTCCTTGTGGGGTGCCTTCCTGTTCTTCGCCTTTGCGACGGCAGCCATGGCGGTGGTGCAGAACTACACCATCCCCATGCTGCACAACACTTATGGCATTGATAAGGTGACGGCGGGTACGGCCTTGTCCGGCTTCATGCTGGCTTCGGCCGCGGGCATGTTTGTAGGCGGCTTCATTGCTTCCACCACACCACGCTCTGAAGTCATTGTGTTTGTGTCTCTATGCGTATCCGGGGCTTTGCTGCTGGTGCTGGGCGCGGGCTGGGTCATGCCGTCACTGGCCTTGTTTGTGGTGGGGGCGGCTGGTTTCTGCTCGGGCATTGCCTCGCCGTCGCGGGACATGCTGATACGCCGTGTCACCCCCAAAGGGTCTACCGGCGCGGTATACGGCCTGGTGTATTCGGGCATGGATGTAGGTTCTTCTCTGGCGCCAGTTGGCTTTGGTTTGCTGCTGGACGTGGGTTTGACCCAGGCTCCCTGGTACGGCGCCGCCATCGGGTATTGGACTGCGGCTGGCCTGGCGGTGTATGTGGCTTCTACCGTAAGCCGTGCGGCCAAATCCTGATTGGCTTGAAGCTATTCATGGCTACTTGGAAAGCCCTAAAAGAGAACCCCAAAAACCTGTCAAGTTTTTGGGGTTTTTTCTTGCCCTGGCTGCATCTTGCTGCGGGGCTTAGCACCTTGAATCCAGAAAGGCGTATTGGCCCTCCTGGTTCAAACATCTCTAGCTGGCTTTATATAGAGATCACTGACGCGCCAGTCGAGGTTCGTCCACGCTATCCGCGTGGCTGCTGCGCCAGGGATTGATGTCCAGGCCACCGCGGCGGGTATAACGCGCGTACACCAGCAAACGCTCAGGCTGGCAGCTTTGTAAAATATCGCTGTACAGGCGCTCTACACAATGCTCATGGAACTCGGTGTGACGGCGCAGCGAAACGATATAGCGTAGCAAGGAAGCAGGATCAATCTGCGGGCCGGTGTACCGCACTTGCACGCTGCCCCAGTCGGGCTGGCCGGTGACAGGGCAATTGGACTTGAGCAAATCGGATACCAGGGACTCGGTCACAATGGGGGCATTCGGGAGGCATTTCAGCAAACCACTTTGTGGCGTGTAGTCCTGAATGCTGATGTCCAGCTCATCAATGCAGTGGCCTTCCAGCTGGCTGATGGGCTGACCGTTCAAGGCGCCAAGCGGAATCAGCGTCACATTGACGGCAGCACCGGCAACCGCGCTCAAGTCGTGCTCCATGCGCTGCACAAGACTGGCCATATCTTCCACCACTTCATCATTGAACGAGTTCAGATAAAGCTTGAAGGACTTGGATTCAATGATGCGTGGACTATTCCAGGGAATGACAAAGCGTGCCAGGGCGACAACGGGCTTTCCTTTGGGATTGAGCCAGGAGATTTCGTAACCGTTCCAGATATCGGCACCATGCCATTGCTCGGGAACTTGGAGCGCCTGGCGGTTCAGGGAGCGCTCAATGCCAAACAGGACGCTGGGATCGTACTGTGTGGGATAAACCACATCGTGCCCAAGAGGCGAGCCTTTTAGAGGGGAGGTGTTGCTCATTGGCGGGTACAGCAGAAATAAAACAGGAAACCGGTGCAGCGAGCAGGCGCTCACCGGGCGGCATAAAGACGATTATCCCACATTGTGAAATCCTTGTCTCAGTATGCAAAAAATGGCTGTCGCGTCGCACAGTTTTTCATTTCACAAACAGGTAATTCATTTCATATCTCGAAATTATTTATCTATCTATTTGATATTAAACAGAAAAATAATTACTCTTATATAAGATAGAAAACATGGTTGCGGTGCAGCATTTGGGTAGACTGTAGTCATCTTGTTCACTGTTCAATCCATCTTAGGAGTCCATCATGAATGCTCGAGAAACTGAGATCCGCAATTTGCAAAAACGCTGGGCAGAAGATCCACGCTGGCAAGGTATCAAGCGTGGTTACACCGCTGAGGAAGTGATTCGTTTGCGTGGTTCTCTGGTCGAGGAGCACACTCTGGCTCGCCGTGGCGCTGAGCGTCTGTGGCAGTCCATCAATCAGGAACCCTTTGTGAATGCACTGGGCGCCCTGACGGGTAACCAGGCCATGCAACAGGTCAAGGCTGGTTTGAAAGCAATTTACCTGTCGGGTTGGCAAGTGGCTGGCGATGCCAACAGCGCCGGCGAAATGTACCCTGACCAATCGCTGTACCCCGTTAACTCGGTGCCTTCCGTGGTGCGTCGCATCAACAACTCCCTGGCCCGCTGTGATCAGATCCAGTGGATGGAAGGGGTGAACCCAGGCGACGAAGGCTACGTGGATTACTTCGCTCCTATCGTGGCCGACGCGGAAGCCGGTTTCGGTGGCGTACTGAACGCATTTGAACTGATGAAAGCCATGATTGTGGCGGGCGCTGCTGGCGTTCACTTCGAGGACCAGCTGGCTTCGGCCAAGAAGTGTGGTCACTTGGGTGGCAAGGTGCTGGTGCCCACTCGTGAAGCCATCTCCAAGCTGGTGGCTGCTCGTTTGGCCGCTGACGTGCTGGACGTTCCCACGATCTTGGTTGCTCGTACCGATGCAGACGCAGCGGACCTGATCACTAGCGATGTGGACGAGTACGATCGCCCCTTCATTCTGGATGAGCGTACGGTTGAAGGTTTCTACCGCACCCGTGCCGGTCTGGATCAAGCCATTGCTCGTGGTCTGGCCTACGCTCCTTACGCCGACCTGGTCTGGTGCGAAACCTCCACGCCGGATCTGGAGTACGCTCGCCGCTTTGCCGAAGCCATCCACCGTCAGTTCCCTGGCAAGCTGTTGTCCTACAACTGCTCGCCATCGTTCAACTGGAAGAAGAACCTGGACGACGCCACCATTGCCAAGTTCCAGCGCGAACTCGGTGCCATGGGCTACAAGTTCCAGTTCATTACCCTGGCTGGTTTCCACGCACTGAACTACGGCATGTTCGAACTGGCTCACGGCTACGCCCGCAACCAGATGAGCGCTTTTGTTCAACTGCAGGAAAAAGAGTTCGCCGCTGCACCACTGGGCTTTACCGCGGTGAAACACCAGCGCGAAGTGGGTACAGGCTACTTTGACGCTGTCACCCAGACAGTTGAAGCCGGTAAGTCCTCGACAACCGCACTGGCCGGTTCGACCGAAGCCGAGCAGTTTGCGCCCTCCGAGGCATAAGCAGGACAGGGAAGGGTAGATAGCCCCTTCTCTGGTTGCAGGCAGCCCACCGTACGCTCCAGTCGGTGGGCTGCTTTTTGTTTGCGCGCTGGTTTTTGCTTAAAAGCTACATATTTCAAATATCAAATTTGAAGGCTTGATATTTGATGGCAATGGCTTTGAACAGGGTTTGGAAGTACCGAGAACGAGGGCAGAAAACGGGCCTGAGAAGGCTTGCAAGGCGGGTGGCAAGCTCTGCATGTTTTTGAATTCAGGATGGACGTTTTCGTGAATTGATTTGCATTCACGCAGTTACGTCATTTCGTCATGAAAAGTCTTGATAATCAAGCCATTCTCATAGAGACAAGGCGTGGTAGACTTTGGCCGCGCATGGAGCAGATGGCCAGTGCAATGGAGTTGTCCTGCCTTGCGTTTGGGAATAAAAAAAAGGCTGCCAATGAGCAGCCTTGAAAGCATTGAACAGTTAGCGCCGTGTTGGGGGGGTAACGGCCTGAACAAGATGCATAAGGACAACGATATAGGATCGAAGCAAAGTCGTATTGATTTAAATCAAGAATGAAGAAATATCAGTGGCTTATAGTCCTTCCATGCGCGCATATTCGATTTTTTCTCTTCCAAAGCCTCTCACTGATGAGCAGCGGTCGCGTCGGCGACACACATTAGCCCGTTTGGGTCTGTCCTGGCTGGCTGCCATGCAGGTGATGATGTTTGCTTTCCCCGGTTATATGCGCTCTTTCAGCACTCGCGCTGAAGACATCGAATCCCTTTCGCAAGTCATTGTGCTCATGAACTGGGCAGGCCTGTGCCTGACCATGCCGGTTGTTCTGTACTGTGCCTGGCCCATTTTGAAGGGCGCGCTCAAAAGCCTGTCCGAAGGGCGTGTTGGCATGGATGTGCCCGTGGCGCTGGGTATTGTGGGTGCCTTCCTGCCCAGCGTCTACAACACCTGGACCCAGCAGGGCGAGGTGTATTACGACTCGGTCACGATGTTCGTGGCTTTCTTGCTGACCGCCCGTTACTTGGAGCTTTGTGCGCGCCAGTCGGTTACGCAATCCGCCTCCCATGATCTGATCGAACGCTTTCGTCAGTCCGTGACGGGTCATTCCAATACGCTGGCGTTCTGGTTTGTCAGCATCCAGCTGGTGCTGGCTGCTGCCTTTGGCCTGGTCTGGTACTGGATAGACCCCTTGCATGTTGTTCCCGTGGTGGTTGCCATGCTGGTCATGAGCTGCCCCTGTGCCATGTCCATGTCGGTTCCTTCAGCCGTCGCCTCGGCGCATGCAGGCTTGCTGGCCAGACCTGCGAAAAATGAATTTGAAGTTGTACAACTGACCCAGCAAACCGGCCGCATCGCTCGTCAAAACCTGTACGGTTCGATCGTCTGGCACTTGCTCATGACTCCTTTGGCGGCCTTGGGCATTGTGGCCCCCTGGCTGGCCGCCGTCAGCATGCTGGTGTCCTCTTTGGCCGTGGCGGCCAACTCCTGGCGCATCTATCGCAGCCGCACCCGCGAGGTGCCGGCTCAATGGACCGGTCCAGCAGCAAGGCAGGGCTGATATGTTTGGCTCTTTGCTGGTCCTGATCCCCATCTCCATTTTTCTGGTCATTGTCATCGGCGTCTCTTTCTGGTGGGCGATTTTTGCCGGTCAGTTTGAAGATACGGGCAATGCGGCGGACTCCATCTTGCTGGACGACGACTCCACAGTGGGTCTGTCGGGAGCAAAGCGTCCACCCGATTCCTGATACCTGCCAATTTTGTTTTTTAGCCCTGCAAATGGTCGGCGACACACAGTCTGCGGGGCGGAAACACGCGCGAGCGCGTGCTTTCCGAAGTTTTTTGATAAGCATCAAGTAGCGGATTACCGACTTGCTGGATGATGTAGCTTGTTGTCGCTTGTATTAACAATGTTTGTTTAGGGGAAGCAAATGGGCACTTCCGATGCAGTCGGAAATAACGCCGAAGTCTTCAATTACGGGATTGTGAGGCAGTTCGCCATCATGACCGTATTTTGGGGCGTCATCGGCATGGCAATAGGCCTTTTTATTGCCTTGCAGTTGATTTGGCCAGAACTCAATTTCGACACACCGTGGCTTAGTTTTGGACGTCTGCGTCCACTGCATACGAACGCTGTGATTTTTGCCTTTGGTGGCACCGGCTTGTTCGCGACATCCTACTATGTCGTGCAGCGTACCTGTCAGGCCCGTTTGTTCTGCGACAAGCTGGCCGCCTTCACCTTTTGGGGTTGGCAGGCCGTGCTGGTGGCAGCTGTCATTACCCTGCCTATGGGTTACACCAGCTCCAAAGAGTACGCCGAACTGGAATGGCCCATTGACATCCTGATCACGCTGGTCTGGGTGGCTTACGCCATTGTGTTCTTTGGCACGATCGTCAAGCGCCGTGTGCGTCACATCTATGTGGCCAACTGGTTCTTTGGCTCGTACATCGTCACGATCGCTGTACTGCACATTTTCAACAACCTGGAACTGCCCGTCAGCTTCATGAAGTCCTACTCGGCCTACGCCGGTGTGCAGGACGCCATGGTGCAGTGGTGGTACGGCCATAACGCCGTGGGCTTTTTCCTGACCACGTCCTTCCTGGGCATGATGTACTACTTCATCCCCAAACAGGCCAACCGTCCCATCTACTCCTACCGCTTGTCCATCGTCCACTTCTGGGCGCTGGGCTTTACGTACATGTGGGCAGGTCCTCACCACTTGCTGTACACCTCCTTGCCAGACTGGACCCAGTCCTTGGGCATGACTTTCTCCCTGATTCTGCTGGCTCCCTCCTGGGGTGGCATGATCAACGGCATCATGACCCTGTCGGGTGCCTGGCACAAGCTGCGTACTGACGCGATCCTGAAGTTCATGGTTGTGGCCCTGTCCTTCTACGGCATGTCCACCTTTGAAGGCTCCATGATGGCTATCCGCACGGTGAACGCGCTGTCGCACTACACCGACTGGACCATTGGTCACGTGCACTCCGGTGCGCTGGGCTGGGTTGCCATGATTACCTTCGGTTCCCTGTACTACCTGATCCCACGTCTGTACGGTCGTACTGAAATGGCTCGTCCTCGTCTGATCGATCTGCACTTCTGGCTGGCTACCCTGGGCGTGGTGCTGTATATCGCCGCGATGTGGATTGCCGGTGTGATGCAAGGTCTGATGTGGCGTGCTACCGGTGTTGACGGCACCTTGACCTACAGCTTTGTGGAAGTTGTGAAGGCGACTTACCCCTTCTACGCAATCCGTGCTCTGGGCGGCGCCTTCTTTGTGGCCGGTATCTTGCTGATGTCCTGGAACGTGTTCCTGACCATCCGTGCAGGCGAGAAAGGCATCAACCCTGTTGTGCCCCTCAAGAACCCAGACGCCCGCGATCCAGCCCTGGTGGGTCCCACCCCTGTGCTGGCCTAAGGAGTAAATCATGGCTAATGACACTAAAAAGCGCTTTTCACACGCCACGATCGAGAAAAATACCGGGTTGTTGATCATCCTGAGCATCTTGGTGATCTCTTTCGCAGGTCTGGTTCAGATTGTGCCCTTGTTCTTTCAACACTCGACGACCCAGCCAACTGAAGGCATCGAGCCGTACGAGCCCTTGCGACTGATGGGGCGTGACATCTACATCCGTGAAGGTTGTGTGGGCTGTCACTCGCAGCAGATTCGTATGTTGCAGTCCGAAGTGCAGCGTTATGGTCCTTACTCGCTGGCTGGGGAGTCTGTCTATGACTACCCCTTCCTGTGGGGTTCGAAGCGTACGGGTCCTGACCTGGCCCGTGTGGGTCAGCGCTACAGCGACGAATGGCACCGCATTCACCTGCGCAACCCACGTAACGTGGTGAAAGAGTCCAATATGCCCGCCTACCCATGGCTGCAGAAAAACTCGGTCGAAGGTGAAAACATTCAGGATCGCATGAAGGTGTTGCGTACGCTGGGTGTGCCGTACACGCAGGAACAAATTGATGCTGCTCCAGGGGAGCTGGTGGGCAAGACCGAAGAAGATGCCGTGGTTGCCTATCTGCAAGGCTTGGGTGTAGCCAGTCGCGACGCAGCTGCTAGGGCTGTGGAGCAGGGGAGCCACTAAATGCTAGCCATCATCAACGGTGTTATGACTGCTTTGGCGATGGCGACCTTCCTTGGCATTTGCTGGTGGGCGTTCTCTCGGGGACGCCGCCAGGCCAACGAAGAAGCCGCGCTTCTGCCTTTCGCCTTGCCCGACGAGGGATGCAACGATAAAAACCCTGGGGGTTCCGAATGAGTGACTTTTTTAATAATGGCTGGAGCCTCTGGATTTCCGGCATCGCCTTGCTAGGCATCATATTTTGTTTGTGGCTGTTGTTTACCCAGCGTGCATTTCTGGGCAAGACGGTCGATGTGGAAGAAACCGGCCACGTCTGGGATGGTGACCTGACCGAGCTGAACACGCCGGTGCCTCGCTGGTGGACCGTGATGTACATCGGTTTGTGTGTGTTTGCCTTGGGTTACCTGGTGCTGTACCCCGGCCTGGGCAGTTTCAAGGGCACATTGGGTTTTAGTTCCGGCCAACAGGTCAAGCAGCAACAGGCCGAGATCAATGCTCGCCTGGAGCCTGTGTACGCCCGTTACCGCGAAATGCCTATCGAAGAGATCGCTCGCGATCAGGAAGCTCGCGAAATTGGTCAGCGCCTGTTTCTGAACAACTGCGCCCAGTGTCACGGCTCCGATGCACAAGGTGCACCCAGCTTCCCTAACCTGGCCAACAAAGCCTGGTTGTGGGGTGGCGAGCCCGAGCAGATTCTGCACACCATTACCGAAGGCCGTACCGGGATGATGCCGCCACAAGCGCAATTCACCCCCGCTCAAGCCTCCGATGTGGCTCAGTATGTGCGTTCCTTGTCCGGCCTGGCTGCAGATCCTCTGCGTCTGGTTGCGGGTAAACGTGTCTATGACAGTGCGTGTTTTGCCTGTCACGGTGCGGATGCCAAGGGCAACACGCTGTTGGGCGCTCCTGACCTGACTGACGATTACTGGCTGTATGGCAGCTCCGAAGCCACTATCGTTCAGACTGTCCTGCAGGGTCGTACCAACCAGATGCCGGCACAGAAAGCCACTCTGACTCCTGAGCAGATTCGTTTGCTGGCAGGTTGGGTCTGGGGCTTGTCGAACAATGCCGAGCCTGCCCAGGCTAACTAGTGTGTTTTAAATTGATCTGACGCCTTCAGGACTTGCAATGAGTAGTGATTCTTCCCAACCCGGCGCTGATAACGCGCAGGGAACCGTGCCTAAGTGGCAACCTCCACGTAACACCAAGGGAGCGGGTGGAACCTCTCCGCAAGTCGAGAAGGCGCTGGTCGATGTACGCAGCAAAATCTATCCACGATCCGTCAAGGGCGTGTTCGCCCGCTGGCGGATCTGGATGGTGTATTTCACGCAGATCATCTTCTATGGTCTGCCCTGGCTGGAATGGCACGGTCGTCAGGCGGTGCTGTTTGACCTGCTGGAACGCAAGTTCTACATCTTTGGCATGATTTTGTGGCCCCAGGACGTTATCTACCTGACGGTGCTGCTCCTGATATCTGCCTTCTCATTATTCCTTTTCACCGCCATGGCCGGCCGCTTGTTCTGTGGCTACGCCTGTCCGCAGACGGTCTATACCGAGATCTTCATGTGGGTCGAGCGCAAGGTGGAAGGGGACCGTCTGGCGCGTATCCGCTTGGATGAACAAGCCTGGAACGCCCGCAAATTACGTCTCAAGGCAACCAAACACTTCCTGTGGATCGTGATTGCTTTGTGGACCGGCTTTACCTTTATTGGCTACTTCGCCCCGATCCGTGAACTGGGGGGCGAGCTGATCGCCTTGTCCCTGGGCCCTTGGCAGTGGTTCTGGCTCTTGTTCTATGCCTTTGCCACCTGGGGTAACGCCGGTTTCATGCGCGAAGCCGTCTGTAAGTACATGTGCCCCTACGCTCGTTTCCAAAGTGCCATGGTGGACAGCGATACCTTTGTGGTGACCTACGACTTTGTGCGTGGTGAGACCCGCGGTGGTCGATCTCGCAAGATTGACCACAAAGAAGCCGGCATGGGCGACTGTGTGGACTGCAGCCTCTGTGTTCAGGTCTGTCCGACCGGTATTGATATTCGCGATGGCCTGCAATACATGTGTATTGGCTGTGGCGCCTGTGTGGACGTCTGTGACCAGGTCATGGACAAGATGGGCTACGAAAAGGGCCTGATCCGCTACACCTCGGAGCGCGCCATTAAGGAGCGCATGACGCAGCCCCAGGTGCGACGTCGAATGCTGCGCCCGCGCGTGCTGTCTTATATCCTGATTCTGGCCGTCATTTGTGGTGCCTTCGTCTATACCTTGGCGACACGTACACCGATGCGGGTAGACGTGATCCGTGACCGTGGCGCACTGGGGCGTGAAGTGCCCGGCGGCATGATTGAAAACGTGTTCCGTCTGCAAGTCATCAATACCTCGGAAGAGGCCATGGAGCTGCAGTTGTCCGTCACCGGTCTGGAAGGCGCGCGCATTCATTTGACCGAGAACGGCCAGGATCACATTCATGTGGCGCCTGCTGGCAATCGATTGCTGCCGGTCGTGGTGCAAGTCCCAATTAGTAGTGCCAAGCCGGGCCTGTATGATATTTCCATCCAGGCGATCGGCGAGCATGAAGGGGGCCGCAAGACCTACGTGAATGAACGCAGTAGTTTCTACATTCCTCAGTAACTTTATAAAGAGCAAAACATGGACGAATCAAAGGACAGTGGACCCTGGTGGCGTGAACCGTGGCCCTGGTTGTTGATGGCCGGCCCGGCTCTGGCTATCGTGGGCTGCGCCATCACTATTGTGCTGGCGTTCCAGAACTTCAGTAATCAGGGAGTGACAGACGGCGGCGTCAAGCAGGGCCTGGTCGTCACCAAAGGCGAGCCTGCTCGAGAGCAGCACTGAAAGTAGTTGATACACCGTTACGCTAGGGTTGAGAGAAGTATGTTTCCGTTCAAGAAGGGGGTACGAATGACCATCCGATCGTTGATGTGGATACTGTGGCCTTCATTCCTGGTCGCTGGGGTGCTAAGTGCAATTGTGTTTGCCTTGGTGGACCCGTTGGACATCGTTGTACTTGGACATATGCAAGTGGATCGACTGACCTTTTATACGGTGGCGTTTTTTCTGTTCTGGGTAGCCGCATCGGTGGCTTGTACGCTTAGCCTGTATATGTCGTCTGGTTCACCAGCGGCATTGGCTGAACCGGCAGATAGTCTGGACTGATTCGGACAAGCGCTAAAAGAGAAAAGCACATGCAAATTGCATGTGCTTTTTTTTGTGCGTAGTGGGTGTCCAGGAGCGGTGCAGCAGGTCGTAGCGCGTTCAGCAAGCTATTTGAGGCCTAGGCAAGGGCCAGGAGCTTTAATCGCACTCCGTGCCTGCCAGCGTGCGCAGGGCGGCCAGGTCCAGCAAGTGGACTTCGCGCTGGGAGATTTTCAGCAGACCTTCGCGCGCAAAACGCGAGAACAGGCGGCTGACCGTTTCCAGTGTCAGGCCCAGGAAGTTGCCGATTTCTTCGCGGCTCATGCGCAGAATGAATTCGTAAGGGGAGTAGCCAAGCAGCGACAGGCGCTGGGACAGGTTCAGCAAGAAGGCAGCCAGGCGTTGCTCGGAACGCAGTCCGGCCAACGTCATCATCAACTGATGGGCGCGGTTGATTTCCTTGCTCATCAAGCGACGGAACTGCTGTTGCAAGATAGGCAACTGGGCCGACAGACGGTCCAGATCATCGAGGCGGATCACACAGACCTCGCTGTCTTCCAGGGCGATGGCGTGGGAGACATGGCGATTTTCAACCAGGCTATCCATGCCCAGGATTTCTCCTGGTAATAAAAAGCCCGTAATCTGGATGTGGCCGGTGGAATCTTCCAGCTGCATCTTGATCGAACCAGAGCGCAGGCCATAGATTCCCTCGACTGAGTCGGCCAGTCGAAACAGCACGCCGCCCTTGGGGATGCGGATGCGCTCCTTGACTAATTCGTCCAACCGCTCCATTTCATGCTTAGGCATCCCAAGAGGTAGACACACCTCATTGAGCATACAGCTGGAGCAGCGTATGGAGTCAGCGGTAACCGAGATACGTTTTTGCATAAGGAATAATGTCAGATGGCGAAACGCTAAATCTTTGAGTCAAATCAAGTGTAATTGTAGCTTTTTATTGGTTGGTATTCCCGCTAATCCTTAATATGTTTAGTTCTTAAGGCTCGCCCCATGCGGGAAATGGCTGCTCATGCCGGGTACAGCGTGGTCAGACTGCTCTTGCCAAGTTGTTGTTTAAAAGCGATCCAAACACTTGAATACTTGGTTTTTGTCCTTATCTTCAATTCATCCTGTTATTTGTTGCGAGATCTGGGCGAGCAGTATTTAGTAACTGTTTGCTTTAGCTTATCGCATATTTTCTCAAGTGAAAATTCTATGCGAATCGATAAATTGACAACGAAGTTTCAACAGGCTCTAGCCGATGCGCAGAGCCTGGCTGTTCGCGAAGACAACCCCTATCTGGAACCTGCCCACGTGCTGGTCGCCTTGCTGGCTGATGCTGACTCTGGCACAGGCAGCTTGCTGGCTCGTGCGGGCGTTGCCATTCCCCGTCTGGAAAACGAGCTCAACCGCCTGATCTCCAATCTGCCCAAGGTACAAGGGGCGGAAGGTCAGCAGCAGCTCAGCTCGGCTCTGCAAGCCGCCTTGGCCAAAACCGACAAGGAAGCCGCTCAGCGCGGTGACACCTATATCGCCAGCGAATTGTTCCTGCTGGCCCTGGCCGACGACAAGGGTGAAACGGGTCGTGCGCTGCGCGATGCCGGTTTGCAGCGTCGTGCGCTGGAAGCCGCCATTGAAGCCGTACGCGGTGGTGCCAATGTGAATGACGCCGAAGGTGATAGCAACCGTGAGGCGCTGGACAAATACACCACAGACCTGACCGAGCGTGCCCGTCTGGGCAAGCTGGACCCGGTGATTGGCCGTGACGACGAAATTCGCCGCACGATCCAGATTCTGCAGCGTCGCACCAAGAACAACCCTGTGCTCATTGGTGAGCCCGGGGTGGGTAAGACCGCCATTGTGGAAGGTCTGGCGCAGCGTATCGTGAACAACGAAGTGCCTGAAACCCTGAAGGGCAAGCGTGTTCTGGTGCTGGACCTGGCGGCTTTGCTGGCCGGTGCCAAGTATCGCGGTGAGTTTGAAGAGCGTTTGAAAGCTGTCTTGAAAGAGCTGTCCAAGGACGATGGCAAAACCATTGTCTTTATTGACGAGCTGCACACCATGGTGGGCGCCGGCAAGGCCGAAGGCGCCATGGATGCGGGCAATATGCTCAAACCCGCCTTGTCGCGCGGCGAGTTGCACTGTATCGGTGCCACCACGCTGAACGAGTACCGTCAGTACATCGAGAAGGATGCCGCTCTGGAGCGTCGTTTCCAGAAGGTGCTGGTGAACGAGCCGGATATGGAGTCCACGATTGCGATTCTGCGCGGTTTGCAGGAGCGCTACGAGCTGCACCACGGTGTGGCGATTACCGACCCGGCCATTGTGGCCGCGGCCGAGCTGTCGCAGCGTTACATTACGGACCGCTTCCTGCCCGATAAGGCCATTGACCTGATCGACGAGGCTGCTGCCCGTATCCGTATGGAGATCGACTCCAAGCCCGAGGTCATGGACAAGCTGGATCGCCGCATCATTCAGTTGAAGATCGAGCGTGAAGCTGTCATCAAGGACACGGACGAGGCCTCTCAGCGTCGTTTGCAGGCCATCAATGACGAGATGGAAAAACTGCAGCGCGAGTACAACGACTATGAAGAGATCTGGAAAGCCGAAAAAGCGGCGGTTCAGGGCTCGCAAGTTGTTAAAGAGGAAATTGAGAAGGTTCGTGCCGAAATGGCCGAGCTGCAACGCAAGGGTCAGTTCGACAAGTTGGCTGAGCTGCAATACGGCAAGCTGCCCGAACTGGAAGAGCGCCTGAAAGCGGCTGAAGCCAATATGGACAAGGCTGATCAGGACAAGCCTCGCTTGCTGCGTACGCAGGTTGGTGCCGAGGAAATCGCGGAAGTGGTTTCGCGTGCAACCGGTATTCCTGTGTCCAAGATGATGCAGGGCGAGCGTGAAAAGCTCTTGCAGATGGAAGACTACCTGCACAAGCGTGTGGTCGGCCAAGGTGAAGCAGTACGTTTGGTGTCGGATGCCATCCGTCGCTCGCGTGCGGGTCTGTCTGATCCGTCCCGCCCATATGGTTCCTTCCTGTTCCTGGGGCCAACTGGCGTGGGCAAGACCGAGCTGACCAAGGCATTGGCCAACTTCCTCTTTGACTCCGAGGATCACATGATTCGTATCGACATGAGCGAGTTCATGGAGAAACACTCGGTGGCCCGCTTGATCGGGGCGCCTCCCGGCTACGTGGGCTATGAAGAGGGCGGTTACCTGACCGAGGCCGTGCGTCGCAAACCTTATTCGGTGATTTTGCTGGACGAGGTAGAGAAAGCACACCCCGACGTCTTTAACGTGCTCTTGCAGGTGCTGGACGATGGTCGTTTGACCGATGGCCAGGGCCGTACGGTGGATTTCCGCAACACGGTGATCATCATGACTTCGAACCTGGGTTCGCAGCATATTCAGCGTTTGTCGGGTGAGCCTTACGATGTGATCAAGGAAGTGGTGTGGGAAGAAGTGAAACAGCATTTCCGCCCCGAGTTCCTGAACCGTATCGACGAAGTGGTGGTGTTCCACGGTCTGGAAGCAGAACACATCGAGTCCATTGCTCGTATCCAGCTTGAACGTCTGGATCAGCGTCTGGCCCAGCGTGATATGCATCTGGAAGTCAGCGAGGCTGCTTTGGCGCAGTTGGCCAAGGCTGGGTTTGACCCAGTGTTTGGTGCACGTCCGTTGAAACGTGCTATCCAGCAGCACATTGAGAACCCGGTGGCACGTCTGATTCTGGAAGGCCGCTTTGGTCCTAAAGATGTGGTGCCTGTGGACTGGAAGGACGGCGAGTTTACGTTCACCCGTAGTATCCAGTAATCAGCAGGCTCTGATTTCTGCTGTGCTGGTGAGCGTTGAGCAGTCGAGCTGACCAGCACATGCAGTAAACCGTAGTTGAAACAGCAGTAAAAAAGCGCCTTGGGAAACCAAGGCGCTTTTTCTTTGGCTCTACGGAATGTTTCAAGCCCGGGTTGCTTTCCCTCTGATCTGAGCCACCCGCTTGGGTTTTGGCAAAGAGAAAGCTATTCAGAATCCTGGTGGAGCTTATCGATGCACTGCTCGTATAAGGGGCAGCTGTCAAGCAGAGGCTGTTTCAGCCAGGCGTGCTGAGTCCGTCAGGATGAACGGTCAGGCTTTGCTTAGGCGTTCTCGTGTGCCGGAGTCGGAGGCGGTGTCAGGTCCAGTTCATCCTTGCCGTAGAACTTCACACCGATCTCGACACGAGGGCGGCCTTGCGAACGGCGGTGGCGGTTGGTGTCCCGCAGCGAGTACACGCAACCGCAGTATTCCTGCTGATAGAAATTCTCGCGTTTGCTGATTTCCAGCATGCGTTGCGAGCCGCCACCTTTGCGCCAGTTGTAGGTCCAGTACTTCATCTCCGGATAACGGGCGGCGGCGCGCTCGCCACAGTCGTTGATCTGGTTCATGTCTTTCCAGCGCGAGATACCCAGCACGCTGGAGATGATGTCGTAGCCATTTTCATGGGCGTAGAGGGCCGTGCGCTCAAAGCGCATGTCAAAGCAGACCGTGCAGCGCTCGCCACGCTCGGGAGCGTGTTCCAGGCCGCGTACACGTTCAAACCAGTTATCTACGTCGTAGTCAGCGTCAATGAACTCGATGCCGTGCTGTTCGGCAAAGCGGATGTTTTCCTGCTTGCGCAGTTCGTACTCGCGTACAGGATGGATATTGGGGTTGTAGAAAAAAACGGTGTATTCAATCCCCGAGGCGTGCAAGGCCTCCATCACCTCGCCCGAACAGGGGGCGCAGCAGGAGTGCAGCAGCAATTTCTCGCGCTTCTCCGGCATGGTTAAAACTGGACGATTGAGCTGAGTGGACATGAATCTGAATCCGAGTAAAAAGGCGTCCCGAGTCGGTCGCACAATAAATCAATGCGACTATTGTAGATTCTTGGCAAAGTTTAGTGAAATCAATCTGTTGCCTTAGTACCCCAGGACCTCGTCCCATAGTCGCGTAACGGCCTGCCGTTCGTGGGTCAGCTCGGTTTGCGGCACACGGGCTTTTTCTGCTCCTTCCAGACGCAAAGCGTGCTGACGACGGCGCAGGGCGCGGTAGGCATCGGCTACCTCCTGAGCATGGTCGACCGCGATCAGGCCCGCCTGCGCGGCAATGCCCAGCAAGGCGATATTGCCCAGGTTTTCCAGCAGTTTGGGATGCTCACGGCTATGGCACAGCACCAGATACTGGGTGATGAACTCCACATCCACCATGCCGCCACGGTCGTGTTTCAAGTCAAACAGCTCGCTGCGGTTGGGGTGCCCGGCGCTGATTTTGTCACGCATGTCCAGAATGTCGGCGCGCAGTTTGCGACGGTCGCGTTCCATCAGCAAGATGGAGCGGCGGATTTCATCGAAACGTTCCTTGATCTGGGCATCCCCGGTCACAAAACGGGCGCGGGTAATGGCCTGGTGCTCCCAGGACCAGGCGCTGCGGGTTTGATACTGCTCGAAGGCATCCACGCTGACAGCCAGCAAACCGGCGTCACCATCCGGGCGCAAACGCAGGTCAATATCGTAGAGACGGCCGGAGGAGGTCATGGCGGACAACCAACTGGTCATGCGGCGGGCCAGCTTGATGTAGCGCTCTACATTGTCCTGGCTGGGGTCGTCGTACAAAAACACCAGATCCAGGTCCGAGGCGTAGCCAATTTCCTTGCCGCCCAGCTTGCCATAGGCAATGACGGCAAAGCGGGGCGGGGTGTCATGTTCGGGGCCCAGGCTGCGGGGGCGCGTCAGAGGCCAGGTGCGTTCCAGCGTTTCGGCCAGCATCATGTCGGCCAGGGCCGAGAGCTGGTCGGCCAAGGCCTCCACCGTCAGCACGCCTTCCAGGTCCTGAGCCAGCAACTGGAAGGTGATCTGGTGCTGCCAGTCGCGCATCATGTTCATTTGCTGTTCGACATCGGCCTGGCCATCGGGCAGGCGGCACGCGTCCAGATCGCGGCACATTTGCTCGGACAGGACCGCAAAGTCCGGAATCTCCATCAGCGAATGCCATTCGATCAGACTGTCCAGCAGGAGCGGATACTGAGCCAGATACTGCGCGGCCCAGGGGCTGGCCGAAACAATACGGGCAACGCGGGCCAGCGTGTCCGGGTATTCCGCCAGCAAAGCCAGATAGGCGCTGCGCTGGGCAATCAGCTCGATCAGGTTAAAGAGCCGGGTCGCCGTCATTTCCGGATTTTCGGAGCGGTAGGCGTAGTCTTCGGCCAGGGGAATCAAGCGTTGTACGCGATCCAGGCTGGCGTTGGGCAGGCTGCGCAGGCGATGGCTGTTGAGCAGGGCCTGACGCAATTGTTCGATGCGTTCCTGCAAAGCCTGATCCTGCTCGGCGCTGTTGACTTCAGGGGCGGGGGCGGCCGCGGCAGGAGGTTCGGCACTGGCTTCCTCGCCCATACCTGCCAGACGGAAGGCATTACGGAAGGTATGCGACACAAATTTTCGGTGCTGGCCTAGCTGCTCGTCGAAATCGGCCAGGCTCAGGCCTAAGGTGGCCGCCAGCTCGGTGCGCAGTTCTTCGTCCTGGGGCAGCAAATGGGTTTGCTCGTCCTCACGGTACTGCAGGCGGTGTTCGACACGCCGCAAGAAGGTATAGGCGGCCAGCAGCTTGTCGCAGACCTCCTGGTCCAGCAGTCCGGCCGCGCATTGACCGCGCAAAGCCTTGTGCAGGCTGCTTGTTTGCAGGGAAGGCTGTCGTCCACCGCGTATCAGTTGATTGAGCTGAACCACAAACTCAATTTCTCGAATCCCGCCATCCCCCAGCTTGATGTTGTGCCAGGTCTCCACGCCATTGCGGTTCAGGGCGCGGCGTGTCCAGTCCTGACGGATGCGCTCGCGCAGGCCGCGCAGGGCGGACAGGGCATCAAAGTCAAAATATTTGCGGTACACAAAAGGAGTACGCAGCGCTTCGAAGTGATGCACATCACCCGCGCTGCGGCTGCCTTCAAAGGCTTGGGCCTTGATGGGGCGGGCCTTGATCCAGGCATAGCGTTCCCATTCCCGGCCTTGGTTGACCAGATAGTTTTCCAGGGCCTGCATGCTCCAGGCCAGCGGCCCGGAATCGCCGTCCGGGCGCAGGCGCAAGTCGGTGCGAAACACCTGGCCGAAGGCATCCGTATCGGACAGCACGGGCATCATGCGCTGGGTAATTTTGCCGTAAAACTCGTGATAGCTCAGGGGGCGGCGGCCATCGGTTTCGCCGTCCTCGTCGTAAAGCATGATCAGGTCAATGTCCGAGGAAACGTTTAATTCCCTCCCGCCCAGCTTGCCCATACCCAAAATAATCATCTCCTGGGGCAGGCCAGTTTCCGAATTTTTAGGAATACCGTGGATTTCCGCCAGTTGCTGCGCCACGGTTTCATAGGCTTGTGCCACGGCAAGATCAGCCAGGCTGCTCATGGCCTGCATGACTTCTTCCAAGGGCGCCAGGCCATTGATATCGCGGATCATCAGCACCAGGAAAACCCGCTCGCGCAGTTGGCGCAAGGCCTGGCGCACTTGTGCCAGACGATCAGTATCGGGTTCGGGCAGCAAAGTCCTATACCATTGCGTAATCAGTGCGGGGGTGACAGGGTGCTGGGCTTGCTCTTCCAACCACGTTCCAAATTGTGGTTGAGCGTTTACTTTTCGACGCAAGGGGCCGGACCATTGCATCACGGGCTTCAATATAATGGACTGGCTCATACGATAAGAGGCTTTTCGGATAAGGGGGAACGACAAGTGAAATGACTTGTCTGACTAGGCCGGAAATGACCGCATCTAACTATACTCGGGAATTGATTGCATGGTAGTTCGAGGGCTTGTGCGACTGGCGCTGGTGCTCTATTTTGCGCTGATGCTAAGCCTTGTCGGGCTACGTTATTTGCTCGTGCCCCAGCTGGACAATCTGCGTCCCTATCTGGTGCAGAAAATCAGCGAACAAACCGGCCTGCAAGTCCAGATTCAAGAATTAAAAGGCGACTGGCAGGGCTGGAATCCCCATCTTTCCGTGACGAATCTGTCGCTGGCAGAACCCGGGCAGGAGCCCATGTTGCAGTTGCCCAAGCTGCAGGCCGATATCAGCTGGAAGTCCTTGTTCAGTGGTTCGCTGCAGTTGCGTCAGCTGGATGTGCAGGGTTTGACGATTCCGGTACGGCGCGACCCCCAGGGACAGATTCTGGTGATGGGCCAAGTGCTGGATTTGAATGATGAGAGTGCGCCCTCAGAACCGGAGGCTTGGCAAGGGCCGGTTCGCTGGCTGCTGGAGCAGCGTGGTATCCGCATTCAGGGCATGTCCTTGCAATGGCAGGATGATATGCGCGGCGCACCTGCCTTGCACCTGCCCGCGATTGAATGGCAGATTGGCTACCGACAGGGCTGGCACGAGGTGAACCTGGCTACCGCCTTGCCAGCCAATCTGGGTGAATCCCTGGCCCTGTCCTTGCGTGTACAAGGCAAACGTCGTCTGCCTGAAAATGTGGATGTGCTGGATTTGCCTTGGGAAATGACGGCACAGGCCAAGGCAGTAGACGCACCCGCGCTGCGCCCATGGCTGGACGTGCCAGTGGCCTTGGACAGGGGCTGGGTCAGTATGCGTGCGCAGGCCAGCCAGCCCAAGGCCGAGCAGACCATACAGATGCAGCTGCTTGCTCAAGTGCGGGATATGGCCGTACTGACTGAGAGCGAAGATCGCCTGCAGCTGGAGCAGGCCAGTCTGGAGCTGGAGGGTGGGCTGAACGATTTGCAAGCACTGGCCCAAGGCAAGCAAAGTGGTGATGTGCAGTGGGCGCTGGCAATGACTGGCTTTGGCCTGCGTGTGCCGGATTTGTTTGCCCAATACCTGGCGGTGGATCAGCTCAATGCTCAAGGGACCGTTCATCGCGATGAGCAGGCCAGACTCAGCGTCAGCAAAATGAATCTTGCTTTGCGCAATCCTGACCTGGATGCGCAATTAACAGGAAGCTGGCGTGAGGATGTCAAGTTCGAGGCCGGTGTGGCGGACTGGCAGGGGCAATTCAAGCACCTGAATCTGGCGGCTTTGGTGAATTATCTGCCTTTGACGGTCAACCCTTTGGCGCGCGAATGGATGCAGGCTGGATTGGTGCAGGGGGCAGTGCGAGACGGAACAATCCGGCTGCAAGGGGGGCTGGATACCTTTCCGTATGGCTTGAGTCCGGAGGATGGCAGTTTTGAAGTGGCTGGTAGATTGGACGATGGGATTGTGGATTATCAGCCCGCCCGTCCCAAGCGTTTGGCCTGGCCGCGTCTGGAAGGCGTGCAAGGCAGCATACGCATGCATAACGACAATCTGGACATTGTGGCCCAGCAGGCGCGCATGCCTATCGCCAAGCAGCGGGATATCGCACTGCGCGATATTCAGACCCACATTACTTCCTTGGAGCAAAACAGCTTTTTGAAGCTTGAGGGCGTGTCGCAGGCTCCGGCGACCAGTTATCTGGCCCTGGTTCATCAATCGCCCTTGAATGCCTTGCTGGATGGCTTGCTGGCCGACAGTCGCGTCAAAGGGGATTGGACCGTACCCATCAATTTGCAGATTCCTTTGGATAATGCGGACGACGCCCAGGTACAGGGCCAAATCCAGATGAGCAATGGCGAGTTTCAATACATGCCTGAAGCCCCCTCGTTTACGGCCTTGAGCGGCGAACTGGCCTTCAGTGAAAAGGGTGTCAGTGCCCGGACGCTGACGGGCAAGATGCTGGGCGGTGATACCCAGATCAGCGGTGTGCTGGAACCCGGCAAGCCCGGTTTGCAGCTCAATGGTGTGCTGACTGCGCAAGGTCTGGAGCAGTACCTGGAACTGAAGGGCGTACAGCGCCTGCAGGGCCAGACTCCCTACAAGGTGCTGATGAAGCTGGATGCCAAGAGCTCTTTTTCCTTTGGTGTGGAGTCCGATCTGACGGGGCTGGCGCTGAACTTGCCCGAACCTTTCCACAAGCCTGCCGAGCGTGCAGCCAAATTGAAGGCGGATTGGAGTAGCGACTCCGCCGCAAAAATGGACCGTTTGCAGATCAGCCTGGAAGATAGACAGACCTTTTTGCTGAACCTGTTGCATGCCCAAGGCTCGCGCCAAGGCAGCTATTTTCAAAGTGGCAGCATGGGGACGCCGGGGCTGGTGAACTGGCCCAAACGCGGTCTGGAACTGCATAGCCGTCATGACCGTATGGATCTGGATGCCTGGGAGAGGGTGGTCGAGGAGTTTGGTCAGAATCTGGATGGCAGTCCGTTGACGCCTTCGGACCGTCCCTTGCTGCCTTTGCTGGAGCGGGTGCGCCTGCAAGCGGATCAGGCATTTTTCAGAGGGCAAGTGCTGGATCAGCTGGAGATGGAAAGCACGGAAGATGCCGCTGGCAGACTGTTTCTGCGCCTGAAGGCCAAGCAGGCAGAAGGGCGTTTGCAGGCCCAGCATCAAGATGGTCGCTACACCGGCATGTTCAATGCCAATTTCTCTCATTTGTACCTTGATAGTGGCAGGCCCGATTGGGCCTGGCCCGACGCTGAACAGCCCATGAATGACGATCTGCTCTTGCCCGCAATCTCGTTCAAGGTGGATGACTTGCAGATACAGGGCGTGCGCTTTGGCAAGCTGGAAGCCAAGGGCAAGCCTGCTGGAAAAGGAGCAAAGTGGACGCTGGAGAACTTTTCCTTGAATGCCCAGGGGATGCAACTGCACGGTTACGGCTCTTTGGCATTGACTGGCCCGCAGCGCGGGCTGGAATTGGTTGCCAATAGTCAGGTGAGCAATCTGGGGCAGTTTGTAGATGTCAGCGGTTTGCTGACCGAGTCCATCAAGGATGGCGACGGTACCGTGCAGGCGGCCTTGTTCTGGGGCGATTTTCCCTGGTCTTTTGACAAGCGCAATATTCGCGGCCAGTTCAATGTGGATTTGCGTAAAGGGCGTTTTATCAGCCTGAAATCGCGCTCGGCCAAATTGCTGGAGCTGCTCAGCCTGCAGTCCATCTCGCGCTTGAGCCGCCTGGATCTGGACTTGTTCGGTGCAGTGAAGGAGGGGTTTGCATTCGATAGCCTGACCGGGCGCATGAACCTGTCGCAGGGCAAGCTGGAACTGGACAATTATCAGATCAAGGGCCCGGCGGGGGCAATCAGCCTGAAAGGCTGGATTGATATCAAGGACGAAACGCTGGACTTGATTGCCGTGGTGGACCCGAATCTGGACATGAGTGGCGCAGCGATTGCGGCTTATTTCACTGTCAACCCCATGGTGGGGGTAGGGGCCTTGCTGACGCAGTGGTTGATGCAGATCCCGATGAGCAGTCACCTGTCGGTTACCTACGCCGTTACGGGCAAGATCGACGATCCCCAGCTGAAAGAGATGGAAGCGCCGGCGGTCAGTGCCGCGAAACAAGAGAAACAGCCGCGTGTTGAACCTTGATGCCAGAGACCTGACTCATAGCGGGTTTCCCTGAGTTCGAGGTGCCGCAAGTTGTTTGCGTGTTTTAACCCCTTTGTGAAGGATGGGCCGATGAGTGCACATAGACTGAAACGACTGGCAGTGACATGGATTGTGGCTGGCTGGTCTGTCCATGCAGTCGGGGCGCAAACCCATCCGGTGGTTCAGGCCGCACAAGAGGCTGAGCAGTCCTTGCAGGCCCGTATCGGTCTGGCCGTGCTGGATACGGCAGATGGCCAGCTCTGGCAGTATCGCGCCGACGAACGTTTCCCCATGGCCAGCACCAGCAAGGCCTTGATTTGTTCTGCCTTGTTGGCCAGAGGGCCGGGGGCGATGAAGACGGCCTGGCTAATTAAAGAGGAAGCTATTCAGTCTTACGCCCCCACGACGGAAAACCTGATCGGCCAGTATGTGTCAGCGGCCCAATTGTGTGCGATTACGATGCGCAACAGCGACAATACCGCCGCCAATGGGGTGCTGGAGATGCTGGGTGGACCGCAGGCCGTCACCTCCTTTCTACGCACTATCGGCGATACGGTGACGCGTCTGGACCGTAATGAGCCCAGCCTGAATGAAGCCACGCCCGGGGACCTGCGCGACACAACGACCCCGCAAGCCATGGTGCAGACCTTGCAAAGTCTGGTCCTGGGCGATGCGCTTAAAACCTCAGACCGTGATCGGCTGACTGATTGGCTGCGCCATAACGAAGTGGGTGGGCCTTTGCTGCGGGCGGGAGTACCCGAAAGCTGGACCGTGGCAGATCGAACAGGAGCCGCAGGATACGGCACGCGTGGGGTGGTGGCGGTGATGTGGCCACCAGAGCGTGCGCCGCTGGTGGCTGCTGTCTACATCACGGAAACGAAAGCCTCGATGGAAGCGCGCAATGCGGCCATCGCGGCTATCGGCAAAGTAATTGCACAGGCAGTGGATCAGAAAGCACAGCCTTGAATCAGCTGGTGGGTACTGGCGGGGACAGGCCACTTAGCCGGCCTGACGCTCCAGCATTTCATCCAGCGTTGCGTAATAGCTCATGGAGGCATGGCGCAGATTCGTGCGTACATGCTCGCGCGCCTGTTCCGGATCTTTATCCAGAAAGGATTGCAGGATGCCACGGGTCGCCTGCATGGACAGTTCCCGATAGCGCGTATCGCGCAAGGTGGCCAGACGTACCGCTTCTACGTGGTCACTCAGGCGAAAAATCATGGTGCTCAAATGCGGGTTGGGGCATAGCGAAATCCAGCTTTCCCGAAACGCATCGTTGGCAATCATGTATTGCATGGGGTCGGCGGCAGCATGGGCTTTTTCTGAGGCATTGGCCGCCTTGTTCATCAAGGCCAACCCTTCCAGATTGGCTTGCAAGCAGGCAGCAGCGGCCGCTTCAGGCTCGAGCAACATGCGTATTTCAAAAATCTGCGCAATATCGGCCGGGGTGAAGCGCCGCAGCATGAAGCCGCGCGAGGTGCCCTCCAGCAATCCTTCGTTGGTCAGTTGCAGCAGGGCTTCGCGCACAGGCATGCGCGAGACTTGCAGTTCCGCAGCAATTTCATGGTCGACCAGACGGTCGTCATAGCTGATGTCGCCACTGCGCATGCGGCTGCGCAGGTGTTTGTAGACCTGCTGGCGTATGTTCAGTTTGGGGGCGGCAGGCTGGTTTTTATTCATTGGTTTTGGGTAAGACGGTGAACAGGCAGTCGGCATGGCGTCCCTGTGCGCAGCAGTGTGTTTCCTGCACCTGGACGGGCTGATCGTAGATCAGTTGGCCGACGGCTGTAAGCATACCAACGATAGGCCGGCACAGGGGCCGATCATGGGAGCCAAATCCCCAGGCAAAGGGGCTGTTTTGCACGCGAACCTGCAAAGCTCCCGTCGCCTCTGTTTGAATGTCCCAGTTCCCCCAACCCAGCTGTGCCGAGATATCGGCAATGCTGTCCAGCAAGGCCTGCGGGTCGTGATTGATGGCTTCCCAATACGCCTTGGCTGACAAACCACCTTGCTCCATCACGGCCTGCCCCAATGCATCCAGCGCCTGCGTTCGGGCGGGTTCATCCAGCCGGCGAAACAGCCCCATCAACACGTCGACACGCATCATCAAGTAGCGCCGATCAGCGTCCAAAATCTGGCCCTGTGCCGTATCCCAGCTTAATCTGTCTCTGAATTCAGTCATTTTAAATAAAAAGTATATTGTTTTATTTTTAGATAATAGTTTGATATTAAAGCAAATAAATTATAGGGAAAACCATTATCTATTTAATTTAAGAATAAACTATATACTTTTTCGTAAGGCGGACTAGCGCTGGAATGAAGTGCATAACAAAAGGGGACAAATGGTGAAAGCGTTGCGAAAAAGCGTAATGGGGCTGGCCTTGGGGGCTGCCCTGATGATGGGCTGGGGGACGGCCAGCCAGGCAGCCGGGAGCGAATTGAAAATTGCTTTCCCGGTTGATATTCCGTCCTGGGACCCGACCTCGGTCACCTTTCCGGCTGGCCAGTCGATTTACAAGGCCGTGTTTGATTCGCCCTTGTTCGTGGGTGATGATCTGAAGGTGGCACCACGCCTGATCGAGTCCTGGGAATGGGCAGACGAGCAAGGTCAGGCCCTGAAGGTGAAGCTGCGCGACAAGGTGAAATTCCATGACGGCAGCGACATGACGGCCGAGGATTTGAAATTCACCTTCGATCGTGCAATCAACAAGAAAACACTGGCTCTGAACGGCATGTTGCCCACCCTGAAGTCGGTGGAAGTGACCGGCCCGCTGGAAGCCATTATTCATTTCAGTTCGCCCACGCCAACGGCCCCCAAAGGCCTGGCCTTCTTGTCGGCCTATATCCTGCCCAAAGCCTATTTCGAGAAGGTAGGGGAAGAGGAATTCCTGAAGCGCCCAATTGGCGCAGGCCCATACAAGCTGAGCGATTATCAGCGTGGTTCCCGCATCACTCTGGAAGCCTTTGAGGACTACTGGCAAGGTGCGCCAGACCTGAAGCAGGTCGTGTTTGAAATCGTGCCGGATTCCTCGGCACGCGTCGCTGCGGTTGAGTCCGGTCGGGCTGATGTCTCGGTTCAGATCCCGGTGCGCGAAATTGCCCGTCTGGAGAAGAATCCCAAGCTGGAAGCCAAGGTCTACCCGTATAGCGAGATCTACATTTTGCAGATGCCCAGCTATGCAGAAAGCTTTAAAGACGTGCATGTACGTCGTGCCATGAACATGGCCATCGACAAGGCCGGTCTGTCCCGTGCTTTTTACAAAAATGTCGCGCAGCCCTTGTCGGTTCTGGCCACCAAAGGCTCGCCCGGCGATGTGCCTGATCTGAACATTCCTTTCGACAAGAAAGCAGCCGTAGAGGAATTGGCCAAAGCGGGTTACAGCACGGAAAAACCGTTGACCATTACCTTGTACTCCACCAATAACACCTTCCCATCGGACTACGATGTGGCCCGTGCGGTGGCGCAAATGTGGAGCCAGATTGGTGTGCAGACCACGGTTGAGGAAATTACCGTGGCCAAGTATCTGGAGCTGAGTCATTCGTCCAAATTGACGGGTGTGATGCTGTACAGCTGGGCCAATGCAACGGGCGATCCGGAGATTTTCACGGGCCGCATTCTGGATCCGCGCCTGCGTTTTTCCACCTGGAAAGAAGAGCGTTTGGCGGGCACCCTGGATGAGCTGAACCGGCAGATGGACGAGGACAAGCGAGTAGCCGGTTATCAGGCGCTGAATCGTGAAGCGGCGGAACAGGCCTGGAGTCTGCCGGTGCTGCAGTCCATCTCCACCATTGCCTACAAAAAGGGCTTGAAGCTCAACACCTATCAGACGGGCTACATCCTGCCGCAGGAATATTCCTGGCAGTAAGCCTTTCATGCACCCCGCAGCATCGTGCTGCGGGGTGGTCTACCGGGTTCCTCCCGGCGTATTTTCTCCTGCGGTTCTCTTCATGAAAAACGTTTGCTTCCTGATGGCGCGCAAGCTCGTCTTCGTGCTGGTGACGGCGTTCCTGCTGTCCATGATCGTGTTCTTCATGCTGCGCGTCATTCCCGCTGACTCTCTGGGCATGATGCTGCCTCCTTCGGCCACCGAAGCCGATGCGCAGGCGCTGCGTGTTGAGCTGGGCATGGATGGCTCGGCCTTGCATCAGTACCAGGTTTGGTTGAGCGGTGTGTTTCGTGGCAATCTGGGCAACTCCATCTTCTTTCATCAACCAGTGACGGGCTTGCTGGCCCAGGCTTTGCCACCCACGCTGGAGCTGGCCTGTATCAGCTTGCTGATGGCTTTGCTGATCTCCATTCCCGGCGGCCTTGTTCTGTACTTGCTGGACAAGAAAAAGATCGAATTTGTGGCCGACTTTGTGCTGGTGCTGCTTCTGTCAGTGCCATCCTTTCTGTGGGGCATTATTTTGATCGTGGTGTTCGGTGTGCTGTTCCCGGTCCTGCCCTTTATGGGGCGGATGGAAGGGACACCCGCTGTGGATGGCGGCACGGGCTTTCTGCTGTTTGACCTCTTGATACGCGGTCAGTGGCAAGCCTGGTGGGATGCCTTTTCGCATTTGCTTCTGCCCGCCCTGGCCTTGGCCCTGGCTTTCAGTCCCATCGTGATTCGTGTGCTGCGCTCCAGCCTGATTGAAACGGCCAATAGCCAGTACGTGAATGTCGCCCGTCTGCGTGGTGTGCCGGAATGGCGCGTGCTGCTGGTGCACATGCTGAAAAATGCGGCCCTGCCTACCTTGACCTTGATCGGTGTGCAATTTGGCTTTTTGTTTGGCGGCACCTTGCTGATCGAAGTCATTTTCTCCTTCCCCGGTATCGGCAATCTGATGGTGCAAGCCATCAAGAACCATGACCTTCCCCTGATTCAGGGCGTGGCCCTGGTGTTCTGTTTGATGGTGTTGGCCGTCAACTTCTGTGTCGATGGCTTGTACAGCGTTATGAATCCACGTCTGAGGTCCGCATGAGCGCGCATCCACATTCTTTCTGGCAAGCGCGGCTGCGGCCTGTGCTGGCCCATCCCAAAGTGCTGGTTGGCGGCACTCTGGTCTTGATTTTTGCTCTGGTGGCCTTGTTTGCCCCTTTGCTGGCACCCAACGATCCTAATGCACAGGACTTGCTGGCGACGCTCTTGCCACCCGCGTGGCAGGACGGCGGTCTGGCGCAGTATCCCTTGGGAACGGATGGCCTGGGGCGATGTATTTTGTCGCGCCTGATTTATGGCAGCCGTGTGGCCTTTCAGGTGGCGGTGACCGCTGCCGCCGGCACCATGGTGCTGGGTACGGTGCTGGCGATTTTGGCGGGCTATATCGGTGGCTGGTTCGACCGGGGAGTCAGCTCCCTGGTGGTGTTGTGGATGGCATTCCCGCCCGTGGTGTTTTCCATGATGTTGATGGTGGGTTTGGGCACGGGTCTGTTCAATGTGATTCTGGCCGTGGTGCTGGTGGACTGGACCCGTTTTTATCGCGTGGTTCGGGCGGAAGTGCTGGTGGCGCGTCAGCGTGATTATGTGTATGCCGCGCATTTGCTGGGCTTTTCCCACCTGCGCATCATGCTGCGTGAAGTGCTGCCTAGCGTGGCGCCACTAATCGTCACTTTGTTCAGCCTGCAAATGGGGGTGGCTATTGTGGTTGAAGCCATCCTCAGTTTCGTGGGCCTTTCTGTTCCTTCGGATGTGGTGGCCTGGGGTGTAATGCTGGCTGATGGTCGTGACCAGATTTACCAGGCAGGCTGGGGCCTGATGGCGCCGGTGATTGGCATTGTGTTTGCAGTGCTGGGTTTCAATTTGCTGAGTGATGGTTTGCGCACCACGCTGGATCCTCGGCTCAAGCAACGAGGAGCGCACTGATGAGCGTGCCGGTTATTGAATTCAAGCAAGTCAGTGTCTCGGTGCCGGTACAAGGGCAGTCGGTAGAACTGCTGCGCAAGGTCTCGTTTGCAGTGCAAGCAGGCCGCACCTTGGGTCTGGTCGGGGAGTCCGGCGCGGGCAAGAGCATGATAGGGCGGGTGATCTCGGGCATGTTGCCCAGCAACCTGCGTCTGTCCTCGGGCCAGGTCTGTTTTCAGGGCTCAGTGGTCACGGGTGCACAAATGCGTCGTCTGCTGGGTCGCAAAGTGGCTTTTGTGCCGCAGGAGCCCTTGTCCTCGTTGAATCCGGTGCTGACCATACGCCAGCAGATGTTCGAGCACTTGGCTCGCCTGGGTATTCCCCGTGGATCCCGCGAGCAATATTGCCTGGAACGTCTGCATGAAGTGGGTCTGCCTGATCCACCGTCCATGCTGGGACGCTATGCCCATGAGCTTTCCGGCGGACAGTGCCAGCGTATCTTGATTGCCATGGCTTTTTCCGGCGACCCGGAATTGATTGTGGCTGATGAGCCGACAACGGCTTTGGACGTGATTACCCAAGCGCAAATCATCCGGATTCTGCGCGATGTGCAGCAGCGCCATCAAACCGCCGTGATTCTGATCACCCACGATCTGCGCATGGCTGCTCACGTCTGTGACGAGGTGGCCGTGCTGTATGCCGGGGATGTGGTCGAACAAGGTCCTGCTGCAGATGTTTTGGATACACCTTTGCATCCTTATTCCTGGGCCTTGAAGAACGCGACGCCAGCATTGAATGGCCCTTTGTACGCCTTGCCGTCACTGGCCGACATCATGCCGGGCTTGAAAGACATGCGGGATCTGCCGGGTTGTCGGTTTGCCCGTCGTTGTCCTACGCGTAATGCGGTCTGTGAACAGCGCGCGCCAGAGTTGGAAGCGGTGAAACCCGGTCATTGGGTCAGTTGCGCCGGTCCCTGTATGACGCGTGATGTGGCGTCGCAAGCCCAGCTGCATGTCCTGCCGCAAGGGCCTTCTGACGAGTCCGCCCCGCTGGTTGAATTTCAGAGCGTGGAGCGTAGCTATCGAGTGACACGCAATGGTCGCCGTAGCCTGATGTATGCCTTGCGACCCCTGTCCTTGAGCGTGTGCCCCGGCGAGATGGTTGGCGTGGTGGGGGAAAGCGGCAGTGGCAAAAGCACCGTCGCCCGTTTGATGGTGGGCTTGTTGCAGCCCAGCGGTGGGCAAGTGCTGGTGCAAGGTCAGTCCCGCGAGCAGTTTGCCAAAGGGCAGGGCGAGTCCTTGTCGCAGACGATTCAGATGGTCTTTCAGGATCCGGATTCGGCCTTGAATCCACGCCGCAGCGTACAGCAACTGGTAACGCAGGTACTGGAGTTGCAGCCGGGGATGACGCCCGAGCAGCGTCGTCAGAAAGCCGACGAGTTGATGGCGCAGGTGGGCATTGCCCAGGATGCGGGTTTGCGTTTCCCCTCGGAACTGTCCGGTGGGCAAAAGCAACGCGTGAACATTGCCCGCGCCTTATGCGTGCAGCCGCGTCTGTTGGTGGCGGACGAGATTGTGTCTGGTCTGGATGTGTCGGTGCAGGCGCTGATCTTGAATCTCTTGCTGCGACTGAATAAGGAATTGGGCATCGCAGTGGTGTTCATCTCGCACGACTTGTCCGTGATTCGCTATTTGTGCACACGAGTGCTGGTGATGAAAAACGGTGAAGTCGTGGAGCAAGGAAATACCGCCGAGGTGTTTGCCGACCCGCAGCATCCCTATACCCGTCTTTTGCTGGGCAGTGTGCCGCCGGATGATTCCAGCCAGATCTGGCCTGTGCCTCTGGATTGTCCATCCCAAGCCGTGGGAAAGGTTGCACCCGCTTTAGTACCCGCTATGGCGGTCTGAATCCCGTTTTACTCGTATTTACAGGAAGCACTATGAGTTATGCCAATAACGAGGCCGCCTTGTCGGGCCTGACCCAGGACCATCAGGTCCATCGGGATGCCTATCTGGACGAGGACGTCTTTCAACTGGAAATGGAACGGCTGTTCAGCCGTGCCTGGCTCTATGTGGGCCATGAAAGTCAGGTGCCCAAAACGGGCGATTATGTATCGGTGACCTTGGCACAAAGCCCCGTCATCATGCTGCGCCATAGCGATGGCTCGGTGCGGGTGGTGATGAACCGTTGCGCCCATAAGGGGGCCAGACTGGTCAGCGAACCCAGCGGTAATGTGGGCAAGATGCTGCGTTGTCCATACCACGCCTGGACCTACAAGCTGGATGGCTCGCTGCTGGCGGTGCCGCTGAAAAATGCCTATGAAAACACGGAGTTTTCACAATGTCCGGCTGCGGGCGGCCTGTCCACACCGGGGGCGGTAGAAAGCTATCGCGGCTTTGTGTTTGCCCGCCTCAGTAAGGAAGGGTTCAGCCTGCAAGAGTATTTCGGTGATGTGCTGCAGGCCCTGGACAATATGGCGGATCGCTCGCCGGAAGGGGAGTTGCAGGTGGCTGGCGGTTCGATTCGTACCGTCATCAACTGCAACTGGAAGATGTACATGGAGAACATCAACGACACCGTGCATCCCATCTCCACGCATGAGTCGGCCTCCAGCTCGGCAGCCAAAGTGGGTGAAGTGTTCAAGGAAGAAGACCCCACCGCGCTGGAGCAATTGCTGCCCTTCGGTTCGGGCTACGACTTCTATTCACGCATGGGCGTGGAAACGTACCCGAACGGGCACAGCATTCTGGGCACCAAGTTCAGCATTCATACCGACTACTCCGGGATTCCGGGTTACGAAGCCATGATGAACGAAGCCTGGGGCGAGGAGAAAGCGGCTCGGGTGCTGGGTTTCAATCCTCAGAACGTGGTGTTTTACCCGAGCATGGCAGCCAAGGGTTCGCCGCAGATTATTCGTGTATTGCGACCTTTGGCGGTAGACCGAACCTTGCTGGAAGTGTGGGTGTTTCAGCCCAAAGGGGCACCGCGTGAAATGCTGGATCGCGGCCTGACTTATAGCCGTCTGGTTTACTCCCCCATGAGTGTTGTCGCCCATGACGATGTGCACTTGTTCGAGAGCCAGCAAGCCAGCCTGAAAGCCCAAGGCAATCCGTGGGTGAATCTGCTGCGTCAATACGATGCGCAGGAAGGTGAGCAGGGCAAGGGCAGCTTTGATGATGCGAATAATGAATGGGTCATACGCAACCAATACCGTGCCTGGAAGCAAGGCATGAAGCAGCAGGAGCAGGAGTGATGGGGATGGCGCAAGAGCAGGGCCAGCGCAGTGGCCAAGTACAGCATGCATTGCAAGAGGGGCAGCAACAGCAGCAACCATTGAATCCGCAGCAAAGCCAGGAACAAGGCCAGCGTCTGGACCAAACGACGAGCATGCAACAAAGCCTGCAGAACTTTGTATGGCAAGAGAACGCCTTGCTGGACGAGGGGCGCTTTGATGAATGGTACGAGCTATTCGCGCAGGATGGCCTGTACTGGATTCCCGGTGAATCCGGCCAGGAAAGCCCCGAAGGGCGCATGTGCATTGCCTTGGAAAATCGTATGTTGATGCGTTTGCGTATTGATCGCCTGTCGCATCACCGTGCCTTTTCCTTGCAACCCGGTGTACGTGGTCTGCGTGTGATTCAACATCCACGCGTTCAGTCCGAACATCCTGACGAGGACGGCTGCTATGCCGTGCGTACCAATCTGATTTATTCGGAGTATCAGAAGCAAAGAACCGAGGTTCTGCCCGCTACTGCCTCCTACCGTTTGCGCGCCGTCGATCAGGCTTGGGAGATCGTGGAGAAGCGGGTGGACTTGTTGAGTGTGGATGGTTATTTACCCACCATTCAGCTCTTCATTTAGGCCGCCTATGCAGACGACTGACACATCACCCCGCTATCGCAGCCTGTCTTGTGAAGGCATGGACGACAGCATGGCTTACCGCCTGCTGACGTCCCTGATCGTGCCGCGTCCTATTGCCTGGGTATGTACTTTGGAGGAGTCGGGCAGTGTGAACCTGGCACCGTTCAGCTCCTTTAATTACGTGGCGCACAGCCCGCCCATGCTGGCGATCAATATCAACCGCAATGAGGATGGCAGCCTGAAGGATACGGCCCGCAATCTGCAGGTCAATAAGGAATGTGTGGTGCAGCTATGTCGTCAGTCTGATCTGGCGGCGGTTCACACCAGTGCTGCTGCCTTGCCACCCGGCCAGAGCGAGGTAAAGGAGTTGGGCATGAATCTGGTGCCCAGCCAGCATGTGCGCGTGCCCCGCCTGGATGGGGCCGCCGTGCAGATGGAGTGCAAGCTGGATCAGGTAGTGGATTTGGGGCGTGGCGTGAACCAGCTACATATTCTGGAAGTGCTGGCTTTTCACGTTGATTCGTCCTTGATGGACGAGAAGGGGAAAGTAGATCTGGAGGTGTATCGGCCTTTGGCTCGGTGGGCTGGGCCGTATTATGCACAGCGTGGGGATATTCTTCTGCCTTGAGGTCATGGCTTGGTTCCGGTGCTTCTTCTCGGCTCTGTTGGTAGATAGGCAGAGCCTTATCTGGACCAAGTTTTGTTGCTCCACACAGATGACTGGACTATGGGCTTTCAAGGGCTGATAGGGTCAAACCTGCGACAGACACTTCCGGTTTGGCCATAAACAAAAAAAACCGCCTTGTGGGCGGTTTTTTTGACTACTGAGCAAGGCGCAAAACTTAATAAACACCTTGATGACGCATGGCATTGGCGACTTTGACAAAGCCGGCAATATTGGCGCCGTTAACGTAGTGGATGAAGTCGCTTTCTTGACCATAGTTCACACAATTTTCGTGGATGTCACGCATGATGGAGTGCAGCTTTGCGTCAACTTGTTCGCGTGTCCAGCTCAAACGCTGGGCGTTTTGGCTCATTTCCAGACCAGATACGGCAACACCACCTGCATTGCTGGCTTTGCCTGGGGCATACAGAATCTTGGCATGGATAAAGGCATCGACTGCGTCCAGCGTGCTGGGCATATTGGCGCCTTCGGCAACGCAACGCACACCGTTCTTGATCAGGACTTCAGCATCCTTGCCCTCCAGCTCATTTTGGGTTGCGCAAGGCAGGGCGATGTCCACAGGGACGTGCCAAGGACGTTTGCCTTCTTGAAAGAGCAAGCCGTGTTCTTTGGCGTAATCCACCAGACGACCACGTTGCACATTTTTAACGTGCATCAGGGAAGCCAGTTTTTCGCGGGTAAAGCCGTCCATGTCCACCACGCAACCTTGCGAGTCGGAAACGGTAACCACTTTTGCGCCCAGATCCAGACATTTTTCAATGGCGTATTGAGCCACATTGCCCGAACCGGACACCGACACTGTCATGCCGTCAAAGGACAGGCCTTTGCGAGCCAACATTTCTTGTGCGAAATATACGGTGCCATACCCCGTGGCCTCAGGACGAATCAAGCTGCCGCCAAAGCACAAATCCTTGCCGGTGAACACACTGGCTGCGCTGTTGGAGAGTTTTTTCATCATGCCGGCCATAAAGCCCACTTCACGTGCGCCCACGCCGATATCACCGGCAGGAACGTCAGTATCTGGACCCAGGTGACGGTACAGTTCAACAATCAGGGCCTGGCAAAAGCGCATCACTTCGCCATCCGATTTGCCCTTGGGATCAAAGTCCGAGCCGCCTTTGCCGCCGCCCATGGGCAGAGTGGTCAGGGCGTTTTTGAACGTTTGTTCAAAGGCCAGGAACTTCAGAATGGACAGGTTCACCGAAGGGTGAAAGCGCATGCCGCCCTTGAAAGGACCGATGGCATTGCTGTGCTGAATACGGAAACCGCGATTGACCTGAACCTGACCGCGATCATCTACCCAGGAAATACGAAACTGGATGGCACGTTCGGGTTCGACCAGACGCTCGAGCAGACCATGATCGGCGTACTGGGGGTTTTTCTCGATGAAGGGCCACAAGCTGGTCATCACTTCCCGTACGGCCTGCATGAATTCAGGCTGGTTGGGGTCGCGGGACTGCACTCTGGCTAGGAACTGTTCTAGAGAGATAGATTTCATTGCAAGCGAACTCTGTTTGCAATACTGAGATTTCGAGTAGAACTCAGCAGATTGAAAGAATGGATGCACGGGAATGCACCCGATCATACGTCCATCGCAAGCAAGCCTCTCGTATAGAGAGGCTTGCGCAGGATGTTCGATTTACTTCTTCATCATGTCGAAGAATTCGGAGTTGGTCTTTGTGGCCCGGATCTTGTCCAGGATAAACTCCATGGCTTCAATTTCATCCATCCCATGGATGAACTTGCGTAGGACCCAGACCTTTTGTAGAAGGTCGGGCTTGATCAGCAACTCTTCACGACGTGTACCTGATTTGTTCAGGTTGATGGCAGGGTAAATGCGTTTCTCGGCCAGACGGCGCTCCAGATGGATTTCGGAGTTGCCGGTACCTTTAAATTCTTCATAGATGACTTCGTCCATGCGGCTGCCAGTTTCGATCAGGGCAGTACCGATGATGGTCAAGGAGCCACCTTCTTCCAGATTACGGGCAGCGCCAAAAAAGCGTTTGGGGCGCTGCAGGGCGTTGGCGTCCACACCACCGGTCAAAACCTTGCCCGAAGCAGGGACCACGGTGTTGTAGGCGCGAGCCAGACGAGTGATGGAGTCCAGCAGGATCACCACGTCTTTTTTCAATTCAACCAGGCGTTTGGCCTTTTCAATGACCATCTCGGCCACTTGCACGTGACGCGTGGCGGGTTCATCAAAGGTGGAGGCCACCACTTCGCCGCGCACGGTGCGCTGCATTTCAGTCACTTCCTCGGGGCGCTCGTCCACCAGCAGGACGATCATGATGGCCTCGGGGTAATTGGTCGTGATGGCGTGAGCCATGTGCTGCATCATCACGGTTTTACCGGATTTGGGGCTGGCCACGATCAGGGCGCGCTGGCCTTTACCGATAGGCGAGAAGATATCCAGGATACGACCTGTGATGTTCTCTTCGCTTTTGATGTCGCGCTCCAGGCGCATGGGCTGATCGGGGTGCAGCGGGGTCAGGTTCTCAAACATGATGCGATGTTTGATGGCCTCGGGCTGCATGCCGTTGACCTTGTCCACCTTGACCAGGGCAAAGTAGCGCTCGCCGTCTTTAGGGGTGCGCACTTCACCTTCAATGGAGTCACCCGTATGCAGATTGAAACGGCGTATCTGCGAGGGGGAGATGTAAATATCGTCTGTGCTGGCCAGGTACGAGGTTTCGGGCGAACGCAGGAAACCAAAACCATCAGGCAGGACTTCAAGCACCCCGTCACCGAAAATCTGCTCGCCTTTTTTGGCGTGCTTTTTCATGATGGCGAACATCAGCTCTTGCTTGCGCAAGCGGTTCGCGTTGTCGATTTCCAGAGTGGCAGCCATTTCTAGCAGCTGCGAGACGTGCAGAGCTTTTAATTCGTTCAGGTGCATGGGAGTGGGGAAGGGCTTTCAGCAGCAGACCGCAGGCCAGCAAAGGGCCTGCGTGCGGTTAATCAGAGATTACAGGGAGCTGTCGAGAAACGCGCTAAGTTGGGACTTGGAAAGTGCGCCGACTTTAGTCTGGGCCACTTTGCCGTCTTTAAACAGCATGAGCGTTGGAATACCGCGAACACCGAATTGAGCAGGGGTGTCGGGATTTTCATCGACGTTGAGCTTAGCGATGATAACACGACCTTGGTACTGTTCGGCTGCTTCATCTAGCAAAGGTGCAATCATTTTACAGGGACCGCACCATGCAGCCCAGTAATCGACCAGAACGGGAAGTTCGGCCTTGAGGACGTCGCTCTCGAAGGAGGCGTCTGTAACGTGAATGATGGAGTCGCTCATGGCAAGATGCAAAAAAATTAAAAGATAACGAAAAACTATACGTGTGGCGTGACCTGAGCACAATGTATTCTACGGCCAATTGCGACGGTCTTGTTGCCAATTTTTGACAGGATACCATTGCGTCTGGTTGATAATGTGCATTCACTGCGCAACGCGCGCCAATAAAGCGTTTCCCCACTGGCGCCTAACCACTCGTAAAATAGCGTTTTTCTGTACGATCTACCGGGAATCAAGTTGTCTACTACACGTTACGACGAATCTTCTATACGGGTGCTCAAAGGGCTGGAACCGGTCCGTCAGCGCCCGGCCATGTATACCCGCACGGATAATCCCCTGCATATTGTGCAGGAGGTCATCGATAACGCGGCCGACGAAGCCCTGGCTGGTTTTGCCCGCACCCTGACTGTCACCTTGCTGGAGGACGGCGGCATACAGGTTGAAGACGATGGGCGCGGTATTCCCGTTGGCTTGCACCCTGAAGAGAATGCACCGGTGGTGGAACTGGTGTTCACCCGTCTGCATGCCGGGGGTAAATTCGACAAGCTCAATGGTGGTGCTTATGCCTTCTCCGGCGGTTTGCACGGGGTGGGTGTCTCGGTGACCAACGCCTTGTCGCGGCGCCTGGAAGTGCTGGTCTGGCGCGATGGGCAAGCCAATGAAATCGTGTTTGCCGATGGCGAGCTGGAACAGCCCCTGACCCAGACGGGCACAGTGGGCAAGCGCAAGACGGGAACCCGCGTGCGGGTCTGGCCCGATCCCAAATATTTTGACTCTGCCCAGATTCCCCTGGCTCAACTGACTCATATCCTGCATAGCAAGGCTGTCTTGCTGGAAGGCGTGACGGTAGAGCTGGTGCAGCAGAAAACCGGCCAGCGCCAGCAATGGTGCTATGAAGACGGTTTGCGCGGCTATCTGCAGGAAGAGATGGACGGCGTGGAGCTGCTGGTGCCCCTGTTTGAAGGCCGTCAGTACGCCCCGCAAGACGATGACAATTTCTCCGCCGGCGAAGGTGCGCATTGGGTGGTGGCCTGGGCGCTGGACTCCAATATTGTGCGTGAATCCTATGTCAACCTGATTCCAACTCCAGCGGGGGGAACGCACGAATCAGGCTTGCGCGATGGCTTGTATCAAGCCGTGCGCAGTTTTGCCGAGCTGCACAGCCTGATTCCTAAAGGCGTCAAGCTGCAGGCCGAGGACGTATTTGCCCGTGCCAGCTTTGTGCTGTCGGCCAAAGTGCTGGACCCGCAGTTTCAAGGGCAGATCAAGGAAAAGCTCAATAGCCGCGACGCCGTGCGTCTGGTCAGTGGTTATGTACGTAATGCGCTGGAACTGCATCTGCACGCGAATGTGGATCAGGGCCGCAAATTGGCTGAAGTGGCGGTGCGTCAGGCACAGGCGCGCACCCGTTCGGCGCAGAAAGTGGAAAAACGTAAAAGCTCGGGTGTGGCTGTGTTGCCCGGCAAGCTCACGGACTGCGAGTCGCACGACCTGGAAAGCTCCGAACTGTTTCTGGTCGAGGGTGACTCGGCTGGTGGTTCGGCCAAGATGGGCCGTGACAAGGAATTTCAGGCTATCTTGCCCCTGCGCGGCAAGGTTCTGAACGCTTGGGAGGTCGATAAGGATCGCTTGTTCGCCAACCAGGAAATTCACGATATTTCCGTGGCTATCGGCGTGGACCCGCACGACGCCCAGTCCGAGCCGGATCTGTCCGGCTTGCGCTATGGCCGTATCTGTATCCTGTCTGATGCGGATGTGGACGGCTCGCACATTCAGGTGCTGTTGCTCACCTTGTTCTTCCGTCACTTCCCCAAGCTGATCGAGGCTGGTCATGTGTATGTGGCCCGTCCTCCCTTGTTCCGCGTAGACGTGCCTGCTGCCGGCAAACGCCCGGCTCGCAAGATCTATTGCCTGGATCAAGGCGAGCTGGATGCGATTCTGGAAAAACTGCGCAACGAAGGCATACGTAACGAGTCCTGGAGCATCAGCCGCTTTAAGGGTCTGGGTGAAATGAGTGCGGAACAGCTGTGGGACACCACCATGAATCCCGATACCCGTCGTTTGTTGCCCGTACATTGGGGCGAAGATGGGCTGAGCGGCACGCAAGCCATGTTCACCATGCTGATGGGCAAGGGCGAGGCCTCTGCCCGCCGTGCCTGGTTGGAAGAAAAAGGCAATTTGGCCGATCTGGACGTCTGAGCCCGACTTAAGAGTTATTTATGGACAGTAATCAATTGGATTTTGAACCGGCGGGATCGGACGATAGCATCACGCTGGCAACTTACGCGGAACAGGCTTATCTGGATTACGCCGTTTCAGTGGTACGTGGACGAGCTTTACCCGACCTGACTGATGGCCAGAAGCCGGTGCAACGCCGCATTCTGTACGCCATGGATGCCATGGGCCTGGGCCCAACGGCCAAGCCCGTGAAATCGGCCCGTGTGGTGGGGGATGTGCTGGGTAAGTATCACCCGCACGGCGACCAGGCCGCCTATGACGCCATGGTGCGTATGGCGCAGGATTTTGTGCTGCGTTATCCGCTGGTAGACGGGCAGGGCAACTTTGGCTCGCGCGACGGCGATAATGCCGCCGCCATGCGTTACACGGAAGCACGCTTGACGCCGTTTTCCCGTCTGCTGCTGGACGAGCTGGACGAAGGTACGGTGGACTTCATCCCCAACTACGATGGCAGCCAGAAAGAGCCGGTGACCTTGCCAGCACGCTTGCCCATCATGCTGCTTAACGGCGCATCGGGGATTGCCGTCGGGATGGCAACCGAGATTCCGTCGCACAACCTGCGCGAAGTGGCCCAAGCTTGCGTCAGCCTGTTGCGCAACCCGAATTTGAGCGATCAGGAAATCCACGAGATCGTCCCCGGCCCGGACTTTGCCGGTGGTGGTCAAATCATTTCCGCCGCTGACGATATTGCGGCGGTGTACGCCCAGGGCCGAGGCTCCATCAAGGCCCGTGCCCGTTGGGTATTCGAGGAAATGGCACGTGGCCAATGGCAATTGGTCGTGACTGAATTGCCGCCCGGCAGCTCCTCCCAGCAGATTCTGGAAGAGATTGAAGAGCGCACCAATCCCAAGGTCAAGGCCGGCAAGAAATCGCTGAGTACCGAGCAACAGCAAACCAAAGCCTTGATGCTGAACATGCTCGATGCCGTGCGTGACGAGTCTGGCAAGCAGGCTGCGGTGCGTCTGGTGTTTGAACCCAAGTCTCGCGCTATTGATCGGGACGAGTTCGTGACCACCTTGCTGGCGCAAACCAGCCTGGAGCGCAACGTCTCCATCAACCTGGTGTGTATTGATACGGATGGCCGTCCCGGTCAGCGTTCCTTGCGTCAGGTTTTGCTGAATTGGCTGGAATTCCGCCGCCATACGATGGAGCGTCGTACTCGCTACCGTCTGGACAAGGTCACCGACCGTATCCATGTGCTGCAAGGGCGCATGGTGGTGTACCTGAATGTGGACGAGGTTATTCAGACTATTCGTGAGTCCGACGAGCCGCGTGCAGCCCTGATGGAGCGCTTTGATTTAAGCGAACGTCAGGCCGACGATATTCTGGAAATGCGTCTGCGTCAGTTGGCACGTCTGGAAGGCTTCAAGATAGAGAAAGAGCTGAAGGAACGTCTGGACGAACAGGAGTCGTTGCAAAAGCTGCTGGACGATCCCAAGGCCTTGAAACGCCTGATGATTCGTGAAATCGAAGCCGACGTTAAAACCTACGGTGATGACCGTCGTACCTTGATTGAAGCGGCCGAGCGTGCTGTGCTGGAAACCAAGGTGGTTGATGAGCCAGTTACCGTGATTGTGTCGCGCAAAGGCTGGCTGCGTTCACGCCAGGGCCACGGTCACGACGCTTCGCAATTCAGCTTCAAGACGGGCGATGGCTTGCGCGATGCGCTGGAGTGCCGCAGTACCACGGATCTGGTGGCGATCGGTACCGATGGCCGGGTCTATACTGTTCCGGTCTCCAGCTTGCCTTCAGCGCGTGGCGACGGACAGCCCATTACCTCCATGATTGAAGTCAGCCCCAGTGCGCCTATCGAGCACATTCTGGGGGCGCCTCTGGATCAGAACTACTTGCTGGCTGCCTGCGACGGCTACGGTTTTGTGGCCTCCCAGGGTGACATGAACACACGCCAGAAAGCGGGCAAGCAGTTTGTCACTGTCGAGGAGGGCAAAAAGCTGCTCAAGCCTTTGGCCTTGCGTCCGGACGATCAGTACGTGGGCCTGCTCAGCGAGCAGGGACGCTTCCTGGTGGTGGACATCAAGGAACTGAAAGTGCTGTCCAAGGGGGGGCGCGGCACGGTGCTGATCAAGCTGAACGAGGGCGATACGCTCAGTCAGTGGGTGGCCTTTGGTGAGGCCGGTCTGGCCGTCAGCGGGGTGAACCGCAAACGTCCATCCACCATCGTGATGGATCTGGACATGCTGGCCAATTATCTGGGCAAGCGGGCAGGCAAGGGCAAGGCCCTGTCGCTCAAATTGAACGACCCTGTGCTGCATCGGCCTGAAGAGTTCTGAATTTGCATAGCCGCCGGAGGCTGAGCCTCCGCCTGATAGATTTCTTTTTTGAGTGTTGGATATGAGTTTTAAAGTCACGGTTCAGCCCAGCGGGCACAGTTTTGACGTACAGCCCGGACAGTCTGTGCTGGATGGCGCGCTGAATGCAGGCATTGTCTTGCCCTATAGCTGTCGTAATGGCACCTGTTCGTCTTGCCGTGGCAAGGTCATTGAAGGTGAATACGATGCAGGCCGTGCGCCCGAGCAGTTGCTGAGCGAAGAGGATCGCGCGGCAGGCTACACCCTGTTCTGTCAGGCCAAGCCCAGCAGCGACATGCTGATCGAGTCCCACGAAATTCGTATGGCGACCGATATCCAGATTCGCAAGATGCCGTCGCGCGTGGTGGGCCTGGAAAAAGTGCGTGATGATGTGATGGTGGTGCGTCTGCAAATGCCATCGTCCGAGCCATTCCGTTACTACCCAGGTCAGTATCTGGAGTTCATCCTGAAGGACGGTAGCCGTCGCAGCTACTCCATGGCCACACCGCCACGGGAAGACAATCAGGTGGAATTGCATATTCGTCACATGCCCGGCGGCGTGTTTACCGATCACGTGTTCGGTGCCGGTGCCACCGCCATGAAAGAGCGCGAAATTCTGCGTGTGGAAGCGCCTTTGGGTTCTTTCTTCCTGCGTGAAGACAGTGCTGCACCTATGGTGTTCCTGGCCAGCGGCACGGGTTTTGCTCCGATCAAGGCCTTGATCGAGCGCTTGATTCAAACTGGCAGCCAGCGCGAAGTGGCCTTGTACTGGGGTGGCCGTCGACCCAAGGATCTGTACCAGTCTGAACTGGCCGAGAAGTGGGCCAGCGAACTGCCTAATCTGCGTTTCATTCCGGTGATTTCTGATGCTCAGCCGGAAGATGGCTGGACAGGCCGTACGGGCTTTGTGCATCAGTCGGTACTGGCTGATTTGCCGGATCTGTCGGCCTGGCAGGTGTACGCCTGTGGCGCGCCGGGTATGGTTGAAGCAGCCCGCAAGGACTTTGTGGAGCAGGCTCAACTGAATCCGGACAATTATTTTGCAGATGCCTTTACGTCGCTGGCAGACGTAAAGTAAGTGTCTTGATCAATAGCTCAACAAGCGGACAGTACACATGAAAGTAGCAGTTCTGGGCAGCGGCATTATTGGGGTATCAACTGCCTGGTGGCTCAGCCAGCAAGGTTGTGAGGTGGTGGTCGTGGATCGGGGAACCGGTCCCGCGCAGGAAACCTCGCGTGCCAATGGCGGGCAAATCTCGGTGTCCTATGCCGAGCCCTGGGCCAACCCGAAAATGCCGTTCAAACTGCTGAAATGGTTGTTGCAGGACGATGCTCCCTTGTTGTTCCGTCCGCGTCTGGACCTGCGCCAGTGGCGCTGGTGCCTGTCTTTCCTGCGAGAGTGCCTGCCAGGGCGAGTAGCGCCCAATGTGCGCGCTCTGGTGGCCATGGCGGAATACAGCCGCAGCACACTCAAGCAATTGCGTCCCAGTCTGGACTTTGATTATCGCCATCAGGAAAAAGGCATCATCACGTTTTACCGGGATGCCCAAAGCCTGGATGACTCGCAGCAAATGGCGGACGTTATGCGCGATATGGGCGTGGACCGTCGCATCATGAGCGTGGACGAACTGGTGCAGCTGGAGCCGGCCCTGGCCTCGGCTCGCGGCCAGATCGTGGGGGGCGATTACACCAAAGATGATGAATCCGGCGATGCAAACCAGTTCACCTGCGGTTTGGCCGCCATGGCCAAGCGGGCCGGGGTGGAGTTTCGCTTTTCCACCCAAATCACCCGTCTGCTGACGGCCAAGGGCCGAGTGGTGGGCGTCGAGGTCATTGGTTCGGACGGTGCGTACGAGTTCATACAGGCAGACGCCTTTGTGGTGGCCATGGGCAGTTTCAGCCCCACCGTCTTGCAGCCGCTGGGGATTGCCTGCCCCGTTTACCCGGCCAAAGGCTATTCGGCCACTTTCCCGGTGCTGGTCCCCGAAGGGGCACCCATCGTCAGCCTGACGGATAAAGATAAAAAACTGGTGTTTTCCCGCCTGGGCGATAGCCTGCGGGTGGCGGGAACCGCAGAGTTGTCGGGCTATTCGCGCAGTTTGAACCCCGCGCGTTGTCAGGCTTTGTTAACGCACGTAGCTGATCTGTTCCCAAGCGCATTGGATTTTGATAATGTTCATTTCTGGTCAGGACTTCGTCCTGCCACAGCATCAAATGTCCCACTGATAGGCCGTTCCTCCATTCCCAACCTGTACCTGAATACCGGACATGGCACCCTGGGCTGGACCATGGGTATAGGCTCTGGCCGAGCCTTGGCGGACCTGGTCATGGGACACAAACCCGAACCTGAATTTCCTTTTTTATCTTGAAGGATGTATGAAAAATCTACGCGGATTACTGTTGAAACGTGGTGTTATGGCTTTGGCGATGGCAGCGGGTGGCTCAGCCGCTTTGCTGTTCGGGTCGACCGCCCTGGCAGCCGTTGATATTCAGGTCTGGACCGCTTTGAACTCGCACAATCAGGACGAGTTTGAACGCTTGGTTCGGGATTTCAATCGTAGCCAGAGCGACGTCAAGGTGTCGGTCAAGGCGCATGATACGGAAGCCTCGTTGGAGCAGGTCATGCAAGCGGGCAAGGACTTGCCCAATCTGGTGCAGTTAGGCGAGATGTCCGGCCTGGACGAGGTTGCTGACCGCTCCTACATCATGCCCATGCACACCTTGCTGGCTCGGGAAAAAATGGACAATGTGTCCTGGTTCCTGGCCTCGAACTCTTTTGTGCGCAATGGCCGTGGCCAATTGCAGGGCTTTCCTTACATGGCCGAAATTCCGGTCATGTATTACAACCTGGACGCCTTTGATAAAGCCAAGATCGAACCTGCGGTGCCCAGCCGTGTCTGGCTGGATCTGCAGGCCCAGCTGGTTGATCTGGCCAATAAAGGCTCGCGCCGTTGTCCTTTGACCTCCGATCAGTCTGTCTCCATCAACCTGGAGAACCTGGCCGCGGTCAATAACCAGATTTACGGTCTGGCACCCGGCGCCAAGGTCAAAGGCAAAGTGGGCTTTGACTTTGACGTGATGTACATCCGCCACCTGTCCATGATGATCAGCTGGGTGAAATCCGAGCTGATGGTCAAGCCTGGCACCTTGCCTGAGTCGCCCCAGCGTTTTGCCAAGGGCGAATGTGCCGTCATGTTCTCCAACTCCGGCCATATTGGTGAATACAGTGACACGCGCGGCCTGAAATACGCTGTGACCGGTCTGCCTTACTACCCTGAAGTCACCCAAACCCCCGGCAAGCCTTTTGTGACGGGCTCGGCGCTGTGGGCGGTCAAAGGCCATAACGCTGAACAGAACCAGGCCTCGGCCCGCTTCATCAGCTGGTTGGCCCAGCCAGAGAACGCCGCTCGCTGGTATCAGAAAACAGGCTTTTTGCCTGTGAGCCGCGAAGCCTTTAACGCGACAGGTAGCGACTACTACAAGGACAAGGGCGACTGGATGCACCTGGTGGGAGCTTACAGCAGCGGTACATCGGGCACAGCCAAGGGCAACTTCCGTAACTACCGTCAGATCCGCGCCGTGTTCAATCAGAGCCTGGAAAGTGCGCTGGATGGTCAGCAACCGGCCATGACGGCATTGCGTACCGCCGCCACGGAAGCCAACCGTCTGGTGGCTCAGAAAGGACGCTGATTTATCTGTGCGTACAAGCCGATCTAGCGGCTTGAGCAGGCATCCTTGAAGATAAACCCCACGCCCTTGACGGGACATGGGGTTTTTTCTTTGGGTGCTTGCCATGCGTTTTCTTGTTCGTTTCTGCGTCTTGCTGATGTGTGGCCTGGGGCTCTCTGCCTGTCAGACTAGCCAGGGGCCTGATGGCTCGTTGGCGGATCCGGGGGCACGCGTCTTCAACTTCGATTGGCGCTTGTCTGGTGATCCGCAAGTGGGACCTATGCAGGTGTTTGATAACGGGACGCGCATCTGGCTGCATTTTGCACCGGAGCAGACGCTGCCAGCGGTGTTTGGACGCAGAGACAGGCAGGAGAAACTGCTGTCGTTGAAGCCTTCGGGGCAGTTTCAAATCATCGAGGGCTCGTGGGCGGAGCTGATATTCCGGGCCGGGCGGACACAGGCGCAGGCTCGTTTAGGGCGCAAGGATGCCCATGGCGAAGGTTCTGCATTACTTGACGCAGAAACATCGGCTCCCTTGCCACATGGCCGCAGCCAGCAGAACGACCAGCAGCAAGCCCAAGCAAGTCTCTCCCAGCGTGGTGATTCTCCACCCAGCCACTCCCCGTTAAGTCGTTCCGATACCCGCTCTTCAGAGCCAAGTCATGTGTTTTCTGGAAAGCGTGTGCCAGATTTGATGGCGGCCCAAGTAAAGGAGGGTGAGTCTGCTCCTGCGAACTTATTGCAGACACAGGCCTTTCAAGCCCGCTCAGAGTTGCTGCGGATCTCAGTCCCTGTTGTGGATACAGAGTCCAAGGACGAGCCTGTTTTTGAACTGCGAATAAAGGATAGAACCTTGAGGCAGGCTTTAGTCCGATGGGCCAAGCAAGCGAACTGGGTATTTGCACCTGAGCATTGGACCCTGAAGGTCGATTTTCCCATCAAGGGGACGGCTCGCTTTGAGGGAGGGTTTGAGGCTGCTGTGGCCCAATTGTTAGCGGCGACTCAACTGAATGCTCATCCTTTGCAGGCCTGTTTTTACTCGAACCAGGTGCTTAGGGTTCTGGCTTGGCCGCAAGCCTGCGATCCCAGCGTGCCACCCGAGGGGCAGTCATGAAGTACCTCTGGCTCTTGTCTTTGCTCGTGATGGCGGCTTGCACCTTGCAGAAAGCAGGACAGCATGTCGATCAACCGTGGTTGGAGGATGCCGTCGTACTGGATGGCAACAGCTCATCCTCCATGACCCATACCCAGTCTGTTGACAAGCCTTGGCTGCTGGGAGAGGCCGTGCCTTTACGAAAACAGGCTGTCTTGCCATCAGCATTGCGTTCCAGACAAACCTACAGTTTTTCTTTGGAAACGCCTTTGCCCAATCTGGATGAACTGGCGCGTCGTTTGTCTTTATTGTCTGATCTGGCCGTGTTTATCAGTCCACAGGCTCGCTTGCTCTTGACGCAGCTCCCGCTGCGAGCAGGCGTGGGGGAGGAGTCAGAGTTGACTCAGCCACGAGGCCTGATTTTTGGACAACTTCGTTTGCCAGCCTTATTGGATCAGATTGCAGCGGTATATGGCTTGGGGTGGCGTTATCAGGCTGGCCGTATTGAGCTGTACCGCAACGAAACAGATCGCCTGGCTCTGGAGCAGAAGTCCGGATTGCAGCCAGTGGATGGGGCTGGAGGATCAAGCGATCGGGGTATGAAATGAGTTCTGCCTCGTTCCAACGGGAGTACTGGTTCGGATTGCAGTGGGTGAATGCCGGGGAAGGTGTGCGGCAGACTCAAGCCCATCGGATGAAGCAATCGTATTGGACTTGCTTGATGGGAATGGGCGGGGGGCTGAAAGAACCGGCAGGTGAACAAACAGAAAGGCAGGTAACGGGTTGGGTTCCCAGTTGTTGGCTGAACAGCCGGAGGACCCAAACAGTCTTGCGTTTGGCTCAGAACGGGCCTTCAAGAGCCAGATTGACGCAAGTTCAGGCCTATTCTGCGGCTGCTTGTATGGCTGCTCATCATCCTCAAGAGGCGGTTTTCCTGTTGTGGACGGTGGCTCCCGGCCGTTTGTGGTTTCTGGTACTTGAACATGGCCTAGTGATGGAGGGGAGCGATTGCCTTCTGGCCCAGGTCGGACAGGTACAGACCTTGCGGCAGGCTATGTTGGCGCGTTATCCCTCCATCCGCGAATTGCGGCAACCAGATGATTTATGGGTCTGTCTGGAGCAGGGCAGAAGACCGCAGGGCCGTATGCAGCGCCAAGCCGTCAGGCGTATTGGGTGGTATGAAAAAATCCCGCTCCGTCTGGTGGTTTTATCCGTGCTGGTGATGGCGACGCTTGGCAGCGTGCTGTCCGTTGATCTGCCGGGACGCTTGGCTGCTAACGCGTCTGACTGGAGGCAAGGCGCCGCCCAGGAAGAGTCTGGTTTGACCAGTGTCCAGGCGGTGCTGGGCTTGATTGAGGAGCTCCCTGCACAGGGAACGGACTGGCAATTGCAGCAGGTAGATTGTCGCCGTCAGGCCGCTTTGTGGGAGTGTCAGGCGCATTATGGGTTTGAGGATGTGCAACGTTTTAGTGCGGCCATGCAGAGCCAGACTCGCGAGCCGAATGTGCTGGAGTTCACCGCATTGGGACAGGGTGAGTTGTATATCCGGCGGGGGTATCAGGCATTGATTCCTCATTCTCTGGCAACGCAGGATCAGGAGCGAATGCCAGTTGAGGCATCCCGAAGCTGGCATGCCGAGCTGGCAGCCCTGCAGCCTGCTTTTATGCGCCTGTCAGTGTCTCCGGCTCAATGGGTCGAATCTGCTGATGAGAATGAGCAAGTGGGGGTAGGTGGGTGGCGTCGCTCCTGGCTCAGTCACTCGCCTTTGCGTTCGGTGTATTTGCTGGCGGCCCAGCTTCCTGATCTGCAATGGGAGCGCTTGAGTTTGTCATTGAATCCGCAGTCCTACCCCTCGCTGCTGGGCAGCGCTTTTATCGTGGAGCTGGAAGGCTATGTTTATGAATCTGCGCAGCGGGACTGGGCCGATCAAGATTGGGCTGATTATATGCAGACCACTTTTGAGCATTCTGTTTGGTCTGACACTGATGTTTAGTGCACCGGCTTTGGCAAGGGAAGCAATAGTGACGATAGTAAGGGAGATGTTGTTGCTGGAAGCCGAGCAGGCTCGTCAAAATATGTCGTCGGATTTGAGGCAACAAAAGGGACGGGAGGGGGCAGGTCTGCCTGATGTAAGCAAGCTCAGATCCAGCATTCCCGTCACTGCATTGAAGCTGAAGGCTATCTATGGAAGAGATACGCAGTTGCTAGCCGAAGTGCAGCATGGGCAACGCCTGCTCCTGTTTCAGCAAGGACAGTTGTGGCCGATAGGGCGGGAGCGCGACAGGAGCATGCGCCTCTTGTTTCTGGATAGTCGGTGCATTGAGCTTGAAGTAGGACTGCCCCCGGATTCGAGTTTGTCAGCCGCCTCGGATCAGGAGCAGCAGCAAGCGAAGTTTCAAGTCACCAAACTATGTTTGCCTTCCTGACGCGGGAGAGTTTGACATGCGTTTGGCAAAATTCGGGAGGTCCCGGCCGCTGTCACTGGGCTGCTGCTCAGTTTCCAAGGCCGCCTATTCTTGAGCCCCCATGTCATTGGTTTTTGTACGCTTGCGCATCCTTGCTCATCGCATCGCTAGCAGACCTGGTGGGCCATTCAACCGCCCTCCAAACAAGAAAAAACCCCGACATGATTTTCATCATATCGGGGTTGGAAGTTACTACGGAGCTTGTCGCTCGTCAGGCTTTAGCCCTGTTCTGCATTAGTCGCGGGTACCGCTCCAGGCGGCAATGGCAGCACGCTCTTCGTCGGTCATTTGCGTCATGTTGCCCAGGGGCATGTACTTGGAGTGCACCACGGTTTTCACCTGTTCGGCGTGCAGCACCGTGTTGTCGATGGTATCGAGCAACATGCCAGCAGGAGCCGCCGTAAAGCCGAAGTCGGCATTGGGCTTGGCCGCGTGGCACTGAACACATCGTGCATCCATGATTTCCTGAACACGGGCAACGCTGATGGTTTCAGCACCGCTCGCCGCTTCTGGTGCACTGGCAACTTCGCCTTTCAGGCTGGCAGGTGCAGCCAGGTAGCCAACGATCAGCAGCAGCACAACACCGGCAGCCGGGTAGGCAGGCTTTTTGATGCCAGCGTGCATCAGCACGAAGTATTGACGGATCAGGGCGCCGGCAAAGATGAACAGCACCATGATGATCCACGCATTGGGGTTGTTATACGTGAACGAGTAGTGGTTGCTCAGCATCAGCAGCAGAACGGGCAGCGTGAAGTAGGTATTGTGTACCGAACGCTGTTTGCCGCGCTTGCCGTCCAGGGGGTTGGGCGCTTGACCGGCTTTCAGTGCCTTGACCATGCGGCGTTGGCCGGGAATGATCCAGAAGAACACGTTGGCCGACATGCTGGTGGCCATGACAGCGCCAGTCAGCAAGAAAGCAGCACGACCCGAGAAGATGTGCGCGCTCAGGTAAGCCACGACCACCATCATGATGGCCACGGCCACGCTCAGCAGGCCGTCGCGGTTCATGTTGGGGCTGATCAGGCGGCACAGGCCGTTATAGACCACCCAGCCCAGTACCAGGAAGGCAATAGCCATGACGTTGGCCTGGGTGCCGGTCATTTGAGCCGCCCATTCCCAGGGACTGTTGGGGTTGACCAGATAGAACTCGGGCTTGGTCAGGTAGAGCAGGGCGAACAGGAAGAAACCGGACAACCAGGTGGTGTAGGACTTCCAGAAAGACCAGTGCAGGTCATCAGGCAGTTCGGCCGGATTGGTCAGGTATTTCTGGTTGTGATAGAAGCCGCCGCCGTGGACAGCCCACATCTCGCCAAACACACCGCGTTTCTTGCTTTCTTCGCCTTTAGGCGGTTTCAGGCCGTTGTCCAGCATCACAAAGTAGATGGACTCGCCGATCCAGGCGACAGCCGCAATCACGTGCAACCAGCGCAACAGCAGGTTGCCGTACTCAAGTAGGTAAGCGTACATAAAGATCTCGTATCAGAGTGGTTTCGTATAGAAGCGAAAAGTCGACTTGGATACGCGATCAGCTGCCGCGATAGGTGGACCAGGACCAGGGGGTCACGACCAGAGGTACGTGGTAATTGGCATTGGCATCAGCGATACCAAAGCGAATGCCGACCTGATCAACAAAGCGTGGCTCGGGCAGAGTCACACCGCTGGCGGCAAAGTAGTCACCTGCATGAAACACCAGTTCAAAAACGCCCGTGTGCATGGCCTCGCCTTGCAGCAGGGGCTCATCACAGCGACCGTCGCTATTGGTGTGAGTGGTTTTGATCAGAGTACGTTGATCGTTTTCGATGGAATAAAGATCGACGCGCACGCCGCTGGCTGGGCGTCCTTGAGTCGTGTCAAGGACATGGGTTGATAGCTTTCCCATAAATGTCTCCGGTTTATGGTGATCAAAAAAGGTCCAGCGAGCCCAGTTTTGAGAACCGGCCGGGGGCCAACGGTGCAAGGATCAGTGCGCTGGGTTGAGGCCCCGAAACTGTCGCTCTGTTTGAGGAATCAGATTGTCGACAATTTATGTTGACGATTTTGTCGGGGTACCGAATAATTGTCAATAGTCAATAACGAGAAATTCTATGCTTCAGATACGGCGGCAAGAGGGGATGAGCAGTGAATCCCAAGCGCCCAGCGCCTCCTCGCTGCTAGAGGGAGGCATGGCAGATAGCGAGGTCGGGCGTGTTTATAGCCAGATCTTTGATGCGGTCGTTGACCGTCGTCTTTTGCCTGGAACCAAACTGACGGAAGCCACGCTATGCACGATTTTCGAGTGCTCGCGGGCGACCGTTCGTGCGGCGCTGGCTGCCCTCGAACACGACAAGATTGTGGTCATTGAGCCCAATCGGGGTGCTTTTGTCTGGAAGCCGACGGCCAAGCAAACACGGGACGTGTTTGAACTGCGGCGTGATCTGGAAGCCTTGATTCTGCAAAAACTGATCAGCTACCCGGATCTGCCGGAGCGTCTGGCTGGCCTGTATGAAATGGTGGAGCGTGAACAGCACGCCTTTGAACATGGCGACCGCATCAGTTGGTTGCGCCTGTCCAATGCGTTTCACGTGATGCTGGCGCGCTGCGCTGGCAATGATGAGCTGACCGAGTTGATGCACACCTTGTGCGCCCGCACCACGCTCATCATTGCGTATCACGACACACCGGGCGAACAGGCGTGTTCGTTTTACGAGCACAAAGAGATTTTGGACAAGCTTAGTCAGGGCGATGCCGAAGGCGCGCATCTGGCTATGCATCATCACTTAAGTGATTGTGAACATCGCATGAGCGAAGCGGGTGATGGCAATGCTGCCGATCCTTGGCTGGCCCTCAGCGTAAAACGCTAAACGGAGACGGTATGTCCTTGAGTAAGTACCCTCGTGACCTGGTCGGTTACGGTAAAAACGTGCCCCATGCACAATGGCCTGATCGGGCGCGCATTGCGGTGCAGTTTGTCTTGAATTATGAGGAAGGCGGCGAGAATTGCGTCCTGCACGGTGACCCGGGCTCCGAGCAGTTCCTGTCCGAAATTATTGGTGCAGCCGCTTACCCGGACCGTCACCTGTCCATGGAATCCATTTACGAATACGGCTCGCGTGCCGGTGTCTGGCGGATTCTGAACGAGTTTGAAAAGCGCGGCCTGCCCATGACCGTGTTTGGGGTGGGCATGGCGCTGGAGCGTCATCCCGAGCTGGCACAGGAATTCGTGCGCCTGGGTCATGAGATCGCTTGCCATGGCTACCGCTGGATTCACTACCAGAACGTGTCCGAAGAAGTCGAGCGCGAGCATATGCGCCAGTGCGTGAAAGTGCTGACGGACTTGCTGGGTCACCATCCCGAAGGCTGGTACACCGGCCGCGATAGCCCAAATACCTTGCGTCTGGTGGCTGAAGAGGGCCAGTTCCTGTATAGCTCCGATTACTACGGTGATGATCTGCCGTTCTGGACCGAGGTTCAGCTCAGCGACAATACGGTCAAGCCGCAATTGATCGTGCCTTACACCCTGGACAGCAATGACATGCGCTTTGCGGCTCCTCAGGGTTTCAACACCGGCGATCATTTCTTCTCCTACCTGAAAGACGCATTTGACGTGCTCTACGAAGAAGGTGAAGAGGCTCCCAAGATGCTGTCCATCGGTTTGCATTGCCGTCTGATCGGCCGTCCTGGCCGCTTCCGCGCCTTGCAGCGTTTCCTGGATTACGTGCAATCGCACGAGCGTGTCTGGGTGTGCCGTCGTGTGGATATTGCTCGCCACTGGGCCGAGCATCATCCCTATCAGCCCAAGGCCTGATCGGGGCAGGGCCAGGGTTCATGCCTCCTGGCCCGTCAAGACGACATCCTGAATCTGAGCAGGGTGCATTCACATTCCGACTCGCCAGGGTCGGAATTGTTGTTTCTGCCCGCTGAAAACAGTACTATTTGACGCTTACGCAGCCGCTCGTACAGGGAGTGTGGCGTCCTGGCTTCTCACTGCTTTGCCGGGGCGGCAGGTGTTGTGCCAGCGCAGCGCGCGCATGGGCTGCAAGGCTGATCTTTTTATAATAGGCAGTTAAATTTTCCATCGCGTTGCAAGTAATGAAAACCTCAGAAATTCGTCAGAAGTTTCTTTCTTTTTTTGAATCCAAGGGACACCACATCGTTTCCTCGGCTTCGCTGGTGCCAGGCAATGACCCTACCTTGCTGTTCACTAACGCAGGGATGGTGCAGTTCAAAGATGTGTTCACGGGCAAGGAAACCCGCCCCTACAACCGTGCGACCAGCTCTCAGCGCTGTGTGCGCGCCGGTGGCAAGCACAATGACCTGGAAAACGTGGGCTACACCGCCCGTCACCACACCTTTTTTGAAATGCTGGGCAACTTCAGCTTTGGCGACTACTTCAAGCAAGACGCCATTCGCTATGCCTGGGAACTGCTGACGACGGTTTACAAGCTGCCTGCAGAAAAACTCTGGGTCACCGTCTACCAGGAAGACGATGAGGCCTACGATATCTGGGCCTCGGAAATTGGGGTGCCCAAAGAGCGCATCATCCGCATCGGTGACAAGGGCGGCGTACGCTACAACTCGGACAACTTCTGGCAGATGGCCGATACCGGTCCCTGTGGCCCTTGCTCGGAAATCTTCTACGACCACGGTGCCGACGTCTGGGGTGGCCCTCCCGGATCGCCTGAAGAAGACGGCGACCGCTACATTGAAGTATGGAACCTGGTGTTCATGCAGTTCGAGCGTTCCGCCGACGGCACCATGACACCGCTGCCCAAGCCTTGTGTGGACACCGGCATGGGCCTGGAGCGTATTTCGGCTGTGCTGCAGCATGTGCACTCCAACTACGAAATCGACCTGTTCCAATCCCTGATTCAGGCCGCCGCACGCGAAACCAAGACCAGCGACCTGAGCAATAACTCGCTCAAGGTGATTGCTGACCACATTCGTGCTTGCAGCTTCCTGATCATTGACGGGGTGATCCCCAGCAATGAAGGCCGTGGCTATGTGTTGCGCCGCATTATTCGCCGCGCCTTGCGTCACGGTCACAAGCTGGGTCAGAAGGGCTTGTTCTTCTACCGTTTGGTACAGGATCTGGGTCTGACCATGGGCGAAGCCTACCCTGAGCTGATTAGCCAGCGTGAGCGCATCGAACAAGTGTTGCGCCAGGAAGAAGAGCGTTTCAGCGAAACGCTGGAAAATGGCATGCGCATTCTGGAAGGCGCTTTGGCCAACCTGCCAGAGAATGCCAAGCTGGACGGCCAGACGCTGTTCACCTTGTACGATACCTACGGTTTCCCCGTGGACTTGACCGCCGACATCTGCCGCGAGCGTGGCATTGAGGTCGATCTGGACGGTTTTGAAGTCGCCATGGAAAACCAGCGTCAGATGGCACGCGCTTCGGGCAAGTTCAAAACATCCGAAGGCCTGAGCTACTCCGGCGTGCAAACCCGCTTTGATGGTTACACCACCCTGGAAGGCAGCGGCACGGTTACCGCCTTGTATGTGGACGGCACCTCTGTGCAGTCCGTGGCCCAGGGCCAGCAAGCAGTAGTGGTTCTGGATGCCACCCCTTTCTACGCCGAGTCCGGTGGTCAGGTGGGGGATGCCGGTATCCTGAGCGATGCCAAGGGCCTGTCCTTTGAAGTGCAGGATACCCAAAAGATTTCCAATCAGGTTTTCGGGCACCAGGGAGTGCTGAACGCTGGCACGCTGACCGTGGGCCAGACTGTTCAAGCCCAGGTGGATACCGAGCGTCGTGAGCGTGTGATCCGTAACCACTCGGCCACGCACTTGATGCACAAGGCCTTGCGTCAGGTGCTGGGCGGTCACGTGCAACAACGTGGCTCCCTGGTGGACGCTGAGAAAACCCGTTTTGACTTTGCGCACGATGCCGCCATGACAGCCGAGCAAATCGCTCAGGTTGAAGCCATTGTGAACGATCAGGTTCTGGCTAACCAGGCCGTGCAAGCCCAGCTGATGTCGTTTGACGACGCCGTCAGCGGCGGTGCCATGGCTTTGTTTGGTGAAAAGTACGGCGACGAAGTGCGTGTACTGGATATCGGCTTCTCGCGCGAGCTGTGTGGTGGTACTCACGTTCAGCGCACGGGCGATATCGGCTTGTTCAAGATTGTCTCGGAAGGCGGTGTAGCCGCTGGTGTGCGCCGTGTCGAAGCCATTACCGGCACCAACAGCCTGCACTGGGTGCAAGCGCAGGAGCGTTTGTTGAATGACGCCTCCGCCAGCCTGCGCACCCAGCCAGAAGGTCTGGTGGCTCGTATCAGCGCCTTGCAAGGCCAGATCAAGGATCTGGAGCGCGAGCGCGAACAAATGCAATCCAAGCTGGCGGCTTCTGCCGGCCAGGATCTGCTGGCCCAAGCCGTACCCTTGAATGACAGCAGTCGCCTGCTGGTGGCTACGCTACAAGGCGTGGAAGCTAAAGCCCTGCGCGAAATGGCCGATCAGTTGAAGAACAAGCTGCAGTCGGCCGTGATTCTGCTGTCCATCGTTGCGGACGGCAAAGTCAGCCTGGTGGCTGGCGTGACGCCTGACCTGACCTCCAAGGTCAAGGCGGGTGATCTGGTGGGCTTTGTGGCCTCGCAAATGGGCGGGAAGGGCGGTGGTCGTCCTGATATGGCCATGGGCGGTGGTACCGATGCTAGCGTCTTGCCACAGGCTAATGCTTCGGTGCAGGCCTGGGTCCAAAGCAAGTTGGGAGCGTGACGATGTCCGAGCCCGGCGCTTTGCCCAACAGCGATCTGCAGGTGGATGCAAGCGGGCTGAAATGCCCCTTGCCCATCTTGCGTGCCAAGAAAGCCTTGGCGCAGCTGGAATCCGGGCAAGTGTTGCAGGTCATCACGACCGATCAGCACGCCATTCAAGATTTTCAGGCTTTTTGTCGCCAAACTGGCAACGAACTGTTGGCTCAAGACCAGCAAGCCGAAAAAACTCTGCATTTTTTACGCCGTCGTTAAGCCGACGGCGGTAGAATACTGCTTTGTCTGTTGCGTATCTAGCACTGAATCTGCTATCTTAGCGTGTTACTTTTGGCATGCTTGCCAGAATAGTGCTAGAATTTTTTGTTTACCTTACACAATAAAGGGATTATCAATGGTGGTAATTCGCTTGGCCCGTGGTGGCTCCAAAAAGCGTCCTTTTTACAACGTAGTAGCCGCCGAGGCGAGCCAACGCCGTGATGGTCGCTTCATCGAACGTCTGGGTTTCTACAACCCCGTCGCTGGCGAAGGTCATGAAAACCTGCGTCTGCAAATGGACCGCGTTAAGCACTTCACCGACAACGGTGCTCAGGTTTCGCCTGCTGTGGCTCGCCTGTTGAAAGAATACTCGGCTAAGGTTGCTTCGGCTGCCTAAGTTGATTCACCTGTTTTTCAGTAGCGTTTAGTGTGAAGCAATCTGCGATTCCTGCTGACCTTGTTGAGCTCGGTCGTATTGTTTCCGCTTATGGTGTGCGTGGTTGGGTCAAGATCCAGCCGCACTCCATGCAAACCAAGGCGCTGCTGAATGCAAAAACGTGGTGGTTAAAAACGCCCCGGCCTGAATCTCAGGCGGGCGTTTTTGCGTCTGCGTCACCCAGACAAATACAAACCGCAAAGCAGCATGGTGCAACCATCGTGGCGCAGTTTGAGGGTCTGGATAATCGAGAGCTGGCTCAAGCTCTCAAGGGGCATACCGTTTGGGTATCCCGTGCCGCTTTCCCCAAAGCGGACGAAGACGAATTTTATTGGGTCGATCTGATCGGCTGCCGCTTCTTTGGCGAGCAGGACGGCCAGGCTGAAAGTCTGGGCGAAGTGGTGGAAGTGCTGGATAACGGCGCGCATTCCATTTTGGTCGTGCATCGTGGCTCCTGGGATGCCGAAGGCGTCTTTACGCCTGCAAAGGACGAGCAGGGCAAGCCGCTGGAAGAGCTGGTTCCCTTTGTGCAAGCCATTGTGCATACGGTGGATATGTCCGCCCGCGAACTGCACAGCCACTGGGCGATTTGATCGTTTCAATCCTGCGCTGTTGCAGTGCTCTGGTCTGATTGGCTGGATCTTGCAAGGCGTATCTGCTTTTTTCTCTTGCCGAGTCCTCATGCGATTTGATGCCCTGACCCTGTTCCCGGACATGTTTGATGTGGTCAGCGAGGCTGGTGTCACCGGCCGTGCGCACAAGCAGGGTATCTGGCAGATGCGGACCTGGAATCCGCGCGACTACACCACCGATGTGCACCGTACTGTAGACGATCGTCCTTACGGCGGTGGCCCAGGCATGGTGATGCTGGCTGATCCTCTGAATGACGCCCTGGATCAGGCTTTGGCTGATCGTGGTGATAGCCCGGAAGTGATTTTGCTGAGCCCTACAGGGCGACGCTTTGATCAGACTGTGGCTCAGGAGCTGGCTCAGGGCCCTGGCGCGGTTCTGGTGTGTGGTCGCTATGAAGGGATAGATCAACGTTTTATTGATGCGCGTATCACCCAGGAACTGTCTTTGGGTGATTTTGTGCTGTCTGGCGGTGAAATAGCATCACTGGCGATTATTGATAGCGTGATTCGGCTCTTGCCCGGCGTGCTGAATGATGCTGATTCGGCTCGTCAGGACTCTTTCCATGCCGACAATAGCGGCTTGCTGGATAGTCCTCATTACACCCGTCCCGAGATATACCGTGATCAGGCAGTGCCCGAAGTCTTGATGTCTGGTCATCATGGTCGCATTCAGGCATGGCGGCGTGAGCAATCCCTGCGTTTGACAGCCTTGCGTCGGCCCGAGCTGATAGAGCAAGCCCGCCAGCGTGGCGAGCTCAGTAAGGCGGACGAACGCTTTTTGGCCTCTTTGGCTTCGCTCGACGGATAGCGCCACCTAAGCAAGCGTCTACATCCTATTGGCCCAGCTTTAAGCGGGCCATGTTGTTATTGGCTGAAGTATTGTGCTGTATCGGCTTGGCTGAACCGTGGTTCTAGACTTTTTAGGGCGGCTTCTCCGATCGCTCTGTACTGCATTGATCATGGATGGGATTAAAAAAAGCCCTGCAATATTGCAGGGCTTTTTGCTATCGTCCGCGCTTGGGTCAGGCGATTAGCCCAGACGATCAAACTGCTGTTTTACCTTGGCCAGTGTTTCACCGAACTGAGCCACACGCAGGCGCTCTTGTTCAACCACGGCGGCGGGTGCGCGTTCCACAAAACTGGCGTTGCCCAATTTGCCTTCGGCCTTGCTGATTTCGCCTTGCAGACGTTCGATTTCCTTGGACAGACGGATACGCTCTGCTTCCACGTCAATCTCTACGTGCAGCATCAGCTGGGTTTTGTCGACCACTTGCACGGGAGCGCCGGCATCGGTAGGCAGTTGCTCCACGATGTCCACGCTTTCCAGCTTGCATAGGCTGGCCAGGTAGGGGCTGTTGGCGCTCAGGATGGCGGCGTCACCTTGGGCAACCAGCGGTACACGCTGGGCAGGCGACAGGTTCATTTCGCCGCGCAGGGCGCGAATTGCATCGACCTGGGCCTTCAGCTCGGCAACCTGGGCTACAGCCTGCTCATCAATCGCGGCAGGGTTGGCAATCGGGTAGGGCTGGACCGAAATGCTGGTGGTTTCATTGGCAGCACGTTTGCCAGCCACCACCGAGACTTTCTGCCACAGCTCTTCCGTGATGAAGGGGATGATGGGGTGCGCCACGCGCAGCACGACTTCCAGCACACGGATCAGGGTGCGACGGGTGCCCAGTTGCTGCTCGGGCGTGCCGTTCTGGATCTGGGTCTTGGCCAGTTCCAGGTACCAGTCGCAGTACTCGTCCCACACAAAGTGGTAGATGGCGTTGGCAACGTTGTCAAAACGGTAGTCGGCAAAACCGCGCTCGGCATCCTGTTCGAGGCCTTGCAACAGGCTGATGATCCAGCGATCCGCAAAGCTCAGTTCGGCGGGCGCGTCGGTGTGCAGCTCATGACCTTCGGTGTTCATCAGCACAAAGCGGGTGGCGTTCCACAGCTTGTTGCAGAAGTTGCGGTAGCCTTCGCAACGCTTCATGTCGAAGTTGATGTTGCGGCCCAGCGTGGCATAGGCGGCCATGGTAAAGCGCAGTGCGTCCGTACCGAAGGCAGGGATGCCATCGGGATAATCTTTCTTGGTGCGTTTGGTGATGCTTTGAGCCTGCTTGGGGTTCATCAGGCCAAAGGTGCGCTTGTGTATCAGGCTTTCCAGATCGATGCCGTCGATCAAATCCACTGGGTCAATGGTATTGCCCTTGGATTTGCTCATTTTCTTGCCTTCCATATCGCACACCAGTCCATGAACATAGACGGTGTTGAACGGAACGCGGCCGGTCAGGTGCATGCTCATCATGACCATGCGGGCCACCCAGAAGAAAATAATATCGAAACCAGTCACCAGCACGCTGGAGGGCAGGTAACGGGCCAGATCCGGGGTTTCTTCAGGCCAGCCCAGATCGGTAAAGGGCACCAGGGCGGAGGAGAACCAGGTATCCAGCACGTCTTCATCGCGGCGCAGTGGGCCGGTCACGCCAGCGGCGCGGGCTTGTTCCAGAGCGTCCTCTTCGGAGCGGGCGACAAACAGGCTGCCGTCTTCGGCGTACCAGGCGGGAATCTGGTGACCCCACCACAGTTGACGTGAAATACACCAGTCCTGAATATTGTTCAGCCACTGGTTGTAGGTATTGGACCAGTTGTCAGGGTAGAAGCGCACACGGCCATCGGCCACCACGTCCAGGGCAACCTGGGTGATGCTCTTGCCGGGGTGCAGCGAATCTTCCGGAGCAGGCTTGCTCATGGCCACAAACCACTGGTCGGTCAGCATGGGTTCGATGACCGTATTGGTACGGTCGCCGCGTGGCACCATCAGCTTGTGGGGTTTGACCGCTTTCAGCAGGCCCTGGGCTTCCAGGTCGGCCACGATTTGCTTGCGCGCAGCAAAGCGCTCCAGGCCTTGGTAGGCTTCGGGAGCGGTGTCGGCAATATGGGCATCCAGCGTCAGGATGCTGATCATTTCCAGGCCGTGGCGTTGGCCAACGGCGTAGTCATTGAAGTCGTGGGCCGGAGTTACCTTCACTACGCCGGTACCAAAGGCCGGGTCTACGTAGTCGTCTGCAATGATCGGGATGGAACGGCCAACCAGGGGCAGGGTCACGGTTTGACCGATCAGGCCGATATAGCGTTCGTCCTCCGGGTGCACCATCAGGGCAACGTCGCCCAGCATGGTTTCAGGGCGGGTGGTAGCAACGGTCAGGTGGGTCAGGCCGCCTTGGGGGGTAGTCAGCGGGTAGCTGATTTCCCACAGGTGGCCGTCTTCTTCCTCGCTGACCACTTCCAGATCAGACACGGCGGTGCCCAGCACGGGGTCCCAGTTCACCAGGCGCTTGCCGCGGTAAATCAGGCCTTGCTCGTACAGGCGGACAAAGGTTTCCAGCACGCCACGGGACAGATTGTCGTCCATGGTGAAGTATTCGCGGCTCCAGTCACAGGACGCGCCCAGGCGGCGGAACTGGCCGGTAATGGTATTGCCCGACTTCTCTTTCCACTCCCAGACTTTTTCCAGGAATTTCTCGCGACCCAGGTCGTGGCGGCTGATGTTCTGGGCATCAAGCTGGCGTTCCACGATGATCTGGGTGGCAATCCCGGCGTGGTCGGTGCCGGGAATGTAGACCGTATCGTCGCCTTTCATGCGGTGGTAGCGCGTCAGGCCATCCATGATGGTCTGATTAAAGGCGTGGCCCATGTGCAAGGTCCCAGTGACGTTTGGTGGCGGGGACTGGATCACAAAGGGTTCGGACTGGTGATCACCCAAGGGCTGGACGTGTTGGCCTCCCTTGAAAAGGTCGGCTTGCTCCCAGCGCGCGTACCAGCGCGTTTCGATTTCCTGGGGTTCAAAGCTCTTGGATAACTGCTCGTCGGAGGTCGTTGCGGATGAGTTGGTCATGGTGATGCGGTCTGCCTGCCCCTTATTGCACGGTTGGTGCCAGATAGGGCGGGACTAATCCTGGGTAAAAAACGAATTTAAGATGCACTATTTTAAGATGTGGCCGTGCGTCTTTGGCGTGGTAAAATGCCGGGTTGCCGTAAATCTGATGAAAGTGCTTGTTTTCATTAAAAAATTTAGCGCGAACCGTCGGATCTGCATTTTGCTTTACGCAGCAAAGACTACACTATATTGTTCTTATTTGGATTTTCACATGGCTATTGAACGCACTCTGTCCATTATCAAGCCCGACGCTGTTGCTAAAAACGTGATCGGTCAGATTATTTCCCGCTTTGAAGGCGCTGGCCTGAAAGTGATCGCTGGTCGCCTGGTTCACCTGTCCCGTGGCGAAGCCGAGCGCTTCTACGGCGTGCACGCCGAGCGTCCTTTCTTCAAGGATCTGGTTGACTTCATGGTTTCCGGTCCTGTGTTCGTTCAAGTTCTGGAAGGCGAGGGCGCCATTGCCAAGAACCGCGAACTGATGGGCGCTACCGACCCCAAGAAAGCTGACGCCGGCACCATCCGTGCTGACTTCGCTGAAAGCATCGACGCTAACGCTGTTCACGGTTCCGACGCTCCTGAAACCGCTGCTGTCGAAATCGCTTTCTTCTTCCCAGAGTGCAACGTTTACAGCCGTTAATTCGTTAAACCGCGCAGTACTGGCGGCACTCTGAGCAAGACTTGCCCGGCTCACCGGAATCGGTGTGCCGGGCAAATCCGCAAAAAGAGGCTTTTTTGCACTCCTGCAAGAAAGTAATAGCCAGAACGCGTGAAGGTATTATTTTTTTATGTCATCGCTCGAACCTACCAATCTTCTGGGCCTGGGCCCGGAGCAACTTGTTGAACTGGTCGCCCAATGGGGTGGCAAGCCTTTCCGCGCGCGCCAATTGCAGCGCTGGATACACCAGCGTCAACAAGACGATTTTGGGCAGATGACGGATCTGGCGCGCGAGTTCCGCGAGCAGCTGACGGCCAATTGCGTTGTCACCGCGCCCAGCATGTCGCACGAACATATTTCTTCCGACGGCACGCGTAAATGGCTGTTTGACGTAGGCAGCAATAATGCCGTCGAAGCGGTTTTCATTCCCGAGGACGACCGGGGCACCCTGTGTATTTCCAGCCAGGCTGGCTGCACCGTGGCCTGTCCATTCTGTTCCACGGGTTACCAGGGTTTCAATCGCAACCTGACGACTTCTGAAATCATTGGCCAGCTTTGGTTCGCCCGTCGTGCCTTGCTGAATGCGCCCGAAACCGCCCGCATTGGCGATGCCGAGCAAACCAGCACGCGTGTCATCAGCAATGTGGTCATGATGGGCATGGGCGAGCCTTTGCTTAATTACGACCAGGTGCTCGGTGCCTTGCGACTGATGCTGGACGATAATGCCTACGGTCTGTCGCGCCGCCGCGTGACGGTATCCACCTCCGGGGTGGTGCCCATGATGGATCGTCTGGCCAAGGATTGCCCGGTGGCGCTGGCTGTGTCGCTGCATGCGCCCAATGATGCGCTGCGCGACCGTCTGGTGCCGCTGAACAAGAAGTATCCGCTGGTCGAGCTTCTGGATGCCTGTAATCGCTATCTGGAGCACGCACCGCGTGACTTCATCACGTTTGAATACATCATGCTGGACGGCATCAACGATACCGACCAGCATGCGCAGGAACTGTTGGACATCGCGCGCATTGTGCGCTGTAAATTTAATTTGATTCCTTTCAATCCTTTTCCGCAGTCCGGTCTGAAACGCTCCTCAGCTGCACGGGTCAAGCAGTTTGCCCAGCGTCTGATGGATGGTGGGGTGGTAACCACAGTGCGCAAGACGCGCGGCGATGACATTGCTGCCGCTTGCGGACAGTTGGCGGGCGATATTCGTGATCGCACCCGTATCGAACAGCGTTTGCCTGATCGTGCTGTCATTCAAATCAAACAGGAACGTGCATGAGCGAGACTCTGGTCCCCTCCAACCAATCGGCTCCGGAAGCGGGCTCAGGTGTAGGCCCGACATTGCGTGAGCTGCGCCTGGCGCGATCCTGTACGCTGAACGAAGCCTCCACCCGCCTGAAGTTTTCGGTTCGCCAGCTAGAGGCCCTGGAGGCTCAGGAGTGGGACCAGTTGCCCGGTGGTCAGCCATTGCGCGGCATGGTGCGTAACTACGCGCGTTTTCTGGAGGCCGACGTATCGGCTGTGCTGGTCATGCTGGAAGCTCAGGTTAGTGATACCGCTGCGCCCAAGCCCGTACCGCGCGATCATTCCGGTTCGGGCTTGTCCAGTGCGGATTTGAGCCTGTATGCCGACTCGCGCGGCGGTTTTGGCTGGATCTGGATTCTTATCATTATTGTTTTGCTGCTGGTAGCCGGTTTTTACGCTATTGATCGAGGCTGGGTTCCCGAGGAATGGCTGGTATTTGATTGGCTCAAGGATTTGAAGAAATGACGCAGGGTCCCGAAACTCCCTCTGCTTGCCAACCTCTGCCGGTTGGTGCTCAACCCAAACGGGTGACGCGCACGGTGGATGTGCGCTGGGGCGATCATGTCGTGAAACTGGGGGGCTCGGCGCCGGTCGTGGTGCAGTCCATGACCAATACGGATACGGTCGATGCCATTGCAACGGCTATCCAGGTCAAGGAATTGGCGCGAGCCGGCTCCGAACTGGTGCGTATTACCGTCAACACCCCGGAAGCTGCGCGTGAAGTGCCGGCTATTCGTGAACAGCTGGACCGCATGGGTGTGAATGTTCCCTTGGTGGGGGACTTTCATTACAACGGCCATAAGCTGCTGGCAGACTTCCCGGAATGTGCGCAAGCCTTGTCCAAGTACCGGATCAATCCGGGCAATATGGGCGGGGGCAAGCGTCGGGACGACAACTTTGCCAAGATGATTGAAATCGCCTGCCGTTACGACAAGGCCGTGCGTATCGGTGTGAACTGGGGCAGCCTGGATCACGAGCTGATGGCCCGCATGATGGACGAGAATAATCAACGGGCACACCCCTGGACGGCGCAGGCTGTCATGCGTGATGCCCTGGTGTTTTCGGCCATCAGCAATGCCCAGCGTGCCGAAGAGCTGGGTCTGGACGGCAAACGCATTGTGCTGTCCTGCAAGGTCAGCCATGTGCAGGATTTGATTACGGTTTATCAGGATTTGTCTTCGCGCTGCGATTACGCCCTGCATCTGGGTTTGACCGAGGCGGGGATGGGCAGCAAGGGGATTGTGGCTTCTACGGCCGCCTTGTCCGTCTTGCTGCAGCAAGGCATTGGTGACACCATTCGTATTTCCCTGACGCCCGAACCCGGTGGCGATCGTGCCCGTGAAGTGGTCGTGGCTCAGGAAATTCTGCAGACCATGGGGTTGCGCGCCTTTACTCCGATGGTGGTGGCGTGTCCGGGTTGTGGTCGCACCAGCAGTACGGTGTTCCAGGAGCTGGCCAACGATATTCAAAGCTATTTGCGTGACCAGATGCCTGTCTGGAAAGATCTGTATCCCGGCGTGGAAACCATGAACGTCGCGGTGATGGGCTGTGTGGTCAATGGTCCGGGGGAAAGCCGCCACGCCGATATCGGCATCAGCTTGCCGGGAACCGGGGAAGTTCCTTCGGCACCCGTCTATGTGGATGGCGAGCGGGTGGTGACCCTGAAGGGTGATACTATCGCTCAGGAATTTCAGACCATTGTCCAGAATTACGTTGAGCGCCGCTACGGCAAAACATCAACGGTTTGATCAACACGCTTGTCAGTCTATGGCGAGCAAACCATTAGAATTATGACGCAGCAGTTTCAAAAGCTCCGCGCCCTGACGGGCATGAAAGACACCTTACCGGGTGAAAGCGCACAGTGGGAAGCCCTGGAGGCTCTGGTGCGGGAATGGTTGGCCAGCTATGGCTATCGCAATATGCGTACCCCCGTGCTGGAACATACCCAATTGTTTGCTCGTGGTATTGGCGAAGTCACCGATATTGTCGAAAAGGAAATGTATTCCTTTACCGATTCGCTCAACGGCGACAAGCTCACCATGCGTCCCGAATTTACGGCGGGCATGGTGCGCGCCACTATCGAACATAATCTCTTGTACGATCGCCCTCATCGCGTTTATGCGATGGGGCCGGTGTTTCGCCATGAGCGCCCGCAGCGTGGCCGCTACCGTCAGTTCCACCAGATCGACGTGGAAGCGCTGGGTCTGCCCGGGCCGGATGTGGATGCCGAGCTGATCGTCATGTTGTCCCGTTTGTGGAAGAAGCTGGGTCTGACGGATATCCGTCTGGAACTGAACTCCCTGGGCCAGGCTGAAGAGCGTGCCGCCCACCGTGCGGCCTTGATCGAACACCTGGAAGCCCACAAGGATGTGCTGGACGAAGAAGCCCAGCGTCGCATGTACACCAATCCCTTGCGCGTGCTGGATACCAAAAATCCGGCCATGCAGGAAATGGCCAATGCAGCTCCACGCCTGTTCGACTTCCTGGGTGAAGAGTCTCGTGCTCACTTCCAGGGCGTATGCGATCGTCTGGATGATGCCGGTATTGCCTACACACTGAACCCGCGTCTGGTGCGTGGTCTGGATTACTACAACTTGACCGTGTTCGAGTGGGTAACGGATCGCCTGGGTGCACAAGGGACGGTATGCGGCGGAGGCCGTTACGACGGCCTGATCGAATTGATGGGTGGCAAACCTTCGCCCGCTGTGGGCTTTGCCATTGGTATGGAGCGCTTGCTGGATCTGTGCTCGCAAGATGGCGAGCAGCCAGCCATTCCCGAATGTCAGGTGTATATGGTTCACCAGGGCGAGGCAGCCCAGCGCAAGGCCTCGCTGTTGGCCGAGCAACTGCGTGATGCCGGTTTGCAGGTGATTGTCCATGCAGGCTCCAGCGGCTTCAAGTCCCAGTTCAAGCGGGCTGATGCCAGTGGTGCGCAGGCCGCCGTTATTTTGGGTGACGACGAACTCCAAAAAGAACAGGCCAGTGTGAAATGGTTGCGTGCTGCGGATGGCGCCGAGCAGCAACAGTCTGTTGATTTTTCTGAACTCGCCAGTGTTTTGTCAGCAAGGATTTGAGCATGGCCTACGATCTTGAAGAACAGGAAAAACTAGATGCCATGCGAGCATGGTGGGACCGCTGGGGTACCCTGTGCATCGTGCTGGCTTTTGCTGCCTTGGCAGCAGTGGCGGGCTGGCGCGGTTGGCAGTGGTATCAGGGTCATCAGGCTGGTCAGGCCATGGGTTACTTTGAAGCGCTGGAAAGTGCGGCTGCCCAGACAGGCGAAGAGGCTGATGCCCGCGTGCTGGCTGCCAGCACGACCTTGCGTAACGATTTTCCCAAGTCTGGCTACACCTCCCGCGGTGTCTTGCTGGCTGCTCAGGCTTTGCAGCAACGCGGCAATCTGACGCCTGCTCGTGAACAACTGGAGTGGATGGTTAAAACCAACCACGACCCGGCGCTGACTCCACTGGCACGTTTGCGTCTGGCCGGCATTATGTTGGAACAAAAGAATTACGATGAGGCCCTGGCTCAACTGACGAATCCCCCTGCCAGTTTTGCCGGTTTGTTTGCGGATCGCAAAGGCGATATTCTGGCCGCTCAAGGGCAGAATGATGCAGCGCGCGAAGCCTGGAAGCAGGCCGTGGAGTTGCTCAAGCAAGACCCTATTTCGCAGTTGGTTCAGATCAAACTTGATGCACTGGCAGGAGCTTAATTCATGTCTCTTCCTACTATTCGCAAATCCCCATCCTCTGCCATGCGTGTCCTGCGCCTGAGCGCGCTGGCCCTGAGCCTTACCGCATTGGCCGGTTGCTCCATGTTCTCCAGCAAGGATCCACGTTTCCAGCCGACTCCCTTGACCGAATACACCCCTGGTGTGGCCGCCAAGATCAGCTGGAGCACCTCTATTGGTAGCGGCGCGGATTCGGGCTTTGCACCGCAAGTGACCGGTTCTTCGGTCTATGCCGCAACGGTATCCGGGCAGGTCAGCAAGGTGGATCTGGACACGGGCCGTGTACAGTGGTCGGCCAATGCCGGCAAGAAGTTGACAGCTGGTGCAGGTTCGGACGGCGTAGTGACTGCGGTTGCTTCGGTAGACGGGAACGTGATTGCGTTTGACGACTCGGGCAAGGAATTGTGGCGCAGCCGCAGCAGCAGCGCCGTGAATATGCCTCCTGTTGTTGGTGCCGGTGTGGTTGTGGTGCGTACCAGCGACTACCGCCTGCAAGCCTTTGATGCCAGCACGGGTGATCTGCGCTGGAGCCTGCAGCGCCCCGGTCCAGCCTTGTCGCTGAAAACCAGCATGCAAATGCGCATTATCGACGGCTTGTTGCTGGCAGGCATGCCCAACGGTCGCTTGATGGCGATTGACGCGGCTCAAGGTCATCTGGTGTGGGAAGGCAGCATTTCTGTCTCCCGCGGCGCGACCGATCTGGAGCGCATTAATGACGTCGTGGGTGCTCCCCAGGTCGTCGATCCCCTGCTGTGCGGTGCAACCTACCAAGGTCGCGTTGCCTGCTTTGACGTCTCCCAAGGTGGGCGTCTGGTGTGGGATAGGGAATTTTCGGCCGGTACCGGTATCGCAGCGGACAACCATATGTTGTATGCCGCCAATAGCCGCGACCAGATTGAAGCGTTTGCCATGACAGACGGGCAAACCATCTGGACGCAGAATGCTTTGCGTAACCGTGGTCTGGCTCCTTTGGCCGTCATGCCCCAGGCGCTTGCCGCCGGTGACATGGAAGGCTATGTTCACTTTCTATCGCGACTGGACGGCACCTTGTTGGGCCGGGTCAGTGTCGGCGGTGGTGCCATTGTGTCGCCTTTGATCGGAACCCCGCGCGGGGTCCTGGTTCAGACCGGCAATGGTAATTTGGTCTTGGTTGGAATCAATTGAAAAGCGTTTCTTTTAAGCCCGTAGTGGCTTTGGTCGGTCGGGCCAACGTCGGCAAGTCCACTTTGTTCAACCGCCTGACGCGCTCGCGCGCGGCTCTGGTGGCGAACTTCCCTGGTCTGACCCGCGACCGCCATTACGGCGAAGGCCGGGTTGGCAGCCGTCCCTATATCGTGGTCGATACGGGCGGTTTCGAGCCCGTGGCCAAAACCGGCATGTTGCTGGAGATGGCTCGCCAGACCCAGCAAGCGATTGCCGAAGCCGACGTGGTCGTGTTTCTGGTCGATGCCCGTGAAGGCGTCAATGCACTGGATCTGGAAATTGCGCAGCTGCTGCGCAAGCTGGGTCAGAAAGTGCTGCTGGCCGTCAACAAGGCCGAAGGCATGCGTTACGAGGCCGGTGGCGTGGAATTCCACGAACTGGGCTTGGGCCAGCCTTATCTGATCTCCGCCTCCCACGGCGATGGCGTGGAAGAGCTGATCAATCTGGCACTGGAGCAAGTGCCTAACCCTGGGCCTGAAGATGATGGCCAGGACGATGATGAGTTTCAGCACCGCATCAAGCTGGCGATTGTGGGCCGCCCCAACGTGGGCAAATCCACCCTGATTAATACCCTGGTGGGTGAAGATCGCGTGATTGCGTTTGACCAGCCCGGTACGACGCGTGATGCCATCGAAATCGAGTTCGAGCGTAACGGGGTGGAATACACCCTGATCGACACGGCCGGTTTGCGCAAGCGCGGCAAGGTATTTGAAGCGGTCGAAAAGTTCTCCGTTATCAAGACTTTGCAGGCGATTGAAGCGTGTAACGTGGTCTTGCTGATGATTGACGCTCACACAGAAATTTCCGACCAGGACGCCAGCATTGCGGGCTTTGTGGTGGAAACCGGCCGTGCGCTGGTGGTGGGCATCAACAAGTGGGATGGCCTGGACGAGTACCAGCGCGAGTGGATCAAGCGCGAGTTCGATCGCAAATTGCGCTTCCTGAACTTTGCCAAGATGCACACCTTGTCGGCGCTGAAAGGGCAGGGGATCAATCCTTTGCTCAAGTCGGTCAATGCCGCGCATGCTGCTGCTTTCTCCAAGCTGTCTACCCCCAAGCTCACTCGCGTCATGCAAGAAGCGGTGGAACAGCAACAGCCGCCACGCAAGGGCATTTTCCGTCCCAAGTTGCGGTATGCTCACCAAGGTGGCATGAACCCGCCGATCGTGGTGATTCACGGCAACGCCCTGGATGCCATTTCGGACAGTTACCGCCGTTATCTGGAGACGCGTTTTCGCGAGGCCTTCAAGCTGGAAGGCACGCCTTTGCGCATCGAATTCAAATCATCTAAGAACCCTTATCTGAAGGACGCGTAATGAGCCGTTTGTGGAGTGATCATGTAGCGGGGCTTTCACCCTATGTACCGGGTGAGCAGGTCAAGCTGGATAACCTCTTGAAGTTGAACACAAACGAACATCCTTTCGGTCCGTCGCCCAAAGCGCTGGAAGCGATCCGCCAGGCGGCGACCGATGACTTGCGTCTTTACCCTTCCTATAGCGCGCAGGAACTGCGTGACGCCGTGGCGCACAACCACGGCGTGAAAGCCAATAATGTCTTTTTGGGCAATGGCTCGGACGAAGTGCTGGCCCATGTGTTCAGCGCCTTGTTCCTGCGTGGCGTGCGTCCGGTTCTGCTGCCGGATATCACGTACAGCTTCTACACCACTTACTGTTCGTATTTTGGTGTGCCCGCTGATATCGTGCCCCTGCGCGAGGACTTCACGCTGAATGTGCAGGACTATGTGCGCAAGCGCAGCCTGCCACCTGCCGGCATCATTTTTGCCAATCCCAATGCGCCTACCGGTATTCCGCTGTCTTTGGAAGATATCGAAACCATTCTGGCTGCCAACCCGGACACCACGGTTGTCGTGGACGAGGCTTACGTGGATTTCGGCGGGACCTCCTCGGTCAGCCTGCTGGAAAAGTATGACAACCTGGTTGTCATCCAGACCATGTCCAAGTCGCGTGCCCTGGCAGGCTTGCGTGTGGGTTACGCCCTGGCCAGCGCTGACATCATACAGGCTCTGGAGCGTGTGAAAGACAGTTTCAACTCCTACCCCATGGATACCATCGCTCAAGTGGGTGCCGTGGCTTCCTTGAAGGATACGGAGTATTTTGAACGTCAATGCCAGGCAGTGATTGATGCACGTGAACAGTTGCGTGCCGATCTGGAACAGCTGGGTTTCGAGATTTTGCCCTCGAAAGCGAACTTTTTGATGGCAACGCACCCTAAGCATTCGGCAGCTGGTATTCAGCAGGCTTTGCGTGAGCAGGGGATTTTGGTTCGCCACTTCCGTCAGCCACGCATTGAGCAGTATTTACGTATTACGGTAGGATCGCCCGAGCAATGTGCCCGACTGTGCAACAGTTTGCGGCAGATTTTAGGGCAAGGCGCCTGATATACACCTATTAGATAAAAATCTCCAGTTTGGAACGTGCGGATTCAGGGAAAACCCGGTAAAGTAGTGGGATTCGCTTCCATTTCTGGAAAAACAACATAACCGGAGCCTCACCAATGAGCAATAAAGGGCAAATTCTACAAGACCCGTTTTTGAACGCGCTGCGCAAGGAGCATATCCCTGTGTCGATCTACCTGGTCAACGGCATCAAGCTGCAAGGTCAGATCGAGTCCTTCGATCAGTATGTCGTACTGCTGCGCAATACAGTCACTCAAATGGTGTATAAGCACGCGATCTCTACCGTCGTTCCTGCACGCCCTGTTACTTTGGCTGCGGATGAGCAGGCTGAATAAATCCTCACCCAGTTCTTTGTACTCTGAAAGACCCGTCTCGCGGTGGCCGCGGGCGGGTCTTTGTTTCTGGAGCAAGCGTTGAAGGCACTGGTAATTAGTGTGGATATGGGCGAGCTGGACTACAAAGCCCATGCCGAAGAGTTCGTCATGCTGGCCGAAGGCGCTGGCGCCCAGATTATGGAGCAGCTGGTCGTGCGTCGCTCCCGTCCGGATTCTGCCTACTACATCGGTACAGGCAAGCTGGAGGAGGCCGTCGCTCTGGCCAAGGCAACCGGCGCCGAAGTGGTGCTGTTTGACCATGCCTTGAGCCCAGCGCAGCAGCGTAACCTGGAGCGCAAGCTGGAATTGCGTGTAGTCGACCGGGTTGCTCTGATTCTGGACATCTTTGCCCTGCGAGCACAAAGTCACGAAGGTAAATTACAGGTGGAGCTGGCGCAGTTGCAGCACCTGACGTCCCGATTGACCCGGATGTGGACTCACCTGGAGCGGCAAAAGGGTGGTATTGGCATGCGTGGTCCTGGTGAGTCGCAGCTGGAAATGGACCGCCGGATGATTGGCGACAAAGTCCGTACCTTGCGCGAACGTCTGGCCAAGGTGCAGCGTCAACGCAGCACTCAGCGCCGGGCCCGTTCCCGTAGCGGCACCTTGTCGGTGTCATTGGTGGGCTATACCAATACGGGCAAATCCACCTTGTTCAATACCTTGACTCGGGCGGATGCCTACGCAGCCGACCAGTTATTTGCAACTTTGGATACCACCACGCGTCGTATCTGGATTGAAGGGGCAGGGCAGGTTGTGATTTCGGATACGGTGGGTTTCATTCGTGAATTGCCACCTACCTTGATCGCGGCTTTCCGGGCCACTTTGGAAGAGACCGTCCATGCAGATTTGTTGCTGCATGTGGTCGATGCAGCCAACCCTCAACGCGATGAGCAAATCGCTGAAGTTCATAAGGTTCTGGAGGACATCGGGGCCCATGAAATACCTCGTATTTTGGTCTACAACAAAATTGACCAAGCCGGCTACGAGCCACGGGTAGAGCGGGACGAACATGGTACTATTGCCCGAGTCTTTGTTAGCGCTTTAGAGCGCATCGGATTGGATGGTTTGCGTGCAGCAATCGTCGAATCAGGTCATTTCGCGGAAAACAATGCGTCTGAACAATAAAATATTCAATCTCAATGATCCCGGTTGGGGACGAGACAGTGGCAAAAACGGTTCCGAGCCACCTCGCCGCCCCGAGAAACAAGATGGCCCGCCTGACCTCGACGAGGTGTGGCGTGACTTCAACAGTCGCTTGGGATCTTTATTTGGCAAAAAGGGACGTCGTTCCCCTCCTGGCGGCATGCCTCCAGGTAGCGGTAATGGCCCCTCCATCCCTAAAGGCTCCCCCAAGCTGCTGATTATCGGTGGTGTGGTGGCAGTCGGCCTGTGGATGGCCAGTGGCTTTACCATCGTGCAGGAAGGTCAGGTTGCCGTGGTGACTCGTTTTGGCGAGTACACCAAAACCCTGAATCCTGGTCTGCAGTGGCGTTGGCCCGCTCCCATCGAAGATCACCAAACCGTCAATATTTCCCAGTTGCGTACCTTCGAGGTGGGCTACCGCGGAAGTGCGCGCAATAAAGTCCTGCCTGAATCCCTGATGCTGACAACCGACGAGAACATCGTTGATATGCAGTACGTGGTTCAGTATCGCTTGTTGCCGACGGGTGCGCCGGACTACCTGTTCAACACCAATAATCCGGACGAATCCGTACGTCAGGCGGCAGAAACCGCCATGCGTGAAGTTGTGGGCAAACAGCCTATGGACTCCGTACTGTATTCCGGCCGTACACAGATTGCCTCGGACGTGCAGCAACTGGCTCAGTCCATTCTGGACCGTTACCGTACTGGTATTCAGATCAGCACCGTGGCGATTCAGAACGTGCAGCCGCCCGAGCAGGTTCAAGCGGCTTTTGACGATGCCGTCAAGGCCGGCCAGGACCGTGAGCGTCAGATCAACGAAGGTCAGGCTTATGCCAACAAGGTATTGCCCGAAGCCGCTGGTCAAGTGGCACGCATGATGCAGGAGTCCGAAGGTTACAAGGCTCGTGTGATCGGTGATGCCAAGGGTGACACTGCACGTTTCGGCAGTGTCGAGGCCGAGTACGTGAAGGCTCCCGGTGTAACGCGGGATCGTCTGTACCTGTCCACGATGCAGGAAATCCTGGAGAGCACCAGCAAGGTACTGGTTGATACCCGTAGCGATAACAACATGATCTATCTGCCTTTGGACAAGATCGTGCGTCAGGTGGGCAGCCGTACCGATATGGAGCCATCCGCTCCTGTCGCCTCGGCCGCTTCGCAAGGACAGATCAGCCGTCCAGCTCCGGCTGCGGCACCTAAAGCGCCTGCGCCAGCCAATCCAGCCGGTCTGGATACCTCGCTGGGCTCTTTGGTCAGTCCTTATTCCCCATACGCACGCTAGGAGAGCTTGATGCAACGTTTATTTCCTGCTCTGGTGGCCCTGGCGGTAATTGTCGGTTTGCTGCTGTCTTCCGTATTTATCGTGCGTGAGCGCGATGCGGCTCTGGTTTTTGCCCTGGGTGAAGTGCGCGGTACCATCACTACCCCCGGCCTGTACTTCAAACTGCCGCCACCCTTTGAAAATGTGGTGTTCCTGGACAAGCGTCTGCAGACGATTGAAACCAAGGATCCCGAGCGTATTCAGACGGCTGAAAAGAAAAACCTGCTGATCGACTCGTACGTCAAATGGCGTATCTCCGATCCACGCCTGTTTTACGTGACGTTCGGCGCAACGGACCGTGGTGCTGTAGAGCGTTTGCAGGCCCAGATTCGTGACGCCCTGAACGCCTCGGTGAACGTACGCACGGTAAAAGAAGTGGTTTCTACCGAGCGTGATGCCATCATGCGCGAAGTGCTGACCGCTGTTGAGGCTCGTGCCCGTCCTTTGGGTGTGGAAGTCATTGACGTGCGTTTGCGTCGTATTGATTTCGCTCCCGAGATTTCGGAATCGGTTTACCGTCGTATGGAAGCCGAACGTACACAAGAAGCCAACCGTTTGCGTGCAACCGGTGCCGCTGAAAGTGAGCGTATCCGTGCCGAAGCCGAACGTCAGCGTGAAGAGTTGCTGGCCGACGCTTACGCCCAGGCCCAGGCCATCCGTGGTCAGGGTGATGGTGAAGCCGCCGCCATTTACTCCGATAGCTATGGCAAGAACCCCGAGTTCTACCGTTTCTACCGCAGCCTGGAGGCCTACCGCAGTGCTTTCAGCAAACAGACCGATACACTGGTCATCAGCCCTGACTCTGATTTCTTCAAGTATTGGGGCAAGCAAGGATCACCCGCAGCACCTGCGAACTGATCCCCGCTAGAGAACTTAGGGCCGTTGGGTGTTCCACCCGCGGCCCTGATCGTTTATACTAGCGTGTAAGTTACTAACACCACTTCGCATGCGACTTAGGCGGCTTACAGGCCCCAAGTCGCTTTTTGTTTGGCTGGAACTTTCGTTTATAAGTAGTCCGAGGCACGAGTATGTCCAATTGGTTGTTGCCAGAGAGCCTGGCTGATATCTTGCCTGCAGAGGCGCGCCGCATCGAAGAGCTGCGCCGCGATTTGCTAGACTTGTATCGTACTTACGGGTTCGAACTGGTAGCTCCGCCCCTGGTGGAGTATCTGGAATCCCTGCAAGCGGTTTCTGGCACAGATTTGAATCTGCGTACCAGCAAAGTCGTCGATCAAATCTCGGGTCGTACCATGGGCGTACGCGCCGACATGACCCCCCAGGTAGCACGTATTGATGCTCACTTGCTGAACCGTGAAGGCGTGACTCGGCTTTGTTACTGTGGTTCGGTCTTGCATGCCCGTCCGGCTGGTTTGCTGTCGGATCGTGAGCTGCTGCAGATCGGCGCGGAAATCTTCGGCCATGCCGGTATCGAATCCGATCTGGAAGTGGTGCAACTGGCGCTGGAAAGCGTGGGTCGGGCTGGGGTGCGTCATCCTCGCCTGGACTTGAACTATCCCGATCTGGGACGCTTCCTGATCGAGCGCGATCCTATTTTGAAAACCCGCGTGGCAGAAGTGTGCGAGCTTCTGAACGCCAAAGATGTGTCGGGCTTGCGCGCCCTGGGCCGTGAGTCGGGCTGTCTGCCTGAGACCACCCGTTACTTGCTGGCTTTGACCTCGCTGTATGGCGATGGCAGTGTGCTGGAACGCGCCCGCAGTGTTCTGCCCGACGAGCCCGAAGTACGTGAAGCTCTGGGCAGTCTGCGCAACTTTATTGATGCCTTGCCCGGCCACGAAATTACGGTGGACCTGGCTGATATCGGCAGCGGTTATGCCTACCATTCGGGCCTGATCTTTTCGGTCTATGCCGAAGGCTGGCACGATGCCCTGGTCAAGGGCGGGCGCTTTGACGGTATCGGCCGCATGTATGGTCGTGCCCGTCCTGCAACTGGCTTCAGCCTGGATCTGCGCAAGCTCTCGGCTGGCCTGGCGCCGGCTCAGGCTGCCCGCGCGGTACGTGCCCCCTGGGGCAATGATGCGGCCCTGATAGCAGCGGTCAAGCAGTTGCGTCAAAACGGTGAAATTGTGATTCAGATGCTGCCCGGTCAAGAGCTGAATCTGGATGAATTTGTGATCGACCGCGAGCTGGTCTCGTCGGACGGTCAGTGGCAGGTTAGGGCGCTGTAAGCCAGACGGCTTGTAGCGTTGGTGATTGTTATCGGTCCGGCACCGTGCCGGCCTCCTTTATTCTGATACTAGACATGAGCAAAAACCTTGTGGTGATTGGCACCCAGTGGGGTGACGAAGGCAAAGGCAAGATCGTCGACTGGCTGGCCGAGTCCGCGCATGGCGTGGTTCGTTTCCAGGGTGGGCATAACGCTGGCCATACATTGTGGATTAATGGCAAGAAGACAATTCTGCGCCTGATTCCTTCGGGCATCATGCACGAGCACGTCACTTGCTATATTGGCAATGGCGTGGTGCTCTCGCCCGAAGCCCTGCTGACTGAAATTGCCGAGCTGGAAGCCGCTGGTCTGGACGTGCGTTCGCGCCTGCAGATCTCGCCTGCTTGCCCGCTGATCCTGCCCTACCACATCGCTGTGGACCAGGCTCGTGAAAAGCGTAAAGGCGACGGCAAGATCGGTACCACCGGTCGCGGTATCGGCCCTGCCTACGAAGACAAGGTGGCACGCCGTGCCCTGCGTGTTCAGGATCTGTACGATCCCGAAATCTTCGACGAGAAACTGTCCGAAGCCCTGGATTACCACAACTTCGTGCTGACCCAGTACCTGGGCGCCGAAGCCGTCTCCGCTGAGCAGGTTCGTGATCTGGCCATGAAGCACGCTGAGCAGCTGGCTCCTATGGTCGCTGACGTCTCCAACAACCTGTACCAGGCCAAGAAAGCAGGGCAGAAGCTCCTGTTTGAAGGTGCCCAGGGCGCACTGTTGGATATTGACCACGGCACTTACCCCTTCGTCACCAGCAGCAACTGCCTGTCCGGTGCCGCTTCCGCAGGCTCGGGTGTTGGCCCTCAGGAACTGAGCTACGTGCTGGGTATTGCCAAGTCCTACACCACGCGCGTGGGTTCGGGTCCATTCCCGACCGAATTGCTGGATGATACCGGCATGCGTCTGGCTACCGTGGGCAAGGAATTTGGTTCCGTAACGGGTCGTCCCCGTCGTTGTGGCTGGTTTGATGCCGCCGCCATGAAGCGTTCGGTCATGATCAACGGTATTTCCGGTCTGTGCATCACCAAGCTGGACGTGCTGGACGGCGTGGAGCAAATCAAGATTGGTGTGGGTTACCGCTACAAGGGCGAGTTTCTGGACGTGCTGCCCTACGGCGCACACGCGGTTGCCGAAGCCGAGCCTGTCCTGGAAGAAATGCCCGGCTGGACCGAGTCCACCGTGGGCGTAACCGACTACGACAAGCTGCCTATCAACGCTCGTCGTTACCTGGAACGCATTGCTGAACTGTGCGATGTACCTATCGACATGGTTTCCACAGGGCCAGATCGCAACGAAACGATCGTATTGCGCGATCCGTTTACCAAATAAGCGATTTATCGCGGTATAATGCCTTGCACCGTTGTACGGTGCGTACAGAGCGGCCTGAAGGGCCGCTTTGTCGTTCTGGACGCTGCGTTGGCCTACCAGACTCTTGTTTTGCAGGTACCAAAGCGCAGCTAGTGCATTTATATCTGGAATACATATGAGTCTGCCCCCAAATAGCGATACTGATGAATGGGTTTCCTGGGAACAATACAATCGCCTGATTGAACAATTGGCCCTGAGCATTCACGAATCAGGCTGGAAATTCGACAAAATTGTTTGCCTGGCCCGAGGCGGCATGAGAGTGGGAGACGTTATTTCGCGCATCTATGATGTACCCCTGGGCATTTTGGCCACCAGCAGCTATCGCGAAGCGGCCGGTACCGAACAGGGCGATCTGGATATTGCGCAATACATCACCATTACCCGTGGCACTCTGGATGGCAATGTGCTGCTGGTGGATGATATGGTCGATACCGGCAAGACTTTTATGCGTGTACGTGATCACCTGCGTGCACAGTTTCCCGCGATCACCGAGCTGAAAACTGCCGTTTTGTGGTGGAAAGGCCACGCCCAGGTCGACCCGGACTACTACGTGTCCAAGTTGCCCACAAATCCCTGGATTCATCAGCCTTTTGAGGACTACGATAGCATTCGGCCTCATCAGCTGGACGCCTGGATTCGCAAGGGTACTGGCCAGGCTTGATCGCTGGCATTCAGATAATTGGTGGATAGCCTAATGGCACCTTGCTTGGTGTATGCCTGCAATCGTGCTACCATATTGGGCTATCTGTTACGCTAACTCTTTTTACAAAGGTCAGGGATTACATGTCCATTGTTCGCCTGAAAGAAAACGAACCCTTTGAAGTTGCTCTGCGCCGCTTCAAACGCACTATTGAAAAAACCGGTCTGTTGACCGAGCTGCGTTCGCGCGAATTCTACGAAAAGCCAACGGCTGAGCGCAAGCGCAAACACGCTGCCGCCGTGAAGCGTCACTACAAACGCATCCGCAGCCAGCAACTGCCTCCACGCTTGTATTGATCCCTGAATCTTTTGTTCAGGAACTGCTCGCCCGTGTCGATGTCGTAGATGTCGTCGGGCGATATGTGCAGTTGCGCAAAGGCGGGGCCAACTTGCTTGGCCTGTGCCCTTTTCACAACGAAAAATCCCCTTCATTTACAGTCAGTCCGACCAAGCAGTTTTATCATTGCTTCGGTTGTGGCGCTCACGGATCGGCTATCTCGTTCCTGATGGAACACACAGGGGCTTCATTCCCCGAGGCGGTACGCAGCTTGGCTGGGTCCGTCGGAATGACTGTACCCGAAGCAGATCGCACCCCACGCCAACGTGCTGCCGATGCGCGTCGTAAAGACGAACTATCGCGCCAGCATCATATTCTTGAGACGGCACAGGGGCATTACCTACGTCAGCTAAAACAATCTCCCATTGCTATCGACTACCTGAAACGTCGTGGTCTGGATGGGGAGACGGCTGCCCGTTTCGGCCTGGGCTGGACAGGCACGGAGCGACGCGGGCTATCGGCTGTATTTCCGCAGTACGAAGACAAGCAACTGGTTGAGTCCGGCCTGGTGATCGAGTCCGAGGATGGTCGTCGCTACGACCGTTTTCGTTCGCGCGTCATGTTTCCGATCCGCAGTACCAAGGGCCATATCATTGGCTTTGGTGGCCGTCTGATCGAAAAAGGCGAGCCCAAGTACCTGAACTCGCCAGAAACCACGCTGTTTTCCAAAGGACACGAGCTGTACGGCTTGTGGGAAGGACGTCAGGGCATACGCAAAGAAGGCTTTGTCCTGATTGTTGAAGGTTATATGGACGTGGTGGCGCTGTCGCAACATGGCTTGCACAATGCCGTAGCGACTCTGGGCACCGCGACTACTGAACACCACATCACCAAACTGATGCGCGCCAGCGACAGGTTGGTGTTTTGCTTTGATGGCGACAGGGCAGGGCGCAAAGCCGCCTGGCGTGCCTTGAATACCTGCTTGCCCCTGGTTCGTGACGACGTATCCATCCGTTTCATGTTCCTGGCGGATAACCACGACCCGGATTCTTTTGTTCGTGAGTACGGCGCGGAAGCGTTTCGCGAGCAAGCCCAGGCAGCCGCTGCTTTATCGCGCTTTTTCCTGGATGAGCTGGCGGCTCGCCATCGCATGGACGAGGCCGAAGGCCGTGCGGCCTGCGTACACGAAGCGTTGCCTTTGCTGCTGGAGCTGGCTGACAGTACCTTGAAAGTGCAGATTCAGCATGAATTTGCCCGCATGGTGCTGTTGACGCCGGACGAGCTGGCACAGCGCCTGAGCACGGTAGAGCCGGTGCGTCGACCGGTTGTCGACACGCCACCGGCGCAAGATGGCCTGGTTGCCAGGCCTGCCGTACCGGTGCAGCCTGCGCCCGCAACGGATGAGATGGCCCCGTTTGAGGATGGTTTTGACGGCTCTTTTGCCGACAGCCTGCCTATGGATGGCTGGCAGGACGAGCCCGATTGGCAGCCTCAGGAGCAATATCAGGAGCGGCCAGCATCAGGTCGCGGCAAGGGTGGCAAGAATAATCGTCAGCGGCAAGAGCGCGCTGTCCTGGGGGGTAGCCGTGCCGTGACCCCCATGGCCAAGCGATTGCTGCGCTTGCTCATTGGGCATCCCACCTTGGTGGGCGAGCTGGGCGATCAACAACTTGAAATTTTGGCGCAAAGTCCCCACTTACGTTTAGTGCAAGAGCTGATTGCCTTAAGCAATATCAGCTCGGCGCGTCATGCAGGCGCTTTGCTGGAGGCCGTGGACCCCGAGTCCGATCTGGCCCCTGTGCTGGAGGCGCTGGCCACGGAGCTTTTGGGCGAGGAAGAATTGCCTGATCCCCAAGGCGAATGGCGTGATGCGCTGCATCGCATCGAACTGGATGCGATCAAGGCAGAGCAGTCGGCATTGGTCGCTACGGGCTTGCAAGAGCCCGAACAGCGTCAGCGTTATCAAGAATTGACACGCCGTATTGCTTTGTTGAATGCTGCTTATACTCGGCAAGTGAAGTAAAATATTGGGTTATGTGTTGTGTTTGTGGCCGGCCAGGGGGTTAAAACTGGTACGCGAGCAAATGCGGCGGGTTAGCGGATTGTGAACCACCTTATGCCTTGAGCCCATGAGCCAGGGATTAAATGACTTAGGGTTCGCTCGCGCAACACGCCCAGGAGCAAGCCGGTTGTGGACACGCGCATCATCAGGCTCTTGCCTGTACGACTCGGTGGCTACATATTTAGTGCCACAGGGGTAAATGGCGTCTATGGAAGAAAATATGACTCAAACGACTGGTAAAACCTCGACGACGGTCTCTCGGTCTGCTAAGAAAACCTTGGCCGCGACAGCAAAATCAGGGGCATCAAGCTCGGTAGAGCTCGATGAGCTTCACGAAAGTGGAGAGCCAGGCGCAGCGCCTGCCAAAAAGGCAGCTAAAAAGGCGGCTGTTAAAAAGACGGTAGCTAAAAAAGCAGCTGCCAAGAAAACAGCGGCTAAAGCCGCTACCGGCGGTCGCCGTGGACGTCCTGCAAAAAATGCCAATAACGACGGTATCGACTTTGTCGATGACGACGAAATGGGCGAAGAAGAGGTCATTCCTGATCTCAAGCCGGTGGCCAAGCGTGGTGCCAAGCGCGCCAAAGCCGAAAAAGACGTTTTCGGTGTACGTGGCCAGTTGAGCCCTGAAGAACAGGAAGCACGCCGCAACCGCCTCAAGGCCCTGATCAAGCTGGGCAAGGACCGCGGTTACCTGACCTACAGTGAAATCAACGATCACCTGCCCGATGATCTGGTGGATGTCGAAGCCATTGATGGCATTATCGGCACCTTCAGTGACATGGGTATTTCGGTTTACGACCAGGCTCCCGACGCTGACACCTTGCTCATGAGCGATAACGCGCCCATGGCATCCAGCGACGACGACGTTGAGGACGAAGCTGAAGCCGCTCTGACTACCGTGGACTCTGACTTCGGTCGCACGACTGACCCTGTGCGTATGTACATGCGTGAAATGGGCTCGGTGGAACTGCTGACCCGCGAAGGTGAAATTGAAATCGCCAAGCGTATTGAAGATGGCTTGAAGCACATGGTGATGGCGATTGCCGCGTGCCCAACCACGGTTAACGAGATCCTGGCTTACGTTCAGCGTGTACGCGAAGGCGTCATGCAGATCGACGAAGTGGTTGACGGTCTGGTGGACGATGATGGCGAAGAATACGCCGGTTCCGGTGTAACCGCTGACGACGAGGACGAAGGTCCAGCCGGCGGCATGAGCAGCAAGCAGATTGAATACCTGCGCAACAAGTCGCTCAAGAAATTCGACATCATTGGCGAATGGTTTGACAAGATGCGCGTGTCCTTCGAGTCCGAAGGCTACAAGAGTGCAGGCTATGTACAAGCCCAGGAAACCATCCTGAACGAATTCATGGGCATTCGCTTTACTGCCAAGATGGTGGAAAAGCTGGCCGACACCATGCGTGAGCAGGTTGCCATCGTGCGTCAGCACGAGCGCGAAATCCTGACCATCTGTGTGGATCGTGCTGATATGCCACGTGCACACTTCATCAAGGCTTTCCCCGGGAACGAAACCAATCTGGATTGGGTGGTGCAGGAGGTGGCTGCAGGCCATCCTTACAGCTCCATTCTGGAACGTCACATTCCTGCCATTCAGGAAGTTCAGCAAAAACTGATCGACCTGCAAACCAGTGTTGTGCTGCCGTTGAAGGACCTGAAAGAAGTCAACAAACGCATGACCACGGGTGAAGCCAAGGCACGTAAAGCCAAGCGCGAAATGACCGAGGCCAACTTGCGTCTGGTGATCTCTATTGCCAAGAAGTACACCAACCGTGGCTTGCAGTTCCTGGATCTGATTCAGGAAGGCAATATCGGTTTGATGAAGGCAGTGGACAAGTTCGAATACCGTCGCGGCTACAAATTCTCCACATACGCAACGTGGTGGATTCGTCAGGCCATTACGCGTTCGATCGCTGACCAGGCTCGCACGATTCGTATTCCGGTTCACATGATCGAGACGATCAACAAGATGAACCGTATCAATCGTCAGATCCTGCAGGAAACCGGCGTTGAGCCCGATCCCGCAACCCTGGCCCAGAAGATGGACATGCCCGAGGACAAGGTTCGCAAGATCCTGAAGATCGCCAAAGAGCCTATCTCCATGGAAACGCCTATCGGTGACGATGACGATTCCCACCTGGGCGATTTCATCGAGGACAACAACACCGTTTCGCCATCGGATTCCGCTTTGCACGGTTCCATGCGCGATGTGGTGAAAGATGTCCTGGATTCCCTGACGCCACGCGAAGCCAAAGTGCTGCGTATGCGTTTCGGTATCGAGATGAGCACCGACCAGACTCTGGAAGAGGTGGGCAAGCAGTTTGACGTAACGCGTGAGCGTATTCGTCAAATAGAAGCCAAGGCATTGCGCAAGCTGCGTCATCCTAGCCGCGCCGACAAACTGAAGAGCTTCCTGGAAAGCCAGTAAGTCTTTAGCAAGTCTGCTTGGGCAAGATAAAAAGCCCGGTCTGAAAAGACCGGGTTTTTTTGTGCTCATTGCCCGGCCTTGTGAAATGTCTTTTCAAGGAGTGGACGCTGCTGTCGATACAAGCTGACTTGTTCTTTGGGTTTGCCTGTTGCAATGGGTTTTTGTTGCTCTTGGCGACGCTGTTAGCGCAAATAAGATCGCGGTTTCAAGGCATCAAGATATCAGGACGGATCCAGATCCAGCTTGAATATGCAGCCCTTGCCATCCGGCCCACTTTGCACGCTCAAGCTCCAGCCCTGGGCCAGTGCCAGTTGGCGTGCCAGTGCCAGGCCTATGCCTCTGTGGCCTTCTTCGCGCAGCCCTGTCGCCAGTTGTTTGCCCTGGCTGAAGTGACGCTCAAATATCAGGATTTGATCTTGCTTGGCGATGCCCGGGCCGTCATCTTGCAAAGCCAGGACTGAGGGAGCAATCCAGCTTAGTTGCAGCTTGCAGGGTGCGGCATGGTCGATGGCGTTGCGCATCAGGATACGCAGCAGCATGGACAGGGCATAGGGGTCCAGGGTGTAGAGCAAGGTATCGGGCACCAGGTTGCTCCAGCGTACTTTGTGGCTATCTGCATCCAGCAAGGCGACGGCCTGCCAGGTTTGCTGGGCCAGTTCATGGACCTCCACGTCGCGCACATGGCGCTCTGCGGTATAGGCAAGGCTTTCTGCAGCATCCAGGCTGGCAGTAACAGCGTCAGCTTGTGACATCATGCGTTGCAGGCGCTGTTGTTGCGGGCCTTCGGGCAGTTGCAGCAGCAAAAGCTCGCAGTCGCTGCGTAGGGCCGTCAGGCCAGTGCGTAGTTCATGGCCCAGATTGGCGGCGAACTCTCGCTCGTGGGTCAGCAGTTCTTCCACTTGTTCCTGCATGCGATTAAAGGCCCTGATCAGACGTCCTGCTTCATCGTCCTGATGTTCTGGCAGGCCGGAGCGGCCCGGTGCCCAGTTTTCCAGGTGGCGAGACAGAGTCAGCATGGGAGCCACGGCATGGCGAGCGACACGGCGGCCCAGCAAAAATACCAGCAAAATAGTTGCTGACCCGATAAGAATCAGGATCAGGCCGAATTCACGGACCCGATCTTCGTGAGGGGTGGCGCGGTACACCAGATACAACTGACCTTGCTCCTTGTCCTGGCGCAGCACGTGCCAGGTGTCGCTGCTTAGATGAAACTCGTAAATGCCCGGTTCGGGAACACGGGCAAACTCGGGCAGATTATCCAGGGCCTGGCCAGGCAAGAACCAGTAGCTGTCCAGTTCGGCCCCCAAGGCTTCGCTGCGGTCGTAGGCGCTGTCGGGCAGCAAGGTGGGATTGCGTGCGTAGGAAACCAGCATGGCATTGACCATTTCGTCTTCCATACGCGCAAAGGCCACGTAGGCCAGCCCGCCCATGATCATGACCAGCAAGGTGGCAATCAGGGTCAAGGCCAAGGAGACCCGTTGGGTCAGGGTGCTCATGAAGCGGCTGCGACGCAGGGATTTGCGCATTGTTCAGTGTTCCGCTTGCAGACGCCAGCCCATGCCGGGCAGGGTTTCGATGGTGCCGGCACCTGCCTCGGACAAGGCGCGACGCAGGAGGTGGATCTGGCTGCGCAGCGCCTCGGGTGAGGGGGCACCTTGGGGCCATAGCGTTTTTTCCAGTGCTCGACGCGTCAGAATGGCTTGCGGGTCACGCAGGAAGGCTTCCAGTAGTTGGCGGGCTTTGAAGCTCAAGTTCAGCGCTTGTCCGTTTACCTGGACCAATGCGGAATCCAGGTTGTATTCCAGACCTCCCCAATGCAGTGAGCCGTGCTGTACCTGTGGCGGGCCGCGGCGCATCAGGGCGCGTAGTCGGGCTTCGACCTCGGCGAGGGCAAAGGGCTTGATCAGGTAATCGTCGGCCCCCAGGTCAAAGGCGGTGAGCTTGCTCTCCAGCTGGCTGCGGGCAGTCAGGACCAGGGTGGGGATGGGAGTTTGCCGAGACTGACGCAGCGCTTGCAGAACGCCGAAGCCGTCCAGGCCGGGGAGGCCCAGATCCAGTACCAGCGCATCAAAATCCTGATCTTGCAGCAGTGCCAGCGCGCCATTGCCATCGTAGGCAGCATCAACCGCAAAGCCTTTAAGCTCCAGGTAGGTGTACAGGTTTTCAGCAATGGTCGTATCGTTTTCGACAATCAGGACACGCATGACAGCTTGTTCCGCAGGGTTGGGACAGTTCTTGTGCAGCTTACTTTACCGCAAGGCAGTCAGGGTAGGCGTAGTAGTACGGGGACCCAGCCATTGATCTGCAGCCACTGCGTCAAGGCAAAGACGGGCCAGATCAGGAAGTAGGGCAAGGCATCGCGCAAGGTGCGGGCCAGTCCAGTCAGGGAGATTTTCAGCTCGGTCGGGCTGTTCCACAGGCTCAGGCGCGGCACCAGACGAGGGACACGTTGGCAGTAGGCCTGATAATCCTGGCCAAAAACTTTGTGCAGCAGAACCTGTTCTTCGTCGATCACATTGTTGAAGACGGCGTAGACAAACAGGGCCAGCACGGGACCAAGCAGCAGGCTGCCGGACAGGGCGCCCATGCCGGTGACGGCGCAGAGGGAAAACAGGTATAGCGGGTTGCGGCTGATGGAGTAGGGGCCTTGGCTGATCAGGCTGGAGCCTTTGTGTCCGCCCAGATACAACATGCACCAGCAGCGGCCCAGGACGGCAATCAGGACCAGTCCCAGACCGGCCATGCGGGTGAATTGAAAGACCAGCGAATTGGCAGCCCAGGTGGAGGCGAAGAAAGGCAGAATCACGATCATCAGGCCACCAAACACTCCCAGGGTGCGGCGGCGTTGTACCTGAATGCTGGCCAGATGCTCCCAAGCCTGTTCGACCGTTGCCCGTTCGCTATGGGAGGCCGTCCAGCGTTTCCGGTTCACGATCAAGGGATAGAAAGCAATGCTTCCCAGTAACCAGACAATCGCCAGCGAGGCAAATACCTGCGTCAGATTGATGCGTTCCTGATCTGCTTCCAGCAGGCCCAGCAAAAAAGCACACAGCAAACCGGCCAGCAGGCCGCCCCAGCGCAGCCGAGCCTGGTTCAAGGCCCAACCGGCAAAATACAGGTGCAGCAGGCCAGCGCCCACGGCGACGATGGCTCCCACTTCCAGCAACGGCTTGATCCCAGGCATCCAGCGATAGAGAAACTCCAGATGCCGGGAAGAGACTGAGTGTTGCAAGAGCAGCATCAGCAAAGGGACGAGCAGGAATAGACTGGTGCCCAAGAGCAGAATGCGTTTACTTGGCAACGCTTCTTGGCCCCGCAAGCGCAGCAGTTTCCAGGCGACAAAGGACAAACTGGCAGCGGCAATCAGGCCGGTCAGCAGGCCTTGGGCCTCTCTCATTTCATGGGCCATATGGCCCGCTTGCTGACTGGATGCGAATAAGGGATTGAGCGGGGACCAGTCTTGAGTCAGGCTGGCCAGCCAAAGAAACAGAAAGCTTACCCCCACAACCTGCGTCAGCAGATAGAACAGGGAGTTGCGTTGCACCAGTGTGGATGTGCCGGACATAGTGAAATCTCGCCAATACGCAGGGGAGCCGGGGATGGCTCCTTGCAAACGAGATCAATGTAGCGGTGGCACCGTAAAATCCGCGTTAAATTGCCGAACGCTTGTGGATGTGTTGGGGGAGGAACGTTCCTGGCGGCAGTTTGAATGATTGGAACTGCCAGTCAGGAACGTATTTCAGCGCTGACTAGTGGTCGCGCTGATGCACGCAGCGGCCTGCGCTGTAGCTGGCTTGAATGCAGCGGTCATCGCCCAGCACGGCCAGCATGAATAATTGTTCTTCCAGCGAGTTCAACATCGTGCTGCGTCGCTCCATCAAGGGGGTGGCCTTAGGATCCATCACAATGAAGTCGGCCTCTGCACCGGGTGCCAATGTACCGATTTGACCTTGCATGTCCAGGGCGCGGGCGGCCCCTTCGGTGGCCATATAAAACATGGACGCGGCGGTCAGATGGTAGCTGTTCAGGCGGGCGACTTTGTGGGCCTCGTTCATGGTGCGCAGCATCGAGAAAGATGTGCCGCCGCCCACATCGGTGGCCAGGGTGTGCAGCACCTTGCTTTGACGAATGGCCTGGAAGTCGAATACACCAGAGGCCAGGAACAGGTTGGACGTGGGGCAATGAGCCGCGATACTGCCGGTATCGTGCATGCGGGCACGATCTTGTTCATCCAGCCAAATACTGTGGCCGTAGATGGCGCGGGGGCGCAATAATCCGAAGCTATCGTAGACGTCCAGGTAGCTGCGGTTCTTGGGGAACAGCTCGTTCACCCATTTGATCTCGTCCTTGTTTTCTGCCACGTGGGTTTGCAGAAATACATCGGGGTAGGCGCGGGCCAGTTCACCACAGGCGGCCAGTTGCTCCGGGGTGGAGGTGGGCGCAAAACGGGGTGTCAGTGCGTACAGTTGACGGCCCTTGCCGTGCCAGCGCTTGATCAGGTCTTCTGAATCGCGTGCGCCCGACTCGGCGGTATCTTGCAGATAGTCCGGACAGTTACGGTCCATCATTACCTTGCCCGCAATCATGCGCAGATTGCGTTCGTGGCTTTCTTCAAAGAAGGCATCCACGGATTGACGGTGCACACTGCCGTAGACCAGGGCGGTGGTGGTGCCGTTGCGTAGCAGTTCGTCCAGAAACACGCCAGCTACTTCGCGGGCATGTTCGCTATCGCCGAAACGACCTTCGGCGGGGAACGTGTAGGTTTCCAGCCATGGCAGCAGGCCGCTGGAGGGGGAAGCAATAATGTCGGTTTGTGGAAAGTGCAGGTGGGTGTCGATCATGCCCGGCATGATGATCTTCCCGCTTAGATCCACTGTTTGCGTATCCGCAGGCAGTGTGCGCGACAGCTCGGACCAGTCACCACAGGCCTGAATCTGGCCTTGCTCGTTAACCAGCAATAAACCGTCGCTATGATAGCGTACGGCGTCGGAAGGATCCTCCAGCGTGGCTGGGTCAGCTACAAAGTACAGCAGTTGGGCACGGTAGGCGCAGGCGGAGTGTAGAGAAGTAGTCATAGTGTCCTTGAAGTCCAGGTCGCATCAGCGACTGAGCTGGCCCATTTCATAGGCGTGGGCCAGCAGTTCGGCGGCGACCGCCACGGCAATAATTGAAGGGGCCTTGCCCTTGATGCCTGACACACCAATGGGGCAAACCAGCTCTTGAATACGAGATTCGGGCATGCCACGTTGCTGCAGGCGACGTTCGAATTGACGACGTTTGGTCATGGAACCGATCAGGCCCACATAGGCTGTATCGGGCCGGCGCAAGATCTTTTGGCACAGCGCCAGATCGAGGCCGTGATTATGCGTCATCACCAGAAAATAGCTATTGGTCGGGGCTTGTTCAATCAGGGCATCGGGGATGTCGGTAATTTCCAGGCTGACATTGCTGGGCACCTGATCGGGAAACAGCTCGGGGCGCTCGTCAATCCACAGAACCCGGCATGGCAGGGTGCCCAGAATCTGCACCAGCGCCTCTCCCACGTGACCAGCACCAAACAGCAGGATAGTCAGAGGAGGGGGCGGCAGGTCTTCCATCCAGACGCTTTGCGTGCCGTCGTAGTCCAGCCGGGATTCATCCACAATCGAAGGGCTTTGGATATCAACCTGCTTGTTGCCGTCCGAGAGCAATTGCGAACGGCGGCTGGTTGCCTGACCGGCCCGCACGGCGCTGTCCAGTTCTTGCAGCCAGCTCAGATCTTCCTCACCCAGGGTTTCGTACAGCAAGGTAACGACCCCGCCGCAACACTGGCCCAGACTGGGGCCCAGTGGCAGGCGGCTCATGCTCCAGCCGGGGCCGGAGGGCTGGCCGAGCATGACACGCGCCTGTTCCGCTGCCACCCATTCCAGGTGCCCGCCACCAATGGTTAGCCACTGCTCAGTTTGACTGAACAGCATGGCCGTACCTGCGGTGCGCGGGGTGGAGCCTTTGGCCAAGGCCACCGAGCACAAAACCAGCCGCTCGCCCGCTTTTATGCGGGCGAGGGCAAGAGAGGGCCAGCTGCTCATTTCGCTTTGCGAATAGTGGCGACAGCCCGCATGACGGCTTCTGCGGTGGCAGGCGCGTTCAGCACGGGTTCGATCTGGTAGTTGCCGACACTGGCCACTGCATCACGTATCGCGTTAAAGACGCAGAACGGCAGCAGCAAAGGGGGCTCGCCTACGGCCTTGGAGCGGTGAATCGAATCCATGGCGTTGCGGCCATCGAACAGATTGACGCGGAAGTCCATGGGGCAGTCGCTGATGGCCGGGATCTTGTAGGTTGACGGTGCATGCGTGGTGAGCTTGCCTTGGGCATTCCACACCAGCTCTTCTGTTGTCAGCCAGCCCATGCCTTGAATAAAGGCGCCCTCAACCTGGCCAATATCCAGGGCCGGATTGATGGATTTGCCTACATCATGCAGCACGTCGGCACGCAACAGACGGGACTCTCCGGTCAGCGTGTCGATCAGCACTTCAGCCACGGCGGCTCCGTAGGAAAAGTAGTAGAAGGGGTTGCCCTTCATGACTTTGGAGTCCCAGTGCAGGCCAGGGGTGGCGTAAAAACCATCGGACCATAACTGGACACGGGCCTGGTAGGCGTGTTCCACCAGTTGGAAGAAGGGCATGGTCTGGTCACCGATCTCGACCTGACCGCGCTCGAACTTCACGCTGGACTCTTCAACCGAGAACAGTTGGGCCGCCACCGTCGTCAGGCGCTGGCGAATCTGGTAGGCCGCATCCTGGGCGGCTTTGCCGTTCAAGTCTGTCCCCGTGGACGCGGCGGTGGCCGAGGTGTTGGCTACTTTGGTGGTATCGGTTGCCGTGACCCGGATGTGCTCCAGATTCAGGCCCAGTTCATGGGCTACCACCTGGGCCACCTTGGTGTTCAGGCCCTGGCCCATTTCCGTACCACCGTGGTTTACCAGGACGGTGCCGTCACGATAGACGTGAACCAGAGCACCAGCCTGGTTAAAGGCGGGCACGTTAAAGGAAATACCGAATTTCACCGGAGTCAGCGCCAGACCCTTTTTCAGAACCGGGCTGCTGGCATTGAATTGACGAACCTGCTCACGACGCTGACGGTATTCGCTGGTTTCTTCTAGCTCGGCCACCAGCTCGTGAATGACGTTATCGACCACGGTCTGATCGTAAGGCGTCACATTACGGTCTTCTTTACCGTAGAAGTTGATGCGGCGTACATCCAGCGGATCTTTGCCCAGACGGCGGGCAATGGTGTCCAGGGCCACTTCCATCACCAAGGCCCCTTGCGGGCCACCAAAGCCTCGGAAGGCAGTGTTGGATTGGGTATTGGTGCGACCGCACAGCGCGCTCATCTCTACATCAGACAGGTAGTAGGCATTGTCAAAGTGACAGATGGCGCGGGTTGCCACGGGGCCGGACAAGTCGGCGGAAAAGCCCGAGTTGGCGGTCATGTCCAGACGAGCACCCAGCAGGCGACCTTCGTCGTCGTAGCCAATATCGTATTCGTAATAGAAACCGTGACGCTTGCCGGTAATCATGAAGTCGTCGTCGCGGTCAAGGCGCAGCTTGATCGGGCGTTGCAGCTTGACGGCAGCCACACTGGCTACGCAGGCGTACAGGGCTGATTGGGACTCCTTGCCACCGAAACCGCCGCCCATGCGACGGCATTCCACGTGTACCTTGTGCGCACCAACGCCCAGACAGTGGGCAACCAGCTGCTGCATTTCCGACGGGTGCTGTGTGGAGCACCAGATGTGCACGGCGCCATATTCCTTGGGCACGGCGTAGGAAATCTGGCCTTCCAGGTAAAACTGTTCCTGGCCATTGCACTGAAAGGTGCCTTGCAGGCGGTGCGGAGCCGATTCCAGTGCTTGCTTGGCGTCGCCCTGTTTCAGGCTCATCAAGGGCAGAACACCGGCGTTTGCCGCCTTGGCCTCTTGCGGAGTCAGGATGGCAGGCAGCTCTTCATAAGTGATTTTGCCCAGGCGTGCGGCACGGCGTGCCTGGTCGTGGGATTTGGCGATCACCGCAAAAATCGGTTGGCCAAAGTAATGCACCACGCCATCGGCCAGAATCGGATCGTCATGCAGAATCGGGCCGCAATTATTGGCGGCGGGAATGTCGGCAACGGTCAGGACCGCAATGACGCCGGGTGCCTGACGGACGGCGTCCAGATCCACTTCCAGCAAACGGGCATGGGCTTTTTCCGACATGCCCAACGCAATATGGGCCGTGCCCTGCAATTCGGGCAAGTCATCGGTATACGTGGCGGTGCCGCTCACGTGCAGGTCTGCGGACTCGTGCAGAAAGGACACGCCGACTCGTCGGGCCGTAGCGGTGTTCAGGTGGTCGATATTGTCAATTTTCATCACAAAGTCTCCAGGCTGGCTTGAGCTCGGTGAAAGACATTCAACTGGGCGGGACTCAAAGCGTGTTCAGGGTGGGTTTCCAGGAAGAAGCGGTACAGCAAATTGGCCGCACTCTGATTGCGGTATTCGCTGCTGGCACGCATGTCGCTCAGGGCCTGGTAGTCCTGTTGCAGCGCCTGCATGGCCGCTTGTACGTTTTCTTCATTCCATTCCTGGCCTTGCAGCACTTGTTCAGCGTGGCTGGCCCGTTTTGGCGTGGCCGCCATGCCGCCAAAAGCAATGCGGGCCTGTTTGACGATTTTGTTATCCAGCTCCACGGCAAAGGCGGCACACACGGCAGAAATGTCCTGGTCGAAACGCTTGGACAGCTTGTAGGTGCGGAACTGCCATTGGCCCTTGCTGCGTGGGACCAGCAGGCCTTGCACGAACTCGCCCGGCTCCATGGCGGTTTTCTGGTAGGCCAGATACAGGTCCTCCAAAGGCAGGACGCGTTCGACCGCGCCTTTGCGCAGTACCACACGAGTACGCATGGCAATCAGGGCAGGCATGGAGTCGCCAATAGGCGAGCCGTTGGCCACGTTGCCGCCCAAGGTACCGGCGTTGCGGATAGGGAAGGAGGCAAAGCGCTGGCGCAGTTCCGTCAATTCGGGGTGGTCTTTGATCAGGGCATCGAAAGCATCGTTCAGCAGCACGCCTGCACCAATGTAAAGATCGTCCCCGGTGGTTTTCAGTTCGCGCAGCTCGGCCACCTGACCGATATAGATCAGATGCGGCAAATCGCGGAATTGCTTGGTCACCCACAGGCCAATATCGGTGCTGCCAGCCAGAATGCGGGCTTGCGGATATTGCTCACGCAGCTGGGCCAACTGGTCCAGCGTACGGGGGGCGTGGAAGGTTTGGCCCTGATATTCATAGGCCAGCATGCCGTCCTGACGAATGGCGCGCAGCTTGTTCTCAATGGATTGGCGATCCATGCTGACAGCCGGATAGCTGTGCATGGCCTTGGCCGCATCAATAATGGGGCGGTAGCCGGTACAGCGGCACAGATTGCCCGAGAGCACATCGTCGATCTGTTCTCGGGAAACCGGGCCGTCTTCGGGCGAATGCGTCATGTACAGGCCCCACAGCGACATGATGAAGCCGGGCGTACAAAAGCCGCACTGGGCGCCGTGCCAGTCCACCATGGCTTGCTGCACCGGGTGCAGGGTGCCATCGTCCTGGCGCAGATCCTCAATGGTGTAGAGCACCTTGCCATCCAGCGTAGGCAGCAGCTGGATACAGGCATTGACGGCGCGCAATTGCAGTTGATTGTTCTGGTCCAGTTCGCCAATCATGACCGTGCAGGCGCCGCAATCACCTTCGGCACAGCCTTCTTTGGTGCCGGTGCAGTGCAGATCCTCACGGATATACTGTAAAACGGTTCGCGTGGTCGGGGCCTGTGCCACTTCCTGTACTTCACCGCGATAAATAAAACGAATTGGTCTTGTCTCCATGATCTCACTCGACTGGTTTTTTACGGATCGAAGATAGCATTTGCTTAGGACGCGAACATTTGCTTGGAATGATGTTCACTATATAGGCGTATGAGTGTCTACACCGATCAACGAGGCGGGCCAGCGCTTGTATTATTTAAACCATGCCAAAATTACGAGAACAACTAGACCTGCATTTGCTGCGGGTATTGCAGTCGCTGCTCAAGGAGCACAGCGTCTCGCGTACGGCTATCCGCTTGGGCATGTCCCAGCCAGCCGTCAGCAATGCCTTGCGGCGCTTGCGTGAAATCACGGGCGATCCGATTTTGTTGCGCGGTAAAAAGGGAATGGTGCCTACCGAGCGCGGTCCTTTTTTGCTGGCGCATGCCACGGAAGCCCTGCAAGCGATCGAGCGAATTTCTGCTACCGCTGAACCCATGGATCCCAGTCAGTCTACCCGGGTTTTCAACCTGGGAGCACCGGACTATCTGGATGGGGCCTTTATCCCGGATATTGCGGAGCGGGTGCGTCGTCAGGCGCCCCAGGCCCGCTTGGTGGTTCATACCATCAATCCCGATCTGGACTACGTGCAGGCCCTGGAGGAGGGCGAGCTGGACGTGGTGATCGGCAACTGGCTGGAGCCGCCGGAAAAGCTGCACCTGGCGCGTCTGTTTGATGACGAGGTGGTCTGTATGCTTGGCCGCCATCACCCGCTCGCGCAGCGCGGGTTGTCTTTGCAGCACTATCTGGAAATGCCCCATCTGGCTCCGTCTGCCCACGTGACCGACAAGCGCGGCTTTATTGACGGCTGCCTGGCCGAGCAGGGCATCAGCCGTCAGGTACAGATGGTGGTGCCGTATTTCGGCCTGGTGCCCGGTATTTTGAGCCGCACGGACATGGTATTTACCACTAACCGTCAGTTTGCCGAGTACTATGCCCGCATTCTGCCAATTACCGTGTTGCCTTGTCCGGTTCATTTTCCGCTGATGCGTTTTTACCAGCTGTGGCATCCGCGCACGCATAATGCGGCAGAACTGCTGTGGTTCCGGCGTTGCATTGCCCAGGCCGCAGGCAGGTTGGATGGATTATCAGAGGGAACTCCATGAGTTTGAGTATTGATTTGAACTGCGACATGGGCGAGAGCTTTGGCCCCTGGGTCATGGGCCATGACGAGCAGGTGATTCCGTGGGTGACGTCGGTCAATATTGCCTGTGGCTTTCATGCCGGCGATCCCGGCACCATGCGCCAGACAGTGGCCCTGGCGCTAAAGCATGGCGTCAAGTTGGGAGCCCACCCTGGCCTGCCGGATCTGGCCGGCTTTGGCCGCCGGGTGATGGCGGTCACCCCCGAGCAGGTCTATGACATGGTAGTGGTTCAGGTGGGGGCCTTGGCGGCCGTTGCCCGCACCCAGGGCGCCGCCCTGCATCACGTCAAGGCACATGGCGCTCTCTACAATATGGCCGCCCGCGATGCGGCACTGGCAAAAGCCATTGCCCAGGCGGTGGCCGATATTGATCGCAGCCTGATTCTATATGCGCTGGCAGGCAGTGTGCAGGTGCAGGCCGGGCGTGATGCGGGCCTGACGGTAGCACAAGAGGTGTTTGCCGACCGTAGCTATCAGGACGATGGCAGTCTGACACCCCGTCAGCAAGCTGGCGCCATGATTACCGACGCCGATCAGTCCGTGCAGCAAGTGATGCAGATGATAGAGCAAGGCACCGTTACCAGCCTGTCAGGTAAAACGGTGCCTTTGTCAGCCGATACCCTGTGTCTGCATGGGGATCAGGCGGGTGCGGCCGAGTTTGCGCAGCGTTTGCATCAGGCCTTCGAGCAAAGCGGCGTGCGCGTTCTGGCGGTCTGATTACTCTTTGTGCTCAGGCAGATTGCGGCGCGCGGTATCGGTGCTGGCCAGTTCTTCCAGCTCCTTGGAGCTCATGGTGTTGTACATTTCCAGCGATGCGCCTTTCAGACTGGCTACAGGAGTTTCTCCGCGTTTGGCGGACAAGGCTGCACCGGCAGCTTTTTGTTGGGCTTGAGATAAAGCAGGCATGAAGCACCTCCGTTAAAGAAAAGTGGTCACGCCTTAAGTGTGCCAAATGAAAAAGACGGCAAAGCAAGCAAATGTGAAGCTTGTTTGCCGTCTTGAACAGAGATCGGGGGCAGGCCGGAATCAGGAAACTTTTCGTTTCTGAATCAAGTACATAGCCATACCAAAAACCAGACCCCAGAAGGCACTGCCGATATTGAGCAGGCTCATGCCCGAGGCAGTGGTCAAAAAGGTGACCAGGGCTGCATCACGGGTATCCGGGGCTTCCAAAGCCATGTGAATGCTGTTGCCAATGGTACCCAGCAAGGCCAGGCCAGCAATGGCGGCGATCAGTTCTGTGGGGAAAGCCGCAAACAGGCTGACGACGGTGGCACCGAAAATACCTGCCGCAAAATAGAAAATGCCGGCCCAGACACTGGCGCGATAACGCTGACGCGGGTCCGCATCCACTTCCGGGGTCATGCACAGGGCAGCGCTGATGGCGGCCAGATTGTAGGCATAGCCACCGAAGGGGCCAAAGATCAGGCCCACAATGCCGGTCCAGCTGATGACGGTGGAGTTGGGGGCATCATAGTTATGGGCCTTTAACACGGCCACGCCCGGAATGTTCTGCGAGCTCATGGTCACGATGAAAAAGGGAATGCCCACACCGATCAGGGCCGTCCATGAAAACTCGGACCAGACCAATACCGGCGAGGCGGGTGACCAGCTCAGAATTTCCATTTTCAGCAAACCCTGCATGGCGGCAATCGTGACACCGGCCACCAGCGCCAGCGGCACGGCATAGCGCGGTGACCACTGGCGCACCACCAGAAACACAATGAACATGCTCAGGCACAGCAGCCATTGGGTTTGCATGGCACTAAACAGGTCCAGGCCAAAGCGCAGCAAGATGCCGCCCAGCATGGCGCCGGCAATGCTGCGCGGCATGTACTGCATCAACTTTTGAAAACTGCCGCTAAGACCACAAATAGTGGTCAGCAGGGACGAGAACAGGAAAATCCCCACGGCCTGCGACATGGGCAGACCCACCAGACCCGTGGCCAGCAGCGCTGCCCCGGGCGTGGACCAGGCGGTCAGAATCGGAATCTTGTAGCGCAGCGACAGGCCTGCCGACAGCAAACCCAGACCAATACCCAAAGACCACATCCAGGAGCCCAGCTCGGCGGTGTTGGCACCGGCTGCTTGAGCCGCCTGAAAAACAATGGCAGCGGAACTGGTATAGCCCACCAGCACGGCAATCAGCCCCGCCGACATGTGAGAAATCTGGAACCAACTCAATAAACGCTGCAGATATCCGGGGCGGGACAGGTGTGTGGAAGACATGGATGCGAGTGGTGTGGGTAGTGGTGACTTAAGAGGAATGGGTTTGGCTTAAGTAACGGCTGGGAGTGTCGCCCAAAATGGATTTGAAAACAGTAATAAAGGCACTGATAGAGGTGTAACCCAATTCCCTGGCGGTGCTCTTTACGGACATTCCTGAACCCAGTTTTTGCAGGGCCAGCATAATCATGAATTGTTGCCGCCAGCGCCCGAAGCTCATCCCTGTGTGTTTTAGCATATGTCGAGCCAGGGTGCGCTCACTCATGGCCAGTTCTTTTGCCCAGTCGACCATGGTGGGGCGCGAGTCGGGCTGCTTGAGCATATGTTGCGCAATCGTTTGCAGGACTTTGTCTTCGGGCACCGGCACATGCAATTGACGTGTGGGCATCTGGTTCAAGGTTTCCAGCAGCACCAGCGCCAGGCGGTGTGTCTGGCTGCCTGGCTCGTAGTGGGGGTTCAGGTCGCTTAAATGAATGATCATTTCGCGCACCATGGGGCTCAGATCCAGCGTGCTGCAATGATCGGGCAATTGATCCAGACCGGGCTGAATGTACAGGAAATGAATCAGGGCCTGATCGTCGGCACGGGCACGGTGGCGAATACCCACCGGCACCCAGACGGCGCATAGCGGCGGAACCATCCAGTAGCCCTGGTCGGTTTGCAGGGTGACCGAGCCATATTGCGTCATGATCAGCTGTCCATTGGGATGGGTATGCAATGGATTTTCAGTATTGCTACCTATCGCCATCTTGATGCTGAAAATAGGCCCGCCTTGCGGATTGGCGCTAAAACTCATGCTTTGTCCGGTTTGAGGTATAAGTTGTCATAATATCCTGTTTGCGCCGGGCTCGAAACAAGATAGAGTAGGGTTTTCACCTACTGGCTACATTTCATGTCCCTCTCTCGACTCTCCTGGCTCTCCCACCCCTTGCTGGTGTTGATTGGCGTCTTGCTGATCGCTGGCAATCTGCGAGCTCCGATCACGGGTATCGCTCCCTTGCTGGAGCTGATCCAGGCAGACCTGTCCCTGTCGTCCACGCAGGCCGGTTTGCTGACTGCCATGCCCTTGTTCATCTTCGCGGTGGTCTCCTTGCTGGCCGCCTCCATGGCTCGTAAGGTGGGGCTGTCTCGCTCTTTGTTCATCGCTTCCGTGCTGATTGCCATTGGTGTGGTGGTGCGAGTTCTGGGGGGAGCGACGGAGTTGTTTGCCGGTATTGGTTTGCTGGCTATCGGGATTGCCCTGGGTAATGTGCTCTTGCCGTCCCTGGTCAAGCGTCATTTCCCTTTGCGTATTGGTTTTATTACTTCCTTGTATGTCCTGTTCATGGGCCTGGTTGCGGCTTTCAACTCCGCGATGGCCGTGCCGATGGCAGAGTGGACAGGCCAAAGCTGGCGTTGGTCGTCTTTGATTGTGGTGGGTGTGATGTCACTGGCCAGTGTTCTGGTGTGGGCCACACAGCTGGGGGCGGATCGACGTGCGGCGCAAAGTGCACCGCCAGCCCCTGCCAGCAGCGCGTCGGTGTGGCGTTTGCCTCTGGCCTGGTACATCACCCTGTATATGGGTCTGAACTCGGTGGCGTACTACATGATTGCAAGCTGGCTGCCGGTGATGCTGGTGAACTACGGCTTTGAACCGGATCATGCCGGCCAGATTCACGGTTTGATGCAGCTGGCGACCGCCATCCCTGCCTTGCTGCTCATGCCTGTGCTCAGCCGTTTGCATGACCAGCGTGCCGTCGCTTTGGCGGGCGCCTTGTTGCAGACGTTGACCTTTGTCGGCTTTCTGGTCTTGCCATCGTGGTCTTTGCTGTGGGCGGTGCTGTTTGGTGTTGGTAGTGGTAGTGTTTTCCTGATTGCCCTGGCCTTGATCGGTGTGCGTTCGACCTCTACGTCGCAGGCTGCGTCCCTGTCGGGTATGGCGCAGTGCATGGGCTATTTGCTGGCGGCCTTTGGCCCACCTGCCATGGGCGGCTTGCATGACTTGTTCGATGGCTGGGGTTGGGCGCTGGGCTTGTGCATTTTGGTCAGCTTCGGGATGAGTTATGCCGGTTGGCTGGCTGCCCGACCTGCACAGCCTGAAAAAGTCTGAGGCGGACTTGTAAACAGTAAATAGCCGGATCGTCGAGAGAGATCCAGAAAAGCGGCCTGTGATTGAATACCTTTGAAAGGTGTTGCAATCACAGGCCGTTTTTTCCATGAAAGACTGGCAGATTTTCAGTTCTGCCAAAGCCATTTTCAGTTGCAGATTGGCTTGCTCTGAATCGGCTAGGGCCGTCTAGCTGCCTACGCTGGCTGGGAGCAGATCTGTTTTTACTCTTTGATGCGCAGCGAAATGGTGTGCAGGCCCAAGCCACCCAAAGCCAGCAGGGCACCGACCCAGGCGGTGGAGGTCCAGCCCCAGCCAGCGGCGATGGTCAGCCCACCCAACCAGGCGCCCAAGGCGTTGGCCATATTGAAGGCCGAGTGATTCAAGGCTGCGGCCAGTGTTTGGGCATCTCCGGCCACGTCCATCAAACGAATCTGCAAGGCTGGCCCCAAGGCCACCAGGGTGCCGATCAGCATGATATTCAAGGGGCCCAGAATAGGGTGATGAGCCGTAATCATGAACAATAGCAGCACTCCGGTTGCCCAGATCAGCACCAGCCGAATACTGCGATCCAGATAGCGGTCGGCGTAGCGTGCACCCAGCAGATTCCCCAGGACCATACCGACCCCAAACAAGGCCAGTACAACCGGAATGGCGCTGGCTGACAGCCCGGCCAGTTCCATCAGGGTGGATTTCACATAGCTGAACACCGAGAACATGCCGCCAAAGCCAATGGCACCTATGCCCAGCGTCAACCAGACCTGCTTGCGTTTCAAGGCCCCCAATTCGCGCAAGGGGCTGGCCAGGGTGTTGGCAGGGACAAAAGGAACAAAACGCAGCACCAGGCCCATGGTGATCAGGGCAATGATGCTGACAAAAGTGAAGGCCGCTTGCCAACTGAGCCATTGACCCAGAGTGGTGGCAATCGGCACGCCCAGCAAGGTGGCGACGGTCAAACCCAGCATGACATAGGCGACGGCCTGGGCGCGGCGATGGGGTGGCACCAGACGGGCGGCAACCAGGGCGGCAACACCAAAGTAGGTGCCGTGCGGGAAACCTGCCAAAAAGCGGGTGACTAAAACGGTTTCATAGCTGGGGGCGATCACGGTCAGAAAATTGCCTACGGCATAGGCGCCCATCAAGGCAATCAAGAGGCGTCGCCATGGCCAGCGCGCACCGAGCACGGCCAGAACGGGTGCGCCGACAACCACGCCCAGGGCATAGGCGCTGATTAAATGGCCAGCAGTAGGGATATCGATGCCCAGATCCAGGGCGACATCAGGCAGCAAGCCCATGATGACAAATTCGCCCGTGCCGATGGAAAAACCACCGACAGCCAAGGCCAGAATCGCCAGTAGAACCTGGCGGGAAGATAAGGAATCGTGTGATGAAGACAAGATAAAAGCCTGAGAAACAAGAAGGGGGTGTGTCCAGCCCGTAAGAGGCCTTATTGTCGCGCAGTCCTGGGGGCAGGCTCAAGATTTCTAGGGCTTGAATAAGGTCATGTAACTGTAGGGAATTGAAGATCTTTTTAAGTTTTTAGTTTTTATTACGTCCTAGCACAAATTAATTTATCTATCTATAGCGTCAGCCCTAAACAACGTATGCAGATTTTTTTATCTTTTTTATATAGAATCTCGGTATTGGGTGTTTTGTATCCAATCATTTTCCTGTGGTAGCTTTCCCCTGATTTTGCAAGAAATCGGGGGTTTTTTTTATTCTGATTATTTTGGATTTCAATCATTAGTGCATTGACGGTCCAATGGCGATGCGGCGTGCAGCCATGATTCAAAGCCTTGTTTCAGGCGGTGGTACGGCGTTGAAAATTAAAGAGCGGGCCTGTGCATGTTTGCAGCAGGCCCATTTTTTTAAGCTGGTTTTCTCTTTCTTTTGTTTATTGATTTATTCAGGGTGAATTTATTTTTCAATTATGTCCGGTCATATTTTTTAGGGCCAAACCATGCTCTGAAGGAGTTAAGGTAATCGACTTCAATCATGGCGCAAGACTGCACCTGGGATTTGTGCGATTTTGTCCGGCTTAATGAACAAGTAATTTTACTTGCTTGTATATCCTATATGGCATTGCAAATATAAATGTTTTTTATATCTCATTGTCATATGTTTTTTGATTTTAAGGATTTGCTCCGCAAGAATCAGTGTGGTTCGAGCTGTCTGCCCGAACCCAATTCAAGCTCATGATGGAGAAATGCGGGTCGGATGGATAGCCTCTCAGGCCATAGCTTGCAGCTGGGCAAGTTATCGCATTGTTTTCTTGTTCAGTCGCTTAATTAAGTGAGTCGTCTTGCGGAAATGTTCTTGAATTCACCTAGCTTGTTTAGTGTGGTTAAACGCGTTTGAGGTCTTGACGAAAACATGAGCTGTTTTTAATTTCAATTCCTGTCATTTTTTTTACATGCTGGGAAGTGGGAGATAGGCAAACGTATCAGTGATACAGAAGAGCAGAGTGTTGTTTTACGTTTGACCGCCTGGTGAACTATTTTTGTGTTCGGATTGTTGGCTGGCCAAGCCGAAACGCTGCGTTAGAATCATTCAGGCAGCACACTCAAGGAGGTGGTCATGAAAGTTGCATTGGGCCAGATGGCCGTATCCAAAGATTCGCAGGAGAACCTGAGCGCTTGTCTGGGGCTGATCGACCAGGCCTTGCGCTCTGGAGCTCAGTTACTGGTCTTGCCAGAGGGTGTGCTGGCCAGAAATGTGGCCGATCCTGAAGTGGTTCTGAAATCGGCACAAGCCCTGGATGGGGAGTTTGTCAGCCGCCTGAGCGCCGCGACCCGCGATACCGATTTGACGGTGGTGTTCTGCATTCATACCCCAGCAGGGGAAGGCAAGGTCTGGAATACCTTGGTGGTGTTGCGTGATGGTCAGGTGCTGGCGCATTACAACAAACTCCATTTGTACGATGCTTTCTCGGTACAAGAATCGCGCTATGTACAGCCCGGTACAGAAATCCCCGCCTTGATTGATGTGGCCGGTTTCAAGGTCGGTTTGATGACTTGCTACGATCTGCGCTTTCCCGAACTTGCTCGTCGCTTGTGCGTGGATGGGGCTCAAGTCCTGTTGGCACCGTCGGCCTGGCTGAAAGGGCCCTTGAAGGAACACCACTGGCGAGTGTTGACGACGGCTCGCGCTTTGGAAAACACGGCTTATATGGTGGCCGTGGGTGAATGTGGCGAACGCAATATCGGCCAAAGTCTGGTGGTCGATCCCCTGGGGGTGATTGTGGCCCAGGCGGCAGAGACACCCACTTTGCTCTTGGTCGATCTGGATCGGGAGCGTCTGGCCTATGCCCGCCGTATTTTGCCCGTGCTGGACAATCGCCGCTTTGCACCGCCCGAACTGGGTTGATCACACAGGCCTTAGCCTGCTTTTCTGAATGTCAGATTGACCCGGCCCGAGCCCCAGAGTGGATGGGCCGGGCCTTCCAGTCTGCGTACTCCATGAAAATTCATTCTGGATGGTCCCCACCAGACCAGCACATCGCCATCGCGTAGCCGCAGGGTACGCACCGGGTCGCTGCGTTTTGCGCCACCCCATAAAAACAAGGCCTCACGCCCCAAGGACACCGAGACGATCGGGTGCTGCAAGTCGCGCTCGTTTCTGTCCTGGTGCAAGGACATATGCGCCTGCTCGTCGTAGTAGTTGATCAGGCAGGTATCGGGCTGAAAAGGACCTTGGCCCGACTCCTGGGCAATGCGTGCCAGCAAGTCCTTGAATACAACAGGCATGGCGGGCCAGGCCAAACCGCTTTGCGGGTCTGTGGGACTGTAGCGATAGCCGTGCTCGTCCGATATCCATCCCAAATCTCCACAACTGCTTTGTGCGGCCGACATGCGATGTCCTGATGGAACCTGCATATGTCGCCAGGGGGCGCTGTGCACCAGCTCCTGAACCGCTTGGGCCAAGGCAGCAGCGTAGGGCAGGGCCAGACCCGGCAGGGCAATCAGGCCGGTATCCAGCGTCAGCACATGGCCGGGAACAGGATCGAAGAGTGAGAGCGTGGACATGCGAGAGTAAACGAAGCAATCAGGGACCAGAGTATAGTAATCGGGATTGTATTTTTGCGACTTCCCAGTAGAGGTGTCTATGGTCGAGCTGCTTATTCCACAACGTCAGCACAGCATTGGTGCATTTGAAGTGGGGCGCGTGTTGCCCTTTCGCCAACGGCGTATGGTGGGGCCTTTTATCTTCTTTGATCGCATGGGGCCGCAAGAGCTGACGGCACCGGTAGGAACAGAGAACGATGTGCTGCCACACCCGCATATCGGCCTGTCTACCGTGACCTATTTGTTTGAAGGTGCCATGACGCACCGCGACAGTCTGGGCGTGGAGCAGGACATTACACCTGGTGCGCTCAATTGGATGACCGCGGGTTCAGGTATCAGCCATTCCGAGCGTTTTGAGCCCATGCGCACGCAAGGCGGCCGCATGGATGGCATCCAGGCCTGGGTGGCCTTGCCGGAACACAAGGAAGAACAGAACCCGGACTTTGTGCATTACGAGGCCGAGCAGCTACCTTTGATTAAGGATACGGGCCTGGAAGGTCGCCTGATTGCCGGCTCGGCGCTGGGTTTGTGCAGTCCCGCCAGTGTGGACTCGCCTTTGTTCTATATGGAGTTGCGCGTGCAAGCCGGCCAGTCTGTCCCTTTGCCAACCGGCCACGAAGAGCGTGCCATTTATATCTGTGCGGGCGGGCTGGAAGTAGGTGGGCAGCGCTATCCAGCCGGCCAGATGCTGGTCTTTGCCAAAGGCGACAGCCCCCGTATCCTTGCCGAGCAGAGCAGCCACTTGATGCTGCTGGGCGGCGAGCCTTTGGGACCACGCCATATCTGGTGGAACTTCGTGTCCTCCCGCAAAGACCGCATCGAGCAGGCCAAGGATGATTGGGTCAACGGTCGTATCAGTTTGCCACCGCTGGATGATGATCAGTTCATCCCTTTGCCTGCGGTGTAATGCTTACGTTGACTGGAGAGGCGTTTGGTCTTGGATCTGGACCGTAACCTCATGGTTGCGTGAGCAGCAGTGGGGGCGCCAAATCGTACACACAAAAAAAAGCCCTGGAAAGAATCCAGGGCTTTGAAGGCTTGCTCATCAGGCTGGTGGATTTGCCTGTATCTGCTCTATGAACAGACTGGTTTTTTGATTGATGAGCAAGCCAGGCAAACGGAATAGTACCGCTTGCGCAGGATGTTTAGGAGGCCAATTGTACGGACTGCCGCCAAGCGAAACAAAAAAGACCAGCTTGCTAGCAGGGCTATTAAAAATTGGCTTATAAGCATTGATTGGCGCTGCTTATCCATCAATCACGGGCAGGAATGTTCAGACCGCGTTGTACTGCCGGGCGGGCCTGGAATTGCTGCAGAACACGGGCCACGTTCTTGAATTGCTCATACTCCACCAACTCGCCTGCGCCGTAAAAACCGATCAGGTTGGCAATCCAGGGGAACAGGGCAATATCGGCGATGGAGTAGCTGTTGCCCACCATCCAGTCCTTGCCTTCCAGATGTTTGTCGATCACGCCCAGCAGGCGCTTGGATTCGTTGACATAGCGGTCACGGGGACGCTTGTCTTCAAAGTCCTTGCCGGCAAATTTGTGAAAGAAGCCTAGCTGACCAAACATGGGGCCTACGCCGCCCATCTGGAACATCAACCATTGCAGGGTTTCATAGCGTTGGGCCGGGTCTGCAGAGAGCAACTGGCCGGATTTTTCTGCCAGATAGATCAGGATGGCACCGGACTCGAACAGGGCCAGCGGCTTATTGCCAGGGCCATTGGGGTCCAGAATCGCCGGGATCTTGTTGTTGCTGCTGAGCGAAATAAATTCCGGGCTGAGCTGGTCGTTGCGTTCAAAGCTGACCAGGTGCGGTTCGTAAGGCAGGCCAATTTCTTCCAGCATGATGGAAACCTTGACGCCGTTGGGGGTGGGCAAGGAATACAGTTGCAGGCGCTCGGGGTGTTGAGCCGGCCATTTGCGGGTGATGGGGAATGCGGAGAGATCGATTGTCATGACGTCCTTCACAATGGGGTGTAGAGGAAGCCTTGATAGTAGCAAGCTGTACGGTGACATACCGCCGCAGCCCGTTGCCTAGTAAGGTATTTGTATCGCTTAGCGACTGCGTGGGCGCAAGGGGTCCAGCAAGGATTTCAGGCCGTTGTGATCCAGCTCGTGCATCAGGGCCAGCAATTGGCCCAGCCGCCCGGAAGGAAAGCCTTCACGGGCAAACCAGTTCAGATAATGCCCCGGCAGGTCCGCCAGCAAGCGACCTTTGTATTTTCCGTAAGGCATGGTGGTATTTAGCAGGGCAAGCAGGTCGTCGCTGGATTCAAGCATGGGGGCTTAACGTAGATGGTCCGCAAAGAACGCTAGTGTACGTTCCTGAGCCAGCTTGTAGGAGGCTTCGTGGAAGTCGGGGCGATGATCGCAGCCGAAACCATGACCGGCAGGCTCGTACACGTAAATGGCCACGTCTTTCTGCGCGTCTTTAATGGTCTGAATGGCGCTGGCAGGGATGGAGTGGTCCTGGGCACCAAAGTGCATTTGAACCGGAATCCTGGGCTGTTCCTGGGCGTTCTGGGCAATTTGCGAACCATACCAGCAACTGGCGGCTTTCAGACCTTGCAAGCGGCAGGCGGCCAGCCAGCTCAAGGAGCCACCCCAGCAATACCCCACAATCCCAATCTTGCGTGAACCCAAGGCGTCCACGCAGGCCTGGATATCCAGCAGGGTCTTATCCTGGGCAATGCCGTTGCGCAGTGCCAGACCTGCTTGCACGTCCTCGGCGGTATAGTCCAGCTCTACATTTTTCTCTTGCCGGTCGAACAGGGCGGGAGACAGGACCCGGTAGCCTTGCTCGGCAAAGCGCTCGCAGGTGTTGCGTATGTGTTGATTTACACCAAAAATTTCCTGCAACACGATCAAGCCGCGTTCGGCCTTTTCGTCGCCTGCGGCATAGGCCTGGAAACGGTGCTGGTCTGCGCTGGTCAAGCTAAGCGTACTCATGGCGTGTCCTTTAGCTGTAAAACAATAATTCTCTCTTATAACAGTCGCCCATACTGGGAGGCCAGCCTCAGGACGTTTACAATCCACCCCGAACGGCGGGGGTGTCTAGCTCTCGCCCAAGCCCCTCCTACCTCAATGGAATAATGATGCGTGACGTGCTAATGGACAGTCTGTTCTGGACGATTGTGATGCCCTGGTTCTTGTTTTTAGGGCTATTTCTTGTTCCCAAGAAACCTTCCTGGTTGCGAAACTACGCCTTTCCGGGCGTGTTCATTGCAGTAGGTTTGGGTCTCGTGGCTGGGGTGGCAGTCGGTGTGGGTATTTTCAGCATCGTGCTGGGCCTGATCGCCTTTGCCGTGTGCTACGAAAAGCCAAAAGCCAGCGCCTGAGTCAGGGACAAACCGTTTGAGAAAAGCCATCGCGGCGTGCTGCCAGCGATGGTTTTTTTGTCGCCGGGCCGCCCCAAGGCTCGGCGCCCCCGGGGAAACCTCCCTCTCGGGGATGAGCCTGGACACACAGCAGTCCATTGCGGACTGCTGTGTGCCTGGCGAATCCGAGCGGCATACAAGCCGCGAGGTGGAGCGCAGGCCGAAGGCGTAGCGTGGGGGGGCTTCAGCCGTCGACTGGCTCGGCAGGCGTATCCAGCGTCAGCAGATAGAAGGCGACATCCAGCCAGCGGCCAAATTTGAACCCCACTTCCTTGAAGGTGCCCGCATGTGTGAAGCCCAGGCTTTGATGCAGGTGGATACTGCCCGCATTGCTGGCATCAATACAGCCTACCAGGGTATGCACATTGGCTAGACGGGCACGCGTGACCAGCTCTTGCATCAGAGTTTTGCCCAGCCCTTTGCCGCGATGCTCCGGGTGCACATATACGCTGTGTTCCATGGTGTATTTGTAGGCGGGAAAGGCGCGGAAGGTGCCCCAGCTGGCAAAGCCCATCAGCGTGCCTGAATCATCGATGACGCCGACTACCGGAAAGCCGTTGGCGCGTTTGGTGGCAAACCAGCTCACCATGGCCTCGGGCGGGCGTGGGACATAATCGTAAAGTGCGGTGGAATTCACGATGGCGTCGTTCAGGATCGCCAAAATAGCGGCTGCATGCTGTTCTTCATTGCAGTCTATAAAATGCAACCCGCTGTCACTGTCTTTCATTGATCCCTTCCTGTCATGGGGGAGGCCAGGGTTTCATCACCAATCGCGACAAGGTAGTGGGGCGGCCTGGCTGTGTGGATTGCTAAAGCTAACGAGCGCTCGTTCTGGCCTATCGTGTGGCGTATTTTATTCCACTCTATTGGGTTTCTCATGAGAAATTCCCCGTAAGAAGATGCATTGATTCGCTCTATTTTTTGGGCTTGGATTCTGCCATCCAGACACACGCTTTAGGAAAAGAAAAACGCGCAGCCTGGGCTGCGCGTTTTTGCACTCTTGCTGGCTAGGTCAAAGCTGATCTGCTTGCCTAACCATCCATGTCCTGCAATCAATCGTAGCGAGCCGCGATATTGCGTTCGCCAATAGCCAAACCCGTGGTCATCCCCAAGCCGGTGTGCATGACGGTAACTTGCGTGCTGCCATCTGCCTGCAAGACAGAAAATGGAGCAGGTCCTTTCGCGCCATACACCCCTTGCCAGCGTTGCAGCACCTGCACCGGGCAGCCCAGCACGGTTTCTGCCAGAGCCAGCAAGTACTGGTCTGTTTCTTCCTGATTGAATGGGCTGGCTTGCTGACCGTAGTCGTGCGAATCACCAATAATCAGATCCCCGTCCGGGGTGGGGCTGATCAGCAAATGAATGCCTTGATCCAGCAGTACACCGTGACGTTTCTGTACCTGCTCGCGCAGCGTGTCTGCCAACGGCAGATCGCTAAAGGCGCCGTAGTGCAGGCAGGACAAGCCCGTCAGCAAAGGACGGTCCAAAGCCCAGCCTGTATCTTGCGCACGTACTTTCAGCATTTGCAGACGAGTTACCGACGGTTTGACGGTATCGAGCAGTTTGCGATGCAGGCTGCTGTAGTCATGACCGGGGCACACAAAAATGCTGTTGGCCGTGAAGGTGCCCGCACTGCTATGTACCTGACCTTCCTGGGCGTAGTGCACATGCGCTTGCGTGTACACGTCCACTCCCATGGCTTGCAGGCTGCTGGTGATGGCGGGCAGGGCGTCGCGCGAGTAGATCTGCAAATCGTCAAAACCTTGCAGTGCCCCGTGGTGATGCCCCAGGCGGCCATCAAACAAGGCGGCCAGCTCCTTGCCGTTCAGCATTTTGCAGGCAACGTTTTCATCTTGGGCACGGCCCTGGGCAAAGTCTTCCAGCAGTTCCAGTTCCAGATGATTGCGGGCCAGTACCAGCGAGCCATTGCTGCGTACATGAAAACCGGCTTGGGCAGCCAGTTCCAGCCACAGACCGCGGCTTTGGCGAGCCAGATCCATCATGATGCCCGGTGCCTGGCCTGTGACCAGAACCTGACCGAAATTACGTATGGTGGCGCCTTGGGCCTGGTGACTGCGCTCGAGCACAGCCACGCTCAGCTTGCGGCGGGCAGCCGCCCAGGCATGTGCCATGCCCAGGATGCCGCCCCCCACCACGATGACATCGTAGTGTTGTGTGCTCATTACTTCTTGGCTTCCGATTTACCGTCGTAACGCTTGGTCCATTCTTCGATGATGCGCTCGCGGTTTTCAGCGGCCCAGACGAAGTTGTTGTCGATCAGACGCTGATTCAGGTCTGCTGGCAGGTGCGGGTTGGCGGTGGCGATGGACGGAATGGCCAGGACCGCAAAGTTGGTCTTGTACAGGTGGTTGGCTGCTTCGCTGGCCGAGAAGTCAGCCAGTTTCTGGGCGGCTTCCAGGTTCTTGGTGCCTTTCATGATGCCAGTGGCTTCAATTTCCCAGCCCAGGCCTTCTTTAGGGAATACCAGTTCCAGGGGAGCGCCTTCTTCTTTCAGGCGAGCACCACGGTAGTCAAAGGACACGCCAATCGTGTATTCGCCCGCGGCAGCCATGTTGCAAGGCTTGGAGCCGGAGTGGGTGTAGGCGCCGATGTTCTTGTGCAGACCGTCCATAAAGGCCCAACCCTTGTCTTCACCGAACAGTTGCAGCCAGGCGCTCACGTCCAGAAAGCCGGTGCCCGAGGAGGCCGGGTTAGGCATGACGATCTTGCCAGCGTACTCAGGCTTGGTCAGATCTTCCCAGGACGTAGGCATGGGCAGCTTGTTCTTTTCCAGTTCGACGGTGTTGACGCACAGTGCTGCTGCGTAGCCGTTCATGCCGACCCAGCTGGGTGGGTTGTTCTGGTCGCGCATTTTGGCGTCGATTTTTTCCAGGCCCTTGGGGGCGTAGGGCTGCAGCATGTTCTGGCTGGCCATCAAGCCTAGCGAGGAACCGGCCAGACCCCAGATCGCGTCCGCTTTCGGGTTGTTCTTTTCAGCCAGCAGCTTGGCGGTAATGATGCCAGTGGAGTCGCGCACCCACTGGATCTTGATATCGGGATTCTCTTTTTCGAAAGCAGCCTGGTAGGCCTTGAGCTGATCGGCTTCCAGTGCGGTGTACACCGTCAGGGTGGTGGCCGCTTGGGCCAGGGAGGCGGCGCCCATCAAAGCGGCAGCCAAGGAGCTCAGAACAATGGTTTTCATGGAGAAGTGTCCTTGTGACAGCAAAAGGGGGGTGGGGGGTTAGAGAGAGTCGGCAGGGCATTCGCCCTGGGCCATGCGCTCGGTGATTTGTTCAATCACGGCGGGCAGTTGGGCAACGGTATCAATCAGGTAGTGGGGCTGGGCATGGGCAAAGGTGGCTGCTGCGCGATCGCGCAGGGTCTGGCGGCTTTCCTCGTCCAGAGCCAGAAACTCCAGTTCGGTCAGACCGGCGGCATTGCCCGAGAGCAGCAAGCCCACGGTCCACATGCCGGCATTGCGGCCTTCTTCGATGCCGACCGGGGTATCGTCAATCTTTACGCAAGCACCGACATTCGTGATTTCCAGACGAATGACGTTTTCCAGTGCCATGGCAGGCCAGGGACGTGCTTGCGGGACTTCATCAAAGGCGACGTGGTAGTCCACCAGCACTTGCTGGCGGTGTGCGTGTTGCAGCAGGTTGTCCAGCACCAGACGCGGGTAGCCGGAGCAGGAGCCAATTTTCAGACCTTGGCGACGTGCCCAGGACAGCGTTTCGCGCGCACCGGGAATGGCGGCGGAAAATTCGCCCACGCGCTCGTTTTGCATGGGCAGGAAGGTGTTGTAGATACGGTCCACATCGCTGTCATCGGGCTCACGCTCGTGCAGGGCCATGAACTGGGCATGTACTTCAGGCAGCTCCAGCATGGCTTTGATATGGTCCCATTTGCCGATGCCCATGGCGCTGCGGGCCTGGTCCAGGTTCAGGGTCAGGTCAAAGCATTTGAAGGCTTCCACCAGAATTTGGGTTGGGGCAAAAGAGCCAAAATCCACCAGCGTGCCGGCCCAGTCAAAAATCAGGGCTTCAAGGCGCGGGGCCTGGGAGCGTGGCGTATCAAGTGGCGTATTCGCGCAAGTTGGGGATGGCATTGCGGTCCTATCGGGTTGGGGAAAGGGAAGAGGAGGAGCGCCAGGCCTGGCTGCGACGCAAGGCCGCGCGGCTGAGCACATGAACCAGCAGGCAGACAAAACCGGAGCTGAGCATGATGACCGTACACATGGCGGCAGCCGGGCCAATAAAGCCGGCATCATCCATATTCATGACCGCTACCGAGGCCAGCACAGTTTGCGGGCTGTACAGAAAGACCACGGCAGACACGGTTGTCATGGCCGAGACAAACAGGTAGCGCGAAACCGAGAGCAGGGCAGGCAGGCACAGCGGCACAGTCACACCCATCAAGGTGGACAGGCGTGGCGCTTTCAGAGAGGCGGCGGCGGCTTCCAGCTCGGCGGGAATGGCCTTCAAGGCCGTCACAAAGTTCAGATGAGCGCTGGTGTACAGGTGGATGACGGTACACAGCACCAGCAAGGTCATGGAGCCGTACAGGCCCGCCAAGGGGTTCTCGGGGTGATTGAAAAAGAAGATGTAGCCCAGGCCCAGCACCAGACCGGGAATGGCCATGGGGGCCAGCGCCAGCATCTGCAGCACGCCGTACAAGCCTTTTTCGGACTGACCCCGAGCGGGCAGCTTTTCCAGCACCCAGGCACCCAGGAAGATCAGGGCCGACCCCAGAATGGCGGTAAACAAGGCCATGGTCAGACTGTTGCGCCAGGCCAGCCAGCCGCCACCGTCCATATTGTTGAAGTCATAGGACTTCAGAGACAGGCTCAGGTTGTAAGGCCAGAATTTGATCAATGAGGCCCAGACCGCCATGCCCACAATCGTCAGAATGGCCAGGGACACCAGAACCAGCACCGCGGTGAAGTAACGGTCGCGCTGACGATGTGGCAGGGGCGAGTAGGCGCTTAGCGATCCTTGGGCCTGACCACGGGCACGAGCCCGCAGGTGGCGATCCAGAAAGAAAGTCAGCACAGCGGGAATCAGCAGCAGCACGCCAATGGCAGCGCCTTTGGAGAACTGCAACTGACCGACCACGGCTTTATAGGCTTCCATGGCCAGCACGTTGTAGGAGCCACCCACGACCTTGGGTACACCGAAGTCGGTGACGGTCAGCGTAAAGACCAGGCAAGCGGCAGAAAAAACGGCATAACGGCTGGCGGGCAGCGTCACTGTCAGGAAACGACGCAAGGAGTTCGCGCCCATGGCTCGGGCCGCGTCATACAGACGGGCATCGGCCAGAGCCAGACCTGTGCTCAGAATCATCAAGGCATGGGGGAAAGTGTAGAAAGCTTCGCCCAGCACAATGCCCCAGAAACCATAAATCGTTTCACCGCCCAACCAGTGGCGCAGCAAGCCCTGATTGCCGAACAAGTAAATCAAGGACAAGCCTGGCATCAAGGAGGGTGCCAGCAAGGGCAGTAAACCCAAGGCACGGAACAGACCTGCGCCACGTATGCAGCAGCGTTGCAGGGCAAAGGCAAAGGCATAGGCAGCGGGGATGACGATAAGCAAGGTGGTCATGCCAACCAGCACGCTGCGACCCACCATGGACATGAAGCCGGGGGCACTGATAATGGACCAGAACTGACCCAGGCCCACGAGTTGCCCGTCGCTGTCCTGAATGGCGCGCAGCAGGATAAACAGCATGGGCAGGGCCAGGAACAGGACCAGCAGGGCAAACAGGGCAATCAACAAGGCACGTCGTGCTGCCGAGCCTATCCAGACAGGCAGCACGGGACGGATCAGGGGATGGTTCTTCACACTGGTTTCAACAACAGGCAGGCCATACAGGCTGGTGGAGGTCAGGGGGATAGCGCCAGGCTGTGGTACGGAATCAGTGGTGGGCATGCAGCGCCTCGCTGGGAAGCTGGATGCGGCAGCGACGCGCGGCCAAGGGATCAAGCAGGCGATCGCCCTGCTCAGGGTTGACGATGGCCTGTACGGTCAGACCGTCCATGCCTTCGGGGCGCAGCGTCAGCTTGTAGTGGCGGCCCAGAAAGATGCCATCCACAATGTCGGCCAAAAAGGTATTGGTGACAGGGGCGGGGCTGTTGTTGTCCAGCACACGAATGTTTTCAGGACGAATGAAAAGGCGTCCGGCACTTGTGGGCGCTTCCTGGCTCAAGTCCAGCCGGACACGCTCTACCAGTACCGAGCAATCGTGCAGGGGGGTAAAGGGCAGCCAGTTGGCTTCACCCACAAAGCCTGCCACAAACGGATCGGCAGGAGCGCGGTACAAGGCCTGGGGGCGATCAAACTGCACCAGACGGCCTTTGTCCATGACGGCGATACGGTCAGCCATGACCATGGCCTCTTCCTGATCGTGCGTGACCATCAGGGTCGTAATGGACAGTTGTTTTTGCAAGGCACGCAGCTCGCTGCGCAGACGCTCACGTACCTGGGCGTCCAGAGCCGACATGGGCTCATCCAGCAAGAGCAGTGATGGTGAGGGAGCCAGTGCACGGGCCAGGGCCACGCGTTGTTGCTGGCCTCCGGACAACTGAGCCGGATATTTGTTTTCCGAACCGGACAGGCCCACCAGATCCAGCATTTCGGATACGCGCTGACGCACTTGGGAGGCCAGGTTCTTGCGTGGGGACAGGCCGTAGGCAATGTTCTGGGCGACGGTCAGGTTAGGAAACAGCGCGTAGGACTGAAACAAGATGCCGTAGTCACGCTGTTGGGGCGGCAGGTGGGTAATGTCACGGCCTGCCATTACGATGCTGCCTTGATCGGCCTGTTGCAGCCCGGCAATGCAGCGCAGCAAGGTGGTTTTTCCGCAGCCCGAGGGGCCCAGCAAACACACCAGCTCGCCGGCTTGTATATCCAGGCTGACCTGGTCCAGAGCAGTAAAGGAGCCGAACTGCTTGTGCAGTCCTTGTATGGTTAAAAATGCAGGCTTGGCGCTCATCCCGGGGTTCCGACTTGTCATGAATGTCATGAACGTCAGTATGGGAGTCGTATATGGCGGCCCTATGACAGTACAACTAATTTCTGTAATACGAGAATCGGATAATTTGGGCTTTGAGTCTTAGCAAGGAGAGCGACAGCATGCTGGCTCTGGAACTGAAGTCCTTTCACGCCACCGCCCATTGTGGCTCTATTACCAAGGCTGCCCAGCAACTGGGGATCAGCCAACCCACGGTGACGTCGCATCTGCGGCAGCTGGAAACCCGCTATGGCGTGGAGCTGTTCTATAGGCAAGGCAAGGGTGTGTACTTGAGCCAGCAAGGGGAACGGCTCCTGCCCCAGGTCGAGCAGTTGATGCAGCAGGCCGCGCAGATCGATTTCAGCTTGCGCGATCTGCGCGATCTGAAAAGTGGCATATTGCGCGTAGGCGCAACCGGGCCGTATTACATCATGGCGGTATTACGGAATTTTCATCAGGCCTACCCCGGCGTGAAGATGCGTTTGAGCATTGATAACTCGCAACGGGTTCTGGGGGCCCTGCATGACTATCAACTGGACGTAATCGCGTCCTCTGCTTTAGTTGATGACGCGCGCCTGGTGCGCCTGCTGCTGGCCTCCGATCCTCTGGTCGCTGTGCTGCGGGTGGACCATCCTTTGGCAAACCGTCAGCGTGTACGCATTATGGATTTGTGTCGCTATCCCATCTTGATGCGCGAGCAAGGTTCCATGACGCGGGAACTGTGTCATCAAGTGTTTCGTCAGGCCGGGCAGGAACCAGGCCAGATTCTGGAAATAGGCAGCCGGGAGGCGATAGGGTGGGGGGTGGTATGTGGCATGGGAGCCAGCTTGCTGCCCTTGCGCGAGGTGCCTGCGCATCCGGACATCATCAGCTTGCCGCTGAGTGATGTGTCGGCTCATTTGAGCGAGTTCGTGTACTGCCTGAAAGAACGCGCGCAGGGCCATGCCATACGCGCGTTTCTGGAGCAGGTGCAGGCCGAGTTGCCTGCACCGGCATAAGGACCGGGATCAAGCCAGTTCGGCCAGACCCTTTTCAAAAGCCTGACGGGCTTTTTGCACGGCGTCGCGCTGTTCCTGAACGGCTTTGCGCTGGCTGGCAATCTGGTCTTCCTGCTGGGCCAGTTGCTCGCTAAAGCGCTGCCCTAAGGTGCTTTGGGCACTGACTGCTGCCAGGTTGGCGCGGATGCGCTCCTGTTCGGCCACGGTTTCGTTCAGGCGCTCGACGGCCTGGTTTTGAGCCTGCTGGGCCTGGCTCAGTTGACGACGCAGCTCAATCAGCTTGTCCATCTTGGCTTGCTGCGCGCTGTCCTCACCGTTGCCACGCCATTGCAGCAGCATGTTCTCGTCGATTTCTTCCAGACGCAGTTCCACATGGTCCTGCAGGCTCAGCTGGGCGGTGACAGTGACTGTCTTGCCTTTGGCAACCTTCACTTTCAGGCGGTGCTCCTGGGCCGTGTCGCTATCGTGCGCATCCGATTTGAGCGTCCAGCCGTCCTGACGGGGCAACTGGATCAGCACGGTACGATCTTCATCGGCCGGGGCTTTGATCTCATAGCGGAAGTTCTGCAAGCGTGTCCATTCCGAACGAGCTACGCCGTCCGTCACGCGGGTTTTGCTCAGGCGATATTCATCCGTCTGCTCTTCGCGGATCTGCACTTTGCTGTCCTGGGCAAAGTAGATCAGGCGCTGCTCGCCAGCAGGCAGGCCGGCCAGCTCCGCGTCACCCACATGGCCGTCCTGTTCATTGAAGACCGTGATAATGCCTGGTGGCAGGCTGTTGGCCTGTTCATTGTTGACCCAGATAGCGGCGGTGGGGTGATCACCTGCCTGGCCGCTGCGGTAAACCGACAGCGATTCGGCTTGCAAAGACGTATCGATAAAAGGCACCGATACAGTTTGGCCTGTGGGGACGCTCAGCGTCTGAGGCAGCGTGAAGCGTACTTGAGTCAGCCCTTCCTGTGCCTGGGTGCTGGCACCCGCGCCGCCCGCAGCCCACTGTTTGGCCATGCTGCTATCGGCCGCGTACGCCGCGCTTTCCATCATGATGGGAGCGGGGGCGGCTGGAGCCATGCGGGCACGCATGGCGGCGCCAGTTGCTTTGCGAGCTTGATTCGCGCTGACCGTGGCTTGGGTGTCCGCTTGCGGGGCGATGGAGCTGCCTACTGCAACCGGCAGTTCGGGACGTTCGTTCCAGTACCGCTCCAGCAGACGCTGGCGCAGCATCACTGGCGAACCGGAGCTGAGGGTGACTTTCACATCCTTCCAGTCTTCGCCGCTGGTGTTCTCAAAAATGGCCCAGGCCTGCAGGCGGGCCTTGCCGTCCTGCATCATCAGGCGATAGGAGCTTTTCCAGACCGGTGCGGGAATCAGGTAAGACAGGCGCGCTGTCTGGGTATCGGTCTTGTTCAGGACCAGCTGAATATCACGCGATTGCTGATTGCTTTGGCCTGCCAGCACTTGGGTGGCCTGCTGCAATTGCTGCTGCAAGGTTTTATCCAGAATCTCCAGACTGGTATCCGGGCCCAGCTCCAGGGTCTGGATCTGGCCTTGCTCAGTCAGCACGCTCAAGATGGCCTGGGCGGGGCGTTCGTTGGTGGCGGCGGTTGCTTGCACGCCCAGAACGGCACCTCGTACCAGACGACCCTGCGAACTGGCGCTGACTTGCTGGCCGCGCAGGGCCTGCGCCAGGGTAGCGGGCGAGCGCAGGTCTTTGGCCGAGAAGGGCAGGCTGTCAAAGCTTTCTTTCAGCGGGGCCAAACCGGATAGCGTCAGGGATTCGATGCGGTTCTTGCCGTCGACAGCCATCAGGGTTTTCAGAATGTCATCGACCTGGGTCAGGGGGACACGCAACTGGGCAGTGCCCGCGTCGGAAATGGGGATTTGTCGCTCGATCTCGGCCATACCGGCGCTGGATAAGGTAATGGACTCGATCTGCTGGGCCCAGGCGGTACTGGCTGCCGAGCCCATCCAGACCAGGAGCAGGGCGCCGGTCAAAGAGCGCAGTCGAGGTGTACGCGCAGCGTGGGGCACAAAGTGGTTCATAGCGCTTCCTTATTCATCCGTAAGCGAAACAAAGGTGTGAAGCGCATTATGCCTAGCCTTGCTGGGCTCTGTCTGTCATTCGGGTAACAAAAAAATGCCATGATCCCGCTTTGCTCCCCCTGGAGCAAAAAATGCTTACGTCATCAAAAGCACGCAAGGCTCTGCTAGGATTTGGGCAGCGTGGCCTGTGCAGGCGCGCGTTTATTAACCCGGTGAAGGATCAATATGATGTGGACGTCGTGGGGCAATGCCTGGGCGGGAATGGGGCTTGCTCTGGTTTTGGCGGTTTGTTTTTTCTGGCCTGCCCGACGCTTGTCCTGGAGCTTGCCCATAGAACTGGAGCCTGAACTGGCCGGGCGTTCGTCGCGTGTCCATCGTCAATGGGGATGGGTATGCCAGAGTCTGGCCCTGGTTCTGATGCTCTGGGCCGGTTGGCGCTGGCAACTGACACCAGCGGCAGCGGCGGCTTGCGTGTTGATCGCCGGGACGGCCTTGCTGGCCTGGATTGACGCGGAGACCGGCTATCTGCCCGATCGCCTGACTTTACCCTTGCTGTGGCTGGGTTTGCTGGTCAACCTGGATCACACCTTCAGCAGCCTGCCTTTGGCCGTGATTGGCGCAGCACTGGGTTACGGCCTGCTGTGGCTGTTGAATCATGTGTTCTTGTTGCTGACCGGGCGTGCGGGTATGGGCTATGGCGACTTCAAATTGCTGGCCGCGTTGGGAGCGTGGCTGGGAGCCGCCGCCTTGCCGGGGATTCTGTTGGCAGCCTCCCTGCTGGGTTTGCTGGCGGCTTTGGTCTTGCGCCTTGGCGGGCGTCTGCAAGTCGGGCAGGCGATTCATTTTGGCCCTTATCTGGTTCTGGGAGGCTGGGTCATGCTGTTTTCCCTGCCTCGCATTCTGTAAACAATGCCTCGGTTTTTCTACATTTTCGATCTTGTGCGAATGGCTTAATTCGACGCCGGGTGGTTTGGTCTTGGATAGGAGTCGTGGTAAAACGTCCGGGGCCCATCGGGCTGGCGGGAGTTCCGCCCGCGCTTGATGTGGGCATACAACGCGGTTCTATGGACATTATCCCGCTGACAAAGCAGGCGGGAACCTGGGGATGAAGGCATGATTATTGTTGTTGGCGCCGGTGTGGCGGGTTTAGCGGCGGCGCGTCGCCTGAGCATGCAAGGTCAGGAAGTGACATTAGTGGCTCCCCAGGAGCCCCAACCCTCGTTTGGCGAAACCTTGTCTGAACGTGGAGTCGTGGTGTTGACTAGTCTGGGCTGGGCAAGCTGCTTGAATGAGACGGTGGCCTTACGTTCACAAGGGCGTTTTTCGGTATGGGGTGGCTCAGGATTGCGCACCGTGCAGGATGAGGACGGGCAGGGCTATCTGCTGGACAAGGCCCGTCTGGAGCAGGCGCTGTTTGAGCGCGTACAAAAAGAAGCGAAGGTCAGTATCCGTCAAACGCGCGTCCTGGGTCTGGAGCATCAGGCTGAGGGTGTGATTGCCAGGCTGGCAGACGGTAGCAGCCTGGAGGCCGCTGCCTTGATCGATTGCACGGGTCGTGCCGCCCTGTCCGCCGGAGCGGCCGCCGAACGTCATCGTCTGGACAGGCTGGTTGCTGCCTGGCACATCTTTGACTTGCCCGAAGGGTCCGAGCCATTGGCCGCTTCGCTGGTGGAAGCCGTCGAATTGGGTTGGTGGTATTTGTCCCCCATGCCTGGCCATCGTTTGATGGTGGCCTTGTTCTCGGACTCCGATCTTTTGCCCGATGGCTTGAGTCGTGATGGTTCGGTATGGGCCGGTTTGCTGAGCTGTGCCGACGCGGCACGGGTGCGTATGGAAAGCCTGGGTCTGGATAGCCAGATGGCGGATCACACTCCTAAAGTCAGCGCTGCCGCCAGCTGTACGGTGTCTTACTTCGTGGAAGGCCGCATCTTGCGTGCCGGTGATGCAGGCGCGGCCATGGACCCTTTGGCTGCCAATGGTTTGGCAACGGCCTTGTGGAGCGGATCACAATCGGCACAAGCTGCTGTGGCCCTGACGCAAGGCAATCCGGAGCCGGCACGTGCTTATGAGAAAGACTATTTGCTAGGCTTGGTGCGTCATCTGAATTCGCAGCACGCTTTGTATGGCATGGAGCAACGCTACGCGGCGCAGCCTTTCTGGCAACGCCGTCATCGCGCATTGGAATGATGCCCAAGAGGGCGGGATAGCTGAATAGCTTGCTATAACACCGTCAGAGTTAAAAAAGAGCCGAAACAGCATGAGCCTTGTTTCGACTTTTTTGTGGCTGGCAGTTATTCAGTACATCTGGAATTGATTCTGGGCGCTTCTGGCCGCATCCTGACAGAAGCTCTGCCTGTTGGCGGTTGATGTGTCCAGCAGAGGGATTAGGCGCATTGAGGTGATCCCCGCAGGATCTGCATGCCAATCATTTTCGCCTTCAAGCAAGGCCCTTAAACACTGTGTTTTCTGAAGACGAAAAACAAAAAGCCGATCATTTTGCAATGATCGGCTTTTTGAGGAATTTGTGGTGCCCAGGAGAGGACTCGAACCTCCACACCCGAAGGCACATGGACCTGAACCATGCGCGTCTACCAATTCCGCCACCTGGGCTTTGATTCAGGCTGCTGCCCGTCTCAAGCATTAAATTATAGGACGAAATTCCAAAGTAAAGCAAGCGTTTTTAGCTCGATAAATTTAATTCCAATTTCTAGTTGATTGGCATTCTCATTATCATTATAGTGTGTCGTGTGATATAGCATAAGAGTATGAACATGAAATTCAATACATTGGATGTCGAGCGCATGCTGCTGGATATGGGCCAGGGCCGAAAGTACTCCGCTCGGGCCATGCAGCTCATGCTGATGGTTCTGCTCAAAGAGGGCAGTACTCACGGTTATCAGTTGATTCGCCGCTTTGCGCAGCTTAGCCAGAACAGCTATGTGCCCAGCGCAGGCGCGGTGTATCCCGCCCTGGCGTATTGCGCCACGCAAGGCTGGGTGCTGATCGAAGAAGAAGGTCGTCGCAAGATGTATAGCCTGACCAAGGAAGGTCAAACGTATCTGGAAGAGCAAAAGGAAAAGTGCGATTACCTGATGCAATCCCTGACCTATCGCGGACGCAAGCTGGTTTGGATACGGCAAATGCTGGCCGAGCACAACAGCGACGAGGATTTGAAGGCCGCACAGGAGCAAACAGGCTGGTTGCCAGAATTTGTCCAGGTACGCCACAGCCTGAAGCAGGCCATGTTTGAACAATCAACAGCCAGTCTGGAACGACAGGCTGAGGTGGTGGCCATTCTGGAAAAAGCCATCGCCGAAATACGGAACTTGCCCAAGGAGTCTTAAGAATGCAGTCCGAACAATTAACGCAGAAAGTTGCTCATACCTTGAAGTTGCGTTTGCTGACCGTTAAGAAGCGACGCGAACTGGGGCCTGATATGGTGCGCATCACCCTGGAAGGCTCGGATCTGGAAGGTTTTTATACCCCCGGCTTTGACGATCACGTCAAACTGATTTTCCCGGACCCGATCACCAAAGAACTGCGGCTGCCCCAAATGGGCGATCGTGGCATGGTCTTTGCCGCCGGACAGGAAAAGCCCCCCATCCGCGACTACACCCCTCGAGAGTTCCGTGAACAGGAACTTGAGATGGATATTGATTTTGTGGTCCACGGTGAAGGCCCGGCATGCCAATGGGCCATGCAAGCCAAAGAGGGCGACAAGCTGGGCGTGGCCGGTCCGCGTGGATCCTTCCTGGTCAGCAAGGATCTGGATTGGCAAATCCTGATTGGCGATGAAACCGCTGTGCCGGCCATGGCGCGACGAGTGAAAGAACTGCCTTCCAATGTGAAGGTGCAGGTGTACGTGCTGGCACGCAATCTGCTGACCGTGGGGGCGATGGAAGCGCCGGATCACGTCACCGTGAACTGGATTCCTTCGCTGGCGGGTCTGAATGGCATTCTGGATGCACTGCGTGCCGCACCCGAGTTGAGCGGTACCGGCTATGTATGGGTTGCCGCAGAGTATTCCATTGCTCAAAGCCTGCGCGAGTACTGGGTGCAAGAACGCGGTCTGGATAAAGGCGCGATTCGGGCCAGCAGCTACTGGCGTCAAGGCGATCAGGGCGAGGATGCCCCACGTCTGGACTAAGCGGCTTTTTGCTGAGGGTAGGGCTGGGCGCGCAAGCGTCCGCCTACTTTCAGGACGGGCTGCAAATCCGTATCCAGCACAGTATCGGGATGAGCCAGACGGTGTTCGTCAATCAGGCGGGCAATGGCATCCATGTTCAGCAACAAGGTGCTGTCAATATCGTGCTGGAAGCGGGCCCAATAGCCACCGCGACAACTGGAACCCAGCCAGCGCGGCTCGTAATGCCCGACCGTATCCGCATGCGATTCGCACACAACGGCCAGCCGGGAACAACCGGGGCGCAGGACAATGCGGTAGCTGTGCTGTTCCAAGGTCAGGTGATAACAAAACGATGCAGACATCAAACACTCCTGTTTAGCTCTTGGAAGGAACTTCCGGGTGAGCAAGTTGGATTAAAAGACCCTTTGCCTGGCAGGGGCCAGGCATAAAAAAACCCGCTGGCAGCGGGTTCTTGTCTTGATGATCCCATTGATTGCCAGATGGCCATATCTTGAATCCACCTTGTGCGGGTACACAGGTTGGCATGGGTTGCCCCAACTCTTGATATAGCAATAAGCATAAAAGCGTTTCTTATGAAGTGCAAGGGCCGCGCTTATTTCTGTTGGGTATGAGAAATACAGAAATAGTTTGCACTATTTAAAATTCGTGCTATAGTTATCTTCTGTCTTGCAGAGATGCGTTGAAAAACAAATCCAGCAGTCAGAGCCCAGGTGGCGGAATTGGTAGACGCGCATGGTTCAGGTCCATGTGCCTTCGGGTGTGGAGGTTCGAGTCCTCTCCTGGGCACCAAAATTCCTCAAAAAGCCGATCATCGCAAGATGGTCGGCTTTTTGTTTTATGCGTTCGGAAAACAAGGGCTTTGAACCTTGTTTTAGGACGAGCAAAGTCGCTTATATAGGTCTGGCGGCGGCTGTATGCATAACCGTGATCCGCATCAGAAAGAGGTGCCTTTAATCACCCGATCAAAGAAATCCTCTGGGCCCATTTGTCCGCCTTTAAGCACCAGCTCCAGCCCATCAATCTCATCGTCCCCATGGCAGAGGCAGGCGGCAACGCCTGGGCTGACTAAACCCAGATAACTCAGGCCCCAAATACCCAATGCCTGGGTGCTCAAGCTGGATGTATCTCCGCCAGCAATGCAAAGACGAGACAACCGTTGCTCTAGTCGTAATTGTTTGACCAGATGATGTAAAAACTGCGCGCTATCTTCCGCGACTCGCTGTGCAGGCAGGGCGGTGCGGGTTCGGTCCTGATTGGCAGGCTTTGTTCGCAGCAAGGTATGGCGCCCTTTGCGCATATTGTCGATGACGATTGCGTGCAGCTCTGCCGCATAGCTTGGGCTGTGATGCAGTTCGCAGGGGTCAAGCTCAAAAGTGTCTGCCTGTTGGCAATGGTCGACTTGTCGGGCAGTAACGGGCGATTGACTTCCCACCAACAGCAATACAGGCTCCGCACTCCTGGGCAGCCCAGCAGCAGCCTGGCCGGAAGTTTTGCGCCGTTGACTTAGGTAAGCCTGTGCCACGCTGCTGGAACCCGCCGTTAATACCGTCCCATGTCGACTCAGTTCGTTCAACAGCTCACCGGCATATTCAATATCCTGCTCACATGCAATATCCAGCAGGGGATGGAGGTGCCCGTGATCTCTGGCTTGCTCTTGCCATTGCAGGCTTTGTTTGTCCGCTTTGTAGTTCGGCTTCCGATACTCGGTCCACGGCAAAGAGGACACGTTTCTTAATCCCTGTGCTTGCAGATGAAGCTGTAAATCTGCTTCGCTCATGGGCGTGACGGGGTGTGATCCCATCGTAGGGTGTCGATCAATCCGGTAGACCTGCCCGTCTTGCCCGGCCTGGGCAAACAGGGTGGCAAAGACGCAGTACCGTCCCAGGTTTACTTGTCCGCCCAGCACAGGACTGACAGCGACCTGAGCCAGTGGGCGCAGGCATTCCAGAGCAAGGGCAATATTGCCGATTTCAGGGCTGCTGTCGAAGGTTGAGCAAATCTTGTAATGCAATAGCTTGGGCTGCAAGGAGGCCAGGAAAGGAGTGACCGCCTTCAAGGTGCTGCGGATGTGTTTGCAATCCAGTGAGCGTGTCGCCCCCGCCAGCCCTATGGCTTCCATACCGCGCAGCTTCTTCAAATGCTCGGGGCCGGGAGCTTGTAAAAGCAAAATGGCGGTGACGCCGCCCTGGCTTAGGGTTGCCAAGGTGTCACTGGCTCCGGTGAAGTCGTCGCCATACCAGACATATTCGGGGCGTAATACAGTCATCAGATCTTTCCGGTCAGGCCATTTTCGGGCCAAAAAACGCCAGGGCCTGGGCCAGCTCGTCGCATGTTTTGGCTTGTTCGTGCACGCTGATTCCTTGGTCTGCTGCTTGCCAGGCCTGTTGCAGACTGAGCACTCCTGCATGCGCTCCGGCCGGGTGAGCCAGAATGCCGCCACCTGCCATGAACAGCACATCGGTACTGTTTGCAGCCTGCCAAGTTGCTTCCACGGTTCCCGCCCATTGTCCGGAAGACACCACGGGAAGGACACGATCATCGTGCTGGTCGTCCAGACGATGCAGACAATGCCCAATGGCTTCCCGCACTTCCTGATCGGCTTGTGCAAATTTCCCCTGCAGTCCGTGTACGTGAATATGGTCTGCCCCGGCCAGACGCCACAGGGTTTGATAGGCACTGACCGAAATTCCCAGCAAGGGGTGGCGCGACAAGGCTCCGTAGCCATTGCGATGTGCATGCAAGGCCAGACCGGTGTGACGGCGCAGAGTTTGCAGCGCGGAATAGCCTACCCAGTTCTGGCTGACCATGACGCAACTGCCTCCTTCGCGCTCGACCAGATCTGCGTGGCGTTTCATGGCATCGGTTTCGTCCGTAATGTTGAAAGCAAACATCACATGCTTGCCGCTGCGCTCTTCATGAGCGCGTATCACTTCCATGACAGCAGGGATGCGCTCATGCAAAGGCGAGTGGGCCGGGTCGGCGCAGACCTCATCATCCTTGATGAAGTCCACCCCGGCATCGCACAAGGTTTGCACCAGTTGCACCACATCCTCAGTGCGCAACCCCACGCTGGGTTTGATGATGGTGCCGACCATGGCGTTGCGTACTACACCAGTACGTGAGCGGGTTCCGGCAATACCGAATGTGGGCATGTCGAACTGGCGCCGGTATGAGGCCGGCAACTCCAGCGACTCCAGCCGCAGACCTGTTACCTCACCCAGATCAAACAGATTGCCTGTGACGCAGGCCGCCAACGTAGGCAGGTTGGCACCGATATTAGCGATAGGAAACCGTATGTCGACCAAGGCTCGCTGATAGGGTCCAGAGGTGCCCCTTCGTTCCAGCAAGGCATTGGACAAGCTGGGCCGCGCGACGCTTTCCAGGCTCTGCACGCGTTCTACTGTGGCTCGTGCACGTTTGCGCAGTTCTTCGGTTTCTCCTGCAACACGGGTAAATGTGCCGCAGGACTGTTCGCCAGCGATTACCTCGGCAACCTGCTCGGGCGGCAGGGGAGTTTCGATCAGGTAACGGGCCAGAAAAGTGTCAGTGCTCATGCTGTCTACGACCTATAGCGTGCTCAGATCAGGGAAGGGGCGTACCGGGTCCTGGCCGTTCCAGTTTTCGGAGGCGGCGCGGATCATGGAGAACATCTTGCCTTTGGGGCCCGCCACCTCGGATAGCTCAATGACGGCACCGGGATGAAACTCGGTATCGAAGTAGCAAAAACGACCGCGCTCGCCAACTTCTCCGCTCATGACGACGTTCAAGCCATGGTCCAGTGCGCGTTGCAGGTCGGCATCGTAGTTTTCTGTCCAGTAGGCCACGTGTTGCAAGCCCAGTTGACCTGCTTGCAGAAAGTCCCGGTACATCGAGGGCACATCGTTGCGGCATTGAATCAGTTCTACTTGCACAAAACCGGAATTGGCCAGGGCGACCGAGTTGTGCGGCTCGTAGGATTCGCCTCGGTACTGGTAATTCTTGATGCCGACTTTGGGGTTGTAGTACCAGGGGCCTACACCCAGTTGGCGACTCCAGTAGTCCATGGCGGCTTCGATATCCCGCACCACATAGCCAAGCTGGCGGATTTCACCAAATAAGGTACTCATACACAATTCCTGAAGGGGTAAATCAGCTGAGCGAAGGCGCAGCCTGTCCCGCGGCAGGCACGGGGCGCTGCCGTCGGAGGGTTATCAATAGGGAGAGAGGCCGGGTGCCTGCCCGGCTAAGCGTTACTGGCCAGCGCCCTGGACGATTTCGTCAGGAATAGGCACACCGGCATATTTCAGGTGGATCTCATTGAGCTTGCCGTTTTGCAGATTGGTCTTGATCCATTCATCCACCCAGCCTTTCAGTTCAGGCTCGTTCTGGCGCATGGCAATGCCCAGCTTGTAGGACTCGATCACGAACTTGACCTCGAAAGGCCGCGAGGGATTGCGGTCGGCAATGGCTTTGATAATGGGTGGCGTGATTGCCACAATGTCGGTCTGACCGCTGGCAGCGGCGGTAATCGAGGCAGCTTCATCATCAAAGCGCACCAGATTGGCTTGTGGTGCCCGCTCACTGATGAGCTTGTCCTGGGGGCCGCCACGGGTCACGGCGACACGCTTGCCCGCCAGATCTTCCATGCCTTTAATGTCCACATCTTTGGGAGCCCCAACGGCCGCCTGAATGGCACCGTAGGGAATGGAAAAGTCGACCGCTTTGGCGCGTTCGGGCGTAATCGACAGTGAAGAGATAATCAAATCGGCCTTGTTGGACAGCAGATTGGGAATGCGGGCGGAGTTGGTGGTCTGTACGATCTCCAGTTCCACTCCCAGATCTTGGGCCAGCAAACGGGCGGCTTCAACATCCGAGCCTACCGCCTGCATTTTGTCGTCTATATAGCCATAAAAGGGGGCGCCCAGGTCGATACCGACGCGGATTTTTTTAGCGGCCTTGATGTCGTCCAGCGCATTGGCGCTGGCAGCGGCGGACAAGCCGGTCAGGCCCAGGGCCAGAATGGTGGCACGCAGTAGGGTCGAGAGTGTCATGGTGCAGTCTCCGTCAGGATATTGTTATGGTGCTAGGGAAGAATCTTTACAGACCGTGAGCCAGAAAGGCTTGCAGCTCCGGGGTTTGAGGATTGCGCAGCATGTCGCCGGGGCCGGTCTCCCAGACGCGCCCCTGATGCATGAAAATCACCACATCGGCCACGCGGGCAGCAAACTCCATTTCGTGGGTGACCAGGACCATGGTCATGCCATCGGCCGCCAGGCTTTCAATGACGCGTAAAACCTCGCCGGTCAGTTGCGGGTCCAGCGCTGAGGTCACCTCGTCAAACAACATGACTTTGGGTTCCATGGCCAAGGAACGGGCGATGGCAACGCGTTGTTGCTGACCACCTGATAACTGTTCCGGATAGGCCTGGGCCTTGTCGGACAGCCCCACTTGCTCCAGGGTGCGGCGGCAAATGGTACGAGCTTCTTCGCGGCTGCGTCCACGCACGACTTGCGGAGCCAGCATGATGTTGCGCTCTACGGTTAAATGCGGGAACAGGTTATAGCTCTGGAACACGATGCCCACATCGGTCCGCAGCGAGCGCAGGCACACATCCGGGTCGTGGACCTGATGGCCGCAGACTTCGATCTGGCCACGATCAATGATTTCCAGTCGGTCTATGCAGCGCAGGGCTGTACTTTTTCCTGACCCGCTACGTCCGATAATGGCCGTGACCTGACCTTTGGGAATGGCAAAGGACACACCGTTCAGGACGGCATTGCTGCCAAAACTTTTGTAGACGTCTTTGAGTTCAACAACGATAGACATAAAAACTCCTTGGCGATCCGAACTTATTTCTGCACCGGACGATGGGCAAAATGCAGGCGCATCTCCAGGCGGCGGCTCCAGGCCGACAAGGGATAGCACAGGGCGAAATACAGGGCTGCAATCAGCACGTAGATCAGGAAGGGCTGGAAGATCGAGTTATTGATCAACTGGCCGGCTCGCACCAGTTCCACAAATCCCACAATGGACGCCAGCGAGGTGTTCTTGATGATTTGCACCATGAACCCCACAGTGGGCGGTGTGGCAATGCGCACAGCCTGGGGCAGAATCACCAGAGACAGCCTTTGCCAGCGAGACAGGGCCAGGCATTCAGCCGCTTCCCATTGGGTTCGGGCCACGGACTGGATACTGCCGCGCCAGATTTCACCCAGGTAAGCACTGACGTAAATCGTCATGGACAGCCCGGCTGCCACCAGCGGCGGCAGAGTCAGCCCCATGATGCTGAGCCCGAAATAGGACAGGAACAGGATCACCAGCAAAGGCGTGCCTTGAATGATCTGAATGTACGCAATGGCTAGATAGCGCAGGGGGCGCCATGAGCTGATACGGGCCAGGGCCACCAGGGCACCGCCTAGTCCACCACCGATAAAGGAAATCAGGGACAGCACGACCGTCCACAGTGCACCTTCCAGCAGGAAGTTCAGATGATTGGCATTGAATCCGCTTGTGAACATGGCTTAACTCCGGCCGCGCAGCGCACGCTGACGAGAAAAAACTAGTTGCCCGCTTAGCCACAGAACCAGTCGCATCAGTAAGGACAGGGCCAGATACAGGACGGCGACCAGAATGTAGGCCTCGAAAGGGCGGAAGGTATCGGCCTGAATATGGTTGGCCATGGCCGTCAGTTCTTCCACCGAAATCTGCGAGGTCACGGACGACGCCAGCATCAGCAGTACATACTGGCTGCACAAGGACGGGTACACACGCTCCAGCGCGGGCAGTAAAATCACATGCCAGTAAGTTTGGGCGCGAGTCAGGCCCAGACATTCAGCCGCTTCCAATTGGCCTTTATGAATGGAGTCCATGCCAGCGCGCATGATCTCGCAGGTGTACGCCGCCACGTTGATGACCAAGGCGGCCAGAGCCGCGCCAAAGGCGCTGACTTTCCAACCCAGGGTGGCCAAACCAAAAAAGACCAGGAAAATCTGCACCAGCAGCGGCGTATTGCGGATGATCTCCACATAGAAACCGCAAAGGCGGGCAATTAGACTGGATGAGCTGCGGCGTCCAATGGCCAGAAAAGTGCCTGCTATAAAACCGAGCACGGTGGCCGGAACGGACAATTTGATTGTCATCCAGGCCCCTTGCAGCAGTTGCGGCCACTGAAGCAGCACGCTTGAAAAGTCAAAGGTATAAGTCATGGCTGGACGGGTGGAGCCGACGGCATCAGACAGAATCAGAGCGTGCTGATTCCGGAATGCTGCTGGCCTTGTCTCCCTATGGTTTACATGTTTTTATGATGTTTTTTGCTGTGCTGTTGCGCTAGCCTTTTTGTATGGTATAGAAGCCACTTAAAGCCTGTCCAGCCAATCCAATGATGGTTTTTGATTGACTAATAAAATCCCTAAAATCAGCGATATTGCCCGCTTGGCGGGTGTTTCTACTGCGACTGTGGATCGGGTGCTGAACCAGCGTCCCGGTGTGCGTCCCGGTACGGTACAGCACGTGCTCAAAGCCGCGCGACGACTGAACTACATCAGCGATACGCAGCTGAACGTGGATCGAGACATCAAGCCCATGCGCATCACTTTTTTGCTGCCTGCTGGCAGCAATCGGGTGATCCATATGTTTGGCGACGCAATCGACTATTCGCACGCCCAGTTGCAGCCCTTCAATGTAGATTGCCGTACCGAGGTTTTTAGTGGCTTTGACCATGAGTCTTTGGCGCAGGCTTTGCTGGGTTTACGGGGGCGTACCGATGGGGTGGTGTTCATGGCTTTGGAGCATCCCTTGGTTCGCGAGGCGGTGAACACTTTGGCAAGCGACGGAATTCCGGTCGTGACCTTGATCTCGGACTTGTCGGCCTCGGCACGCTGCGCTTATGTGGGGCTGGATAATGTGGCAACCGGTCGCCTGGCCGCGTATTTGCTAAGCCGCTTGAGTGCAGGGCAAACCGGAACGTTTGGTTTGATTGCCGGCAGTCTCTGCTATCGGGCGCATTGCGATAGAGAGTCCGGTTTCCTGCAATTGATGCAGGAGAAAAACTGGGCAGACCGGGTGATGGGGGTGCGAGAAGGGCACGACGATCCGGAGAGCAATTATCGTCAGGCCCGACTGTTGCTGGAGCAACATCCCGACCTGATTGGTATCTACAACATTGGCGGTGCACCAGAAGGTGTGGCAAGAGCGCTTAAAGAGGTGCGGCGCGACAAGAAAATTGTTTTTGTCGGCCATGGGCTGACGTCAGATGTGCGTGCCTTGCTGATTGAGGGCACCCTGGATGCCATCATCATGCAGGACCCGCAGCAGTCCATTTTGAATTGTGTGCGTGTGTTGACCGCCTCCCGGCAGTCAGGCGAGGCAACACCGAAGCTCAAGCCCATGAATAGCATCGTGGTGTTTCGAGAAAATCTTCCCTGAGCTTGTTTGCCGTGCGGGCTGGACCTCGCTGTACTCCTTGCTGTATTTATAAGATGTATTTAATATATATCTTTATGGGCGGTGGCGATTTCATCAACTGCCTCACCTCATGTTAAAGGGATAAAAAATGCAAGTTGGAATGCTGAAACTGGCGGGTCTGCGACACCCTGAATGTGCCGATAAAGTGGCCATTGCCTTGGCGGCTATCGACGGCGTGCAAGCGGCAGATGCCTCGTTCGAAAACGCAAAAGCGTCGGTTCGCTTTGATGAAACCCAGGTCTCACTGGAAGATCTGCATGCTGCCGTTGAGCGGGCTGGCTATCAGATTGCCAAACCTGCGCATGGTGAAGACGGTGCATGTTGCGGTGGTTGCGGCGGTTAAATCCACTACATCCTGAAGCTGAAAACCGATTGTCGAAACACAGTCGGTTTTTTTATGGCTGCGCAAAGCAGGGGGCCAGGTTTGAGCGTGGTGCGTTGAGCGTGTCGCCTTGGCTCCACTGGCGCCAGTTCCAAGGCGCATTCACAAGCCTGTAAAGAAAGCAGCCGATCATGCGGTGATGAGTCTTTATGTGGAAATAGCTGTGTTCAAAAAAGAAGAGAGTCGTAGTGCTGCTCGTTTTCTGTCACAGTCAGATTTAATCGCATTGCTGCTGAAGGATAATAAATGTGTGGAGCCACAAAATAAAAAAGGCCGATCATTGAGAAATGATCGGCCTTTCGGAATTTTGGTGCCCAGAAGAGGACTCGGTCACACAGGCGCGACCCCGGTCGGGCTTGCATGCCCGACCTTTCTCGTCCCCACGTCAGGTGCTCAAGCACCTGACTTTCCGTGCTGGAATGCAAAAAGCCGACCATCTTGCGATGATCGGCTTTTTGGGAATTTGGTGCCCAGAAGAGGACTCGAACCTCCACACCCGAAGGCACATGGACCTGAACCATGCGCGTCTACCAATTCCGCCACCTGGGCATATCGTTGTATGCTTATGGCTGTGCCAAAAGCTTCCAACATCTTTACTGCGTGAGCAGCAAAGAAAAAGGATTATAGGCATACTTTATTAATAATGGAAGTGTCCTTTTGAATAAAAAACGTCAAGACAGTACTGAGGACCGTATTCAATCAACGGGCCGTTATGAGTTGCCGCCTGACTTCGACCCGGATACCCCGACGCGGGAAGTGATCCTGGCGGGGCTGCGCGAAGATGCAGACGGCCTGACCATGCAGGCTCTGGCGAAAAAGCTGGGCCTGGGCAAAGAAATTACGGTGGGTTTCGAGCGGCGTGTGCGCGCAATGGAGCGCGATGGCCAGCTGCTGATTTCCCCCGAAGGCAAAATTCGCAAAAACAGCCAAACTGGGTTTATCGCGGGCAAAGTGTTGGGCCATCGCGACGGCTTTGGTTTCCTGCAGCGCGACGACGGGCAGCCTGATCTGTTCCTGTCGCCACGGGAAATGGCCAAAGTGTTGCACGGCGACCACGTTATGGTTCGCATCGTCGGTGAATACCGCGGCAAGCCAGATGCTTCGATCGTAGAAGTTACCGCGCGTCATACCAGCAAGCTGGTGGGCCGTTTCCTGCGTGAGCGTGGCACGTTTATCGTGGTGCCCGAAGATCAACGTATCAAGCACGACATCCTGATCCCGAACGGGGACCAGGGCGAGGCCGAGCCCGGCCAGGTCGTGACGGTAGAGATCACTCAGCAGCCCGAGCGTCATCGCCAGCCTTTGGGGCGTGTGATTGAGGTGCTGGGGGAAATTGACGACCCCGGCATGGAAATCGAAATTGCCGTGCGCAAGTTTGAAGTGCCGGTCGATTTCTCCGAGAAGGCGCTCAAGCAGGCCGCTCGCATTCCTGCCAAGGTCAAACCCTCGGAATACAAAGGCCGCGTTGATTTGCGCGATGTGCCTTTCATCACCATTGACGGTGAAGACGCACGAGATTTTGACGATGCGGTGTATTGCGAACGCGTGGACATCGGCACGGGCAAACGCTCGCGCTGGGCATGGCGCTTGCTGGTTGCGATTGCCGATGTCAGCCATTACGTGCGCTCGGGCGATGCCCTGGACGAGGACGCGCTGGAGCGTGGCACCAGCGTGTATTTCCCGCGCCGCGTGATCCCCATGCTGCCAGAAAGCCTGTCTAACGGGATCTGTTCTCTGAACCCGTCGGTAGACCGTCTGGTCATGGTGTGCGATATGGTCGTCTTGGCCGATGGTGCCAAATCCGGCACCGTATCGGCCTATCAGTTTTACGAAGCGGTCATCCACTCACATGCGCGCACCACGTATTCCGATATCTGGAGCGCCTTGCAGCAGCCTACTGGCCCTGCTGCCACCCAGATTCAGCACGTGCTCGAGCCTGTGCAGAACCTGTACTCCTTGTACCGCCTGCTGGCCGAGCGCCGTACTGCACGTGGCGCAATTGATTTCGATACGGTTGAAACCAAGATTGTGTGCAACCCCTTGGGTCGCATCGAACGCATTGAGCCCTTGGTCCGTAACGACGCGCACAAGCTGATTGAAGAGTGCATGCTGGCAGCCAATACATGTGCTGCCGACTTTATCGCTCGGAGCCGTCGCAACGGTCTGTACCGTGTGCACGAAGGCCCCACGCCGCCCAAGCTGGAAGCCTTGCGCGAGTACTTGCGTAGCTTGGGGCTGACCCTGGAAGGGGGCGATGAGCCTACTTCTGCCGATTACGCCAAAGTCGTGGCCGCGGCCCGTGGTCGTTCCGACTTCGCCGTCATTCAGACCATGTGTTTGCGTTCCATGCAGCAGGCCATTTACAGCCCGGAAAAAACGGGCCACTTTGGTCTGGCCTATTCGCAATACGCTCACTTCACCTCGCCGATACGCCGTTACCCGGACTTGCTGGTGCACCGCGTCATCAAGGGGATATTGAAGGGCGAGCGCTACGTTCCGGCTATCGACGAAGATCCGGGCGATGCCGCCTTGCCAGCCAGCAAGCGCGACTTTGCTCGCTGGGAGAAACTGGGTGCCTTGTTGTCGGCGCGCGAGCGTCGTGCTGACGAGGCCTCCAAAGACGTGGAAGCCTGGCTCAAGTGCTGGTTTGTTAAAGAGCACGTGGGCGAGGAGTACTCTGGCAAGATTAGCGGCGTGACCAGCTTCGGTCTGTTCGTGACGCTGGATACCTTGTATGTGGAAGGTCTGGTCCATGTTTCCGAGCTGGGTGCGGACTACTTCCAGTACAACGAAACCTCGAACGAGCTGCGTGGTGAGCGCACCGGTCTGCGTTATCGCCTGACTGATGCGGTGCAAGTGCAAGTCGCTCGCGTTGATCTGGAAGCGCGCCGTATCGAGTTCCGCCTGGTCAAGGGTGTGGGCTACAAGGCGGTGAAGGCAGCGGCAGAAGGGGCTGAGCCATCCGAGCGTCCTATCAAGAAAGCAGCGTCTACCAAGCCGCTGGCCTTGAAGGGCACCACGGCCTCCCAACGACGTGCTTCGCAAAAGCAGGCCGAGCGGGACGAAAAACGCAGTACGGAGAAGGCGGCCAAGTCCGCAAAATCCACGCGCAGCCCTAGAGGACGGCGCCGATAGGCGTACAATGCCAAGCCGGGCTTTTTGCCCGGCTTTCTTTATTTGCTCTTATTTCCCCCAAGGATTGTTATGCCTCAGCAGGTTTTGGCCGGTTTCCATGCCGTTATTGCCCGAGTTCGTTTTAGCGCCGCTTCGGTGCGCGAGGTCTATGTGGATCAGACCCGGCGCGATAAACGGATGCTGGCCTTTATCGAACAGGTAGAACAGGCTGGCTTGAAAGTCATGGCCGTGCCGGTCGAACGTCTGGATGGCCTGGCCAAGGGTACTCGCCACCAGGGCGTGGTGGCTTTGGCTCTGGAGCAAGAGCTGGCTGTCGATGTCAACGAATTGCTGGATGATCTGGAAGAGGCCGGTCAGGTTCCTTTCCTGTTGATTCTGGACGGGGTGACAGATCCCCACAATCTGGGCGCCTGCTTGCGTAGTGCCAATGCGGCGGGGGCCCATGCCGTGATTGCGCCTCGTGATCGTGCGGTGGGTCTGAATGCCACCGTATCGCGTGTGGCTTGTGGTGGGGCGGAATCGACGCCTTACATTACGGTGACGAACTTGGCCCGTACCATGCGCATGCTGCGCGAGCGCGATGTCTGGCTGGTCGGCACGAGCGATCAGGCCACCCATACCTTCCACCAGGTAGATGCCCGCCGCCCCATGGCTTGGGTAATGGGGGCCGAGGGCGAGGGCATGCGCCGTCTGACCCGTGAAACCTGCGACGAGCTGGTGTCCATCCCCATGATGGGCGCAGTAGAAAGCCTGAACGTCAGTGTGGCCAGCGCGGTTTGCCTGTACGAAACCTTGCGTCAACGCAGTCAGGCTTAATTCCTTTTAAGTCTTGTTACTTGCTTAATTACTTATTTGTATAAAAAACGGCGGGTTTCATCCGCTGCTTCACCAGATAATAGGTAATTGGCCGTCAGCCGGGCAAAACTCAATCGGCGCTGACGGTGTGTACACGCATTATGGGCTTGGAAACGATCATGGAAGAAAACGGCTTTATTACCTCCACCTTGCACTCTGACCGTCGCTTGGGCACGCAGCATGGCGCTATTCATCAGCCATTGCACACGTCGACCGAGTTCGGTTTTCAGGATGCGCGTGAGCTGGCTGCGGTCTTTCAGGGCAAGTCCGGCTTTACTTATTCCCGCCAGGGCACGCCTACCACGGCGGCGCTGGAAGCCAAGATTACACGCATGGAAAAAGGGGTAGGCAGCGTCAGCTTTGCAACCGGCATGGCTGCCTTGAGTGCCACCTTGTTTACCTTGTTGCGTCAGGGCGATCACTTGATTGCCAGCAAATACCTGTTCGGCAATACCAACAGCCTCTTGGGTACCTTGCGCGATTTGGGTGTGCAGACCACGCTGGTGGATGCAACCGATCTGGCCCAGGTACAAGCGGCACGCCAGCCCAATACCCGTATGGTCTTTGTTGAAACCATTGCCAATCCGGGTACACAGGTAGCCGATCTGAAAGGGGTGGGGCAATGGTGTCAGGACGAGGGCTTGTTGTATGTGGTCGATGCCACCCTGTCCTCGCCTTACCTGTCGCCCGGTCGTGAGTTCAAAGCCTCTTTGGTTGTGAACTCCTTGTCCAAGCATATCGGCGGTCACGGCAATGCCCTGGGTGGCATGGTGACGGATACCGGCCTGTTTGACTGGACTACGTACCCCAATATTGCCGAGGTATACCGCAACGGCAATACGCAGAACTGGGGCCTGGTGCAGATCCGAAAAAAGGGCTTGCGCGATATGGGCGGCACCTTGTCGTCCGATGTGGCTCACCGTTTGGCCGTAGGCTCGGAAACCTTGCCTTTGCGTATGGAGCGCATCTGTTCCAACGCACTGGCGTTGGCGCGCCATTTGAAGGCCCATCCCAAGGTCAAGCACGTGCAGTATCCGGGCCTGGAGGATCACCCGCAGCATGAGCGCACGGCTCAGTTGTTCGGCAATCGCTTCGGTGGCCTGATGAGCGTGGTGCTGGAAGAGGGCATCGAAATCTTCGATTTCCTGAATAGCCTGAAAGTCTTTGTATTGGCCACGCATTTGGGCGACAACCGCAGTCTGGTGCTGCCCGTTGCCCACACCATTTACTACGAAATGGGTGCCGAGCAGCGCGCTCTCATGGGCATTGCCGACAATCAGCTGCGTATCTCCGTGGGTATCGAAGAGATTATCGATCTGACCTCGGACTTTGATCAGGCCCTGGCCCTGTCTTGAGTTCTTCGCGCATCTAGCCATGGTTCAGCCTGGGCTGTATCAGGGCTAGATGCTGCATCGCTTGTTGCAACTCCCTGGATTCCAGATTTGCATAGCCAAATAGCAGATGGCGCGGGTTTGAGCTGTCCACTTCCTGGCTGGCGGCCTGTGCCAGAGGGTATAGCCGTATGCCATAGCGAAGTGCCGCCGCTGCAACGTGATGGGCGTCTGGACTGTGTGGCGGCAGGCGAAAAGCCAGATGCATGCCGGCATTGTGCCCGCTGACCACTCCCGTATTTCCCCACACTTTTTTCAGTCCTTGCAGCAGCGTATTGCGTTGCTCCAGATAACGGCGGCGCAAGTATTGCAGGTGACGTGGATAGTCATACTCATCAAAAAAACGAGCCAGAACAGCTTGCGTTAACCAGGGCGAACCATTGTTCAGCAAGGCCTTGCGGGCGATAAAGTCCTGACTCAGATGGGGTGGGCAGACCATGTAGCCCAAACGCAAACCAGGTCCCAGGGTTTTGGAGAACGAACCCAGGTAAATGACCTGGCCGGGGCTCATGGCCTTGAGTGCTGCGGGCAAGGCCGGACCATAGCAGAAGTCTCCATCGTAGTCGTCCTCAATAATCAAAGCGCCACTGGAGCTGGCCCACGCCAGTAGCTCCTGCCTGCGATTCACTGTCAGAGTGTGCCCCAAGGGGTATTGATGGGAGGGCGTGACAAAGGCCAGCTGGACTGCCTTGTCCGGTAATTGATCCGTACGCAGGCCGTATTGGTCTACCGGCACAGGAATGCCTTTTGCACGGTGCCGCGCCAGCAAATTGCTAAAGCCCGTATAGCCAGGCGATTCATGCACCGCACAGCTGTTTTCATCCAGAAAGTGAGCCGCGATCAGGCTCAAGGACTCCTGCGTCCCTGCCGTAATGATGATGTGGTCCGGGTCAGCCAATATGCCCTTGCTGGCTGCCAAATAATCTGCAATCTGCAGCCGTAATCCCCATAGGCCCTCAGGTGGTGGATAGTCCGCCATCGCGGAGCCTGCGTATCGGAGCAGCTGATTGGACAGAGAAATGAACTGGCGCAGCGGAAAAGCATGAACCGAGGGGCGTCCAATCTTGAAATCAAAACGAACTGGCACGCTGGCAGCGGGCACATGCACACCGCTGGCCAGTGCCGTGTTGGTACGCGGGTTGCGTGCACAGTGGGCGGTTTCCAGTACAAAGTCCGGTGCCAGTCGGCTGCGTCCATTGTGGGTGGGCGTAGCCACAAAAAATCCCCGGCTCGGTTCGCTATGAATCAGATTGGAATCGATCAGCAAATCATAGGCACCCATGATCGTATTTTTAGAAACCTGCAATAGAGACGCCATTCGGTTGATCGAAGGCAAGCGATTACCTTCTTGCAAACGCCCTGAACAGATCAGGGTTTCGATTTGACGTGCAATTTGGCGTTTATACGGTGGGCTATGAGTATGAGAAAGCGTAATCGGTAAAGAAAACATGGCGGGACCGGAAAAATAATCAAAACCATCAAGGGCGAGCCAAGCCGGGCCACTATAGGCAGCAGCCTCTAGTTTTAACTTGAGTTAGGTCAAAATGATTATTCGTTCGTGATAAATTTGTCCCGCTTATTGATCTGCCAACTGGCGCCTTGTCATGGATGTTTTTATCTAGGTAAGAGTATTTAATTTCTCGTAATTACGATATAAAAAAACCATCCCCATTATCTAATCTGTATCCATACCTTCTCAGTAAAAAATAACAATCGTTATAGTTTGCTTGGTCTTGCCGTTTAGCAAGGCAATTGTTGGAGGTAATGGAATGTATAGAAAAATGATGACCCTGGCCTTCCTGTCTACCACCGTCAGCGCGGCTTTGGCGGCCCCGACGGAAGAGCAAGTGCGGGTAGATAACTTGTTTCAGCAAAACTGTGCGGTGTGTCACGCAGCCGACCGGGGAGGGTATATCGCACCGGGTTTACACAGTGATCGCCTGGTTCAAAGCGAGATTGCCTTGCGCGGCACCATCATGACCGGAATCCCGGATACCTTGATGCCGCCCTTTGTAGGACGTCTGCCCGATGAGGACATTCGCGCACTGGCCAAGATGATCAAGAACGAGCCCGTGGTGGAGCGTAGCTGGGACATGGACCAGATTCGTGCCAGCGTGAAAGTGTTGGTGGACGAATCCACCTTGCCTGGCAAGCCCAATTACGAGATTGACTCTGTCTATGACCTGATGGTCATCATGGCCCGCGGACGCTACGGCCGGGGAGATGGTTCCAATCAGGCTCGTGCCGTTTTCATCAATGGCAAGAACAACCAGAAGGTGGGTGAAATTGCCACGGTTGGCGCGCCTCACATCATGGAGTTCAGTCCCAGCCACGAACGCTGGGGTTACCTGAAAAGTGATGATGGCCACGTCTACAAAATCGACCTGTATACCTTGCAGATTGTGCGTCAGGCCAAAGTGGGGCTGACCGGTACGGGTATTGCCTTGTCCAAAGATGGCAAGTGGCTGGCGCTGAGTTCCTTCGTGCCCAACAGCATGGTCATCCTGAAAGCCGACACGCTGGAGCCGGTGAAATATATCGCTCTGGAGGGCGAGGACCCGGATGGCAATTTCATCAAATCCGCCGGTGGTCCCATCATTGGTAGTCGCATCAATAACAAGTTTGCGCTGACACTGCGCCAAGCCGGGCAGATCTGGATTATTGATCCGGACAAGCCGGATATGCCGGTCACCAAACTGGCCAAGGTCGGACGCATGTTGCACGACACCTTCCTGACGCCGGATGGCCGCTATTCCATGGTCGCTTCTTACGATGACAACAAATACGTGGCCATCGACCTGAAAGACGACAAGGTGGTGCGTGATATTCCGGCTGGTTGTCAGCCCCACGCAGGCTCGGGTGCTGTCACTGAGGTGAATGGCCGCATGCTGGCCTTCGGCACCAATATGGGCACTTGCAAGCTGGGTTCTGTGGTCACGGCCTGGGATGTCAAAGACTTCTCTGTGGTGAAGCAAATCCCTGTCGCCGGGGCGACAGAGTCGCCCGCCGCACATCCTAATGCTCCGTATGTGGCGGTGGACATTATCGACAAGGACAAGCGCGCTTCCTGGATTCAGCTGATCGACAAAAACACCTTGTCTGTGGTGAAGACCTTGGATGTGGGTGGTCATGCTTTCTTCCCCAACTACAACCGCACGGGCGATTACCTCTACGTCAGTTCGGGTTACTGGGGCGATCGCTTGAAGATTTACGACAGCCGCAGTCTGGAGCTGGTAGCCGAACACAAGATGGAAAGCCCATCGGGCATTTTCTCTCGTGCCCGTACCCGTTGGCTCACCATCGGTCAGCCTGAAACCCAAAAATTTTAAGCAAAGGAACGTCATGAAAAAGCTTTTTATGGGTGTGGCTCTGATGGGCCTCTTGGGGTCTGGTGCAGCTTGGGCAGCAGACAAACCAGTGGGTTTGCAAGGCTCGCACGGGCAGTCGCAATTGTCGGCACAGGCCTCGTCCATGCTGCCTTTGTGCGCGTCCTGCCATGGGCTGGAAGGTGTCAGCTCGGAAGGCATGTACCCCAATCTGGCGGGTCAGAAGGTGGAGTATCTGGTCAAGCAGTTACAGCAGTTCAAATCGCGAGAGCGTAACGATCCCATCATGAGTCCAATGGCCGAGCCTCTGAGCCCGGAAATGGTGAATGAACTGGCTGCCTACTTTTCCAGCCTGAAGTAAGTGTGAACCGGGCGCCAGTTTCTGCTGGCGCCTCAAGGATGTCGTGCAATGAATGTGTTTCCCTTGTTTTTCAATTTGACCGGCAAGACGGTTGTCGTCGTGGGTGGCGGGACGGTCGCGGAGCGTAAGGTTCGGCTCTTGCTGCGCGCTGGAGCGCGAGTCACTGTAGTCGCGCCGGAGCAAACCTCCTGGTTGCGGGCCAGTGCGCAAGCGGGTGCTTTGAGCAGCCTGTTTACTTCCTTTGTCGCCGAGCATATCCGCGAGGCCTGGCTGGTTATTGCGGCAACCGGAAGACGCGAGATAAACCGTATCGTGGCTCAGGCAGCGGATGCCTTGCGTCTGCCCTGCAATGTGGTCGATGACGGGCAATTGTCCACCGTACAAGTCCCAGCCATGGTTGACCGTTCGCCCTTGATGATTGCGGTTTCCTCCGCCGGTTCTGCCCCCGTGCTGGCGCGGCGCGTTCGGGAGTGGATAGAAAGCGAATTGCCGGAGTCAGTAGGGGACCTGGCCGGTTTGCTGGCCCGTCGCCGGGCCGATATCAAACAGGCTTTTCCCGAGGTGCATACTCGTCGTCATTTCTTTGATTACGTGCTTGATAGCCAGATCCCTGATCTCCTGGCACAAGGCAAGCCCACTGAGGCACTGGCAGCCTTTGATGCTGCCTTGGAGGCGGAAACTCCTCAGCAGCATATTCAGGTCACCATTTTGCCTATCGCCGACTTGGATGCAGTGGACTTGCTGACGCTGCGTGCCTTGCGCAAATTGAATCAGGCAGATTGGGTCTTGTACCTGCCATTGACTCTGCCCGCAATTCTGGAAAAGGCCCGTCGTGATGCCCGTTTGATGGCCTTGGATCAGGCGGGTGTGGTCTTGCAAGACACCTTGTTGAATCGGGACTTCTGGGCCCCGCTATGCCGTTCCTGGGCGCCTGGAGAACGCATCGTGATTGCGTGGAAATCGTCGTGGGATGTGCCGCCTTTGCTTGAGCTGTTGCAGCAGCAAGGCTTGAGCTGTGAGTTGGCCTAGGTGCGCTATCAGCTTGCATGGGTGAACTGTGTGATGAAGAACTAAGTGAAGTGTTGTTGTTGTTGTTGTTGTTGTTGTTGTTGTTGTTGTTGTTGTTGTTGTTGTTGTTGTTGTTGTTGTTGTTGTTGTTGTTGAGTTTGAGTGAGGCAAGATCGCTTGCCTCACTTTTTTTGACCTATCGATTCAGGCCTGTCCAGACTGGCACCTGAAACTTGCTGTATTTTGATTTTGCACTCTTTTCCCCAGCAGCTCACCTGATTTTATTGGGAGTGCTGGGTGCTATTTGAGGCTTCAGAGGGAAGGGCAGAGGTTCCAGAACTGTGGCTGAGTAAAAATGGTTCTGGGTAATTGCCTTGAGGGCGTTCAGGCAGTGATTTCCTGATCGTTGAGATAGCAGCCCGGATCTTCCGCCCATACATTGCCCGTGCTTTTTTCTGCCCGAGTGCGCGTATTGCCATTGCAGATATCCAGGTAGGCACAGCCCGCGCAGCGTCCCTGTACTGGCCTGGGACGTTGACGCAGCCCTGCCAGCAAGGGTTCTTGATCGTTGGACCAAATCTCTGAGAAAGGCCGTTGCAGCACATTTCCCAAGCTGTAGTGCCACCACATGGTGTCGGGGTGCACATTGCCCCGGTTATCGATGTTCGCAATCCCTTGGCCGGAGGAGTTGCCTCCCCATTGGCGCAGCATATTCAGAATTTTGGGAGCCTGTTCGGGGTAGTGGCGCCTTACCCAATGCAGAAAGAAAACACCGTCAGCATCGTTATTGCCCGAGGTGAACTCCTTGGGTTTGCCAGCTTTCTGATACGCCATACAGGTCGTAAAAAGTTGCTCCATGGCCCTCCGGGTGACGGCATGATGGCTAGCCAGGGAACGGTTGCCCAGGCCTCGACCTGCATAGTTCAAATGAGAGAGATAAAAGCGGTCGATTTGCTCCTGGTCCATCACGGCCAGGAGGCCATTGAGGTCAACTGCATTTTCTTGAGTCAGGGTAAAGCGCAGGCCCACTTTCAATTGCTTCTCACGGCATAGTCTCAAGCCATGCAAGGAGGCCGCATAAGCTCCTTTTTCACCACGAATTCGGTCATGCCGGACCTGTAAACCGTCCAGGGAAATGCCTACATAGTCAAAGCCGCAGTCGGCAATCTGATCAATGTTTTGCTCAGTAATCAGGGTGCCGTTGGATGATAGTCCTACGTACATGCCCAATGCTTTTGCACGTCGGCCCAAGTCATAAATATCCGGGCGTAGCAAAGGTTCGCCGCCCGACAGAATCAGGGCGCGTACACCGAACTGATGCAGATCATCCATGACTGTGCAGGCTTGTTTGTAGCTCAGCTCGCCAGGGAAGTCCTTGTTGGTAGAGGCCGAGTAGCAGTGGCTGCAATGCAGATTGCAACGACGTATCAGATTCCAGATCACTACCGGCGCCTTGCTGGTTCGGGTGGGTGGAACAGAAGAGTGCAGGGCAGCGACAAAACGAGATATCCGGAACATGCTCAAGGCCTCCGCAGACGCAGGCCGGTCTTTTTGAGAATGGCCGTGGAAAACAAAATATCGTGATCGAGCAGGACGCCAGGAAAGCGCTGCGAGATTTGCAGGCTGATGTTCTGTGCCTGGGCACGTACCGTGTCATGGTCCCTGCCATGCAACATGGCAAACAGGTTGTATGGCCACTCGGGTAAACGACGCGGGCGACGATAGCAATGACTGACTCCGGTTTGTGTGCCTAGCCACGTACCGACTGCCTCCAGGCTATCGTCCGTGATGTTCCAGACGCACATGCCATTGGCTACGTAGCCCAGGGCATAGTGATTGGGGATGGCCGCGATTCGCCGTATCAAGCCTTGATCCAGCATGGTTTGAAACTGCTTCATGACATAGGCTTCGGACACGCCCAATTCTTGCGCCAGTTTCAGGTAGGGCTGTGCTTCTATCGCCAGTCCCTGCTGCGATGCATGAATCAAGGCGGTATAGGCAGGGTTCAACTGCACCATGTCACAGCTCCAGTTTCAGGCTAAGGGCGTATTCCTGTTCTTTGGGAAAAGCAAAGACGGGCAAGCCGGTTTCAGCTTCGATTGCAGCCAGGCAGGATTTGATGTCTTGTGGCGTTGCCGTGGCAAGCACAAACCACATATTCAGGGCGTGAGCGCGCCGGTAGTTGTGAGCGACCTCGGGATGGCGGTTTACGGCTTTGACGGTACTGTCCCAGCGTTTTTCCGGTACGGCCATGGCGACCAGACAGTAAGCACCGCCTAGTGCCTCGATCTGAAAGAGGGGGCCAAAGCGGGTCAAGATTCCGGATTGGCGCAGATGCTGGACACGCGCAATCAAGTCGGACTCGCTCAAGGCAAAATCAGGAGCCAGCTGTGCAAAAGGCCGGGAGCAGATGGGGAAACCATCTTGCAGACGATTCAGAATGCGGCGGTCGATGTCATCCAGCTCAGCCGGCGCATGCAATGGTGGGGTGTGAGTATCAGTCATGATGAGCCGGTCTAAGCAGTGCGCCGCGTTGCTTGAAGCAGCGAGTGGAGAACAGCACTTCCTGGGGGAACGGGTTCAGGCCAAAACGGCTATTTAGCTCTGCATGATGGGCCAGTACGTGCTGACGATCTTTGCCGTGAATCATGCAAAACAGATTGTGATTCCAATGCGGCGGGTAGGGCTGCCGTTGATAGCACAGCGTAATGCCGTCTTGCTTGGCCAGTTCCTCACCCACGGTATCGATATGGTGTTTGTCTACCGTCCAGACACACATGGCATTGGCGCTATAGCCCAGTTTTCGATGACGTAAAACCAGGCCAAATCGTCTGAAAACACCTTGCTCCAGAAAGCTGCGCAGGTGTTGCAGCACTTGCTTTTCGCTCATCTGAGCATGTTCTGCCCAGGGCTTGAAAGGCTCGGCTTGAATTGCCAAACCCGGCAAAGAGCATTCCAGCAGTTTGCGTTCAGCACAGCCCAATGCAGGCAGGCCGTTGCCAGGTGACAAGGGGCTGGTGATCTTGGGATGTGCGGCCAGGCTAAATCCCAGATCAATGTGATAAGCCCGGATCATGGGCAAGGACATGGGCAACAAGCCGATATGTTCAGCGATGTGGTCCAGAGTCGCCTGCCGTTCTTGTTCACTCGCACAGGTCAGCACAAACCAGAGATTGATCGCATGTTCGCGTTCGTAATTATGATTCACGGCCGGTAAGGCGCTGATCCAGTCAGCAACTTTGTCCAGATCCTTGGGCGGAACATGCATGCCCACCAAGGTGCTGCTCATGCAGGCTGGGTTCAGCACTGGCCCGATGCGACTGATGATGCCTTGGGCCTGCCAGCGTTGAAGGTAGTCCATCACGGCTTGTTCACTAAGGCCCAATAGCAGTCCCAGCTTGCGGAACGGCCGGGACTCTAGTGGAAAGCCATGTTGCCAGGCATTCAATAGCTGAAAAGCAGAAGGGGAAAGATCAGAAACCAATGCGACCACTCCGATGCGTAAAAAACACTCCACTGGGGTGCTGAATATCCAGGCTTTCCAGACGCTTGAAACTGCGGGTGTCGTACACACTGACCTTGTTGTCGTCTCGCGCTGAAATCCAGACGGCCTCGCCCCGAGGGGTAAATTCCATGTGGAGAACGGCTTTGCCTGCGTCCAGGGTCTGAACCACTTTCAGTGTGGCGACATCAATGACCTGTACCTTGTCGTTGTCAGGAAAAGCGAAGTTCACCCAGACCTGACGGCCATCGGGCTGAGCCATCACAAAAACGGGTTGGCCATGAACGGGAATGCGAGTTTTTTCTTGCCAGTCCAAGGTGCTGGCAACCAGCACCTCATGGCGTCCAATAGCCGGTAAAAACAGGTCCTGGCCAGCCAAGGACCAGCCGCGCAGATGCGGCATTTTGTAGACGGGCAGGGCGGCCTCTCCCCGGCCATAGCCTTGCAGGATTTTCCGGACTCCATTTTCAGGTTTCCATAAATCCAGCATGGCCAAGGCGTCCTCCCCAAACAGGCCGGCAATGTAGTAGCGCCCATCCGGGGTGACCATGGCATCGTAGGGCTGGCGGCCTGCTGCAAAACGTCGTGTCGTGGGGTGAAGCGGGTCGGACAAATCGGTCAGCCAGATTTCACCCGCCTCGAACAAGGAGTAGGCGAATTGCTGATTCGGTAAATCCGCCAAGCCAACCACCTTGGCGCGCTTGTCGGGGGCGTAGTAGGACGGGACCTCACTGATCAAGTCCAGGGTGTCGGCATCAAAAACCTTGATGCCGCCCGGTTCGTAGTTTTGCACTACGATCAGCTTGCCATCCTGTGAGATTGCCCCACCTATGGCATTGCCGGACTGAATGATGCGACGGACTAGAACCTGTTCAAGCAGATCCACTTTGCTCAGTCCACCATCGCGCCCAAATACATAGCCATAGCGCCCGTCGCGTGAGTAGGTGATATGGGCGTGGGACAGATCGCCCAAACCTTCAATGCGCGCCAAGCGGCTGCGATGACTGGTTTCAACAACGGCCACACTGCCCGTCGCACGTTCAACAACCAGCCCCAGGTCATTGGTGCCGCGTAGTGGGCTGGCACAGCCGCTTAAAGCGACAAGCAGGCCAAGACTCATCAGTGCTTTCATGGTGCTGCATCCGATTCATGGAGAAGAAAATCAGCCAGCCAGAGACTTTCTGCTCGCTGCAAAAAGCGGTTCCAGGCAGGCATAGCGGTTCCGGGACGCCCATGCATGATCGTCAGAGCGATTTGCTCTGCGCTTTGACCCCGCAAGGCATCAGCCGTCAAGGCAGGGCCCAGACCTCCTTTCAGCAGCAGGCCATGGCACGAACCACACTCTTGATGCAGCAGTGTTTGTAGAGAGGCTTGCCGCTCCAAGCTCACAACGGCTTCATCGGCAGTGGCTTGTTGTGGCCAAAGAAGGGAGAGCAGCACGGCCAGCCATATCTTCACCAGAGCCTGCCAGCCGCTGAGTTTTGAAGGGAGATGCAGGCCTCTCACATCGCGGCCCCGGAGGGTTCGGGAGCGAGGGCATCTTGGGTATTGGGTATGGGCTGTGGGTAGTCCGGGTGCAACTGCACCACTTGTCCGATGATCAACAAGGCTGGCGGGCTGAATGTCTGTGCAAGCTGAGGGAGTGTTTGCAAGGTACCCAAGCCCCAGCGTTGGCTTTTCAGCGTGGCATCTTGTGCCAAGGCGATAGGCGTATGTGGGCTGCGTCCATGTTGAATCAAGGCCTGGGCAATATGGCTGCAGTTGGCCATGGCCATGTAGAACACCAGCGTACAGGTGGGGTCGGACAAGGAGGCCCAGTTCAGTTCCAGCCCCTTGTTGTCACGCAGGTGCCCAGTGATAAAGCGCACACTACTGGCCAGCCCGCGATGGGTCAGGGGTATGCCTAAAGAAGCTGCGCAGCCTGTAGCCGCGGTAATTCCAGGCACGACTTCAACCTGGACCCCGTGTTGCTGCAGATACAGCTGCTCTTCGCCTCCCCGTCCAAAAATAAAGGGATCACCGCCCTTCAAGCGGACAACGTGTTGGTGTGTTCTGCTCAGCGACAAGAGGATGTCGTTGATGTCGTCCTGCATGCTGGGCTTGCAGGCAGCTACCTTACCGACATCGTGCAAGGTAGCTTCAGGATTGATACAGCTCATGATGGCGCGGCTGACCAGGCGGTCATAGACCACAGCATCTGCATGTTGCAGCAGGTATAAAGCGCGTAGTGTGAGAAGTTCAGGGTCGCCAGGCCCCGCTCCAACCAAATAAACCTTGCCGTGCATCGCTGCGCTCCTTGACGGTAGCAAGTACCGAAATACAGTCGAACAATGCAGAAAATTGTAGGAGGGCAGAGCGCTTTGATATGGGCATGGTTGGCGTTCAAGTCAGGGGTGCAGAAGTGCGGCTTTTGCTCTCTGGCAAGAAGGGTGAGGCCGCTAAGTGCGGGGCATATAAGGGAATTTATGCGGGCGACAGTTTGCCAGGCCGCCGGCAGGTGTACTGAAGTGCTTGAAAAAATGTTCAAAAACGCAGTATCAGTCGGCTAATTTTTGGGTTTTTAAAGCCCAAATAACATATTTGCGACGGCCTGTTAAGTTTCTCGATGCAAAATAGGGAAAGTCCTGCAACTTGTATCAACAGTGAGCAATGATGCGGGTTACAGGGGTTTTTTTGCTTGACACGGGTATTAAACGAAGGCTTAATACGCGGTAGCCAACCGGGGCACTTGTGCGCCCGGTAGCCATGGCAGACGGTAGTGCTTATCAGCCCTGTCGTTTGTCACTATTAAGTCTGACCGCCACAAACTGGTTCCCGCTGGGGGCCCGTAAAATAATTTTCAGGGGTATTTTCTCAATGAATAAAACCGAGCTTATCGAATTCATTTCCACCAAAGCCGATCTGTCCAAAGCTGACGCTGGTCGTGCACTGGATGCGTTTATCGATGCCGTGACCACCACGCTGAAAGAAAAAGATACGGTTACTCTGGTTGGTTTTGGCACCTTCGCTGTGTCGGAACGCGCTGCCCGTTCGGGTCGTAACCCACGTACCGGTGAAACCATCGAGATCGAAGGCGCAAACGTGCCCAAGTTCCGTCCCGGTAAGGCTCTGAAAGACGCTGTGAATTAATTTTTAAATTAATTTACGCAAAAGACTTGCAAAAAGAATTCTTTGGTCCTATAATTCTTTTTCTTCACAAGAAGAACGGCATCACTGAAATGGGTGCTTAGCTCAGCTGGTAGAGCGGCGCCCTTACAAGGCGTAGGTCGGGGGTTCGAACCCCTCAGCACCCACCATTTCTTTTGCTAGTCGAATCAAGCACTTAGGTAAAACTAAGTGCTTTTTTTGTGCCTGTTTGTTTTGTGTATCAGGTCAGACCAGACCAGCGCTGCTTCTCTGATGCGGGCACTTTTTCTGCCAGATTTTCGTCCTGAAAGCCTGTAAGCGTTGGTAAGTGCCCGCTTGAACGGCACAGACTTGTGATTCCTGCGCGCAAGTCATAAAGGCAGAGGGTGGCTCCGCCGTTTAGTTTGTAACGGTGCTATCTATATATGTGGATAGCGTCCATAGTGTGTCCAGGGGCATTTTTCCCCTGATTACTTAGGACATACATTGAAAACAGAAATTGGTATCGTGAAGTGGTTCAATAACGAAAAAGGCTTCGGCTTCATCATGCCGGAGAGTGGTGGTAAAGACCTCTTCGCGCACCACAGTGAAATTCAAGGTTCCGGGTTTAAATCTCTTGATGAGAACCAACGAGTTTCTTTCGTTGCGGGCGTTGGCCAAAAAGGCCCATGCGCTACCCAGATCCAAATCATTTGATCCCCTGCTTGCCTGACTAGGCAAGCGCAGCGTTGATCAATAAAGCCGGGCCCTTTGAAACATTGGGTTCGGCTTTTTCCATTCTGCTTATCTGTTCCAAGACAGGCTGGGGTCGGGATGGTTTCGGGGCTTTGCCAAACTTGTTGCTGCTTTTTTTCTACTCTTGAGCACAGCGACTATTCAGGTAACACTACGCCTTGTCGATATGCGGTCCTCGGGTCTTCATGAGCAAACTTCTCTCTTGCCTGTCCCCACTTGCCACTCTGATTCTGGCGTGGCTGGCCTTCATGTTTCTGCTGTTTTTCCCGCCGCTGTGGATCTTGTGGCCCGTGCTGGTCGTGAGCCTGGGCTGGATCAATTACAGAGGGATTCGCTACGCGTTGGGTAATAGTGACAAGTCCAAGCCGTGGCACCTTTGGTTCAATGTAGGCGAGTGCCTGTTTGCGGCGATTGTTCTGGCTTTGCTGGTCCGTGATCTTAGCGTTCCTGCTGCCTGATTTTTTTCCTTGTCGTACGAGAAACGCACTTATGTATTCGGACCCTTGGCTTGATCGCTGGTTGCCTTTAATCGCTCAACGTGAAATCTCCTCGCCGGTGCTGGAGATAGGCTGTGGTTTTGGCGACGACACGCTGACCTTGACCCGGGCTGGCTGGAAGGTGATGGCCTTTGACCTTTCGCCTGAATGCGTGGAGACCGCGCAGCAGCGTGCGCCCGAGGCGCAGATTGAGTGCAGGGATACGCGCGGTCCCTGGCCGGAAGCGGCGAATAATCTTGAGTTGATTCTGGCCAGCCTGTCTTTGCACTACTTCCCATGGGATGAAACCCGGACCATTGTGCGCAGAATCTGGAACAGCTTGCGGCCCGGAGGCTTATTTCTATGTCGTCTGAACTCGACCGAAGATGTGAATTTCGGTGCCGGGCAGGGCGAGTTGATTGAAGCCAACTTCTATCGCGACCAGGGCAATTGCAAGCGTTTCTTTGATCAGGCTAGCGTAGATCAGTTGTTCGGGGCTGAATGGCACCGTATCTCTGTCCAGCATATGACATCGCACAAATATATAAAGCAAAAGGCGATGTGGGAACTGGTGCTGGAGAAAGGGCCGTTGCCAGACTGATTCCTGGGCTCTGGGCGCCCTTGATCCGGTAGCCATTTTCGCCCCCTCCATCTCCCCGCTATATCTAACCAAAGAATCGGTATTTAGCCGGGTGTAACACCCTTGCTAGACTCGTTCTCATTGCTTGGAAATGGTTTCTAGGGGATGGGAAATGAAGCGGATTCAACAGAAGTGGAAGGGCGTTCGGGCGGGGGCTTTGCTGGCTTTGGTGCTGGCGGCAGCAACGGCTGTTGCGGCCGAGGTCAGTATTCTGAATGTTTCGTACGACCCAACGCGTGAGTTGTACGCCGAATTCAACAAGGCTTTCCAGACCCATTACAAAGAACAGACGGGTGACAGTGTGGTCATCCGTAGTTCCCACGGTGGCTCCAGCAAGCAAGCGCGTACCGTGATTGATGGCGTGCCTGCCGATGTGGTGACGCTGGGTATTTCTTCCGATATTGATCAGATTGCTCAGTCCGGTTTGCTGGACAAGGGCTGGCAAGCTCGTCTGCCAGACAACAGCACACCTTACACCTCCACGATTGTTCTGCTGGTGCGCAAGGGCAATCCCAAGGGGATTCACGACTGGAACGATTTGATTCGCTCTGATGTGAAGGTGGTGACGCCTAATCCTAAAACTTCGGCGGGGGCGCGCTGGAACTATCTGGCCGCCTGGTTGTACGCCTTGAAGCAAGGTAATGGGGACGAAGCGCAGGCTCGTGATTTTGTGGCCAAACTGTATCGCAACGTCAGTGTGCTGGATTCCGGTGCCCGTGGATCGACCACAACTTTTGTGGAGCGGGGCATTGGTGATGTATTGATTGCCTGGGAAAATGAGGCGCTCTTGTCGGTGAAGGATCTGGGGCCTGATCGTTTCGATATTGTGGTGCCTTCGAGCAGCATTCTGGCCGAGCCGCCCGTGGCGTTGGTGGATGCCAATGCCGCCAAGCATGGCACGGAAAAAGTGGCCCAAGCCTATCTGGAATATCTGTATAGCCCGGAAGGTCAGGAAATCGCCGCCCGTCATTTCTACCGTCCTCGCCTGGAGTCGGTGGCCGCCAAGTACCGCGATCAATTTCCGGCGTTGAAGTTGTACAAGGTCGACGATGAGCTGGGCGGTTGGACTCAGGTTCAGGCCAAGCACTTTGCGGATGGTGGCGTGTTCGACAGCATCTACTTGAGCAAATAACCCCACTATCACCGAGGACCGTTCGATGTCACAGGCTCGTCTTTGGGGATTTCTGCCCGCTGCCCGCAAGCAGCGGGCTTTGCCAGGCTTTGGCTTGACCATGGGTTTATCCATTAGCTACTTGAGCCTGATTGTCCTGATCCCCTTGTCTGCTGTTTTGCTCAAGACCACCTCCATGGGTTGGTCGGCTTTTTGGGAAACCATTAGTGCCGCGCGCGTCTTGGCTTCTTTGAAATTGACCTTTGGTATGGCCGCATTGGCGGCTGTGATCAATGGTGTGTTTGGCCTGATTCTGGCCTGGGTCCTGGTGCGCTACCGCTTCCCGGGCCGTCGCATTGTGGATGCTCTGATTGACTTGCCCTTTGCCTTGCCAACGTCGGTCGCCGGGATTTCCTTGGCGGCGATTTATGCGCCTACAGGCTGGATCGGCTCCTGGGCTGAACCGTATGTAGGGCAGATTGCATTTACTCCTTGGGGCGTGCTGATCGCCCTGGTTTTTATTGGTCTGCCTTTTGTTGTGCGTACCGTGCAGCCGGTTCTGGAAGAGCTGGAGCAGGAGCAGGAAGAGGTGAGCGCTTGCCTGGGGGCGGATCGTTTTCAGACGGTCACCAAGGTGATCCTGCCCGCTATCTTGCCCGCCTGCTTGACGGGTGTGGCTCTGGCTTTTGCCCGTGCGGTGGGTGAGTACGGTTCCGTGATTTTCATTGCCGGTAACGTCCCTATGGTCTCGGAAATTACGCCTTTGCTTATCGTGATCAAGCTGGAACAGTTTGACTATGCCGGCGCCTCGGCACTGGCTGTCTTGATGATGGTGCTGTCCTTCATTATTTTGTTGGCGATCAATCGCCTGCAGTGGTACTTGCAATCGCGTCATTCGGGCCAGGCCAATGCCAAAGCGGCCAGGGTGCCAGCGCCTTTATCGTTGGAGGGCGTACGATGAGCAGCCTAACAATGGATTCCACCGTGCAGGCGGTGCCGGTACAGACGGCGCGCTTGCGGGCGGCGCAGGACGAGGGCCCGGCCGTCAAAGCCATATTGATTGGCATTGCCTTGCTGTTCTTTGTGCTGTTCTTGCTGCTGCCCTTGATTCTGGTGTTCATGACGGCCTTTAGCCGGGGCATCATGCCGTATCTGTCCGCCCTGAGCGAAAGTGATACTTTGCATGCCGCCAGCCTGACGGTTCTGGTTGCCGTGATTGCCGTGCCGTTGAATATTGCGTTTGGCCTGGCAGCTTCCTGGGCCATTGCCCGGTTTGAGTTTCGTGGCAAGAGCATTCTGACGACGCTGATTGATCTGCCGTTTTCGGTCTCGCCCGTGATTGCCGGCTTGATGTTCTTGCTGATTTTTGGTCGACAGGGCCCGTTTTGGGACTGGCTGGATGCGAATAACATCCGTATCGTCTTTGCTTTGCCCGGTTTGGTCCTGGCGACTTTGTTTGTCACTTTTCCCTTCGTGGCGCGTGAGTTGATTCCGCTGATGCAAATGCAGGGCAGTGAGGAAGAACAGGCCGCGCGGGTGCTGGGGGCCAATGGCAGGCAGATGTTCTGGCGAGTGACACTGCCCAAGATCAAGTGGGGCCTGCTGTATGGCGTGATTTTGTGTAATGCCCGTGCCATGGGCGAGTTTGGGGCAGTATCGGTGCTGTCGGGCCATATACGGGGCCAGACTAACACGCTGCCCTTGCATGTAGAGATTGAGTACAACGACTATCACACGGTGGGCGCTTTTGCGGCGGCTTCGGTGCTGGCGGTCTTGGCTTTACTGACGTTGGCGCTTAAATTGTGGGCCGAGCGCAAAATGGTTCAAGACGGTCATCGTGGATGATCGCATTCGGAGTTCATTATGAGTATCGAAGTTCGGCATCTATCTAAACAGTTTGGTGCGTTTACGGCACTGGGTGATGTGACATTGGATTTTCCAGCGGGCGAGCTGGTGGCTTTGCTGGGGCCGTCGGGCTGCGGCAAGACCACCTTGCTGCGTATCGTGGCTGGCCTGGAACATGCGGATGCGGGTCAGGTGCTGATCAATGGCAAGGATGTGGCCGCCGTGGGTACGCGTGATCGCCAGGTGGGTTTTGTGTTCCAGCACTATGCCTTGTTCCGCCACATGACTGTGTTCGAGAACGTCGCCTTTGGTCTGCGCATCAAACCCCGCAAGCAGCGCTTGCCCGAAGCCCAGATTCGTCAGCGTGTACACGAGCTCCTGGAGCTGGTGCAGCTGGATTGGCTGGCCGATCGCTATCCAGCGGCCTTGTCGGGCGGTCAGCGCCAGCGCATTGCTTTGGCACGCGCCTTGGCCGTGGAGCCGGGCGTCTTGCTGCTGGATGAGCCCTTCGGTGCCTTGGATGCCAAGGTGCGCAAGGAACTGCGCTCCTGGTTGCGTCGTTTGCATGATGATCTGCATATCAGCACCTTGTTTGTGACGCACGATCAGGAAGAGGCCATTGAAGTGGCTGACCGTATTGTGGTGCTGAACAAGGGGCGGGTTGAGCAGGAGGGTGCTCCGCAGGATGTCTACAATCATCCAGCCAGTCCCTTTGTGTATGAGTTCCTGGGGGCGGCGAATCGTTTGCCGGGACAGTTCCAGCATGGGCGTTTTGTAGCCGATCCTCAGTTGGGTCAATTCGAATCCAGTCAGGCCTTGAATGGGCAGGGTATGGGGCAGGGCGAAGCAGTGGGCTATGTACGCCCGCACGATCTGGATTTGCAGCGTCAACTGGATGGCCAAGGCATCGTCGTGGCCGTGCAGCGCATTATTCCTTTAGGAGCGACGGTGCGGGTTGAGCTGGCCTTGAATGAGGGCGAGCGGGCCTGGGAGGCCGAGTTCGATCACCAGCGGTGGTCGCAGCTGGGCTTGCTGCCCGGAGAGCGTGCGTTGGCCTTGCCGCGCAAATTCAGCGCTTTCCCTATCGAGCCTCAAACAGAAGCGCGATTGTCCTGATTTTTTGCAAATTATTCGCAACAGGCTGACCTCAGGTCAGCCTGTCTGCGTTAGTATCTGGAGGTTTTTTGCAGGGCGGATTGAAGCAGGAAATATTACAGGAATTTAGTATTGAGAATCATTCCTGTTTCTGTTAAGATTCGATACTTCACTGGGCATCCTGTCCGGTCCCGTCATGGTCCATGCGGGTTGCAGAATGTGTAGAACGGATTATGACCGGAATTGCTTCTCAAAAGAATAGTCGCTCGATGCTGGCCTTGAAGGCAACTGGCTTGGCATTAGCACTGGGATTGCACGTTGGTGTCGTGGCTACCATCTTGTGGACGGAAACCCCCAAGATTGTGGGCGAACCTGCCCCTATGGATGTTGTTGGGGTGACGTTGGTGGAAGTGTCGGAGTCCCCGGTTCAGCAAGAGCAGGTCAGCGCCCCTCCTGAAGAGGTGGTGGCCGAGCCGGAGCCTGAACCCGAACCCGAGGTGGAACCTGATCCCGAGCCTGAGCCCGAACCGGTTGTTGAGCCGGAACCCGAGCCAGAGCCTATCGTGGAAAAACCGCCGATTCCCGAGCCGCCCAAGCCCAAACCAAAACCCAAGCCGAAACCCAAGCCCAAGCCACAGCCCAAGCCCGAGGTCCCACCGGCAGAAACCCCGCAGCCTGCTCAACCGGCAGCCCCTGCCGCTCAAGCTGGCCCGGCAACGGACAACACCTCCCAGACCGCCGCGCGCTCTACGGATGGTGATCGGCCCAAGCTGATTGGCCGGGTGGACTATTTGGGACGTCGTCCTGTGCCTGTGTACCCACGGGCTTCCGAGCGCCGTCGTGAGCAGGGCCGCGTGGTGGTTCGTGTAGTGATTTCAACCCAAGGAACCGTGCTGGAAGCCAAAGTACAAAGCTCCTCAGGCTATGAACGTCTGGACGAGTCGGCACTGAAGGCAGTACGCACAGCGCGTTTCAAACCGTATACGGAAAATGGTGTGGCCTATCGTGCCATGGCCGATATTCCTTTCGACTTTGTTTACTAGGATATATCAATGATGCAGGAACTATTTCAAAGCGTATGGGTAAGCCTGGCACAAGTTGCAGGGCCTGTTGCAGATCAGGCTGCCGCCAGTGTTGCTGCCGCTGAGGAAGCGACCGGGGTGCTGCACTTTATCCAGCAAAGTGATGTGGTCGGCAAGACCCTGTTCGTGATTCTGGCCTTGATGTCGGTTGCCAGCTGGTACCTGATCATCGTCAAAGGCGTGTTGTCCTTCCGCCTGAAGCGCCGCTCGCACGGTTTCATGCGCGAGTTCTGGTCCGCCAGTTCCCTGGAGCAGGTTGAAAACGAAATTGCCACCCACGGTGCACGCGATCCGTTCAGCCACCTGGCCAGTCACGCTATTCACGCTCAAAAACACCATGTGAAATACGGCGCCATGCGTCTGGAAGAGAAGGGCTCTACGGATGCCTTTGTCTCGCGCATCATGCGTAAAGTCATGGACGAAGAAACCGCCAAGCTGGAAAACGGCCTGACGCTGCTGGCTTCGGTGGGTTCTACCGCTCCGTTTGTGGGTCTGTTCGGTACGGTTTGGGGTGTGTACCACGCTCTGATCAATATTGGTCTGTCTGACGGTGTGACGCTGAACAAGATCGCCGGCCCCGTGGGTGAAGCGCTGGTGATGACCGGTCTGGGGCTGGCGGTAGCGATCCCTGCCGTGTTGGCCTACAACGCCTTTGTGCGCACCAACCGCGTTTACCTGTCCCAGCTGGACGCGTTTGCCCATGACCTGTTCACCTTCCTGACCACAGGCCAGCCTGTGCAGGATAATCAACCTGTTCTGCGCCGTGTCCCCAGCTCGGGTGGCGGTGCAGCATCGAGCTCGGCAGCGGCTGCCAAGCGGGAGCACTAATCATGGCTTTTGGCAGCTTTGATAATCGCAATTCGGGCTCTGCGCTGTCCGAAATCAATATGGTGCCGTTGATCGACGTGATGCTGGTGTTGCTGGTGATCTTTCTGATCACCGCTCCGCTGCTGTCGCACTCCATCAAGATTCAGCTGCCCCAGGCGACGTCCGAACCGGTTCAGCAAGATCCCAAAACGATTGATCTGGCGATTGATGCAGAAGGGCAGATCTTCGTGAACGAGCAGCCGGTGGCGCTGGAAGACCTGACCGCTACGCTGGCCCCTTATTCCAAGGATCAGCCTCAGCCTGAATTGCGTATCCGTGCTGATACCGATACTCGCTACGAAACTCTGGCCCAGGTCATGAGCCGCTCCAAGGCTTCCGGCCTGACCCGTCTGGGTTTCATCACCCGCCCAGGTCCAACGACCAAGGCAGCGGGTGATGAGGGTGAAGCCCAGGAAGGCGCCGTCGCCGATCAGAAGGCCGTCGAGCCTAAACCAGCTCTGTAATTCCAGGTTCTTCTTCGTGTTGTTTTTTCTGGCCCCTCGCTTTGCATCTGCAACGCGAGGGGCCAGTTTCGTAATAAAATCCCCCGAATGCGTGTACTAGTTATCGAAGACGACGCCATACTGGGCGCCGCACTGCAGGAATTTCTCAACGACCAGGGCTACGCGGTTGATTGGCTCCAGGAAGGCGAAAGCGCCTTGAAGGAGCTGGCTGCCCAGGTCTACGACCTTCTGCTTCTGGACTTGAACTTGCCCGGCATCAGTGGCCTGGATGTGCTGCGCCAATTGCGCCAGCAGGGCAATGCCATTCCCGTTCTGATTCTGACCGCGCGTGATGGCGTTGATGATCGCGTCGGTGGTCTGGACGCCGGTGCGGACGACTACCTGATCAAGCCCTTTGACCTGTCCGAGCTGGCCGCCCGTGTACGCGTATTTGGGCGACGCCGCAGTGGTCAGGTACAGCCCATTATTGATGTGGGTCCCTTGAGTTTTGATACCATTGGCCGCGAGCTGCGTTGTGCCGGTCAGCGTGTGACCTTGTCGGTACGGGAATTGTCCGTACTGGAAATGCTGATGATGCGGGCTGGTCGTGTGGTCACCAAGCAGCAAATTATCAACTCCCTGTCTGCCTGGGATGCGGATTTCAGCGACAATGCGGTCGAAGTCTACGTGTATCGTTTGCGCAAGCGCCTGGAAGGCACCGGGGCTGTCATACAGACTGTGCGCGGCTTTGGCTATTTGCTCGATGTGGAGAGCGTGGCCGGAGCGTAACGGCAGCTAGTGCCCGCTGCCTGAAACCTTAGGTCAACCATGCCCGATCAGCATCTTTCTCCAGCGGTAAAAACCTCCTTGTTGCGAGGCTGGCTGGAGCGCTTTCTTGCTCCCGGTTCTTTGGCCCGCAAGCTGATGGGCCGTCTGTTTCCCCCGATCTCCATTCTGGTGGTGCTCGACCTGAGCGTTACCTGGATACTGACACGCCGCATGAGCCTGGAAGACTGGCTGCTGCGCGATATCTTCTGGACCATGGCGCTCAGTCAGGTCTTGTTGGTCAGTCTGATTGCCTGGGTGTTGCTCTCGGGGATTCGCTCGCAGCTGGCGTCCATTGATGATTTGTCACAACAAATCCGCAACCGCTCCGATGACGACTTCGAACGCCTGGATGCCAGCGCCTTGCCGGCTGAAATAGTGCCGCTGGTAGAGCACTTTAACGAATTGCTGGAACGTCAGCGTGATACGCTGCAGGCGCAAAAGCGTTTTATTGGCCATGCCGCGCATCAGTTACGCACGCCCTTGACGGGTTTGCAACTGGAGTCCGAGCTGATGCTGGCACGACCGTTGCCAGATGACATACGCCAACGGGCCGAGCGCATCAAAAGCGTGTCGGACCGCATGATTCGTTTAGGGCAGCAGTTGCTGGTGCTGGCTCGTACCGATGCGGACAGCAATATTAAAGACAGTTTTGTACGCCTGGATTTGTGCGAATGGGTGCGCGAGGAAGGAGGCGACTGGTTCTTGCAGGCCCGCCAGCATGGGGTGGAAATCCATTTGCTGGCACCTGAAAAGCCGGTGTGGATTGATGCCGCGCCTGTGCTCTTGCGCGAACTGCTGTCGAATTTGATGGATAACGCTTTGCGCTATGGGCTGGGGACAGACCGCATTGTCCTGCGGGTAGCCAGCAATCCACCCTCCTTGTCGGTGGAAGATCATGGACCGGGTATTGAGGCCAGCGAACAGCAGCGCGTGTTTGAGGCCTTTTACCGTTCCCCTGGCACGCAGGCGGGCGGCTCCGGTTTGGGTTTGGCCATTGTGCAGGAAATTGCCCGCGCCCATGGAGCCTGGTGGAGCTTGATGAGTCGTCCTGATTTTCCGGGTACCCGCATCACCATTGTTTTTCCCGGTCCGCGTATTGGCGCGCGTCTGACCCGGCACGATACTTTGATTGGAAACTAAGCCTTGAACACAGCAACAGAAAACCCCAGAAAAGCGGCTCAGGCCGCCTTGTTAATGGGCGCTTTAGGCGTGGTGTACGGCGATATTGGAACCAGCCCGCTCTACACCATGAAAGTGGCCTTGAGCGCGTACGGACAGCCCGGTGCCGAACAGGTCTATGGAGTGCTGTCCTTGCTGTTCTGGTTGCTGACCCTGGTGGTTTCCATCAAGTATGTGACGGTGGTGCTGCGTCTGGATAACAAGGGCGAGGGCGGTACGCTGGCCCTGATGGAGTTGGCTGCACGCGGCATTCAGGGGCCACGTCGCCAGATTATTGTGGTGCTGGGTCTGATCGGTGCTGCCTTGTTTTACGGGGACAGCATTATTACCCCCGCCATTTCCGTGATGTCGGCACTGGAAGGCATAGGCATGGTGTCCCATGTACTTGACCCCTGGGTCGTGCCCTTGGCCCTTGGGGTCTTGCTGGCCTTGTTCCTGATCCAGTCGCACGGCACGGGCACCATGGGCAAGCTGTTCGGTCCCATTATGTTGACCTGGTTTCTGGTGCTGGGCGGCCTGGGATTATGGCGCGTTATTGAACATCCCCAGGTCTTGATGGCCTTGGACCCGCGGTGGGCCGTGGCGTTTATTGCTGAGGCACCCTGGCAAACCTTTTTACTGTTGGGGGCGCTGGTTCTGGCCCTGACTGGTGCCGAGGCTTTGTATGCCGATATGGGCCATTTTGGTCGTCCCTTGATACGCAAAGCCTGGTTCATGATTGTGATGCCTTGCCTGGTCCTGTGTTATTTCGGGCAAGGCGCTTTGTTGATTTCTGATCCATCGGCCATTCGCAATCCGTTCTTCTTTCTGGCACCCAACTGGGCCCTGGTGCCCATGGTCATGCTGGCAACCGTGGCCACGGTGATTGCGTCCCAGTCCGTCATCTCCGGTGCGTTCTCGGTGACTCGCCAGGCGGTGCAGCTTGGATTCTGGCCGCGTATGGTGATTCAACACACTTCGGCCAAAGAAGAAGGGCAGATCTACCTGCCGCGTGTGAACTTGCTGCTATGCGTGGCGGTGATGATTCTGGTGCTGAGCTTTGGCTCCTCGGATCGTCTGGCTCATGCGTATGGTTTTGCGGTCACAGGCACCATGCTGATGACCAGCTTGCTGGCACTGGTACTGTTGCCACGCCGTGCCAGCGGGATCAAACGCTGGGCCTGGTTGGGGCTCTTGGGTATTTTCCTGATTCTGGACATGCTCTTGTTCTCGGCCAATGCGCTCAAGATTCTGGAAGGTGGCTGGCTGCCATTGCTGGTGGGCGCTGTGCTGCTGGGCTTGATGCTGACCTGGCGTCAGGGGCGTGCCGCTTTGCACGAACGCCTGCTGGAAAACAAGCAGCCGTTGAAAGAGTTTTTGCTCAATCTCGAGGAGTACGCTCCTACTCGTGTGCCGGGCACGGCGGTGTTCATGAGCACGATTCCCGATTCGGTCCCCCCCGCCTTATTGCATAACCTGAAACACAATAAAGTCCTGCACGAACAGGTCCTGTTCTTGACTGTAACCAGTGCTGGCGTGCCTTACGTGCCGTTTGGGGAGCGCTATAGCCTGCAACGTCTAAGCCGCGGCAGCTGGCAGGCGGTGGCGTCCTGGGGCTTCAAGCAGGAGCCCAATGTGCCGCAATTGCTGGAGCAGATTACGCTGGAGCATCCAGAGCTGAATCTGGAGCCTATGCAGACGTCCTACTTCCTGTCGCGCCAGACAGTGATGATTCAATCGCGTCAGCCTTGGTATCTGGGCTGGCGTCGCCGCTTGTTTGCTTTCATGGCGCGTAATGCCAGCCGTAGCACGCGCTTTTTCAAGATCCCGCCTAATCGTGTGGTGGAGATGGGGATACAGGTGGAGCTGTAGCAACTGTGCCTGTTGTTCGATACAGAACAACAGGCTGTGCAGTTTGCTCTTAGGCGTGGATGGGTTTTATTAAGCTGGGTAAACGAGCCTGATTGGCGGCTCGGGCAGCACTGTATTCCATGATATGGGCCGTACGTGCAGCGAGCTCAGGCCCCAGGAAGCGTTCCAGCAAGTAGAGCGTCAGGTCCACACATAGGCTAACCCCGCCGCCGGTGATGATGTCTCCTTCGTCAACCAACAAGGCTTCGCGTACAGAACAGTTCATGGTCATTTCGGCCAATGTGCTCAGGGGCGAGGTCTCCGGGGCTGCGTAGGCGGCTTTGCTGGTTGCAGTACGGCCATCCAGTAATCGGGCGCTGGCCAGTAGCAGTGCCCCTGTACAGACGCTCACCATGACATCTCCGCGAGCATGGCGTTGGCGTAAAAAATTTAACAATACGGGGTTGTTGGCCTGTGTTTTCCAGCCTGGACCACCCGTGATGATGGTGACATCGGCGGCGGGAGCTTGTGCAAAACTGTATTCCGTCTCTAGCTGCAAACCGTTGCGCAATCGTATGACTCCGCCGGTTTCGGAGAGCGTGTGGTACTGCAGCTCTGGGGCCAGGCGTTTTGCCATGGACAGGGTGCCCAAAATACCAATTTCAATGGGCTCTACGTCTTCGTACAGGATGATGCCAATGCGCATAAGGAAACCTCCGTAAAAGTTTCCTAATAATATTTAAAAGTTTCCTTTTTGGCAACAAGAATGTCCGACTCGGTTTCTTATTCCTCGCTGGGTGGTTCGATAATCACTACCAATGCCTGGGCGTCCCCATCCAGCGCTCGGCCTCGGTGGGGCGTGTTGGACTCGAAATACATGCTATCGCCCGCTTCAAGCCGGATTTTGGCCAATTGGCCGTGAATCTTGAATTCGAATTCAACCGTACCAGTTAACAAGTAGACGAACTCTTCGCCAGCATGCTCAAAAAATACTTGAGGATCAGTGTGTTGGGGGAAGGTGAACATGAACGGATCCATGTTTCGGTTGGCTTTTTTATGAGCAAGACTGACGTAGTCGTAGCCGTACTCGCTGCCTCCGCGGCTGACCGGTTTGCGTTCCCAACTGTGTACTACAGACACCGGTGAGTCCTGGCTTAGCGGCATGGTGGGATTGTCTTGATCCGGATCGACAAAGAAGACGCTCAAGTCCACTCCCATGGCTCGTGCAATGCGAGCCAAGGTTCCGATGGGAGGGGCTTTGTTGCCATTCTCGATCTTGGATAAATAGCCTTTGGTAAAGCCGGAGCGTTCGGCCAGGGTATCCAGAGTCAGGCGATGTTCACGCCGCAGTTCACGCAGCCGCTTGCAGACGGCTGCTTCCTCCTGTTCGGGCTTGTCGTTATTAGGGCTAAGAGAGCTGAGTTCCTCGGTCACGCCTGATTCCACGTCTGAACGGTATGAAGGAAGACACGGCCCCACTGGGTGAGGCCGTATCTGCGGGCAATGAAAATAGTCTGGTTGCCAGCGGGTTCAAGGCGTGCAACCTAGCTTGAATCATACCGTATGAGTGCGAAGGTGCGCAGTGGCTTTCTCAGCGTTGCAGCAAGGCAAGCTTGTTGGTCTGCTCTGACCAGAAGTGCGCGTCTGGATGAGCGGGTGGCCCGCTGAAAGCGACAGGCCAGTTTTGTGCCAGTTCGGCATTGAGCGGGATGTAGTGCCGATGCTCAGGTCCTAACTCATAGTCGGAGGCAATGGCTTGCACGGGACAGGCCAGAATGCACAGCGTGCAATTGATGCAGCTCTGCGGATTGATGACCATGAAGTTCGGGCCGCGATGGAAGGCATCGGCAGGGCAGACCTCCAGGCACTCGCCATATTGGCAGTTGATGCAGGGGTCGGTGACGACGCAGGTCATGACTGCTCCTTGCGGTGTGCTGCGGGGCGTCTTGCGCCCCGCGTAGCGATAGGCCGCTCAGGCGGCTTGAAAACCTGCTGTGCCAAAGAACACATTCGGTTTGCGGTAGACCGCCAGCAAAATGCAGCCTTCGTCGGAATGAGTCTCGTGCAAAGAGCCTGGGTGTCGCCACACATACTGACCAGCCCGACAAATACCGTCGTGGTCGTAGAACGAGCCTTGCAGGACGTAGCTTTGTTCAATTTCCGGGTGACGGTGAAAAGGCAAGACGGCGCCGGGTTCCCATTTGAGCAGCACCGTCATCTCTCCTTCAGCATCGTTGCGATACAGCACTTTCATCGAGATTTTTTCGAATTGTGAAGGCTGCCATTCCATGGATTCAGGGTCCACATAGACGGAGCCGCCTTGGGTGGGTTCCAGCTTGCCTTTGAGGCGTTGGGCATAGTGCTTGCTTTCAGTTTGTTCGGTGGTGTTGGTTTCTGTGCTCATGATCTCTCCTTGGTTGGGCCGCCCATGTGGGTCGGTAGGCATAATTTAGTGAGAAGTTTCTTATTAGTCAACTTTTAAGATAAAAATAAGGATAAGTTTACTGATAAACCCTAATTTAAGCTTAAAAAGTTTCCTGTCAGTATTTGTCCACCGTGTGTGGTATTTGCGGGCACATCCATAAGAGGCCCGGATCGATAGCCGGGCCTGACAATCAGGAGACAGGAATGAGCATTTCAGTTAAGGCGGACAGTCTGGGGGACTCCGCCACTCAGGAGCGGCAGGCGCTGGAGGAGGAAAAGTCCATGCGGCGTGTCGTGATGGCCAGCGTGATTGGCACAACGGTGGAGTGGTATGACTTTTTGTTGTATGGCACCGCAGCCGCATTAGTGTTTAACAAGATCTTTTTCCCAGGCTTGGATCCGCTGATGGGTACCTTGGCCGCGCTGGGTTCGTTCGCGGTCGGTTTTATTGCGCGCCCTTTGGGAGGTGTAGTGTTTGGGCACTTTGGTGATCGAGTTGGTCGTAAATCCATGCTGATGTTGACCATGTTCTTGATGGGGGGAGGCACATTCGCGATTGGCCTGTTACCTACCTATGAACAAATTGGGATCTGGGCTCCCATTGCCTTGATTTTGTTACGTATTATTCAGGGCTTCGGTATTGGTGGGGAGTGGGGAGGGGCAGCGCTGATGGTCATTGAGCACGCTCCCCGAGATCGACGAGGATTTTACGGTAGTCTGGTACAGGTGGGTTTCCCGCTGGGTATGCTGGCATCGACTGGCATTCTGGCCTGGCTAAGTCGTTTGCCGGAAGCCGAGTTTCTGAGTTGGGGATGGCGGGTGCCGTTCCTGCTGAGTGTGGTGCTGGTTGCATTGGGTTTTTATATCCGTTTGCAGGTGGTTGAGTCTCCTGTCTTTCAGGTCAGTCAGGATGAGGGCGAAAAAGCTGGTTCGGAGGTAAAAACAGACAAGGCGCCTCTCTGGCAAATTCTGACCAAGCATCGCTTGAATCTTTGCCTCAGCATTGGGCTGAAAGTATGTGAAGTTGCCTGGGTGTATATCCTGACAGTCTTTGTGATTGTCTACGGGACTAACGCGTTGAATCTACCCAAGGGCTTGATTCTGGATGGGGTGCTTCTTGGGGCAGTGCTGGAAATCGGCTTTATTCCCCTTTTTGGCTACCTGTCTGACAAGGTGGGGCGTAAGGCTTTGTACTATTTCGGGTCTTGCTTCGTGTTACTTGCGGTCTATCCTTTGTTTCTCTGTCTGGAAACGCGTGACCCAACACTTATCATCGGAGCGATTGCGGCATGCATGGTTTTTGGCCATGGTCCGATGTACGGCCCTCAGGCTGCCTATTTGCCGGAATTGTTCGGTACCAAAGTACGTTATAGCGGTGCATCTTTAGGCTGCCAGGTAGCTGCCGGGGTGGGCGGTGGTCTGGCACCTATGTTGGCGACATGGCTATTAGCTAGCCAAGGACACTATTGGGGCGTGGCCGTGATGGTGCTGGTGTTGGCTGTGATCACTTTGTGGGCAACATGGCGTAGCCCTGAAACATATAGGGATGATTTGACCAAGACGCAGTAGCAGGTATCAAGGTCAAAAAAACAGCGCCTGATAAAGGCGCTGTTTTTTTGTAAGGATAGCGATTCGCCTTACTGAGCAGGTACTACCGTCGTGGTTTCGCGCAGAATACCGCCGCCTTCCACGCTACCGCGCACGGTTGTGTCCTGGCCGGTCATGGATTTCAGGCAGTCTTGCTGGCGATCCGCGGGTAGACGATGGCAACGTGCCTGACGGTTGGTATCCAGATTGTGATCGCGCTTGTCCAGTTTGTTATGTCGCTCGGCTTGCAAGGCCGCACCGGCTTCGCGCCGGCAGGTGGTGCGTTGTTCGCCCTTGAACTGCTCACAGCGCTGAATATCGTGTCGGTAGTCTTGGGACGGGGTTTGAGCCCAGGCAGCGGAGGACAGCAGACCCAGGCTGAGCAAGCTGGCACTCAGAATTCGGGATGGGTGTGTAAGTAGACTCATCGATCTCACTCCTTTACTTGCTAAGGGAATCACCGGCTTGGCGAGCACTGTTACGAGCAGGTATGAGTAGCAGGCCGCAAAGCCCCAAAAGCGACTGCGTATGGGGCAATACCCGATACGCAGTAAACACTTACTAGTATAGGTGGAGCAGTTGCAAGTGAGGGTAATAAAACTTTTCTAAACCCTCATTGCTTGATTTAGCTCTTGTCGCTGGCCCGAGGTTCTGCCAGGTCTTTGGGCAGAGGTGCTTTGTGCGGCATGTCCAGGTAGCCAGGTTCGTCCGGGCCGTACTCGGCCAGACGCTGGCGATGCTCGCGTTTGATGGCAGCGCGCATCAGGAAGATGGCGGTGACCGGCGAGGTAATGATCAGGAGCACGCTAAGGATGAGCGGGTGCAGAATAGGGCGGCTCATCAGGTGGCTGGCGCTGATGGCTACCGCCAGCACCATGAAAAACGTACCCAGCGTATTCCCCATGGTGGGGGCGTGGATGCGCGAATAAAAGTGTTTGAAGCGCAGCAAGCCAGCCGAACCCACCAGGGCCACGATACCACTCAGAACCAGCAGAAGGGCGACCGGGATAGCCAACCACAAAGGCAATAAAGGCGTGTTCATGGCTCGATCACCTCGGCGCGCAACAGGAATTTCGCCATGGCTGCCGAGCCTACAAAACCGAACAGGGCAATCAACAGGGCGATATCAAAGTACAAGGTAGAGTCAAAACGAATGCCCAGTGCCAGCAAGGCCAGCATGCCGTTGATGTACATGGTGTCCAGCGCCAGCACGCGGTCGGCGGCGGAAGGGCCTTTGAGCAGGCGGATGACGGCGCAGCCCATGCCCAGGACAAAGCAGCCCAGGGCAAACTGACAGGCCCAGTAAACAATGTCTATCATTGGAAAATCTCCAGTAGCGGTCCTTGGTAGCGCTTCTGAATAGTGTCTAACCAGACCTGTTCGTCTTGCAGATCCAGAATGTGCAAGGTCAGGACGCGGGTCTCGTAATCGAAGCCGGACCAGACGGTCCCTGGGGTGTAGGTAATGATGCACGCCAAGGCTGCCAGACCATGTGGGTCAGTCAGTTGCAAAGGGATGGCCAGAAAGCCGGGGCGGGGCGCATTGCCGCCTTTCAGGACCAGATGACCCACGGCAATATTGGACAGCACAATATCCCAAGCTACTTGGAAGATCAGTTTCAAGGCCAGAAAGGGATGTCGAATGCTGGCTTTAACGGGACGAAAGGGAATGGCGGCCAAACTCAGGGCGATGGCCAGGAACAGGCCCAGCACCACATAACCGGCCGAGAGCGAGTCGTTCAGCAGCAGCCACAGACCCAGGAGCAGTAAAGGCAGAAACAGATGTTTGGTGTAGCGTCGCATCAGAATCCCTCCGCTTGAACAGAACGCACAGGGTTTTGTCGCAAGACCGAGCCGATGTAGATACGAGGCTCATCGAGCTGTTGGGCTGTTTGCTCCAGGTAGGTCGTGATTGGACCTGCATACCAGCTCAAGATCCCGCAAGCCACAATAATGCCCGCAATCGGAGCGGCTTCGATCAGTTTCAGGCGGGGAATCGTCAAGGAGCTATTGCTCCAGAACAGACGAATGCCCACACGCACCATGGCAATCAGGCCGGCCACACCCGAAATCAGCACGGCGGCTGTCAGAATCCAGGCGTTCAGCGGCTCAGGAGACTGGCCGGAGGCTTTCAGGGCGGCTGTCAGCAGGGACAGCTTGGCCACAAAACCGGACAGGGGGGGCAGGCCCACAATCAGCAAGGCGCAGGCAATAAAGGACATGCCCAGGAACACCATTACGCCGGGGATGGCTACACCCACCACGTCATCACTATTGTCTTCGGATTCCGGGTCGTCCAGATCAAAGACTTCCTGACTCACGGCCAGCAGGTCGGCACCAAAAGGCTTGGTACGGCTGACCAGTTCCAGCAACAGGAAGAACGCACCCAAAGCCAGCACACTGCTCAGCATGTAGTACAGGGCAGGGCCGGTCAGAATGACCCCAGGCATACCCAGAGCGGCCAGCAAGGTGCCCGAGGACACGATGATGCAGTAACTGGCCAGCCGTTCGGGTTGCTGTGCGGCCATCACACCAATCGCACCGAAGGCCAGCGTGGCAATCCCGGCCGGGAACATCCAGGCCACGCCAAAGGCGGCAGGCGCCCCCGTCGGCAGCAGCAAGGAGCCAATACGCAGCAGCGCGTAAATGCCCACCTTGGTCATGATGGCAAACATGGCCGCGACCGGCGCACTGGCATTGCCATAAGCATTGGGTAGCCACAAGTTCAGGGGCCAGGCAGCCGCCTTGATCAGGAAGGCAATACCCAGGATGGCCATGGCCGCTTCAAATACCAGGCGGTCCGAGTCCGGCATGGAACCGGCGCGCAGAGCCAGATCAGCCATGTTCAGGGTGCCAGTGACACCGTAAACCAGGGCAATCGCGATCAGCAGCAAGAAGGAAGAGATCAGGTTGACGGCAATGTAATGCAGGCCGGCACTGACGCGGGCCGCGCCCGAACCGTGCAGCATCAGACCATAGGACGCTGCCAGCAGCACCTCGAAGAACACAAACAGGTTGAACAGGTCGCCAGTCAGGAAAGCGCCGTTCAGGCCCATTAGAAGCAGTTGGAACAAGGAGTGGAAATGTACCCCTACGCGATCCCAGCGTGCCAGCGAATAGAACCAGCAGCAAAAAGCCAGCACATTGGTCAGCACCAGCAAGAAGGCGGCCAGCCGGTCCACGACCAGCACAATCCCGAAGGGAGCGGGCCAGTCACCGAGCAGATACACACCGACGGACTGGGGCCAGATCGGGTCCAGTGTGCCATCGGCCAACAGGAGTAGATAGACCGCGCAGAACAACTGGGCCAATAAGGAGCTGAAAGCGATCAGCAGCTTGTAGTGACGGCGCTTGTCGCGCAGCATCACCATCAGTGCCGCGGCCATCATGGGGATGGCAACGGGCAATACGGGCAAGTGTTGGTTGAGTAGACTCACAGATCGTCTTCCTCGCGGCCATCAACGTGGTCGGTACCGCTCAGGCCACGATTGGCCAGAATGACGACCAGAAACAGGGCGGTGGTGGCAAAGCCAATCACAATAGCGGTCAAGACCAGCGCTTGGGGGAGGGGGTCGGCATAGTCGGCCCCCAGCTTGCCGGCGTTAATAACGGGAGCAGCACTGATTTTGAGTCTGCCCATACTGAAAATGAACAGGTTCACGGCATAGGACACTAAAGCCAGTCCCATGATGACCTGAAAGGTACGCGGGCGCAGCAGGAGCCAGACGCCCGAGCCGGCCAGCACACCAATCGCAATTGAAAGCACGATTTCCATTATTTATTCTCCATCCCGGATGCAGCGTTCGAGGCGGATTGCAGCGACGGCAGTTTGCGATAAAAACGTAGGGACTGGTGAGCCAGCGCGACCAGAATCAGGATGGTGGAACCAATCACCAGCATGAACACGCCAATGTCAAAGATCAGCGCGCTGGACGTATGCACGTCGCCCACCAGGGGCAGATGCAGGTCCCAGCTTTGGGCGGACAGGAAGGGCTTGTTGAAGGCCCACACCAGCATGGCGGCCACACCGGCTGTCAGCAGTCCCAAGCCAATCCAGGTTTGAGGCTGAATCAGTGGGCGGGACTCCATCCAGACCACGCCGCTAACCATGTACTGCAAGATAATGCCGGTTGCCATGATCAGGCCGCCCACAAAACCGCCGCCGGGCAGGTTGTGGCCGCGCAGCAGGAAGTACAAGGCAATCAGCGTGGAGATAGGCAGCAGCAAGCGCAGCAAGACGGCTGGAATCTGCATGATGCCTTCGGGCAGCGGGGTCTTGGGATCGGGTTCCACAAAGACGGCTTCACGGCTGTCCTTGACGTTCTGGCGACGGGCCAGAGGTTGGGCGATGGCTTCAATGGGTGGACGGAATCGACGCAGCAGGGCGAAGACCGTCAGGGCCACAATACCCAGCACCACAATTTCACCAAAGGTATCAAAACCGCGGAAGTCCACCAGAATCACGTTTACCACGTTGGCGCCGCCGCCCAGAGGCAGGGCCTTCTCGACAAAAAAGGGCGAGATGCCGCTGGGGTGAGGGCGCGTCATCATGGCGTAGGCCAGGGCAGCGATACCGCAACCGGCCAGAATGGCAATAATCAAGTCGCGGCTACGGCGGAACAGGGCGCGACCACTATTATCCTGGCCACCAGGCATATCACTGACGCGTTGCGGCAACCAGCGCAGGCCCAGCAAAATCAGCACGACGGTGACTACTTCCACCGCCAGCTGGGTAAGTGCCAGGTCAGGGGCGGACAGCCAGGCAAAGGTCAGGCTGGTCACCAGTCCAGCACCACCAGACAGCAGCAAGGAGGCCGGGCGGTGGAACTTGGCTTGACGAGCTGCACCAATCGCGCAGGCAATCCCGACGGCCCACATCAGGGCAAAGAAGGGGTCAATAGGGGTGGAAATGGTGGACTTGAACCAGTTGCCACGAGCCAGAGGCAGGGCGGCAACGCAGATTGTGACCACGATAATCAGCAAGGTTTGGCGTTGCAGGCGTGGCGAATACAGCTTGCCTACCGCCCAGTTGGCTGCCACTTCCAGATACTCCATGGCCAGTTCGAAGAAACGTCGGCCATCGGCACGGGTCAGCAAAGGCGTGCGGCCCTGGCGATTTCTGTAGAAGCGGTTGATGATCAGTACGAAGATCACACCCATGCCCGTTGCGACCAGACTCATGATCAGGGGCAGGTTGAAACCGTGCCAGACGGCCAGGTCGTACTGAGGCATTTCAGCACCCAGAATCGCGCCGGCAGCCGTGTGCAGGAATGGACCAAAGGTCAGGCTGGGAATGACGCCGACCAGCAAGCAGGTCAGTACCAGAATGGCACTGGGGATCAACATGCGGCGAGGGGGCTCATGCGGCTCCCGCGGCAAGTCGGTGGCGACGGGGCCAAAAAAGACCTGAGCAATAAAGCGCAAGGAATAGGCCACGCTGAAGGAACCTGCAATGACCGCCACAACGGGCAGGGCGTATTCCCAGGTGTTGCCATTGCTGGCCAGAATGGTCTCGGCAAAGAACATTTCTTTGGAAATAAAGCCATTCAATAGGGGCACTCCGGCCATGGCCGCCGCCGCGACGGTTGCCAAAGTGGCGGTCAAGGGCATGGCGTGGCGCAAACCGGAAAGACGGTTCAGGTTACGGGTACCCGTTTCGTGGTCCACGATACCGGCAGCCATGAACAGGGACGCCTTGAACGTCGCGTGGTTCATCATGTGAAATAGTGCGGCGACCAGAGCAAGCGGGCTGTTCAGGCCCAGCAACAAGGTAATCAGACCCAGATGACTGATGGTGGAATAAGCCAGCACGCCTTTCATGTCGCGCTGGAACATGGCCACATAAGCACCCAGTGTCAGGGAACACAGACCGGCGCCCCCAATAATGACAGCCCATTCCGTCGTGCCCGACAGCGCAGGCCACAAGCGTGCCAGCAGGAATACCCCGGCCTTGACCATAGTGGCCGAGTGCAAATAGGCAGATACGGGGGTCGGGGCGGCCATGGCATGGGGCAGCCAGATATGGAAGGGGAACTGGGCACTTTTAGTTAGCGCACCCAGGGCAATCAGGATCAGCATCCCGGTATACCAGGGGTGGTTGCGAATCTGCTCGCCCGACTCCAGTACCACGCTCAGGTCATAGCTGCCGGCGGCCTGGCCCAGCATGAGCACGCCCGCCAGCAAACAGAAACCGCCCGTACCCGTGATGATCAGCGACATGCGCGCACCGCGACGCGCATCCATGCGGTGATACCAATAGGCAATCAGCATGAAGGAAGACAGACTGGTCAGTTCCCAGAACACGACCAGCTGAATCAGGTTGCCCGACAGCACCACCCCCAGCATCGAGCCCATGAAGGCTTGCAGAAAGGAGAAAAAGCGCCGGACCGGATCCTGGGCGGACAGGTAATAGTGCGCATAAAGGGCAATCAAGGCCCCCATGGCGGTAATGATGATACTGAAGAGCCAGGCATAGCCGTCCATGCGCAGCTTGAAGGTCAAGCCATGGGCGGGTATCCAGGAGCGTGACGACTCCAGCACCTCTCCGCGAGCGATGTCCGGATAGGCGTAGAGAGTGAGTAAGGCGCACGTAACGGCGACAGCGCCTGCAAGAGATGCCTGGAGTTTGCGAGAGTTCGCGGGCATCAGGGAAGATAGCAAGCTACCGATAAACGGTAGAGCTAGGATCACGAGCAAATACATCTGACTCCAACAGGCGGTAATTTAGGCGGCTAGCGCTTAATAATACGATATATGAAGCTAAATTCAGCCCAACGGTGATAAAAAAAGCGTTTTTTTAGTTATTGCGGCCTTGATGCAGGTCAAGCGCATGCGTGAGGTTTTCTCTCACAATGAATGCTTGACTAGAAGAAACAGGTCTTTTGCAGGAGGCCCCTATATGCCGCAAACCTTGGAAGCATCGGACGCCAGCGCCCCGACCGCGCCGGACATTGAAATCTCTGAAGCCCTGATTCGGCGCTTTGATCGTTCCGGACCACGTTACACCTCCTATCCCACCGCAGACCGTTTTTTTCAGGACTTCCCCGCTCAGCCCTATATTCACGAGCTATCGCGCCGGGCCTTGAGCAGCAGCAATCCCCCCTTGTCGGTCTACCTGCATATTCCGTTTTGCCAGTCGCTTTGCTATTTCTGTGCCTGCAACAAGATCATTACCCAGGATCGCAGCAAGAGCGAGCAGTACCTGGATTACCTGCTGCGCGAAATTGATATGGTCACCCAATATATGGGTGAAGATCGGCGCACCGAACAACTGCATTTGGGCGGCGGCTCGCCCACTTTCCTGGACAATGAGCAATTGACCCGCCTGATGGCCAAGCTCAAGGAACAGTTCGCGTTCACGGATGATGCCGAACTGGGCATCGAGATCGACCCTCGTACCTTGGCGGAAGGCACGCTCCAGAACTTGGCGGCTCTGGGCTTTAACCGTACCAGCTTTGGGGTGCAGGACTTTGACCCCAATGTGCAAAAAGCGATCAACCGCATTCAGCCCTTCGAAATGGTCAAACGCGCCATTGAAGAGAGCCGGGCTGCCGGTTTCCAATCCATCAACACCGATCTGATCTACGGTCTGCCTTTGCAGACTCTGGAAAGCTTTGCCATCACCATTGACTCCTTGGTGCAACTGCGGCCAGATCGCATCGCTTTGTATAACTACGCGCACTTGCCCACGCGCTTCAAGGCGCAGCGTTTAATCAACGAGGAAGAACTGCCTGACGCCGACCAGCGCTTGCAGTTGTTCCTGATGTCTTCGCAGCGTCTGCTGGATGCGGGGTATGTCTATATTGGTCTGGACCATTTTGCCTTGCCCACGGACGAGCTGAATCTGGCCCGTCTGGACGGCAGCCTGCACCGTAACTTCCAGGGCTACACCACTCGCGCAGCCTGTGATCTGGTTTCCTTTGGCGTGTCGTCTATTGGTCAGGTGGGCACCATGCATGTGCAAAATGCCCGCAGCCTGCGCAATTACTACGCTGATATAGACCGGGGGCGTTTGCCCATCGAGCGGGGTATTGTGATGCAGCAAGACGATCGCCTGCGAGCGGAAGTCATCATGCATTTGATGTGCAGCATGCCAGTGCCTATTTTGCGTCTGGAAGCGCGTTATGGCATTGATTTTGCCAGTTACTTCTCTGCCGAGCTGCAAGAACTCAACAGCTATGCCGACGCCGGCTTGCTGACTGTCGATGCTCAATCCATCCAGGTTCTGCCCAAAGGCCGTTTGTTTGTGCGCGCCTACAGCATGGTGTTCGACAAGTACTTGAGCCAGGAAAGCGGTGCCCGCTATTCCCGCCTGATTTAACACAGTGGCCGTCCTTGCAGACGGCCACGATTCTATTGCCCTGTTTCTGGTCCCGACGTGGCCGGCAGGTTCTTGCATCAACCTAAGGTATTTACATCGTGCTAAAGACGGATTTACGTCTCATGTCCCTGAAGGGAAAACTGCTTTTGCCTATTGTTCAAGGCGGCATGGGAGTCGGTATTTCGGCGTCCCGACTGGCCGGTACTGTGGCCGCATTGGGCGGGCTGGGGACGATCTCCAGCGTGGATTTACGGCGTCATCACGAAGACCTGATGGACAGCACCGGGGGTGATGTCGAAAAAGGCGTGGTCGATGCGGCCAATTTGCAGGCGCTGGACCGCGAAATCAATCGTGCCCGAGAGCGCTCGGGTGGCAATGGCGGTATCGCCGTCAATATCATGAAGGCCGTCTCGCAGTATCCCGAGTATGTGCGTCAGTCTTGCGAGAGCGGGGCAGACGCGGTGGTGGTGGGCGCTGGCCTGCCCCTGGATTTGCCTGAGCTGGTTCAGGATCACCCCAAAGTGGCCCTGATTCCTATCTTGTCGGATGTACGTGGCGTCACCCTGCTGGTGAAAAAATGGCTGCGTCGCAAGCGTTTGCCGGACGCCGTCGTTCTGGAAAATCCCCGTTATGCCGCCGGTCACCTGGGCGCTGCCGACGATCAGTCCTTGAACAAACCTGAATATGCGTTCCAGCGTGTGCTGGAAGGTTGCCGAGCCTTGTTCCGCGAGCTGGGCCTGGAGGCCGAGCGTATTCCCTTGATCGCCGCAGGCGGGATTCATCGCCCTGAGCAACTGCGTCAGTTAATCGATTGGGGTGCAGACGGCGTGCAAATGGGTACGGCTTTTGCCGTCACCGAAGAGGGGGATGCGCACGAGAACTTCAAGCGCGTCTTGCTGGATGCTGAGCCCAAGGACATCGTGACATTCATGAGTGTGGCGGGCCTGCCTGCCCGTGCCGTGCGTACGCCCTGGCTGGATGCTTACCTGCATAAAGAGCAAAAGCTGCAATCGGTGGCGCGTGAGCGTGCTTGCACGGAAGGCTTTGATTGCCTGGCACATTGCGGCTTGCGCGATGGGGTGCAGCGGCACGGTCAATTCTGCATTGACCGCCAGTTGGCCTATGCCTTGAAAGGGGATGTGGAACGTGGTCTGTTCTTCCGCAGCTCCGAAGCCTTGCCTTTTGGCAAGGCCATGAAGTCGGTGCGCGAATTGATGGACTACATGTTGAATGGCCGCAGCAAAACGCCGGGTGTGGTTCCTGCGGGTTAATACTTTCAGGCTATAGAGCAGTTCAAAGAGATCAGGGGTTTAGCCCCTGATTTCGCGTATCAAACCTTCCTCGCTACCATCAATGGTGTGCACCGCTTCACGTCTTTGTGTTTCCAGTGCCAGGCGGCGGGCAATTTCATAGCATTCTTCAATATGCTGGTTGCCGACTTTGCGCAGCACCACAAAGCTGATGGAAGCAGAAATGGCGCTACCGATCAAAGGCACATACTTGGCGCCGTATTTCCCCGCCAGTTTCTTCGCTCCCAGACGCACCAGAATATTGATTACACGATCCGTGGTCAGCACGCGTCCCACCATGCCCAGGCCCATACTGGTTCCACCGACGACCACCAGCTTTTTCAGCTCCGGGCTGAGGGCATCCACATCATTGGCAGTCAATCCAAAGCGGGCATTGATGATAGGAATGACCTTCATCAAAATCGCCACGTCCGCGCCCACATCCACGCCGGGAATGGGCACCACGGCAGCGGCTGCCGATAGCAGAGCGCGCCGACTGATCAGTTTGCGACATTCCTCGCGGGTTTTATCCAGTTCCTGCAGTGTCATCGTGCTCATGTGTCTGTCCTGAAATCAAGGCGGATTGATCGTGCAAGCCTTAACACATATGGGGTGGGTACGGTGCTTTTCCAGTGATTGTGTAGATGATTGTGTTTCTTATCGTAGTTGATGTCGTCAGTTTCGGGAAAAAAGCAGGGTATTGGTCGCATTTGAAATTTTTGCTTTCAAATGCCATCAACGTTGCTTCAAACCCCTGCCGTGGATATTTAAAGTCCGGTGTTTTTTTCTGTTGCACTTGGTGGCATTCTTTATGCACTTGCGGGGCAGTTCAGACACGCTCAGAGAGACTGATTTCTATTAAACTGGCGCCGAAAATAGCACATTCCATAGGGGAAGAACGATGCATCGCCAGTCTTTGCTGGGTTTGATGTTCTTGCTGGGTGTCAGTAGCGCCCAAGCCATTACGATAAGCAGTTTCTCGCCTCAAGGGGCGACATCTGATTTGCGGGATGTCAAAGTCACCTTTGCCACGCCTGCTGTTCATTTTGGGGATTCGCAATTGCCTGCGCCTGTCTTGGTGCAGTGTGATGATCCCGCGGTAGTCGGTCAAGGCCGTTGGCTTGATTCGCGTCGCTGGATTTATGAATTTGATGAGCGTCCAGGACCAGGCTTGAGTTGTACGGCCGTCGTGTCCAAAAGCTTTCGCAGTATCAATAACGAAGCGATCAGTGGACCGGCTCAATATCGTTTTAATTCCGGTGGTGCCATTCTGGAAAGCAACCGCCCGTACTACAACATTATTGACGAAGACCAGGTCTTTCTATTCAGCTTCAATGCGCCTGTTAATACCGCCTCTTTGGTCAAGAACGGCTATTGCCGGGTAGAGGGTATTGGCGAGCGTATTGGTCTGAAAGCCGTTGAGGGGGCCCAGCGCGATGCCATGGTTCGCTCCGAGTTCTATGTGGACGAGGTCGACGAGCGTTACCAGGCCGTGCAGTGCGCACGCCCCTTGCCAGCGGATGCCACCGTGTCGGTGGTGCTGGAACCGGGCATCATGACCCAGATCGACAATCGTAAGGGCGTCCCGAATACGGATCGCTACACCTACGATTACAACGTGCGTCCCGAATTTACGGCCTCGCTCTCGTGCATGCGCGAGCGCGCAGAAGCGCCTTGCACGCCGGTTGGCAGCTTCGGCGTTCAGTTCTCCGCGCCTGTCGCTTATGAGTACATCAGTCAGATCCGTTTGGAAGCCGGCAAGCAAGTCTGGGAACCCAAGTCTGATAGCGATGAGGCCTGGCAAGATCGTGGCCCCAGTCAATACGTACGTTTCGAAGGCCCTTTCCCTGAAAACGCGAAGCTGACGGTCAAGATTCCGGATAACCTGACTGACGACGCCGGCCGCCGCTTGAAGAACCCGCAAGTTCTGAGCAACGGCATGAGCACCACGACGTACCCGCCGCTGGTGAAGTTTGCGGTGGAGCCTTTCGGGATTGTGGAGCGTTTCGGCCATGCAGACCGCGACGGTTCGGACGATTCCGATCCGCCAGCCATTGGTTTGAACCTGCGTAATGTCGAGCCTGATCTGACGACCGAGCAAATGCTGGTGTCGGCAGGTGAGGTGGGTGCTTTTGCGGTCAAGGATGATCAAGAAGTCCTGGCCTGGTATTCCCGCCTGCGTCAGCTGAACTATTCCTGGAAAGTGAGTGCCGAGCAGTTGCGCGACATGATGGACCCTGGCTTCCGGATCACCGCTCCTGTTGATGAGTACGGTCAACTGGACTTGCGTGGTCAGCCTTTGCTGATCGGCAAAGAGGTCAAGAAGCTGGAACTGCCCGGCATGGATCAAAAAGGTGAGCGTCCTTTTGAGTTGATTGGCGTGCCGCTGAAAGAGCCCGGTTTCCATGTGCTGGAAGTGGCGTCCCCACGTCTGGGTGCTTCCTTGCTGGAATCGGCAGGCACCATGTATGTGCGTAGCTCCGTGCTGGTGACCAACCTGGGCGTGCACATCAAGAAGGGGGGCGATGACCTGCTGGTTTGGGTGACCACCCTGGATGATGCCAAAGTGGTGCCCGGTGCCAAGATCCGTGTCATGAACTGCCGTGGCGAAGAGCTGGTGCAGGGTGAAACGGATAAGGACGGGATGTTCCACCATCCGCAAGCCGTGGATGGCCCCGATTACTGCCAGGACACCGGCTTGTCCGGCTTGTTCGTGACAGCGCGTATCGACAAGAACAACGCCATGGCTCGCGGCAAGGATGATTTCAGCTTCGCCTTGAGCGAGTGGAATTCGGGTATCGAGCCTTGGCGTTTTAACGTCCCCTACAACTGGGGTGGTCGTGATGATCCTGTGGCCCATACGGTCATGGATCGCAGCCTGTTCCGTGCTGGTGAAGTGGTGCACATGAAGCACTACGTACGCGAACGCGTGCGTGACGGTTTCAAGGCTCCCGATCGTTATCCCGACGCCATGATTGTCGAGCATGATGGCAGCGGCAAGCGCATTGAATTGCCCTTGAAGTGGCAGAAGACGGCCGCTGGCAGCGTGTTTGCGCTGACCGACTGGAAGATCCCCAAGGATGCCGAGCTGGGCGTGTACCGCTTGCGTACAGAAGGTGAAAACCAGTACTTCAGCTTTGGCGAATTCCGGGTTGAACAGTTCAAGCTGCCCGTTTTGGGCGGCAGCATCAAGCTGGGTGATGGCCAGGATCGTCCTTATCTGGTCAAGCCTAAAGAGCTGCAAGCTGATCTGCAGCTGAAGTATCTGTCCGGTGGCCCAGCTGACTTCCTGCCCGTGCAGTTGTCGGCCGTCGTCCGTAGCCAGTGGCCATCCTTCAGTGCCTATGACGACTACACCTTTGCGCCTCCCGAGAAAACCGAGCAGTCTGATGCTTCGGATTCCCGTGTTTTCCTGAACAAGAAGCGCTTCCAGCTGGATGCACAAGGTGGTTTGCGTGCCAAGCTGGATGATCTGCCTGCGGTGGATCGTCCTTCCGAATTCCTGGTGGAAGCTACCTTTGCCGATCCGAATGGTGAAATTCAAACCCTGACCCAAACCGTGTCTGTATGGCCTGCTGACGTCGTGGCTGGTCTGCGCGCGGGTAGCTGGTTGGCCGCCGGTTCGTCCACCAAGCTCTCCGCTATTGCGGTGAGCCCAGACGGTAAGCCACTAAAAAATGTGCCTGTGCGTATTGAGGCGGCCAATGTGCAGCGTTTTTCGATTCGCAAACGCATGGTGGGTGGCTTCTACAGCTATGACAATCAGGAACAGCGCGAGGACCTGGGCACGATCTGCGAAGGCCGCAGTGATGATCAAGGTCTGGTGCAGTGCGATGTGAAACTGGAGAAGGGCGGTCAGGTCGAGCTGCGTGCCATTGCACGTGATAGCGAAGGCCGTGAGTCCGTTACGGCCAGCACCGTCTGGGTCAGCGGCTCTGGCTACCTGTGGTTTGGCGGTCAGAACGATGACCGTATCGACGTCATTCCGGCGAAAAAGACCTGGGCCCCTGGCGAGACGGCCGAGTTCCAGGTGCGCATGCCTTTCCGCGAAGCTACGGCCCTGGTGTCGGTAGAACGTGAAGGTGTCTTGCAGGCTCAAGTGGTTCAGCTGGAAGGTGACAGTCCTAACGTCAGCGTGGAGATCAAGCCCGAATGGGGGCCGAACGTTTACGTGTCCGTGCTGGTTCTGCGCGGCCGTCTGCGTGAAGTGCCTTGGTACTCCTTCTTTAGCTGGGGCTGGAGTCAGCCGCTGAACTGGTACAAGGCCTACTCGGAAGGCGGTGGCGAATTTGTGGCCCCGACCACGACCGTGGACTTGTCCAAGCCCAGCTATCGTTTTGGTCTGGCCAGCATTGAAGTCAGCAGCCAGCAAGATGCGCTGGATGTGAAGGTGACGACAGACCGCAGCCAGTACGCGATTCGCGAACAGGCCAAAGTTGATATTCAGGTTCTCAAATCCGATGGCACACCAGCCGCTGGTGCCTCCGTGGCCTTGGCCGCTGTGGATCAGGCCTTGCTGGAACTGAGCCCGAACAATAGCTGGAACCTGCTCAACGCCATGCGTGCCTTGCGCGGCTACAACGTGCAGACCGCAACGGCGCAGTCTGAAATCGTGGGTCGTCGTCACTATGGTCGCAAGGCCGTAGCGGCCGGTGGTGGCGGAGGCAAGAGCCCCACTCGTGAACTGCTGGATACCTTGCTGCTGTGGAAGGGCAATGTGGAGCTGGATGCACAAGGTCGCGCAACCGTGACCGTGCCGCTGAAAGACTCCCTGACCCAGTATCGCATTGTGGCCGTGGCCGATCTGGCGGGTGATCGCTTTGGCAGCGGTTCGGCCCAGATCGTCACCACGCAAGACCTGCAAATCATTTCCGGTTTGCCAGCCATTGCTCGTGAGGGTGATGACTACCAGGCCCAAGTGACGCTGCGTAACAGCAGCCCACGTGCCATGAACGTGAAGGTGCAGGCGCAGTACCGTGGAAAAGGCTTGCCCTCGGCAGAGTTGCCCGAGCAAACCGTTGAGCTGGCTTCCGGCTCGGCCAAAGTCGTCTCCTGGCCCTTGTCGGTGCCACTGTCCAGCGGTTCGGCCGATTCGCACCAGATGGAGTGGACGGTTAATGCACAGGAAGTTCAGCAGTCCGGTGCTACGGGCAAGGCCGCCAAGGACAGCCTGGCGATCAAGCAAGAAGTCTTTACCGCCACTCCCGTGACGGTTCAGCAGGGAACGCTGGTTGCCGTGGGCATTGAGGAGCCGTTGAACATGTCGGTGCAAGCACCGACTGGTGCCTTGAAGAACGAACAAGGCGTGGTTCAAGGTGGTCTGCAAATGCTGTTCCGTTCCTCCTTGGGAGGCGGTATGGAAGGGGTGCGTGCCTGGTTCGAACGCTATCCTTACAGCTGCTTTGAACAGCAAGCCTCGCGTTTCATGGGCCTGCGTTCTGAAGCCGCTTGGGCCGGCCTGATGCAGCGCATGCCGTCTTATATGGACCAAAATGGCTTGCTGCGTTACTTCCCAAGCAGCTACGGTTGGGGCAGCCGCGTGCTGACCAGCTATATCCTGGACATCAGCTACATTGCGGAATCCATGGGCTTGAACTTCCCCATCCCGGACGGCTTCCGCAACGAGATGCTGCAAGCTCTGGAAAACGTGGTGAATGGTCGTATCCCGAGCATGCAAACGGTTTCTCGCCAGGAGCGGGATATTGAGGTGATTCGTGCGACAGCCGTGTTGGCCAAGTACGACCGTGCACGCGTCAATATGCTGGATTCGGTGGAACTGAACCTGCAAAGCTGGCCTACTGAAATCCTGCTGGCCTGGGTAGACCTGACTCAGCGCTTGCCAGGTATCAAGAAGGCGGAGGAAACACGTAAAGAAGCCATGAATCTGATTCAGGCCCGTCTGGTCAGCCGTGGTACTCGTCTGGTCTTTGGTGAGGACACGCTTAACGGCAGCCCATGGGCCATGACCAGCCGCGTGACCAACCAGGCTCGCCTGATGTTGCTGGCCAATGAGATGCCGGACTGGACCGAGGATATGCCTCGTCTGGCCCAAGGTCTGTTGGCAGAACAGCAACGTGGTGCATGGCGCATGACCACGGAAAACCTCTTGGGTAGTCTGGCCATTGAGCAGTTCAGCCGTCATCACGAACAGAACCCTAGCGGTCAGTCCATGGTGATTCTGGGTTCGGAAACGGCTCAGGTGGTGGATTGGGACATGCTCAAACCTGACGGTCAGGGTGTGCGTTCTTCCAAGATTGACGTGCCTTGGCGCGGTGATCAGGCGGACAACCTGAGTGTTGAGCAAATGGGCGAGGGCAAGGCCTGGATCGAAGTTCGTTCCCTGGCAGCTGTGCCGGTGACCAAGCCTATCGCTGCTGGCTTGAGTATGGAGCGTCATATCGAAGCCGTGGAGCAGGCCAATCCAGGCGTATGGAGTCGTGGTGACATCATGCGTGTGAAGATCAAGGTCAAGGCTCAAGGTCAGGCAAGCTGGGTCGTTGTATCGGATCCGATTCCTGCCGGTGCCACTATTCTGGGCAGCGGCCTGGGTCGTGACTCTGCCATGGCAACCGCCGGGGAAGAACAATCCGGTCACTGGCCCAGCTTTGTTGAACGCCGCTTTGATGGCTACCGTGCTTACTACGAGCGCTTTGAAGAAGGCACCACGGAAGTCAGCTACACGGTGCGTCTGAATACAGTGGGTCAGTTCGTGCTGCCAGCCAGCCGTGCTGAAGCCCTGTACGAGCCCGATGTGTTTGCCGTCTGGCCTAACGAGCAAGTTCTGGAAGTTGTGGATGCACCAGCCAATTAAAGCAGGGTTGCTGGTGTTGGGACTGGCCCTGTGGGCCAGTCCCGGGCAGGCCATGCCCAGCTACAAGGAAGTTCGGCAAGCGTACCGATCTTCCGATGTGCAGGTTCTGGATCGCCAGGGCCAGCTTGTCCAGCGGGTCCGGCTGGACTTTGGTCAACGGCGCGGCGATTGGGTCGCGCTGGAGCAAATTTCTCCGGCTTTGCAAATGGCGGTCTTGATGTCTGAGGACCGCCGTTTTGAATCCCACGGTGGGGTGGACTGGTTATCAGTCGGCTCTGCCGCCTGGGATGGTTTGTTTGCCGGACGTAGTCGCGGTGCTTCCACCATTACCATGCAGCTGGCCGGCCTGATGGATCAGGATCTGGTCGGTGGTCGTGGTGGGCGCTCGGTCTGGCAAAAGCTGGATCAGGTGGTGGCCGCCCAGTCGCTGGAAGATACCTGGACCAAGCCGGAAATTCTGGAGGCCTATCTGAATCAGGTGGCTTTCCGGGGTGAGCTCGTCGGGGTGGACGCGATGGCGCGCACCTTGTTTCAAAAGCAGGCCGCCGCGCTGGATGCGCGCGAGTCTGCCATCGCCGCAGTGTTACTGCGCGGCCCCAATGCCTCAACCCTGATGGTCGAGCGCCGCGCGTGTGCGACCCTGCAAGAGATGGGACGTGCCGAACAATGTCGAGAATTAATTAATCTGGTGCCGGTGGCCTTGCGCCGAGCCGGACAGGCCCCCTTGGGGCAGGCCCAACTGGCTCCCCATTTTGCCCGTTGGGTTCTGGATCAGAACCCTGAAATCAAAGCTGGTGATAGTGTTCGCACGACTTTGGACACACGCCTGCAAACGCAAGTGCAAGCCAGTATGCGGCGGCACTTGCTGGACCTGCGCACTGCGCGCGTTCAGGACTCTGCGGTGGTGGTGCTGGACAATCACAGCGGGCAGGTCCTGGCCTATGTGGGTTCCAGCGGCGATCTGTCTGAGGCGGCCGAGGTGGACCATGCCCGTTCCTTGCGGCAAGCCGGTTCCACGCTCAAGCCTTTCCTGTATCAGATGGCGATTGAAAAGCGCCTGTTGACGGCGGCCTCCTTGCTGGAGGATTCCCCGTTGAATCTGTCCACCGGCAATGGTCTGTATATCCCGCAAAACTACGACAAGCAGTTTGTGGGCTGGGTCAGTGCGCGCAATGCCCTGGCTTCTTCCCTGAACATTCCTGCCGTCCGTGTCCTGACCATGCTGGGGCCTGCCAACCTGGTGGACCGCCTGCGTGCGCTGGGCCTGAATCTGCGCCAGGATGGCGACTTCTATGGCTATAGCCTGGCCCTGGGCAGTGCGGATGTCACCTTGCTGGAGTTGAGCAATGCCTATCGAGCGCTGGCCAATCTGGGCCAGACGCAAGCGGTGCAAACACGGATGGATCAGCCAACTGCTCCCTTTCATTCTGTGATGGATGCGGGTGCCAGCTGGATTGTGGGTGATATGTTGTCGGACCGTCAGGCTCGGGTACTGACCTTTGGTCTGGACAGTGCCTTGAGCACGCCATTCTGGAGCGCCGTGAAAACCGGAACCAGTAAGGACATGCGCGATAACTGGGCCTTGGGTTGGACCGAGCACTATACCGTGGGCGTTTGGGTTGGAAATAGTGCCGGTCAAAGTATGCAAGATGTATCAGGTGTCAGTGGGGCAGCACCGATCTGGCACGAGGTAATTTCCATCTTGAATCAGCGCCGTCCCGGTCGTCAAACCCCGATGCCGGCCCAGGTTCAGGTTCGCCAGATTGAGTTTGTGCCTGCCCTGGAACCCAGTCGTGAAGAGTTTTTTGTTGATGGCACGCAGACCGATCGCGTGGAATTAAGCGATGTGAATCTGGCCTATGCCGGCCCGGCCCGAATCCGCGAGCCGGTCAATGGCACCATTTTCGCGTTGGACCCGGATATTCCACCGCAAAACCAGCAGCTGCGATTGCTGGCCCAGGGACAGATTACCGAGCCCTTGGTGTGGTGGGTGCAGGGAGTAGAAGCAGGAAAGGGGGCGCAGCTGCGAATTCCATTAGTACCAGGCACGCTGCGCATTGAATTGAAAACCGAACAAGGTCGCTTGATGGATCAGGTCAGCGTACAAATTAGAGGTGCGCAAATGACAAGCTTTAACAAAGATTAACCGCTTGCACTTTTACATGACTGATACACTGCTATCCTTATTGATTCTTCGTAAAGAGAGGGGGAAACTTCACTATGATGACTTTACGCACACTCGCTCGAATGTTGGCTCCTGTTGGCCTGGTCGCATTGGCCGCTTGTCAGACCGTTCAAGAAAAGCCGAGCGATACAGCTGGTAGCTCCAGCACCGCAACGCAAACAACTCCCTCCACGCCTGCAACGGGCGCTCAGCAGCCTCAGGCTCAAGCGGGTGCCGAGCAGCAAGCTGCACCTGTACAGATCTTCCTGGCTGATACTCAGGAACAAGCCGGTTGGGCTCGCGTCGATGTACAGCCTAATGGTGTCCTGTTTGTGAATCCGCGTGCCGTCGTCGTGCGTCAGGATCTGGTTGGCGTGCAAGCCGGTACCAACGACAGCAAAGAAGGTTTGCTGGCCCTGGATCTGACCCCAGAAGCTGCCCAGCGTCTGCTGCAAGTGACGACTCAGTTCCCCAAAAAGCGTCTGGCTCTGGTTGTGGGTGACACCATGCTGGCTGCCCCCGCTTACGGCTCGCCCGTTAAAGATGGCCGCCTGATTTTCATGGTGGGTACGGAAGCCAATGCCTTGGCTGCTGCGCGTGCCATTGCCGGTCCGGAAGCGACACAAACCAACGGCAAGAAGTAAGCCTGGCTTGCTGCATTAACGCTGTCCTGGTTCTGGGTTCACCCATGCCCGGCTTTTTGAAAAATGCGGTGGGTGCAAACCCGCCGCTCTTGTTAATAACAGGAAAGTCGGTATGGTGACCCCTCCAGGCAGTCTTGCTTTTTATGTTCTCTCTTTTCGGGTTCTGATCGGCCTGCATGGGGCCGCGCTGCTGTTCATCATGTTGATGGGCACTGGAGCGATCGAATCCGTTTTTGTCCCCGCTTTTTTGCGTCTGCCCCTGTTCGTCTTTCTGATGGGGCTGGTCTCGGCGTTTCTGGCCTTGTGCTGGAGCCACTGGACCCTGGCGTGGCACAGCTCCAAAGCAGGACGTCGCTGGGCCTGGATCCCCGGTTTCTGTTCGGCCTTCTTTTTGGCCTTGAGTTTGGCGCTTTTTGTGATCGGCGTCTGGGGTACCTTGGGCCTGGCTGATTTTGCCTATCAGCATAGCGAGTGGCTTACCTCCGGTCAGCAAGATTACGAGGGCTTCATGGTGCCCAATGATGATCAGGCCGCGCCTTACAACATGCCGTATCGGCAGCATCCTTAAGCTTCGTTTCCATTAGGCGGTGAGTCTGGGCAGCAGTGACTTTGGCTTGCTGCGTAGACTGTCGTTGTATTTTCTGCAATAGCCTCAATTTCTTCTCGCTTTTTTATCGCTTGCCGTCTTAGAATGTGCGCATTGCGTATATTTCATAAGCGAGAGCTGATATGGCCGTCTCCCAACAAGTTTTTTTGCGTGATGCAATGCGTCGCCTAAACCTGACTCGTGACGTTTTTGCGGCACGTATTGGAGTGAAGCGTCGCGCGCTGGACACCTGGCTGCTGCCTGAAGGCTCTTTGGAGTCGCGGGCCATGCCGGAAGTGGTGCAGCGTTTTGTCACGGAAATCGTGGAAAACGAAGCGTTGCTGAGCAAGTATGCGCAAAGCGCACAGTCCGGTCCTTTGCGTGACCGTATCGCCACCGGCGGCAAGCATCAGCTCTTGTCCGTAGACCAGTTCACCCGTGAAACCGTGGAAGAGCTGTGCAGCCTGGCCGACATCATGCAGCCCATCGCCCGCCGTCAAAAAGTGTCGCGCGTGCTGGAAGGTGCTGTGCTGGGTAACCTGTTTTTTGAAGCCTCGACCCGTACTCGAGTCAGCTTTGGCTCGGCCTTTTGCCGTCTGGGTGGATCGGTGTGTGACACCACCGGCTTTACCTTTTCTTCCATGGCCAAAGGCGAGTCCATTTACGACACCAGCCGCGTCATGAGCGGCTATGTGGATGCCATGGTGATCCGTCACCCCGAGCAAGGCTCGGTCGCAGAATTTGCACGTGCCACCAATATTCCTGTGGTGAACGGTGGTGACGGCGCGGGCGAACACCCCAGCCAGGCGCTGCTGGATCTGTACACCATCAGCACGGAGTTTTCCCGTCTGGGCAAGTTGCTGGATGGCGCACATATCGCCCTCGTAGGGGATCTGAAATATGGCCGTACCGTGCACTCCCTGATCAAGCTGTTGGGTATGTACCGTGGCCTGAAATTCACCCTTATTTCGCCTCCCGGCCTGGAAATGCCTGAGCACATTGTGGAGCAGGTTGCCAAGCAAGGTAAGCACGTGATTGAGCAGACGACCTCCCTGGAAAAAGGCTTGCCCGGTGTGGATGTGATTTACGCCACGCGTGTACAAAAGGAGCGTTTCGAAGAAGGGCAGGACGGCAGCTTTACCGCTGACTTCCAGGTCAATAAGGCCATTATCGACCGCTGCTGCGGCCCCGATGTGATCGTGATGCACCCGCTGCCACGCGACAGCCGCGAAGGCGCGCATGACCTGAGCGTGGATTTGAACCACGATCCGCGCCTGGCCATTTTCCGTCAGGCTGACAACGGTATCCCTGTCCGTATGGCGATCTTTGCCGTGCTGCTGGGTGTGGAAACGCTGGTGCAGCATTCCATGCGCGACGTGACCTGGGACCCTCCATCGCATATTGGTCCTGATGATGCCGTTTTCCACGGCATGTATTAAGCCGGGCAGGTGACAGCGTTAATTACGCGTCAGCATTAAAAAAAGCCGGGGCTCTGAATCAGAGCCCCGGCTTTTTTGTCGTTGATAAAAGTGTTTTTTAAGTCTGCTGGGTGAGCAAACTTATAGCGATATGCTAGGCCGAATCGTCGCTTGGAGACGAAGAGTCAGCCCGGCACATCCACTTTTACTTGGACGTGGGCATGGCAAATTCCGCACCCTTGGAGATGCTTTCAGGCCAGCGCTGCATGATGGATTTCTGGCGGGTGTAAAAGCGCACGCCTTCTTCACCGTAGGCGTGCATATCGCCAAACAGGCTCTTCTTCCAGCCACCAAAACCGTGCCAGGCCATAGGGACAGGAATAGGCACGTTGATACCGACCATACCCACATGGATGCGGCGGCCAAATTCACGGGCCACGTTACCGTCACTGGTAAAGCATGCCACACCGTTGCCGAACTGATGCTTGTTGATCAGCTCAATGGCGCTGGCCAGGTCCGGTACGCGTACGCAGCACAGCACAGGGCCGAAGATTTCATCCTGATAGACGCTCATCTCGGGGGTGACATGATCGAACAGGGTGCCGCCCATCCAGAAGCCGTTCTCGCAACCCTCACCGGCTTTGGCGCCGTCAAAGTGACGGCCGTCCACCAGCAGTTTGGCGCCTTCTTGTACACCTTTATCGATGCAGCTACTGATACGTTCGCGTGCTTGCTGCGTCACGATGGGGCCCATTTCTGCGGCGGCGTTAGTGCCGTTCAGAATCTTCAGGCTGCGAGTGCGTTCTTCCAGCTTGGGCAGGATGCGCTCGGCAGAGTCACCCACCAGCACGGCTACCGAGATGGCCATGCAACGTTCGCCTGCCGAGCCGTAGGCGGCACCGATCAGGGCGTCCACGGTCAGGTCGATGTCGGCGTCAGGCATGACGACCAGGTGATTCTTGGCGCCGCCCAGAGCCTGGACGCGCTTGCCACCGATAGCGCCCATTTCATAAATGCGGTTGGCAATCGGGGTGGAACCCACAAAGGACACGGCTTGCACGTCCTCGTGGTTGACCAGGGCCTCAACTGCGTCTTTATCACCTTGCACCACGTTGAACACGCCATCGGGCAGACCGGCTTTTTTCAGCAGCTCGGCAATGAACAGGCTGGGGCTGGGGTCGATCGGGCTGGGTTTCAGCACAAAGGTGTTACCCGCGGCGATGGCAACGGGGAACATCCACATGGGCACCATGACCGGGAAGTTGAACGGGGTGATGCCCGCGACGACACCCAGGGGCTGGCGCATGGTCCAGTTGTCGATATTGGTGCTGACCTGTTCGGTGAAATCGCCTTTGAGCAACTGAGGTATGCCGCAAGCAAATTCCACAATTTCGATACCGCGAGTGACTTCGCCCATTGCATCGGACAGAACCTTGCCATGCTCGGCTGTAATCATGGCTGCCAGCTTTTCCTTGTTCTCGTTGAGCAAGGCCAGAAAGTTGAACAGCACGCGGGCGCGGCGTAGCGGTGGAGTGTCAGCCCAGGCGGGGAAAGCGGCCTGGGCGCTGGCCACAGCGGCGTCAATATCTTGCTGGCTACCCAGTTTGACTTTGGCGCTGACCTGGCCGGTGGCCGGGTTGTACACCGGTTGAGTACGTGTACCGGCGCCAGCCTGCTGGCCACCTCCGATGTAGTGAGCAATTTCGGGGGTGTTTAACTCTGTCATGGTGATGCTCCTGCTGGGATGAATTAAAACAAGGGGCGGTAGCCCGATCGGGCTGGGCTACCGCCAGAGTACCAAGTACCTAGTGAGACACAGCGGCGATACCGACTGCAGTTTCAGCGCGAACCTGCTGGGCGTCAAACCCGTCACGGTCTGTGCTGGCGCGGCGGCTGCTGTCCAGTTTCGATACAAAGTAGATCATGAAGAATGCCAAAGGCATGGAAATCAGGGTGGGGAAGTCGTAGGGGAATACGGCTTCGGAAAAGCCCAGAATGCGGACCCAGACGGCTGGCGACAAAATCACCAGACCCAGGGCCACAAGCAGGCCGCTTAAACCGCCATAAATGGCGCCACGAGTGGTCATGCCGCGCCAGTACATGGACATCAGCAAGACCGGGAAGTTGGCCGAGGCGGCAATACTGAAGGCCAGGGCAACCAGGAACGCGACGTTCTGGTCACGGAACAGCAGGCCCAGGAAAATGGCGATAACACCGATACCGATCGAGGCCAGACGGTTGACGCGCATGGCTTGAGAGGGTGTGACATCATCGCGGCGGATGACTTTGGCATACAGGTCATGGGCAACTGCCGAGGCGCCGGCCAGGGTCAAACCACTGACTACGGCCAGAATCGTGGCAAAGGACACGGCAGCCAGCAAACCAAACAGCAGGTTGCCACCCAAAGCCGTTGCCAGGTGCATGATGGGCATGTTCGAACCACCCAGCACCATGCCGCCTACCTTGCCGTCCACATAGAACTCGGGGTGATTGGGCAGGATGGCCATGGCAGCCAGACCCAGGAAGCAGATCACCACAAAGAAGACGCCCATCAGACCCGTGGCCACAAAGACCGATTTACGGGCCGCGCGTGCATCGGGTACGGTGAAAAAGCGCATCATGATGTGGGGCAGACCGGCAATGCCAAACACCAGCGAAACCGCCAGAGACAGACCCGAGAACGGATCGGCCATCAGCTTCCAAGGACCTTTCATGGCGGCGCCAGCCTGGTGGTGTTCAGCCGCTGCACTGACCAGAGCGGAAAAGTCGAAGTTGAAGTAGTACAGGGCCAGGCCAGCCATCAGAAAGCCATTGCCCATCATCAAAATAGCCTTGATGATTTGCACCCAGGTGGTTGCCACCATGCCGCCCACCACCACGTACACCATCATGAGCAAGCCCACGGCCACCACGGCATAGGTGTAGTCGATGCCAAACAGCAACTGCACCAGTTGTCCGGCCCCGACCATTTGCACGATCAGGTAGAACAGCACCACCGTCAGTGAACTGATTGCGGTAAAGATGCGGGTGCTGCGTTCATCCAGGCGGTAGGACACGATATCGCTCAGGGTGTAGCGGCCCAGATTGCGCAAGCGTTCGGCAATCAGAAACATGATGACCGGCCAGCCCATGAAGGCGCAGACCGCATACAGCAGCGAGTCAAAGCCATTGGTAAAGGCCAGGGACGAAATGCCCAGCAAAGTGGCGGCGGACATATAGTCACCCACAATGGCCAGGCCATTTTGCGTGCCGGTAATGCCGCCCCCGGCGGTGTAAAAGTCCGAACTGGAGCGAGTGCGCGACGAGGCCCAATAGGTGATGCCCAGGGTAACCAGGACAAAAGCCGCAAAGATCAGAATGGCTTGTGTATTCATGGGCGTACCTTTGTCAGTACTCGCTCGCACAGCGGGTCAAAGCGGGTATTGGCGACGTGGATGTAGACGCCAGTTAATAACCAGGACACAAAAATCAGTCCCACCCCGTACACCATGCCACTGTTGACAGCTCCTCCACTGCCCAGGTCATGGGTTAGAACGCCAGGCCAGAAAATGGCCGTCACGATGAACAGGCCCGTCAGCCCCAGGCAGATGCCGGCGCAGGCAAATGCCAGACGCCGACGCTGCGACTTGAGTTGCTCATATTCCTGTAGTCCGGCTAGTTTCCGGCTTAACTCTTGATGCGACAGCATGGTTTTGTCTCCGTATTGTTGTGATTACTGCCCATGTCCGCCTGGCCGATATTATTTGGTCGGCTTCACTTTATGAGCTTTCTTATTAACAAACTCGCCCAAGCGTTCTTGAACATCCCGCCCGGTCTGTACTACCGCTGCCATCAAGCCCTCGGCAAAGAGGCCGTCGGTGGCAGACATATCGGCAATGCGGCTGATCGAGCTGACAATGGCGTAGTTCGACAAGATGGCATTGCCTGCAATGCGCTGGGCCAGTTCCAGGCTCAGCTCATAGGCTGTTTTGGGGTTGGCTTCGTTGTTGCACACGTAGTGGGCCAGCCCCAGTCGTTCTCCTTCCACGGCATCGAGCACGCGACCTGTCAGCATCAGTTCGATCATGCGGTTGGGAGAAATGATTTTTGCGGTCCGAACGGTCGCGCCACCGCCGGTAAAGATGCCGCGTGTGCCTTCAGGCAGGGCAAAGAAGGTGCTGCTGTCAGCCACGCGAATATGTGCGGCACTGGCCAGCTCCAGACCGCCGCCTACGACCGCGCCTTGCAGGCAGGCAATCACCGGGATGCCGCCGTGTTCGATCTTGTCAAAAGCACGGTGCCAGCTCTGGCAGACGCGCAGAAAATCCACGGCGCCGCGTTCTTTGTCATGGTGTTCTTTCAGGTCCAGGCCCGCGCAGAAATGGTCGCCTTCTGCCTTCATCAGAATGACCCGGATGTGCTCGGGAATATTGGAGAAGTAGGCATCAATTTCAGCAATGGCATCTTCATCCAGGGCGTTGCGCTTGTGCGCCTTGTTCAGCGTGACAATTCCGATGTTGTCCAACTCGGTGGTGAGCAGGAAAGGGGCGGCCATAAAAAACTCCTTGTGTTACGTAAATGCGAAGGCAGTGGTGCAAATCAGCTGGGATCGGTTTGATCCGCCAGCATTTTGCGCAATGCCATTTTTTGAATCTTTCCAGTTGCCGTCATGGGCATCTGTTCAATGAAAATCACTTTGTCGGGTACGGACCAGCGGGTGACGCGGTCCTGATAGCGCTCCAGCATGTGGGCCTCGTCCAGCTCAGCGCCTTCGCGTGGCACCACGAACAGCACGGGGCGTTCTCCCCATTTGTTGTCGGCCTGGGCGATGCAGGCAGCCAGTTCAACCAAGGGTTCTTCCATGGCGATGTTTTCGATCTCGATCGAGGAGATCCATTCGCCGCCGGACTTGATCACATCCTTGCTGCGGTCGGTAATGTAGACGTAGCCGTCGGCATCGATGGAGCCTACGTCGCCCGTGCGGAACCAGCCGTTCTCACTGGCAAGATCGGGCTTGCCGTAATAGCGATCCATGATCCAGTTGCCCTGGATCAGCAGGTGACCGCTGCTTTTGCCATCGCGTGGCAGGGTATTACCCTCGTCGTCGACGGTTTTCAGGCGTGCGCCGAACAGGGCACGGCCTTGCGAGGCCAGCACGTGCTGTTTCTGGGCTTCGGGCAAGTCCTTGTGTTTGGGCAGCAATTGGCACACCGTGCCCAGCGGCGAGGTTTCTGTCATGCCCCAGGCGTGGCGCACGGTAATGCCGTAGCCCGCCCAGGCTGCGATCATATTGGGTGGGCAAGCTGAGCCACCGATCAGAATGCGGCCCAGGGTGCTGAATTGCTTGTCATTGGCTTTGGCATAGTCCAACACGGTTTTCCATATGGTGGGTACACCGGCAGACAAGGTGACACCAGCGCGTTCGCACAGGGAATAAATGCGCTCGCCTTGAAGGTTGGCACCGGGCAGCACCAGCTTGGCACCGGACATCAGGCCCGAGTAAGGCAGGCCCCAGGCATTGACGTGAAACATGGGGACCAAAGGCATGACGGCGTCAGCGCTGGCAATGCACAGTGCGTTCGGGTGGGCCGAGGCGTAGGCATGCAAGAGAGTGGAGCGATGGGTGTACAGCGCGCCTTTGGGATCGCCCGTGGTGCCGGAGGTGTAGCACAGGCCGCTGGCGGTATTCTCGTCAAACACGGGCCATTCAAAGCCCGTCGTGTCGTTGCCCAGCCAGCTTTCGTATTCGTCGGCCAAAGGGCCTTGAGCTTCACTGCCCATGCGTACCCACTGTTTGACGGTGGGGCAGTGGTCGCGCAGATAGCTGACCATTTCTTCGAAATGTTCGTCGTAGAACATCACCGTGTCTTGGGCATCATTGATGATGAAGGCAATTTGCTCGCGCGTCAGACGCGGGTTCACGGTGTGACAGATCAGACCGATGCCCGAGGTGGCGTAGTAAATTTCCAGGTGGCGGTAGGTGTTCCATGCCAAAGTCGCCACGCGCTCGCCGGGCTGCAGACCTTCACGGCGCAGTCCCAGAGCCAGATCCTGAACCCGGTGGGCAAATTCAAGATAGCTGTAGCGATGAAGCTCGCCATTATCCAAAGCGGTAACAATCTCCTGCTCAGGGTTATTCTCTACGGCGTGGGTGAGAATTGAACTGATGAGCAAGGGCATATGCATCATATTTCCAGTGCCTAACATGGTGATGTCTCCTTGTATTATGTGTGTCAGCATAGGATGGTTTAGCACCTTACCCAATAGCGAATACTGACGTCGAATATGCAAAAAGTGACAATCTTTGAGAGGTCATAGGAAATGAATGCTTTGCCCGGCACGCTCCCGGTGCCCATTGATGCAGCCCATACCGCCACCGTGGCGCTGGATCTGGTGCAGGACTGGTTTCACAGCCTGCGCACCAGCTATTCCGAAGAGGTGCTGGATCACTGCCTGAAGCAGGCGGGCATCGTGAAAGACTTTATTGATCGGCCCGGCGCTCGTTTGACGCGTGATCAATTAGTGCGCCTGTATCAGGAAAGCGCTAGGAAAACGGGCGATGAGATGATGGGTTTCTGGACTCGGCCCATACGCGCCGGGGCCTTGAAATACATTGTGCGTACCGTGCGGGATGCGCCGTCCATCAATGTGGCCTTGTATCGCTTCACCCAGTTCTGGAATTTGCTGCTGGATGATTTCAGCCTGAACCTGATACGCACGGATAAAGAATTGGGTATTGAACTGGTGCCGCGCTACCCCACCGCCTATGTGCATCGTTTCGGTCATGCTCTGATGCTGAAACTGACACACGGGATTGTGTCCTGGCTGATGGGGCGCGAGGTGCCCGTGCAGCAAGTGGCCTTTGCGTTTCCGCGGCCGGCTTTTGCGGCGGACTACTCGGTGCTGTTTCCGGCTTCAGTCAGTTTTGATGCGCCGTACTCGCACATCTTGTTCGGGGCGGAGCTGGGCCAGGTGCGTCCGCAACGCACTCAGGTAGAGGCCAGGGCCTTTCTGGAACGGGCGCCGCGTGACTGGATTTTTACCTCCTATCACGAGCACGCCTTGCGCTTGAAAGTGCGGGAGATTCTGCATACCGATTTGGGCCACACCTTGCAGGACGTGTCCGGCAAATTGCATATGTCGGCGCGCACGCTGATACGCAGGCTGCAAGAGGAAGGCCTGTCGTTTCAGGGGATCAAGGATGAGTTGCGCCGAGATTTGGCGATTTTTAAATTGTTGCGCAAGGATATGTCGCTGGCTGAAATTGCTTACGCATTGAAGTTCAGTTCGCCAGCGACATTTCACCGGGCTTTCCGTCATTGGACGGGCATGACGCCCGGTGTGTATCGCGCCGCCCAGCAGGAGCTGGCCTGAAGGGCGGCCCTAGCCGGGTTTGAGCCCGGCCTGGCCTTTACTTGCGTTCGCCGCCCAGGACTTCGACCAGATCGCTGATCATCTTGGCCAGTTCGGAGGTCATCAAGGTCATGTCGGCATCAAAGATTTCGTCATCGTTGACGGCCGTCACATCTTGTTTTTCAGTCAGGATGTCCAGCGGGGCCACGCGTTTGACGTCCAGCGCATCGGTCAGCACAAAGCTGATGCGATCCGCCCAGGTCATGGCCAAACGAGTGCATTGCTTGCCGGCTTCAACGTGCTTGCGCACTTCGTCAATGTCGGCGCTTTGCTTTACGTAGCGCACAGCAGCACCGCTGTCACCTGTGGAGCGCAGCTCGGTGTCCTGGTCGACCGTGAAGTTGGCCAGTTGCTCTTCGTCTACCAGCCAGGAGGTCATGGCCGCACCAGGCGATTGCTCGGTGTACAGAGGCTGCACGGGGAAGGGTTCCACGCTCTTGGCCAGCAGGCCCAGCACTTCGTCACTCTTGGCCGTGGCCGCGGCATCGATGGCCAGCCAGTGGTTGCGCGTATCCAGCCACACACGGGTGTCGCGCGAGACGGCGAAGGCACGCGGCATCAAGTCCACAATGACTTGTTCCTTGATTTCCTTCATTTGCTTGCGGCCGGGTTTGTAGCCTTGCTGCTCTTCGATATCACGAGCCTTTTCACGAGCGACCTGATTGATCACGGTGGTGGGCAGCAGCTTCTTTTCGGCGCGCAGGGCGATCAGATACTGACCGTTGACTTCATGCACCAGGGCATTGTTCTCGCGTGGGCTGACCCAGCCCAGGCTTAGCGGTTCCTGGCTGGAACCAGGGGTGAAGCTGTGTTTGGAAAGAGCTTCTTCCAGCTCTTCGGCGGAACATACCCAGTCGGGGGAGAGGCGATAGATGCGTAGATTCTTAAACCACATGGATACGAAGATAAATAAACAGAAGAAAAGGGGCGGGCGTTAAAGCCCGAGGCAATGTTCGATTGTACGCGCAGATCTTCCTGTGTCGCCCCGCCATTTACGGACCCTTGCATTTGCTTGACAGGGGGCGGGAAATGACAGGCGCAAGGCGTTTTGATGCCTGAGCTTGCTAACGATTGATGTCGTTGTGGCGGGTTTCGCGCACAAAGGGCGCACCAATCGCCACAGTTACCAGACAGACCAGAATCGGGTACCACAAACCATCATAAATATTGCCAGTGACGGCAATCATGGCAAAGGACAGGGTGGGCAAAAAGCCCCCGAACCAGCCATTGCCAATGTGATAGGGCAGACTCATGGAGGTGTAGCGGATGCGGATCGGGAACATCTCCACCAGCATGGCCGCAATGGGGCCATAGACTGCCGTAACCAACGCCACCAGATAGGTCAGCAGGACCACCAGCATCACTTTATTGATCTGCTCCGGGTCTGCGCCATCCGGGTAGCCGTACTGGCGCATGGTCTGGGTAAGCTCATTGCGCAGCTCTTGTGAATGCCGGGCAAAATCGGCACGGCTCAGATGGCCGCCTTCAAAGCCATCAATCACATGATCGCCAATGCGGACCTGGGCCACTTGGCCGGGCGTGCCCTTGACGTTGTTGTAGCTGACCGCATGGCTGGCCATATAGGACTTCACGATATCGCAAGAGCTGGTGAAGGTGTGGCTGCCTACCGGATTGAACTGGAAGGAACAGCTGGCCGGGTCGGTAATGACGGTGACGGGCGCGTTGCGTTGTGCCTGAACCAAGGCGGGGTTGGCGAAATAGGCCAGGCCCTGAAAGACCGGGTAGTAGGTCAGGGCGGCCAATAAACAGCCCGTCAGAATGATGGGTTTGCGCCCGATTTGGTCCGAGAGCCAGCCAAAAAAGATAAATAGCGGAGTGGCCAGCAGCAGTGAAATCACCATCAAGGTTTGTGCCAGCGTGGCGTGCAAACCCAGCATTTGCGTGATGAAGAACAGGGCGTAAAACTGCCCCGTGTACCAGACCACGCCTTGGCCTGCGGTCAGCCCGAACAGGGCCAGCAAGGCGATGCGCAGATTTGCCCAGCGCCCAAAGGATTCGGTAATGGGCGAGGTCGACAGCGTGCCTTCGTCCTTGATGTGCTGGAAGGCTGGGGACTCTTTCAGGTTCATCCGTATCCAGACGGAAATTGCCAGCAGCAGCACGGAAATCAGAAAGGGAATGCGCCAGCCCCAAACAACAAACGCCTCTTCGCCGACCAGACTGCGTATGCCCATGATGACCAGCAGGGACAGCAGCAAGCCGACCGACGCGGTAGTCTGAATCCAGCTGGTGTAAAAGCCGCGACGGTGCTGGGGGGCGTACTCGGCCACATAGGTGGCGGCACCGCCATACTCGCCACCCATGGCCAGCCCTTGCAGCAGACGCAGGACGATCAACATGATGGGGGCGGCAATTCCGATGGCTTCATAGCTGGGTAGTACACCGACTAAAAAGGTGGACAGTCCCATCAGCAAAATGGTGATCAGAAAGGTGTACTTGCGGCCCACCCGATCGCCAATGCGGCCAAAGAGCAGCGCGCCAAAGGGGCGTACGGCAAAGCCGGCGGCAAAGGCCAGCAGCGCAAAGATGAAGCCAGCCGTCGGGTTAACAGCCGAAAAGAAGTGTTGCGCCAGAATGGCGGCCATGGAGCCGTACAGGTAGAAGTCGTACCACTCGAACATGGTGCCCAGGGCGGAGGCAAAAATAACCTTACGGCCTTGAGCATCCAGCTTGTTCTTGGCTTTGGGGATGGCAGCACTGGTGATTGTCTGGGGCATGTGTTCAGGCTCTCCAAGGCAAAGACAGTGGGAAACTGACACGTAGGCGCAAGCCGCTTTCCTGGCCCCCGGTCAGTGGCATGAAGTCGATGGAGGCACCGTGAATCTCGGCAATCTCCCGCACAATGGCCAGTCCCAGACCACTGCCGTCCGCCTGGTTGCCCATGATGCGATAAAAACGGTCAAAAATCCGAGCCTTGTGTTCGGCGGGAATGCCGGGGCCGTTGTCTTCAATTTCCAGCCAGGCCTTGTCTTGCGCCTGGCCGGTACGCATGGTGATCCAGCCACCCGCCGGGGTATAGATCAGGGCGTTATCCAGCAGATTGTTGATCAGCTCATCGAGCAGGACCGGGTCAGCCTGCAAGAGGATGGCCTTGCTAGTGTTTTCCAGGCCCAGATCCAGCCCAAGCTTCAAGGCATCCGGTACCCGCTGGCCCACATGCAATTCAGTCAGCGTGTTCAGGTCCAGGGTTTGCTTGGTGGGGGCATACAGGGCATCGCTGCTCTCGGCACGAGCCAAGGCCAGCATTTGGGTGACCAGGCGCGTGGCGCGGTCAGTGCCGCGTACCAGTTGCTGCAAGCTAGCTTCGGTCTGCTTGGGGTCGCGTTCACGCAGGGCCAGTTCAGCCTGGGTGCGTATCCCCGCCAGCGGCGTTTTCAACTGGTGGGCTGCATTGGCCACAAACTGTCTTTGAGTCGCTGAAAACTGCGCCTGCTGGGCTAGTAGCCCATTCATGGCATCAATCAGTGGGACGATTTCGGCAGGTGCCTGCTCCTGATCCACCGGCGACAAGTCACCGGGCGCACGAGCTCGCAGGCGCGCTTGCAGCAGGTTCAGCGGCTCCAAGCCATGTGTCAACCCCAGGCCCGCCAGCATGGCCGCCAGCGGGACCAGAATGAATTGCGGTGTCAGCATCCCGATCAGAATTTCTCTGTGTAGCACCGCTCTATGTTCGTTGGTTTCGGCGGCAACCGCCAGAAAGGGCGTGTTGTTTTTGTCCTTGCCGCCCCAGACATAGGCCAGCCGCAAGCTTTGATCGTCCAGAACAACGTCACGGTAGCGCAGCAGGTCAGTGTCATATCCCCAACTGTCGGGAACCGGCAAATTGGCATTGCCGGCCAAAGGGTCGCCATTGGCATCGCGGATTTGCCACAGCGTGGGCGTAGGACTTTCCTGGCGCAAGATTGTCTGTGCCCCGTGGGACAAATGAATGGGTTGGCTCAGATCCTGGTGGCTGATTTCCACCCTCAACAAGTCCAGGTGATCGCGCAAGGTGCGGTCGTAGGGGGAATTTGCAATGTGCTGGGCGATGAAATAGGTAATGACAATGCCCACCGTCCACAGCAAAAACAAAGGCCCGAAAATCCAGATCATGATTTTGTGGATGAGCGGGCGCGGTGCAACGCGCTTGCCTTTGGCCGGCGCGGCAGTGTTCTTGGGCGGGGGTGTAGCGTGCTGCATGGACGATCCCTTAGGCTGGAGCGTCTTCTCGCAGTTTTTCCGGTTCCAGACAGTATCCCAGACCACGTACAGTCAGGATGCGTACGCCGCTGGGCTCCAGCTTTTTGCGCAGGCGATGGATATAGACCTCGATGGCGTTAGGGGTGACTTCCTCACCCCACTCACAGAGCAGGTCCACAAACTGGTTCTTGCTGATCATGCGACCGCTACGTGACAGGAAAATCTCCAGCAAGCTGGTTTCCCGTGCGGACAGCTCCAAGGGCTGATTGTCTATATAAGCCATGCGACCTTTCAGGTCGAAGCTGAGCCGTTTGTGATGCAGCAAGGCGCTGCTGGTGCCTGTGCTGCGACGCGTCAGGGCGCGTACGCGGGCTTCCAGCTCGGTCAGTGCAAAGGGTTTGGACATATAGTCGTCCGCGCCCAGGTCCAGACCGCGCACACGCTGTTCTACGGTGTCGCTGGCTGTCAGAATCAGTACGGGGAGGGTGTCCTGACGCTGTCGGATAGACTGCAGCACCGACAGGCCGGGCTTTTTGGGCAGGTCCAGATCCAGGATCAGAAGGTCAAAGCTTTGCAGCTGCAAGGCCGAGTCGGCGCTATCGCCATCGTGCACGACATCGACCGCATAGCCTTCGTAGCGTAAGGAGCGAGAAAGTCCATCCGCGAGAATACTGTCGTCTTCAGCTATGAGTATGCGCATGACCCTACACAAACAGATGATTGAATGGCTGTTCGGCATTGTTGCACAAGGCTGTAAGGCTGGTCAGTAGGGGATAACGATGGCGGCTAGCTAATTTATTTGAATATCTGTGTATATATACAGTATAATTTGATGCAATAATTAGGTTTGATTTTTAATTGCCGTGCCCGTCCGTTGGGGCGCCATTCCACAGTCAAGGATTTTTCATGGACGATAAAAACAGCAAAGCAGTGGCCTCGGAACGTTCCAAAGCGCTGGCCGCCGCTCTGTCGCAAATCGAAAAGCAGTTCGGCAAGGGCTCGATCATGCGTTATGGCGACGACAACGTCGAGCATGACATCCAGGTGGTCTCCACGGGTTCGCTGGGTCTGGACATTGCTTTGGGCGTCGGTGGTCTGCCACGTGGTCGCGTTATTGAGATTTACGGCCCGGAGTCCTCGGGTAAAACCACGCTGACCCTGCAAGTCATTGCAGAAATGCAAAAGCTCAAAGGCACATGTGCCTTTATTGATGCCGAGCACGCGCTGGACGTGCAATACGCTCAAAAGCTGGGCGTGAACCTGGGCGATCTGCTGATCTCCCAGCCCGATACCGGCGAGCAGGCTCTGGAAATTACCGAAGCCCTGGTGCGTTCGGGTTCGGTAGACCTGATCGTTATTGACTCGGTTGCCGCCCTGACTCCCAAGGCTGAAATCGAAGGCGATATGGGCGATTCCTTGCCCGGTCTGCAAGCTCGTCTGATGAGCCAAGCCCTGCGTAAATTGACGGCGACCATCAAGCGCGCCAATTGCATGGTTATCTTCATTAACCAGATTCGTATGAAGATTGGCGTCATGTTCGGCAACCCTGAAACCACCACGGGTGGTAACGCACTGAAGTTTTACTCCTCTGTGCGTCTGGATATCCGCCGTATCGGTTCCATCAAGCGTGGCGACGAAATGGTGGGTAACGAAACCCGCGTCAAAGTGGTCAAGAACAAGGTTGCGCCTCCCTTCAAGCAAACCGAATTCGACATCATGTACGGCAGCGGTATTTCCCGCGAAGGCGAGATTATCGATCTGGGCGTCCAAACCGGTGTGGTCGACAAGGCCGGTGCCTGGTATAGCTACGATGGCAACCGCATTGGCCAAGGTAAGGACAATGTGCGTGAATTCCTGAAAGAGCGCCCCGAACTGGCCCGTGAAATCGAAAACAAGGTGCGTGAAAAACTGGGCGTTGCCCTGATGAGCGCTGCTGTCAGCCGCCCAGCCGCTGCTCCTGTGGTTGATCCGGCCGGGGGAGAAGTCTGATTTTTCCCCCAGAGTTCGATGATGATCCCTTTGAGACAGACCCGGAGGAAATCCGGGAGCGTAAACAAGCTCAAAGGGAACGCATTGCTGCGCTTTCTGCCCGGCCCACACGGGCGGGCAGAAACGTAGAAGAAAGCTCGGGTGAGGATGCTCCGGCTGCGGAAAAGAAAGCCCCGCCCAAACGGCCGGGGCTGTCTCTTAAAGCCAGAGCCTTGAACTTTTTATCCCGACGCGAATACTCGCGCCTGGAATTGGGCCGCCGACTGGCCCCTCATGCAGAAAGTGCTGAAGAAGTGGAAGCCTTGCTCGACGCTTTGGTTGAACAGAAATGGCTGTCCAACGAGCGCTTTGCGCATAGTGTCGTCAACCGCCGTGCCTCGCGTGTGGGCACCCGGGTCATTCTGCAAGAACTGCGCCAGCATGGCGTGGATGTAGAGCAGACTGAAATTATCAAAGAAGAATTGATGGCGACCGAGCTGGAACGGGCCAAGCAAGTGTGGGGCAAGAAGTTCAGTGCGCCACCAGATGATCCCCGCAGTTACGCTAAACAATATCGCTTCATGGCCAGCCGCGGCTTCTCGGGCCGTATCTTGCAGCAAATATTGGGTGACTGGGAAGACGATCCGGCTTGAATTTCTTCTTTCGTTTGCAGTGCTGCGGTATGTAGTGCCCCTGGCTTGTAATACTGACGCCCTCAAAAAAGGCGGGTGCGTTCGAATTGAATCACACTCGCCTGTGCGTTCCCTCTATTTATAGAGTGGCTCAAGCGTTTTGCCATGCCTTGGTTAACGAGTTCAAGGCTGCGCCGCCACAATCCCTTGCAGGCTCTTGAAGCAGGTCTCGCGTGCCTGTGCCAAAAAGGCCTGCACATAATCCGCCTGTAAATCCTCACTGCGTACTGTGGCGTAAAGCGTGCGCCAGATGCCGTGCTCTCCCAAGCGGCAAGTGCGAATGGAGGCCGGGTTCAGAAACTCCGTCAAAGCCCAGTTCGGTAAAGCCGTCACGCCGCGTTGGCTGGCGACCAGTTGCACGATCATGGGCGTCAGCTCGGCCTGCCGAATAGCAGCGGGTTCTACATCGGCAGGCGTCAGGAACTGCGTGAAAATATCCAGGCGATTGCGTTCCACCGGGTAGGTGATGAGGACCTGATCCGTCAATTGGAAAGGTTCGACGTAGCGGTATTGCGACAAGGGGTGCTGGTTGGAGACAGCCAGCACCAGCTCATAGCGAAACAGGGGCTCGTAGTGGACGGCGGGATTGTCCTGTGGGTCCGAGGTAATCACCACATCCAGATCCCCTCGCAGCAAGGCGGGCAAGGGCGCAAAAGAAAACGCCGCACTCAAGTCCAGCGTGACATCAGGCCATTGCTGCCTGAAGGCGTCCAGCGCGGGCATCAACCATTGAAAGCAGGAGTGGCAATCAATCGCCACATGCAGACGACCCGTACGTCCGGCGGCAAGCCGTTGCAGGTCGCGTTCGGTAGCACGCACACGCGGCAAAATGTCATCGGCCAGAACCAGAATGCGCAAGGCAGCCGTGGTCAGGCGGGCAGGGCGGGTGCGCCGGTTCAGCAATTGCACTTGCAGCCGCACTTCCAGATCGCGTAGCTGGTGGGAGAGGGCGGACTGCGTGACATGCAGGCGCTCGGCGGCTTCCTGCAGACTGCCACTGTCCCGAATGGCGGTCAGAGTCTCTAGATGACGAATTTCAAGCATATTGAGGAAAACTCATAAATAGCATGGTGTATTTGATTTTTTTTCAAGTAATTATACAGGCACAATGGTTCCCAAGCGCCTGATACGGGCCTCCTATTTCTAATTTATGGGCTTACTATGACTATTATTCATAATCTGGGTTTCCCCCGTATGGGTGAGCAGCGCGAACTGAAGCGCTCTTTGGAAGCCTATTGGGCCGGTCAGCTAAGCCAGCAAGAGCTTTTGGATACCGGCAAAGCCCTGCGCGCCCGGCATTGGGATTTGCAAAACAAGGCTGGCCTGGACACCGTGCCTGTGGGTGACTTTGCCTGGTATGACCAGATTCTGGAGTGGAGCACCTTGCTGGGGGCCGTTCCCGCACGGTTCGGCCAGGCCGACAATGCGCCCGTATCTTTGGATACCTTGTTTCGCATGGCGCGTGGCCGTGCGCCTAGCGGTAGGCCGGCCGCCGCTTGTGAAATGACCAAGTGGTTCGATACGAATTACCACTACATCGTCCCTGAGTTCACGCCCGGCCAGAGCTTCCGGATTGCCCGTGAATGCTTGTTTGAGCAGGTTGACGAAGCCCAGGCTTTGGGACACAAGGTCAAGCCTGTCATTCCCGGCCCGCTGACCTGGTTGTGGCTGGGCAAGGGCGACGCGTATGAAGGTCTGGCTGATGTGGGCAAGCTCGCTTTGCTGGATGCCTTGTTGCCCGTTTATGAACAAGTGCTGGCCCGTTTCAAAGCTCAGGGTGTGGAGTGGGTGCAGATTGATGAACCTGTTCTGGTTCTGGATTTGCCTCAAGAGTGGCAGGACGCCTTCCGCCGCGTCTATCAAGATTTGAACCAATCCGGTTTGAAGCTGCTGCTGGCGACCTATTTTGATGATCTGCACGAAAATGTCACGGTCTTGAAAGACTTGCCCATTGCGGGTGTGCATGTGGACGCTGTGCGCGCCCCGGCTGCTTTACAGGCGGTGCAAGCGGTATTGGGGCAAGACCAGGTGCTGTCTGCCGGTGTCATCTCGGGGCGTGATATTTGGCGTACTGATCTGGAAAAAACACTGCAAACCCTGGAGCCCTTGAAAGCGGCGTTGGGCGAGCGATTGTGGATTGCGCCATCCTGCTCGCTCCTGCATGTGCCCATGGATGTACAAAGTGAAACTGGCCTGGATGCGGAGTTAAAGAGCTGGCTGTCTTTCGCTGTGCAGAAATTGGACGAATTGAAGCTCTTGCAAGGATTGCTGGATGGCACTTTGGATGAAGCGGGGCAGCAGGCGGTTCAAGCGCAACAAGCCGCGTTGAGAGCGCGCCGTGAGTCCAGGCGCACACACAATCCTGCCGTACAAGCTCAGATGGCCAAAATTGACCAGCTCAAGCGTCAACGTACGCCATTTTTCCAGCGTATTCAGGCCCAGCGCAATAAGCTGAATTTGCCTGCTTTTCCCACCACCACGATTGGCTCGTTCCCCCAGACCACGGAAATTCGCACAGCCCGTCGCGATTGGCGCGGTGGTGCTCTCAGTGATGCAGCTTATGAAAAAGCCATGCAGGCTGAAATCGAGCAGGTCATCCGTTTTCAGGAACGCGTTGGACTGGATGTTCTGGTACATGGAGAGGCCGAACGCAACGATATGGTGGAGTATTTTGGTGAGCTGCTGGGCGGTTTTGCCTTTACACAAAATGGCTGGGTGCAAAGCTACGGTTCACGTTGTGTGAAGCCGCCGATTATCTTTGGTGATGTGTTGCGTTTGGCACCCATGAGCGTGGCCTGGTCTTCCTATGCCCAGTCCTTGACCGAGCGACCCGTCAAAGGCATGTTGACTGGGCCGGTGACGATGCTGCAATGGTCTTTTGTTCGTGACGACCAGCCGCGTGCGGATACCTGCCGTCAGTTGGCCTTGGCGCTGCGGGACGAGGTCTCCGATCTGGAGCAAGCTGGGATTCATGTCATTCAACTGGATGAACCGGCCTTTCGCGAAGGCTTGCCGCTACGTCAAGGCGACTGGCAGGCGTATCTGGATTGGGCCGTGGATTGTTTCCGCCTGTCTACCAGCGCGGTCTCGGATGAAACGCAGATCCACACGCATATGTGCTATTCGGAGTTCAACGACATCATGCAGTCCATTGCTGATATGGACGCGGATGTAATCACAATTGAAACCTCGCGCTCCAATATGCTCTTGCTGGATGTCTTCGAAAACTTCGAGTACCCCAACCATATCGGCCCTGGCGTCTACGACATTCACTCTCCCAACGTGCCTGACAAGGACTGGATGGTGGGCTTGATGGGGGAGGCGGCCAAGCGTCTGCCCGCCGACCGTTTGTGGGTAAATCCGGACTGCGGTTTGAAGACACGGGGCTGGGCTGAGACCGAAGCTTCCTTGCTGGCCATGGTGGATGCAGCCAAAGCATTGCGGGCGGCTGCCTGATTTAGTGCAGGCATGAAATAAACCGCCTGAATGGAATGTCAGAGCAGGGCACATCCCACCTTGTTCCCGGATTTTCCAGGCAGAACGAAAACGACCGCCTGACGGGCGGTCGTTTTTTTCATGCAAATTTGGTATACCGTAGTATCGACGCCGCGTAGACCCTGTGTTTTGCCCGCTTTGGATACGCTTGCTGATTATGTAAGTGGCTGATACGGAACATACGAGGTGCGTTATACTTGATCGGTTTCAATCTTGCCGCCTCGTCCATATCAATGCCTTTACCCCCGCCGTCCGTCGCCCGTGAACCGATGCATACACGTACCATCACGGTACAGTCGTTTGCGCGGGAAGATGGCCTCTGGGACCTGGAGGCCTCGCTGCTGGATGTGAAGTCCTACGACTTTCCCATACGCAATGGCCAGACCCACAAGGCAGGTGATCCCGTCCACTTGATGCACCTGCGTGTCACCATCGATAGCAGCTTCGAGATTGTGGATGCGGTGGCGGTCTACGATGCGGCCCCCTATCAGGACAACTGTTCGTCCATTTCGGACGCCTACCGGAAATTGGTGGGCCTGAATTTGCTCAAGCAGTTTCGTCAGGGTGTCAAAGAGCGCTTTGGGCGCTCGGCTGGCTGTACGCACATGAGCGAGTTGGCGCAGGTGTTGCCAACCACCGCGGTACAGACCATGGCCGGACGACGTCGCAGCAGTGGGGAATCAGAAATCTATCGCACCGATAAGCAGCCTTTCCACCTGGATGGCTGTCATGCCTTGCGTTTGAGCGGTCCCGTGGTTGAGGAGTTTTATCCTGTCTGGTTTCGACCCAAAGTCACCGACGGGATGGATTAGTTTTTTGTTTTAGTCAGGTCTCGGGCTCAGGCCTTGGGTTCCTGCCTTCTTTTTTTATTGTGTTTTTAGACTGACAGGTATCACATGAAAATTCACGAATATCAGGGCAAAGCACTGCTTAAGCAGTTTGGCGTTGCCGTGCCACGCGGAATTCCTGCCTTCTCCGTCGATGAAGCGGTTGCAGCTGCGCAGGAGCTGGGTGGCTCTGTGTGGGTTGTCAAAGCCCAGATTCACGCCGGTGGCCGTGGCAAGGGCGGTGGCGTCAAGCTGGCTCGCTCGATGGACGAAGTGCGTCAACTGGCCTCGGAAATCCTGGGCATGCAGCTGATCACTCACCAAACTGGTCCTGAAGGCCAGAAAGTGGGTCGCCTGCTGATCGAGGAAGGCGCGGACATCAAGAAGGAATACTACGTCGGTATCGTTACCGACCGTGCTACCCAGCGCGTGGCCGTGATGGCTTCCAGCGAAGGCGGCATGGAAATTGAAGAAGTGGCCGAGCGTGACCCTGATGCCATTCTGAAAGAATTCGTGGACCCAGCCCTTGGTCTGACCAACGAGCAAGCCACCAAGCTGGCTCGCGGTATTGGCGTTCCTGACGCTTCCATCGAGAAAGCCGTTGCGGAATTCCAGAAGCTGTACAAGTGCTACACCGAAACCGACGCTGAACTGGCCGAGATCAACCCTCTGATCCTGACCGGCTCGGGCGACATCATCGCTTTGGACGCCAAGTTCAACTTTGATGGCAACGCTTTGTTCCGTCACCCCGATATCGTGGCTTTCCGTGACCTGGCTGAAGAAGATCCTGCTGAAGTTGAAGCCAGCAAATACGATCTGGCCTACATCCAGCTGGACGGCAACATCGGCTGCCTGGTGAACGGTGCCGGTCTGGCCATGGCGACCATGGACACCATCAAGCTGTTTGGCGGCGAGCCTGCCAACTTCCTGGACGTGGGCGGTGGCGCTACGGCCGAAAAAGTTACTGAAGCCTTCAAGATCATGTTGGCCAACAAGGGCGTCAAAGCCATTCTGGTTAACATCTTCGGCGGCATCATGCGCTGCGACGTGATCGCTGAAGGCGTGATCGCTGCGTGCAAGGCCGTCAACCTGAACGTGCCTCTGGTGGTACGCATGAAGGGTACCAACGAAGAGCTGGGCAAGAAAATGCTGGCCGATTCCGGTCTGCCCATCATCAGTGCTGACACCATGGCCGAAGCGGCGACTGCTGTTGTCGCTGCCGCCAAGTAAGAAAAGGTTGAGGATTAGCAAATGTCGATTCTGATCAATAAAGACACCAAAGTCATCACGCAAGGGATCACCGGCAAGACCGGCCAGTTCCACACTCGCATGTGCCGTGAATACGGTAACGGCATGGAAGCCTTTGTGGCTGGCGTGAACCCCAAGCGTGCTGGTGAGGATTTCGAAGGTGTACCTATCTACGCCTCCGTGTCCGACGCCAAGGCTGAAACCGGCGCGACCGTGTCGGTTATTTACGTTCCACCCGCAGGTGCTGCGGCTGCCATCTGGGAAGCGGTTGAAGCTGACCTGGACCTGGTTATCTGCATTACCGAAGGCATCCCTGTTCGCGATATGCTGGAAGTTCGCAACCGCATGCGCGCTGAAAACCGCAAAACCTTGCTGCTGGGCCCGAACTGCCCCGGTCTGATCACTCCTGACGAGCTGAAGATCGGTATCATGCCCGGCCACATTCACCGCAAGGGCCGCATCGGTGTGGTCAGCCGCTCCGGTACGCTGACATACGAAGCCGTTGCTCAAGTAACCGAACTGGGCCTGGGTCAATCCTCGGCTGTGGGTATCGGTGGCGACCCAATCAACGGTTTGAAGCACATCGACGTACTGAAGATGTTCAACGACGATCCTGATACCGATGCCGTTATCATGATTGGCGAGATCGGCGGTCCAGACGAAGTCAACGCGGCTTTGTGGGCTAAAGACAATATGACCAAGCCCGTTGTTGGCTTTATCGCTGGTGTGACAGCGCCTCCCGGAAAACGCATGGGTCACGCTGGTGCCCTGATCTCCGGTGGTGCCGACACGGCCGACGCCAAGCTGGAAGTGATGGAAGCTTGCGGTATTCGTACCACTCGCAACCCATCCGAAATGGGCAAGCTGCTCAAGGAAGTGCTGTAAAAATGTAGTACCGGGGCCCGCTTTGGCGGGCTCTTTGTCTGGCTGCCATGAGCAGCCGGGCAAGATTGGCCAGCCGGTTTCGTCAAGAAAAACACCACAACCCGGCGCATTCCTTCCCGAATCTGGCCAGCCTGATCATGCTGAAACGAATCAAGTAAGAAAAAGAAGCCCCCATCTTGCACAGGCTAGAATTAGTTTGCTGCTTTCAGGGGCATTGTTGTCTTGGGACGGCCTGGCGACAAAAAAAGAATATTTGTCCAGCGGCTGGGAAGAGAGCTAACGTTTAGCAACACGGGAACGAAATGATTGAATTCCTTCAAACCCTGCATTGGGGTTCACTGTTTCAAATTGTACTGATTGATATTTTGCTGGGTGGCGACAATGCTGTCGTCATCGCACTTGCCTGTCGCAACCTGCCCAAGCAGCAGCGTATGCAAGGCATTTTGTGGGGTACCGCAGGCGCGATTATCTTGCGCGTCGTGTTGATTTTCTTTGCCTTGACCTTGCTGGATCTGCCATTCCTGAAAGTGGTGGGCGGTCTTTTGCTCATGTGGATAGGCATCAAGCTGCTGATGCCCGACGATGATGCACACGGCAATATCCAAGGGGGCGGAACGATCTGGGCGGCTGTCAAAACCATTATCATCGCGGACTTCGTGATGAGCCTGGATAACGTGATCGCCATTGCGGGTGCCGCGCAGAACGCGCATCTGGATCACCAGTTGGGCTATGTGATCTTTGGTTTATTGTTAAGTGTCCCCATTATTGTCTGGGGAAGTACCCTGGTCCTGAAACTGATTGACCGTTTCCCCGTTGTTGTCACCCTGGGTGGTGCCTTGTTGGGCTGGATTGCAGGCGGCATGCTGGTCACGGACAAGATTGTGGAAAATCAATTTGGCGTGCAGCCCCAGCCTGTTAAACTCGGGGTCGAGATAGTTTGTGCCTTATTAGTGGTGGCGCTGGGCAAATGGCTGGCGCACCGTAAAGGTTCTACCAAGGAAGCATAGTTCTATGGCAATTTTTAAATCCTCCGACGCCAAAGGTCAGGAAAGCGGTCTGTCCCTGCTGCAAGGCTTAGGGATCCTGGCCATTATCGGTATTGTTGCAGCAGCCATCGTGCGCTACTTCGCTGCATGACCGCTGTGGCTTCTACTCCTCAGGAATTGGTGATTGCCACTCGTGCCAGTCAACTGGCCTTGTGGCAAGCCAAGCATGTACGCGACCGTTTGCAGCAGCTGTACCCGCAGTGCAAGGTGTCCTTGCTGGAAATGACCACCCGTGGCGACCAGATTCTGGATCGTACGCTGTCCAAAGTGGGTGGCAAGGGCCTGTTTGTCAAAGAGCTGGAAACCGCCTTGCTCGATGGCCGTGCCCATCTGGCTGTGCACTCCCTGAAAGACGTGCCGGTGGTGTTGCCCGAGTCCTTTGATCTGCCCATCATCATGGAACGGGACGATCCACGCGATGCTTTTGTTTCCAATACTTATCCCAATCTTGCGGCTCTACCTGCGGGTGCCATCGTAGGCACGTCCAGTTTGCGCCGCGAGTCCCAGATTCGTGAGCGCTACCCACATCTGGACATTCGTCCCTTGCGGGGCAATGTGCAGACACGTTTGTCCAAGCTGGATCGGGGCGATTACGACGCCATCATTCTGGCTTCGGCCGGTTTGCGCCGTCTGGAATTGGCCGAGCGTATCCGCGATTACATCTCGATTGAAGACAGCTTGCCTGCCGCCGGGCAGGGGGCTTTGGGCATCGAGATCCTGAAAACCCGTACCGATGTGGCTCAATGGCTGGCGCCTTTGGCGCATGCCACCAGCCATGTATGTGCGTTGGCCGAACGTGCGGTATCGCGCGCTTTGGGCGGCTCCTGTCAGGTACCTTTGGCCGCCTATGCCACGCTGGATGGTGACGAACTGAAACTAAGTGGTCTGGTGGCCGAGCCTGATGGTTCCACGGTTTACCGTGCCCAGATCCAAGGCGCCGCTAAAGATGCGGAAGAGCTGGGTCTGTCGCTGGCAGAGGATCTGAAGCAGCAAGGTGCTCAAGCCATTCTGGATCGTTTGCTTACGGAACAGCCTGCAGAAGGCGAGTAAAGCGGCATGAACCTGCCCTGTGTCTTGCTGACCCGCCCCGCGGGACGGAACGAAACCCTGTCGGCCGCTCTGGCCGCGCAGGGTTTTTCTTCCTTGGTGTTGCCTGCTTTGAAGCTGGAGGCTCAAAACCTGTCCGAAGAGCAATGGCAAGACCCCCAGGATTTTGATCTGGTGCTCTTTGTGAGCAGCAGTGCGGTCAATTTCTACTTTGCGGCCTTGCAGGCGCGCGGTCAACGCTGGCCTGACAAGGTATTGCTGGCTGCCGTTGGTTTTGCCACCGCGGCCTGTCTGCGCGCCCAGCAGGGCGTGTCCCCAGAAGCCGTACTTCACCCTGCAAGCGCTGATTCCTTGCAGGATTCAGAGGCCTTGTGGACGGTGCTGGAACCCCGACTCGCACAACTTGAGCGGGTTCTGATTGTGCGCGGCCATAGCGGTCGTGAATGGTTGGGACAGCAGCTGGAGAGTCACGGTATTCAGGTTCAGCGTCTGGCTATTTACCAGCGTAGCCCTGCCCAGTGGAGCGCGGAGCAGGGCCGTCAACTTCGTGACAGTTTGCAGGCAGGCCGCCTGGCTGTTTTGCTCAGCAGCTCCCAAAGTGCCGATGCGATATTTGCCAATGCACAAAGCCTGGGTTTACTGGATGTTTGGGCGCGATGCGCCTATGTGGTCATTCATCCGCGTATTGAAGAACATTTACAGTCCTTATTGTTGCAGGCTGGAATCGCAGCGCCACCAATGGTAAAAAGGTGTACGCCAGACGATGATGACATTGTCGCTGCCTTGATGGCGGTGCTCTCGCGCGATTAGCCTCACACGGATTACAATCTTGCCATGAACGATAAAACAGAGAACGCATCCGCAAGCGAACCGGAGACTCCGATTTCCAGCCCAGCCAGTACAACGGCTTCTCGTCCGTACTCCGAACCCAAAGACAGCACCACTGCGCCGCAAAAGCGTAAAAGTGGCGCGGGTCCGGCTTATGCTTTGACGGCTGTTGTTGTAGTGCTGGCCGCTGCCGGTCTGTGGTACCAGAACTCATTGCTGGAAAAGCACAAGGCCGAGCTGCAAGCCCAGTTGGCAACCAATATCAACACCACGGAGCAGGCGCGCCAAACCGCCCAGCAGGCCTTGGCATTGGCACAGCGTCAATCTGACAAGCTCGCCCAGCTGGAAAAGTCCTTTAACGATTCCACCGAACAGTTTCATGATCTGAGCCAAGCTTTCCAGACCATGACAGACAGCGGCTCGGAATTGGTGCTGCTGAATGATATTGATCACCTGGCCACGATTGCGCAGCAACAGCTGATGCTGGGTGGCAATGTGGCCAATGCCATCGTTTCTCTGGAAGCCGCCCAGGCGCAGTTGGCGCGTGCCAATCGCGTAGGTTTGGCCTCCTTGCAACAAACACTGAATGGTGATCTGGAGCGTCTGCGTGCCGCGGCCACCGTTGATGTGGCTTCTTTGTCGCGTCAGCTGGACACCTTGTCGCGTTACGTGTCGGAAGCGCCTTTGCTGGTGCCCGACGACGTTGCGGGTGGTGCGAATACCGAAGCCCTGGACTTGTCGTCCGAGGCAGCAGCAGCGCCTGCCGACTTGCCTGACGACGCCCCTTGGTGGGAACGCAGCTGGAATACGGTGGAGCAGTGGGGTAGCAGCGCCTGGCGCTCTGTCAGCCACGATCTGGGACAGTTTGTCTCCATCCGTCGTGTCGACGATGCCGCCGCCTTGCTGATGTCGCCCGATCAGGCCGCTCGCCTGCGTGAAAACCTGCGTCTGCGCATTATGGCGGCACAGCTGGCCATGATGATGAACCAGTCTGCTGTCTGGCAGACCGAGCTGAATGCGGTGGCGACGGCTCTGGAAAAACGTTTTGATACGCAGTCGAATCAGGTTCAACAGGCCTTGCGCCTGACCCGTCAGTTGCAAGACACCCGCATCGGTGCGCGTTTGCCTACGGTGAATAACACCTTGGCAGCCATTGAAAGCTTGCGTCAGGCGCAGGCCGGTCGCAATCAGGACAATGCCGACGACACCACGACCGAACAGGGTGGCACGGACCACATCCTGTCCGATCCTCCTCAGTCCACGGAGCCTGACAGCCAGGAGGAGTCTGCTGCTCCTGCGGCCGAACAGACTGAGTCTGGCATTCCCGCTCAAACCGGGATGGAACAGCCTGCTCAGGCGCAGGGGTAAGGTATGCGTACTTGGTTTTGGACTCTCATCTTATTTATCGCTGCGGTCGCCCTGGCGCTGGTCTTGCGCGAACACGCTGGTAATGTCTACTTGGTCACGCCGCATTATCTGGCGCGTGCCTCGCTGACCTACGTTGTGCTGTGCACTCTGGGTCTGTTCATCGTTCTGTACGTGCTTCTGCGTCTGCTGGCCTGGTTCAGCGATGGCCCGGAGCGTTTTCGCCTGTGGCGTGGTCGTCGTGCTCAACGCCGCGACCAAACGTTGCTGGAAACAGGCTGGATCAGCATTCTGGAAGGCCGTTACGAGCAAGCTGAAAAAGACATGATGAAGCTGATGAGCAAAACCCGCTCTCAGTCCAGCAAAGTTGTGGCAGGTTTGGCTGCGGCTCGTGCTGCGCATTACCAGGGTCAGATTGCCCAACGTGACGAAGCCTTGGCTGCGGCTCGTGCCGCCGCGGGCGATGATGCACGCTTGAAAGAAGCCAGCGCCGTGGCGTCGGCCGAGCTGTACCTGGATCAGAACCGTACCGAAGAAGCCATCGAACTGCTGCAGGATTTGCAGGACGCCAGCTCGCGTCACTTGCATGCCACTCGTTTGTTGCTGCGTGCCTATCGCCAGCAAGGCAATGCCGAACGCGTTTACGAATTGACCCGTTTGCTGGTGCGCCGCAGTGGCATCGAGCGTCAAGAGGCGCTGAGTCACATTGAATTTGCTGCTGCCGCTCGCCTGCGTGCCGGGGGTGTTGAACAGTTCAAGGCCTTGTGGTCGGATCTGAAGTCCGAAGAGAAAATCTTGCCCGGCGTAGCGCTGGAAGCTGCCCTGATTCAAGAGCGTGAAGGCAATTACGAAGACGCCGGTCGTATTCTGGAACCAGCCATTGCTGCCAGCTTTGACAGCCGCTTGCTGGAAGCCTACGCCCAGTGCCCACCTGAATATGTCGGCCGTCGTTTGGCCAAGGCCGAAGAGTGGTTGCGTAGCCAACCCAATAATCCGGTTTTGCTGTCCACCTTGGGCCATCTGTGCCTGACCAGCCAGTTGTGGGGGCAGGGCGAGCATTACCTGCTGCGCAGCCTGAAAATCCAGGGCGATCTGCGCAATCACGCTTTGCTGGGCAATCTGTACGATAGCCTGGGTCGACACGACGAAGCTGTTTCCTACTGGCGCAAAGCCGCCTCCATGGCCGGTACCTTGCCGATTCTGGCGGTCAGTACGGCTTTGCCAGCCGCGGACACGCGTCACGACCCCAGCCATACCGATGCAGACAGCCTGCCATCGCAGAATGACGACGATCTGCCGCATTACACCTATGCGGCCAGCGTCGTGGCCGAGGACCTGCCCGATCAAGGCCGTCCCTTGCCTGTCGTGGCCGAGCCCGTCCCGCCCGCTGCCACGCCTTCGCAGGACAGCTTGAGCTCCTCTTCGGATCTGGATGATTACTTTGATACGGCTCCCATTCCAGGGGTCGATCTCTCTCAAACTTCGGATCGTCCTCGACGCTCCAACGATTAATTTCTTTTATTTTTAAAGGTTTGCACGAATGAGCCTCGCCCAAATACCAGCTGGCAAAAAACTGCCTGACGAGATCAACGTAGTCATCGAAATCCCCATGAACTCGGACCCCGTCAAATACGAGGTTGACGAGAACGGCGTGGTTTTTGTGGACCGCTTCATGCTGACCGCCATGCATTACCCCTGCAACTACGGCTACGTTCCACAAACCATTTCGGACGATGGCGACCCGGTTGACGTGCTGGTGATTGCTCCTTTCCCAATCCAGATCGGTGCCGTGATTCCTTGCCGTCCTATCGGCGTGCTGCACATGGACGACGAAGCAGGTGGCGATGCCAAACTGCTGGCTGTACCTACCGACAAGCTGTATCCTCTGTACCGCAACGTGAAGTCGCCTGAAGATCTGCAGCCTGAAGAGCTGGAGCGCATCAAGCACTTTTTCGAGCACTACAAAGACATCGAAAAAGGTAAATGGGTCAAGGTCAAGGGCTGGGACGGTATCGAAGCTGCCAAGAAAGAACTGGTAGATGGTGCCAAGCGCTTTGCTGACGGCCAGGCAAAATGAATACCGTCATCCCCACGCCAGCTGTTGCGGCACTGAACGTACAGGACAGTGAGCAGGTTTTTCCTGTACGCCGCATTTATTGCGTCGGCCGCAATTATGTCGAGCATGCGCAGGAAATGGGTTTTACTGGTCGCGAAGATCCTTTCTTCTTCTGCAAACCGGCAGACTCCATCTTGAATGTGGTGCCCGGCGAAGTCTGCGACATGCCTTATCCCTCCCGCACCCAGGATCTGCATCACGAGATCGAACTCGTCGTGGCTTTGTCCAAGGGCGGGCGTGATCTGACCGTGGAGCAGGCTGCTGAATGTGTGTGGGGATACGCGGTGGGTCTGGACATGACCCGTCGGGATTTGCAGACGCAAGCCAAAAAAGCCGGTCGTCCCTGGGAAGTGGGCAAAGCCTTTGACCACTCTGCACCGACTGGTCCTCTGGTGCCACGTAGCCGTATTGGCGAGCTGTCCCAAGGTGCCATCACCCTGGACGTCAACGGCGAGCGTCGCCAGACCGGCGATTTGAATCAGCTGATCTGGAATGTGGCTGAGTCCATCGCCTATCTGTCGGGCCTGTTCGAGTTGGTTCCAGGCGACATCATCTTCACGGGAACCCCTGCCGGTGTCGGTTCGGTGGAACGTGGTGATGTGATGCACGGGGCGATCGACGGTCTGGGCAGCATAGACGTGCGCCTGGTCTGATCTGTATTTGTTTGAGGAAAAACCCGCCTGATGGCGGGTTTTTTTATGCTTACGGGTTTAACACTAGTAGCTGGACAAGCCTATCTAGCTCGGTTTTTGCGAATATTCTGGCCCGCTGCCAAGGGGCAGACTGTGAACTGACTTTTGGGAGATTCCAATGAGACAGTTCATCAGGCGGCAGCGCGGCCAGGGCATGGTCGAGTATTTGATTATTGTGGCTTTGGTCGCGGTGGCGGCCATTGCTGTTTACCAGTCCTTCGGTCAGGTGATTCGTAACCAGACCGCGGCTATGGCCAAGGAACTGGCGGGCGAGGATGGCTCCGAGCAGACTCAACAAGCCCAATCTGCGGCTTCTGCGGCAGCCGCTCAAGGCAGTGCCAAGAGCCTCAAATCCTTTACGGGCAATGCGCAATGAGGCAGCCCGATCATCATCAAGACGGGGTTGCGTTGGCCTGGGGCCTGATTGCGCTGGCGCTCCTTTCTGTCGCCTGGGGCGGCTATTTTCACGTGAACCAGATTGCCGAGCAGCAAGGGCGCTTGTCCCTGGTGCTGGATGCCGCTGCCTATGGTGCCGCCACCGAGCAGGCGCGTACTTTGAATCTGCTGGCTTATATCAACCGGGCGCAGCTGGGGCATCAATTGGCCTTGGGGCATTTATTGACCTTGGCAACCTGGGACAGGGCCGCGCAAACTCAGTCCGGGCAAGCACGCCGGGCGAATCCGCCTGCGCATTTGGTCGCCATGATGTTTGGCCCCGCACATGGATTGGCCTATACCCAGGCGAGTTCGGCTGGAGACAATCAACAGGCTTTGGAGCAGGCTTTTGAATCCCATCAGCGTTTGATTCATGACGTGCTGGCGCAGGCACAGCAGCAATTGGTAGAGGGCTTGCCGCAACGGCGACAAGCCATTATTCAAGCGACCTTGGACGGTAGTTTGCCGGATTGGCCCGCCCAGGCCATTCGCTGGCAGCTTGAGCAGGACAGTTGGCCGTTGTTCCTGTCGCTGCAATCCGGACGAGCGCAGTGGCAGTCGGGTTTGCGGCACCTGGTTTCCTTGTACGGGTTTCTGGCCCCACGGGATTACGAGGCTCGCTCTTATCCCGGTGTAGATCGACGTTGTCCCTTGTGGCAGCATCGTTTGCGTCGCGCTGGTCGTACTGAGTTTGATCGCTCGGGCCGCTGGCATTCCAACGATACGCAGTCCATGCATATGGTGCGTTCCAACCGTTGGATAGGCTGTTATTTCCGAGAATATGCCATGGCGTGGGCCTTGCAAACGCCTGCGCATGCGTCGGGGATTGATGCGCCGGATGACTTTTCCGGGCAGAGCTTCTGGAAGTGGGCGCTGGAGCAGGGCAATGGCTCCTTGCTATCGGCTCAAGGCAATACCGTAGCGCACTCCTGGGCGCGGCGAGACGCCAGACCCTGGGGGCAACGGCCGTGGGTAGACGGGTATGCCTTGTCAGATCCCGAGCAAAGTGCTGGCCCTGATCTGGTACTGAGCTTGCAGGCCCAAGGCCATTTGGGGCAGACCGTTCATACACGGGCGGCAGCTCAATCGTTTTTCTCCCTGCCGCCGGTTAGTGCTGATTCTGGGGCGGATGTGGAGCCCAGCCTGTTTCTGCCTTTCTGGCAGGCACGGCTGATGGACGCAGGGGGCCGCCGATTATGAACACGCGACAAAAAGGGATGGCACTGGTCGAGGCCTGCTTGCTGGGTGTGGTGTTGGGTTTGATGGTGATGGCGGGGCGCTGGCTGATGCAGCAGCAGTATCGCTTGCAGCAAATGCAGCAAAGCATGCATTTGAGCCTGTTCATGCACGATGCTCATGGCAAGCCGGTTTCAGCAGTGATTAGCCCTGTTCAGGAAGCCGCACCAGCCTATTTTTTGGAATCCCCGATAGCGACAGCCCAGTCCTTGCAATGGGAGCTTTTGAGTTTGCGTAGTGGATTCTGGGCGGCACAGTCGCATGTTGCCATTCCGTGGCCGCGCTGGCTGGCGGGTCTGCCCACCAAGACTCAATTGCAGCGTCAATCCCGGCTGTGGGCGGCGGCAGGACAGGCTGCCAGTACCCAGCAGACTCGTCAGCGCTTGGAGAGCAGTACGACTGCTTGGGATGAGGCAGTGGCATCAAGTCGGCCTGCTGCCAGAGAAACAGTACGGCATGCTGGGCCTATGGACGCGGCCTGGAGACGGACGCCAGCTGATTTGGACTGGTTGAGCCGGTGGCAGGACTATGTGCCGGATCATGGCCCCAAGGAGCAGCCATGAGACAGCTGCTTGCCTTGCTCTTGCTGCTTTTGTTGATGTTCAGCCCTGTGCCGGCCACAACGCGGCCCTTGCTTCCACCTTTGCAAGACTCCCAAGTTCAGTGGGATCAAGTGCAAACGGCACAGACCGATGTTGGGCCTGTGTATAGCTGGGGTCTGAGCACAGACCTGGATGCGCAGACCTTGGCTTCTCGTTTGGAGACCTTCTGTGGTGCCCATTACGGGGCCATCAGAGTGGAGGAGCAATGGGTGTTTCTGCGTGCCAGAGATGGCAGGAACTGCGTTTTGTGGCTGGAGGACATTCAGGCTCCAGTCTTGTCGGGTTTGTTAAGCGTTTCCGAGCCAAGTCAGGCCGTTTTCCCCTCATCTCTTAGGTCTGCGGCACCCATTGCCGGTGCTGTCTTGTGGCAACACGAGCAGCCAGGGCAGGTGCAAAGCTGGTTGTTGATAGCCGAGCCGGGATGGCAAGCGGATTTGCATCGCAAGGACTGGGGGGCGGAGGCGGGCGAGCGTTATTGGCGCAAAGGCCCAGCCGAGTTGGATGTGATGGAACTGGAGCATGAACAGCAGCGCTACTTGCTCTTGATCTGCCGTGCTTGTGAAAAGGAGGCCTCATGATTCGGGCAAAACTCTTGTGGCTATGTCGTCATCCCAGTGCAGGGTTTGGTCTATTGGCTTTGCTGGCTGGTTTGATGGCAGCCGGGACCAGCAGTCGCTATCTGGATCGGCAGGAAGAGGCTCTGCGGCAGGCGGCGCATCGTGTGCAGTTGGATAGGGTAGTAGCCGCGTCCAGTCTGGCAGCGGGAACGGTGCTGCAAGCAGAGCATCTGGCCGCCCGTGCTTTTCCTGCTGAACTGGTGCCCAGTGACAGCTGGGATGTGGCGCAGTTTGAAAATCTATTAGGGCAAGTTTTGAGTCAGCCGTTACGGGCAGGAGACTTGATCAGCAAGGCGCACGTGCAGGAAGTCAGCAGTCCGTTTTCTGAGCAACTGCTATCTGGCAGGCGTGCGCTGACTATGCCAGTGGATGCAATCAGTTCGGTATCGGGTCTGATTCGGCCTGGGGACTTGATTGATATTTATGTCAGCTTTGACGACAGGCAGCGGCGGGTAACGGCTCCCTTGTTGCAGTCTGTGCTTGTCTTGGCAACGGGGCAAAAGTCAGGTGAAGGCTCGGCTACGGCCCGAGTGGATAAGGATGCCTATAACACCTTGACGCTGGATGTAGGCCCGGACGATGCCTTGAAGTTGCTGGCGGCCAGACAACATGGACGCATCAGTGCCTTGCTGCGCAATCCGGATGACCATACGCCCCATCAGGCTGCCGTGCGGGGCGAACTGGCTGACATTCTGGGACTGGGGCCGGGTGCAAGCCCCAAACAGCCTGTACAGGTTTTGTACGGCAATAGACCTGCAGGGCAGCTTGGGCAGGCAGACGTGGAACGCCTGGGTTGGCTGGATATGCCGGACAGTTTTTCTATGGGGCAGCAGCCATGAGCACCAATCGCTATTGGCCCAGGCGGGCTGCTGTGAGCTTGCTGTCTGGTGCTCTGTTTGGTGCTAGCCTGCAAAGCCAGGCTCAAGGCCTGGGGCTGCAAGTGGGCGAGTTGATGGTTTTGCCTGATACGCAGGTGGAGCGGGTGGCGGTGGGAGACGGCGATATTGTTCATGCCGTCACCACGGAATCGGGTGAGCTGATTCTATTTGCACGCAAGACGGGCAGCACGGTGGTGCAAGTCTGGTCCCATTCGGGGCAAAGCCAGTCCTACCAAGTTGAGGTGTCACCAGAAAACCATAGGCAAACCTTGGCGGAGCTACGAAGTTTGCTGGAGCGTATTCCCGAGCTACGTATCAGCGAGTTGGGCGGCAAGCTGGTACTGGAAGGAGAGGGCTTGAGTGATCAGGACAAGCAACGCATTCAGGCGTTAAGCCAGGAGCATCCTCAACTGCTGGATTTCACGCAGCAGGATGGGTGGGAGCCTATGGTCTTGCTGGATGTACAGGTCGTCGAGGTGCCGCGTAACAGCCTGCGGGAGTTGGGTGTCCGTTGGGACGGCAGCTCCCAGGGCGGTTTGAGTATGGGCGGTGCCTGGGATGCGGCCACTCATCAGTTTCTGGACAGGCCGGGTGAAGCGGTCCTGCCTTTGGCATTCCCTGCCAAGCAGGGGGCGGCGTTCTTTGGCGTTGGTGCCTTGATGTCTGCTCGTGTTCAGGCCATGGCTCAGGAAGGGCATGCGGTGGTGCTGGCGCAGCCGCAGCTACTGGCACGCAGTGGTTCTCAAGCCGAGTTTCTGGCCGGGGGTGAATTGCCTTACACCACCACGGACGATAAGGGAAACAGCAAGACCAGTTTCAAGCCTTACGGTGTGTCGCTGCGCATTGTGCCGCGAGTCGAGCGTGGTGGGCTGGTGCGCTCGCAGATCGAAGTGGAGGTTAGTTCTGTTGATGCCAGCTTGTCCCAACCTGCGGGACCGTCTTTGAAAACCCGGCGAGCCTCGACCGAGTTCAATGTGCGCTCAGGGCAAACGCTGGTGCTGGCCGGATTTATCTCGCGTGAAGAATCCCGGCATGTGGATCGTCTGCCGGGGCTGGCCAGTTTGCCCGTGTTGGGCGCCTTGTTTCGTTCCGAGCGCTTTGCCCGACAGGAAACGGAACTGGCGGTATTTGTTACGCCGACTTTGGTGGCGGCAGAGCATCCTGATTTGCTGGCTCGGCAGGCGAATGCTGCCCAGTGGCTGGACCAGACTTTTCCCGATGCCCCACGTTTGAACACCCCCGTGCGTGCTCTCCCCAAGGAGGCAGGGCGAAGAGTCTGGTCGCAATGGGTAGAACCCGATAGTGAGGTGTTTCGTGTTGAACCTTGAACTTGAGTCGGAGCTGGGGACGACGCGCCCCTGCACAGTCAGTCTGCCGGCCTTGATAGGACGTGACCCTGCCTGTGATGTTGTTCTGCCATCCTGGCGTATCGCGCGCCAGCACGCCAGCCTGTTGGAACGGGCGGGGGCGGTGTACATCCAGGATCACGGCTCGTTGACGGGCGTGCAGCTCAACGGCAAACGGGTTTATGACGACGGGCCCTTGCGCTTGGGCGATGTGCTGGTGTTGGGTGGGTTCAAGTTGCGAATTGCTGGTTTTGGGCAGAAGGCGCAACCCCGAATTGATATGGCCGTTTCGGACTTGGGGAATCGACCGGAAACCTCAATGCCACAATCGTTTGCGATGGAGGAACCGCGAAAGGCAGCACAAAGTGGACAAGGCTCTTTCACTTCAGGGCAAGCAGATGTTCCGATATCCGACAGTGAACTGTTCAGGCAAGAACAACAACGCCTGCATCAAGCCTTGTTGAGTGCGTTGGAGTTGGAGCGCCGGGATCTCTCCCGCGTCACAGACAAACAGTTGGAGCAGGAAGCCTTTGATTGCCTGGGGCGCCTGATCCAGGCCCAATGTGCTGTCCCCAAGCATGAACAGACCAGACTGCAAGCCAGTGTCTGCGCCGAGGCGGTGGGTTTGGGACCTCTGGAACCCTTGTTGGCCGATAGCTCAGTCTCGGAAATTATGGTCAATCATTATGACCGGGTGTTTGTTGAGCAGGCGGGGCGGCTTCAAGCCCATCCTCTGGTGTTCAGCAGCGAGTCGGCCTTGCGGGCGATTATTGACCGCATCCTGGCTCCCTTGGGTAGACGGCTGGATATCAGCTCGCCCGCAGTGGATGGTCGCTTGGCCGACGGCTCGCGTTTCCATGCCGTACTGTCGCCCATTGCGGTCAAGGGAACCTGCGTGACCATACGCAAGTTCCCCAAACGACGCCTGGGGCTGGAGGATCTCTTGCAGACGGGCAGTTTGTCGCCGGAGATGGCCGCTTTTCTGCAACAGGCGGTGCAGCGACGCTGCAATATTCTGGTCTCGGGCGGAACCGGTACGGGCAAAACCACCTTGCTGAATGTGCTCAGCACCTGCATTGATTCTGGCGAACGAATCGTGACCTTGGAAGACGCGGCCGAGTTGCAGTTGCAGCACAGCAATTGGGTGGCCTTGGAGTCACGGCCCGCGAATGCAGAAGGTCAGGGGCAGGTGGATATACGGAGCCTGTTGCGACAAGCCTTGCGAATGAGGCCAGACCGCATCGTGGTGGGAGAGTGCCGAGGCGCGGAAGCTTTCGATATGTTGTCGGCCATGAATACCGGCCATGAAGGATCGATGGGGACTTTGCATGCGAATACGCCTCGCGATGCCTTGTCCCGCCTGGAAGGGATGGTGTTGATGGCAGGTCTGGATTTGCCTTTGCTGGTTGTGCGAGAGCATATTGCGCGGGCTTTGCACATTATTGTGCAGCTTAGCCGCCTGCCCGATGGCAAGCGTTTGGTGCACGAGATTGTGGAGGTGACCGGCATCGAGGCGCAGCGTATTCAACTGCAAACCTTGTACAGCTATCGCCCGGAGTTTGGCTTTGCTGCCAGTGGCTTGCGGTCCGAGCATGCCCCTCCTGCAGAGGGGCAAGCATGAGATTTTTAAGTATTTTGCTGATTGTCTTGGGTACCAGCGCTTTGGCGTATGTGTTGCTGCGTTCAGGACAGCGTCTTGCCACGCGCTATAGACAGCAATTGCTTAAGCAATCCGAGCAAAGCTTGCAGTCGCATTTTGTCTTTGTGCGTAGCCAGTATCTGGCTTTTGGAGCCTGGGCTTTATTGCCCCTGATCTTTCTGACGGCTTGGTGGTTGATGCAGTCGTTTTGGCTGGCTGCGATGGTGGTCTTGCTGGCGGCAGTAACGCCTTTAGTGCTTCTGCGCCGGATGGCACGCCGACGACTGGAAATGCTACGACGACAACTGCCGGACTTTGTGCTGTCGTTGGCCTTGAGCCTGCAAGCAGGTTTGGCCTTGCAAGCGGCTTTGCAGCAGTTGTCTCAATCCTTGCCAGCACCCTTGGGGCAAGAGTTGCGTTTGCTCTTGCGCCAGCAGCGCTTGGGGTTGAATGCCAAGGACTCGTATCAGGACCTTCTGGGCCGAGTGCCGGTGGCAGAGCTGGCCATGCTGTTCAGTGCCTTGCAGATGGGCCAGAGCACGGGGGCGGGGCTGGGGGAACGCTTGAAGATACTGGCCCAAACCATTCGGGCACGTCTGACTATCGAAGACAAGATTGTTGCCTTGACCGCGCAGGCCCGTTTGCAGGCACGAATCATGTTCTGCTTGCCGGGTTTCGTGGCGGGAGCTTTATATCTTCTGGATGCCACGGCATTTGAGCAAGCCTGGTTCAACACATTGGGCGTCTGGGTGGCGGGAGCGCTAGTAGCCATGCTGCTGATGGGGCTGTGGTGGATGCAAGTGATTCTGCGAGGGGAGGGGTGAGTATGCTCGCACTGATCTGGATGCTCTCTGCCTTGAGTGCGGCCTTGTTCCTGATTGCGTTCTTTTGGGCTTGGCGCGGCCGTTATCTGCTTTTGCTACAGGGAGGTAGCAGTTTGGGGCAGGCAGCCTGGCAGGCTTGGGAAGCCCCGTTTTCCAGAGTCCTGAATCTCTGCCTGTCCCTGCCTTTTGTACATGAGTGGCCGGAACGATTGTGGGGTTCGTATGCCAAGGAGGTACGGAGGTTTTTAAGCAAACGTGTGGCCCTGACTGCATTGCTCACAAGCCTTGTTAGTGCTTTTTTGTTGACTCAGGGGGCTTCATTGATGGAGCTTGCAGGGCTGGCGGTGACAGGTCTCTTTCTTAGTGTATTGCAAGCTATCTCAAGGGGAAGAAAGTTGCAGCGTCAGCATCATTCCCGTTGCCGCCGGGACCTGCCATTCTTTCTGGACCTGCTGGTGCTGGCTGTCGAATCCGGGCTGGGCTTGCAGCAGGCCTGGGCGCGTGCAACGCAGGCGCTACCGCAAGGAAGTCTGCTGATCAGCTTGAACAAGGTACAGGGCGAAGTTCGAGCAGGACGGCGTTTGCCGCAGGCGATGCGCAATGTCGCTTTAAGCTTCAGGCAGGCAGAATTGGAGGAGTTGGCCTTGTCCTTGGAGCTGGCGCAGGACACGGGTTTGTCCTTGGCCTTGTTGCTGCGCGCTCAAGCAGAAAAACTGCGTAGTCATTTGCACCTGGAAGCCGAGCAAAGAGCTCTCAAGCTGCCTGTCTATCTACTGGCCCCTTTGGTCGTGTGCATTTTTCCCTGCACGTTCTTGGTGATTGCGATGAGTCTGTTAGGCCCTTGGCTGGCAGGAGGAGGCTAGGGAGATGTCCATATCAGTACTGATCAAACAGCCGCCGCAGCAGGCGCAACCACAGCCCCTGTATTTATTCGACGCCCATACTTTCTGGGCCCGTTGGCGCGGCTGGAAGGCATTGCCACAGAACAAGGGTTTCGCAACCGCCGTGTGGCTGCGGCCTTGCAGAGCGGTTCATCTATGGGGAGTGCGTCAGGCGCTGGATATCTGCTTTCTGGATGAAAGCGATCAGCCTTTGAGGTTTTGTCCGGCAGTATCGCCAGGGGTGGTACGGTGGCACAGAAAGGCCAGATCGGTGCTGGAGGCACCGCTCGGCTATCTGTCCGGGCCTGAGCTGTTTTCGACTTGGGCCGCCGCCCTGCAGGAAATACGTCAAACAGGGAGCGGGGTATGGTTGGGCTGGGCTTAGCCTTGCTCGGTATTGCGCATCGGATCACCAAACACGCTGCGGTAAGCCGGGTAGAAGCTGGCGTACAGGATGGCAGCCATCGCCAGATTGATAGGCGTCAGCACCATGGTGGCCGTGCCTGGGCTTAAACCTGCACCCAGCAGCAATTCGCCCAGGGTCTGGATGGCGAAGAAAGCAGCCGCCCAGCACAGGCCGTACAGCAGGAAGGCGGCCTTGTTGCGCCAGCAAGCCACCATGGAAAAGAACAGGGCTTGCTTGACGGGGATGGCATGCCAGCCTACCAGGGCCGGAGCGTGCCAGAACAGGGCGGACAGGCCCAGGTACAGTACGAAGAACAAAATGATGGGCTTGCGAAAGGCTGCCATGACTTCCTGCGGAGTGGCATTGCTGTTGTCCATTAGCTGGGACAGCTCATTCACAAAGGGGAAAGTCGCCACAAAGCCCACGACCAGGCAGGCCAGCAGGTAAATAAAGCCCAGCTTGATCAGCCGGTTGCGTACCGGGGCAGGCTTCAAGGGCTCGGTCCACATGCCCAGGCGCATGACCTCTCCTTGATGAATGCGACGACAGGCATTCTGGATGATGAAGGTCATGGTCGGGACCAGCACGATCAGCACCATCTGGCCCACGATAGGGAAAATATTGCTCAGGTTGATCAGGATGGAGGTGATCAGGCTCCAGAAGAACACAGCAGCCGGTTGCCGCTTGAACAAGCGCAATCCTTCCTGAATCCAGTACCACCCGTAAAGAAAGGGGAGCTTGGCAGCTTGCATGTCAGTATCCGTATTTATCGAGGGAGCGCCGGTACAGCATGGTCGCGACGCTGGCGCAGCACACGCTCAAAGTGCCGCGGGTCGTGCGGCTTCAGAGTTTGAGCGGGGCGGGGCAGATAAAAGTCGTACAGGCGCGAGATCCAGAAGCGCAGCGCGGCGGCCTGGATCAGTATAGGCCAGGCGCTGTGTTCGGCTTCGGTAAAGGGGCGCACCTGGGCGTAGGATTCCAGCCAGGCCTGGGCTTTTTCCAGATTCAGGGCACCGCTCAGGCGGTCGATACACCAGTCGTTCACGGCCACGGCCACGTCAAACAGCCAGGTGTCGCAACCGGCAAAGTAAAAGTCGATGATGCCGCCCATCTGGGGCGCTTCGGAGGTGCCGGCAAACAGCACGTTGTCGCGGAACAGGTCGCAGTGGGCCGGGCCTTGAGGCAAGGAGCGATAGGTGTCGCTGTCGGCAAAGCTGCTTTGTTCTTGCAGAACGGTCTGGATCAGCTCGGACTGGCTCGCATCCAGGAAAGGCAGAACCTGGGGAACGGTGGCTTGCCACCAGCTCAGGCCGCGCAGATTGGGTTGCTCCAGGGGAAAGTCCTGAGCGGCCAGGTGAGCCTGGGCCTGGGTGCGGGCGATCTGGCGGCAGTGTTCAACCGTAGGCTCGGGCTCGTAACCACCACGCAGGCGCGTCACAATCGAGCAAGGCTTGCCGTGCATGACACAGATGCGTTTGCCATCGCGGCGGGTCATGGGCTCGGGCACCGGCACACCTTTGGCGGCCAGGTGGTGCATCAGCTCGATGTAGAAGGGCAGTTGGTCCAGCGTCAGGACTTCAAACAACGTCAGAACGTACTCGCCCTGGGTGGTGCTCAGAAAGTAATTGGTGTTTTCAATGCCGGCGGTAATGCCACGTAAGGAAACAAATTCGCCAATTGTGTATTGTTCCAGCAGTTCGCGGGCGTCAAGTTCGCTGACAGAAGTAAAAACAGCCATGCTTTCAGTGAGGGTCCGGTTGTTGGCGCACTATCAGGCGCGCAAGTATGTCAAACGGCCGATTTTAGACCAGTGCGCCCGCTTTTTGGAGCCTTGCGGCGATTTACCGCGCTTTATCTTCATCCAGTGGTCGGCTGAAACCATTAAAATGGGTGTTTTCCCTTTTTCACCAAGCCTGCAATCAGGCGATTTGCTCCCTGTTTATGACTACTTTTGTGATGCCGGACAGCCAGATGTGGCGTTTGAGTGTGGCGCCCATGATTGACGTGACTGACCGCCACAGCCGCTTTTTTCATCGTCTGCTGGCGCCGCGCGCCTTGCTGTTTACTGAAATGATCACCACGGGCGCATTGACGCACGGTGATCAGGCACGTCATCTGGATTTTGATCAGGCAGAGCATCCGGTGGCCTTGCAACTGGGGGGCAGCGACCGGGATGCCTTGGTTACCAGCGCTCTGGCCGGTGAAAAGTGGGGTTACGACGAAATTAATCTGAACTGCGGTTGCCCCTCGGAGCGGGTTCAAAAGGGTGCTTTCGGTGCCTGTTTGATGAATGAGCCGCAATTGGTGGCTGACTGCGTGAAAGCCATGCAGGATGCGGTGTCCGTGCCCGTGACGGTAAAGCACAGGCTGGGGCTGGATTACAACGAGTCCTATGATTTTGTGCGGGATTTTGTGGGGCTTCTGTTCGAGTCCGGGTGTCGTGTTTTTACCGTTCATGCTCGCAATGCAGTCTTGAAAGGCTTGTCGCCCAAGGACAACCGGGAAATCCCGCCTTTGCGTTATGACATGGCCATGCAGTTGAAAAAGGATTTCCCCGAAGCACTGTTCATCTTGAATGGCGGCATTCACGAGACCGATCAGGCTGTCGAGTTGGAAGAGCAGTTCGATGGCGTAATGCTCGGTCGCGCCGCCTGGCATACCCCGGCGGTCTTGAGCGATATTCACCGCCGCCTGTGGCCCGAGGATGTGCTGCTGGATGAAGACTCGGTGGTCGAGCAGATGATTGCCTACGCCCGCCCTCATGTGCAGGCCGGTGTGCCGCTGCGTATTGTGATTAAAAGCATGCTGGGCTGGCCGCACGGCAAGAAGGGCGCACGACAGTGGCGTCGTACCTTGTCCGATCACACTTGGCTGGCCAAAAACGATCCAGGCCTGCTTGCGCAGGCCTGGGAAGAATTGCAGCGCCGTCAGTAAAGACGGCAGGATGCGGGTGGATCAGGGCGCGCTGGCTTGCTCGGAATCGGTAGGCCAGTCGCGGATATAGGCTTTGAGCATATTGTTCTCGAACTGCTGGGCGTGAACAATGGCGCGCGCCATATCAAAGAAGGAAATAACCCCCATCAGCACCGGACCGTCCATTACGGGCATGTAGCGTGCGTGGTTGTTCAGCATCAGGCGCTGCACTTCGTCGGCGCTGGTGTTGGGAGTGACGCTGACGGGGGCGTCATCCATGATGCTGCGCACGGTAAAGCCCTGGGCTTTGTCACCCTGGGCGTGCCAGTGGCGAATGATCTCGCGAAAGGTCAACATACCAACCAACTGACCATGCTCCATGATCACCAGCGAACCAATATCCAGCTCGCTCATGCTCTGTACCGCTTTTTCGACGGTCATTTCGGGGGTGCCTGTATAAAGCGTGTCTCCCTTGACACGCAGGATTTCACTGACTTTTAGCATACTGGGTCTCCTGACCGGGATCGGCGTTTAGTATGGCTGGTTGTCCTGTCAGAATGCCTTGTGGCGACTCAAACAGTTCTTCCAGATTGGATAGTCGCTGATCGAAAAACTGAGAAAGATAATTGAATACATATTCTAGCGGACCCTCGTGGGTATGGGCGCGGTCCAGCAGAAATGCTTTGGTAAGTTGTTTCAGGCTGACCTGACGCAGATCGCAACTCAGTACCCACTGTTCGTCATTGTCTTGCTGGGTATCAGCAATCAGCCCCATGGACTTGAGCTTGCATAAAATGCCGTACAGCTCGTCCGGGTCGCGTTCCAGCTTGTGGCTGAGTTCACGTACGCTAAGCCCCTGCGGGTTCTGACGGTTCAGCCACAGTTGGTAGAGCAGGTTCACGGCATCAGTAAAGGCGATGCCGGGCACATTGGTCTTGACCCAGTTGCGGCCACGCCAGTCGGGCAGAATCGCTACCATGGAGGCACCCAGCAGGACGATCAGCCAGGAGATATAAATCCACAGCAGGAAGATCGGCAGGATGGCAAAGGCACCATAGATAATCGTATAGGTGGGAAAGCGCGTCAGGTAGAAGGCGAAACCGGCTTTCATCAGCTCCAGCAAGGCGGCCGTGACTACCCCGCCGATCAGGGCGTCGCGCCACCATACGCGGCGGTTGGGCACGTACATGAACAGCGCCGTCAGCCCCAGGGCGGTAAACAGGAAGGGGACGTAAGACAGGGCGAAGGTCACTATGCCGGACAAGTCGCCGATATAACCTAAGGACTCCCTGGCCAGAATGGTTGTGGCCCACAGGCTGGCACCCGTCAGAATCGGGCCCAGCGAAATAATGGCCCAGTACACCAGCAGGCGTTGCCCCAGTGGCCGTTGTACGTGTACCTGGAAAATATTGTTGAAGGTCTCGTCAATGGTCATGATCAGCATGATGGACGTGACAATCAGGAACAAGCTGCCCACCGCCGTCAGGCCGGAGGCTTTGGCGGCAAACTGGTTCAGATACAGCATGATGTTTTCTGATACCACCTCGGGCATCAGATTACGGGTCAAAAACCCTTCCAGCGCACTTTCAAATTCCTGAAATAGGGGGAAAGCGGTGAACAGGGCCAGCACCACGGTCAGCATGGGCACAATGGCCAGGATCGTGGTGTAGGTCAGGCTGGAGGCCACCTTCATCAGATCTTTTTCAGCCACCCGCTTGATGGCAAAGCGCGCCACACTTAAAAAGTGATGCTTGGCGGTGGGGGCGGGCGAGGGCTCCTGCGGCGAGACAGGATCGGTGTTGCCTGGGTTCAAGTCTGTTTGCTCAGCTTGCTCAGAGGGCATAGGGAAGTTCTCGTCGTTTTTCATAGCGGTTTGATGAGGCGGGCGCTGCTTTTCGACAGGGTTCAGGTGATAATAACAGCATGCATGAACCTTTAAACCCCATACTTCATCGAGTGGCGGCCCTGGCTTTGGTCGCCTTGATTGCTTTGTGCCTGGCCTGGGAGCTTCATTTTGCGCCCTTGAAACCCGGCGGCTCCTGGCTGGTGCTGAAAGTGATTCCTCTGGTGCTGCCCTTGCGCAGCGTGCTCAAGGGCAATTTATATACCCTGCAATGGACGTCCATGATGATTCTGCTGTATTTCGCAGAAGGGGTCATGCGTGCGTGGTCGGATCCGGTGGCAGAAGTGTTGCCTTGGGCGATTGCAGAAATTGTCTTGTCCCTGATTTATTACTTCTGCGCCATTTTTTATCTTTGGCCAGCCAAGAAAGCGGCCAAGCAGCGCAGCAAGGCCGAAAAAGCCGAGGCTGCCAAAGCCGCCAAATCGGCCTAAGGGGGTCTGTATGTCCAGCTTGTTCGATGGCCTGGCCATCAGTCACCATTTTGCGGATTTGCCGTCGGCTTTCCATACGGCGGTTCCGCCACAACCCCTGGCCAATTCCCGCCTGCTGCACGTCAATAAGGAATTGGCGGCGCAACTGGGCCTGGATGTCTCCCGTTTGGGGGAACAGGAATTTCTGGATGTGGTCAGCGGCCAGGCCCCCTTGCCGGGTGGCCTGACTGTGTCGGCTGTATACAGTGGTCATCAGTTCGGTGTCTGGGCAGGGCAGTTGGGCGATGGCCGTGCGCATTTGCTGGGGCAAATCGATACCCCCACGGGCCCGCAGGAATTGCAGCTGAAGGGCGCCGGTAAAACCCCGTACTCCCGTATGGGGGATGGCCGCGCCGTGCTGCGTTCCAGTGTGCGCGAATATCTGGCCAGCGAGGCCATGGCTGGTTTGGGCATTGCCACCAGCCGGGCCTTGGCCCTGGTTACCTCGGATACACCTGTGTACCGGGAAACCGTGGAAACCGGCGCGATTGTGACACGTGTTGCCCCCAGCTTCGTGCGCTTTGGCTCCTTTGAGCATTGGGCCAACGACGCCACGCGTGTGCGAGAGTTGCTGGATTATGTGCTGCGCGAGTTCTACCCGGAACTGCTGGTCGAAGGCGATTCGGAGCAGGAGCGCGTCTGCCGCTTCTTGCAGGAAGTCACCCACCGCAGCGCCGAGATGGTAGCCGACTGGCAAACCGTAGGTTTTTGCCACGGTGTCATGAATACCGACAATATGTCCATTCTGGGCCTGACTATTGATTACGGCCCGTACGGCTTCATGGACCGATTCCGTGTGAATCACGTCTGCAATCACAGCGACAATCAAGGTCGTTACGCCTGGAATGCACAGCCTGCGATTGTGCATTGGAACCTGTACCGCCTGGCCAGCGCCTTGATGGTGCTGGATCCGGACGTCGATGCGGTAAAAGAGCGTTTGCAGACGTTTGAAGCCAGTTTTCTGAAGCGCTATCACGCCAATTTGCAGGCCAAGTTCGGCCTGCGTACCTGGCAAGCAGATGATGCGCAACTGGTCGATGACTGGTGGCGCTTGCTGCACAACAGCGGGGCAGATTTCACCTTGTCTTTCCGTGCTCTGGCCCACGCCAGCAAGGCGCCCGAGGCTTTCTTGAGCCTGTTTGAAGGTTCTGAAGATCAGGCCCAGGCCTGGTGGCAGGCCTATAGCCAGCGTCTGAGGCTGGACGGTTCCGACACGCCTGAGCAGCGCGATGCCATGAATCGCGTCAACCCCTTGTATGTATTGCGTAACCACTTGGCCGAGCAGGCCATACAGGCCGCTGCCAAGGATGACGCCAGCGAAATCGACACCTTGCTGATGTTGCTGCGCGACCCTTACACCGAGCGGGCCGGTTTTGAGGCCTATGCCATGCCGCCTCCTGAAGGTAGCGCGGAGCTGGCAGTCAGTTGTTCTTCCTAAAAGATCGGGCGCGGTCCAGGGCATGTCCGGATTCGGGAACAATGCCATAATCGTGCCTGTCTTTTATTTTTCCTCATTTCTTTGCGTTCACTCTCTCTATGTCCGGCAATACTCTAGGTAAAAGCTTCCGCGTCACGAATTACGGCGAATCTCATGGTCCAGCGATTGGCGCAGTGATCGACGGCTGCCCTCCGGGCCTGGAGCTGTCTGAACAGGATATTCAGTTTGAACTGGATCGCCGCCGTCCTGGTACGTCGCGCCACGTGACTCAGCGCCGTGAGCCCGATCAGGTGGAAATCCTGTCCGGCATTTACGAAGGCCGTACCACGGGCACGCCCATTAGCCTGCTGATTCGCAATTCCGATGCGCGTAGCAAGGATTACGGCAATTTGCTGGATACCTTCCGTCCCGGTCATGCCGACTATACCTACTGGAAGAAGTTCGAGAACCGCGACCCGCGTGGCGGTGGCCGTTCTTCGGCTCGCCTGACCGCGCCTACCGTGGCGGCCGGTGCGATAGCCAAGAAGTGGCTGGCCGAACACTTCGGTGTGAAGATTCGCGGCTATATGAGCCAGCTGGGCCCCATCGCCATTCCTTTCAAAAGCTGGGATGTGGTCGAGCAGAATCCCTTTTACGCGCCGGATCTGGACGTAGTGCCGCAGCTGGAAGCCTATATGGATGAGCTGCGCAAAGAAGGCGAATCCATTGGTGCCCGCATTGAGGTCGTGGCCGAAGGCGTGCCTGCTGGTTGGGGCGAGCCTATTTATGACCGACTGGATGCCGATATCGCCCACGCCATGATGGGGTTGAATGCCGTTAAGGGTGTGTCCATTGGCGCTGGCTTTGACTGCATTACGCAAAAAGGCTCGGAGCACGGTGATGCGCTGTATCCGGACGGTTTCAAGACCAATCAGGCCGGTGGCGTACTGGGCGGGATTTCCTCGGGGCAGGCCGTGACGGTTTCCCTGGCGATCAAGCCTACCGCCAGCATCCGCACCATGCGTCCTTCCGTTAACCGTGCCGGTGAAGCGGTTGAGGTTCAGACCTTGGGTCGTCATGATCCTTGCGTGGGTATCCGTGCCACGCCGATTGCCGAAGCCTTGCTGGCGATTGTGCTGATGGATCATTGTCTGCGTCATCGCTCGCAGTGCGGTGTCTGAATGTGAGGGTTTGCGCAGGACGACCCTAGCACTTCATTTTCTTGTCAGGTTTGTTTCTTGGAGCTGAGCATGAAAGGTATTGCGAAAGGAAAACGCTTTTTGGCGGTGGTTTCAATCCTGGCCATGACGGGCTGTGCCACGGTACAGACGACAGAAAGCGGGTCGGTGGGGGTCGAGCGCAAACAATTCATTTCCAATCTGGTGTCCGAGGCCGAGCTGAATCAGGCGGCCGCCCAGAACTATGCTCAGGTGCTGTCTCAGGCGCGTCAGCAAAAAGCGCTGGATACGGATGCGGCTCAGACTCGTCGGGTTAAAGCCATTGCACAACGCTTGATTGAGCAAGTCGGTGTTTTCCGGCCCGACGCCCGCTCCTGGAACTGGGAAGTCCACCTCATCAATCAGGACGAGGTCAATGCCTGGTGCATGCCGGGTGGCAAGATGGCGGTTTACAGTGGCTTGATCAAACGGATTCAGCCGACTGATGCAGAACTGGCTGCCGTGATTGGCCATGAAATGGCCCACGCCTTGCGCGAGCACTCGCGTGAGCAGGTTTCCCAGAAAATGGCGACGTCTTTCGGCTTGACTGTTTTGTCCGCCCTGACCGGCGTGCAAGCTGTGAATGATCTGGGCGGTACGCTGAGCGAAGTGATGTTTGAGCTGCCCAATAGCCGTACCCATGAGTCCGAGGCTGATCTGATCGGGGTTGAACTGGCTGCGCGTGCTGGCTACGACCCGCGTGCGGCGGTGAGCTTGTGGCAGAAGATGGGCGCCTTGGAGCAGGGCAGAAGTCAGCCGGAGTTCCTGTCTACCCACCCGGCTTCCTCGACCCGCATTGCGGATTTGCAGGCGATCTCGGAGCGGGTCATGCCTTTGTATCAGCAGGCGGCCAAGCCGTGAGAGGCTGATTTTTGGATACCGAGTCTTGAATATCCAGACCTTGCCGGTCACAACGGTGCGGGGTAGCGGCATTGTTTAATTAATATAGGAAAGCCTGGTTTTTTTGACCAGTCGGCCTGGTTATCTGATTGCCTCCCATCCTCAAACTGCACCCATGAAATCGCGCCATCGTACCTTTCTATATGGTTTTTTGATTTGGCTCGGCCTGTCTTTGACTGGCGCCATCATGTTGACGCGCGCTGAACTGGCGCGGCAGCAGGAGGCATTTACGGTGCAAAGCAATATAGCCTACCGGCTGCTGGGCCAGCGTCTGGCCCAGCAGGACGCCATTTTGCAGATGCTCGCCCTGTTGCAGCCGCCCGTGCAGCGCATTGAGCGTCTGGGAACGTTGGAAGCCATGTTTCCTCAGGTTATGGCGATTGATCGCCAAGAGAGCGATGCCGCGTGGGCCAATCCTCAATGGCAGCAGGCGCAGTTGCAGTCTCTAAAGGCCGAGCGTGCCGTGTTGACGGATGTGCGGCTGGCGCAGGGGCGCTATGTTCTGCTGGTGGCGGCGCATCCGGCCAGCTTCGCCGTGCAACTGGATTTGAATGCCGCCATCGCCTGGGATGAATGGCCTTTTCAGCGTAATGGCAGTCCAGTGCGCGTGGTGCTGGAGTGGCAGGATCAACAATGGGTGATCAGTCCAGGATTGGACCATGCCGGGCCTGTGGTATTCCAGTCGGGCAAGACGCTGGCTTCCACCAGCCAGCCCTTTCAATTCAACACGCGTCGCGTTGTGAGCTATGCCGACCTGCCTTGGGGACAGGCAGCCTTGTTCGCCCTGGCCAGCGCCCTGCTGGTGGGGCTGGTCATCTATGTGCGCAAGCAACGTGAACAGACCTTGCGCGCTCAGGGGCTGCTGCGTATCGGTCAGGTGGCCCGATTGAATGCGCTCGGCGAAATGGCTGCGGGTCTGGCGCATGAATTGAACCAACCTTTGACCTCCGTGCTGGCCAATACACAAGCCAGCCTGCGGCTCTTGCAGGAAGATCCCCCCGACCTGGAGCCGGCGCGCGAGGCCATGACGCATTCGGTAGATCAGATCAAGCGCGCGGCCAGTGTGCTGACGCGCCTGCGGCACAGTTTGCGTGAAAGCGGTCTGGCTGAGCAGTGCCGCCCGGTGTTCTTGACGCAGGTGCTGGGCGAGTCTGTGCACTTGTTGATGCCGGAGTTGGAGCGGCAGGGCATTACCCTGGAAAAACGTCTTCCTCCACACGATGTCGTTGTCGTCGGTGATCCCGTGGCGCTCGGACAAATCATCCATAATCTGCTCAATAATGCCGTATCCGCTTTGGGCGCCGCCCAGACCAGCAATCCGCGTATCTGGCTGGAGGTTCTGCTGCGAGCAGGGCGCGTGGAATTGACCGTGCGTGATAACGGCCCGGGAATCGACCCGCAGCATCTGGATCGTGTGTTCGAGCCCTTCTTCACGACGCGTTCCGATGGCCTGGGTCTGGGCCTGAGCCTGAGCGAGTCACTGGCTCAGGCCATGGGTGGTGGCTTGACGGTGTTCAACGACCCCATGGGGGGAGCCGTGTTTGCGCTGGAACTTCAACTCGTGGATGAAGAATCATCATGAACCCGACCGAAAATGGCTCTGGCCTGTCGCCCTTGATCCATCTGCTGGACGATGATGCCGCCGTGCGTCAAAGCTTGTCCTTATTGATCAGCACTGTAGGGTTACGCGTGCAGACTTGGGCGGATCCGCAACAGTTTCTGGAGTCTTTCGATCGGCAGTCTATCGGAGCCTTGATTCTGGATGTGCGCATGCCGGGCATCAGTGGATTGACCTTGCTCGATACCCTGGTCGAGCAAGGCGTGGATCAGCCCATCATTTTGTTGACCGGGCACGGCACAGTGGACATGTGTCGGCGCGCCTTCAAGGCGGGGGCCATCGAGTTCCTGGAAAAACCGGTCAGTGACGATGTGCTGCTGGATACGGTTCAGCAGGCCGTGCGCCAGCATGTGCGTCGCCGCGAGCGGCTTGCGGCGGATCAATGGGTGCGCGAGCGTTACACCAGTTTGTCCGAGCGCGAGCGCGAGGTGCTGGCGCTGATTGTCGAGGGCCTGACCAATAAGGAGATTGGTCGGGCGTTGGCGCTGTCGCCCCGTACGGTTGAAACGCATCGCGCAAACTTGTTTGCCAAACTGCAGGTCGATAACCTGGCCCACCTGATTCGGCATTACGCCAGCTTGGTGAGTGCCTCTCCGTAAAACTACGTAGAGGCGAGGGTAAGCGTCCGAATAGTCCCGTTCGGGCGGCGCAAGTATAGTTTTTCCATGCCGACAATGTTGTCGGAACTGATAAATGGAGATTACTGCTATGTTGCGCTCTTCCCTTTTGATGGCGTTGTTGTTCGCCGCTGGCGCCGCCCAGGCCCAGGGTGTGCTGACCGAAAAAAACATCTCCCTGGATCTGGCTAATCGTCTGGCTGCCGAAACCGTCAAGCAATGTTCGGCCAAAGGTTACAACGTGTCGGCGGCTGTGGTTGACCGCGCCGGCGTACTGCGTGCGTTCCAGCGTGCCGACCAGGCCGGTCCGCATACGGTTAATGCCAGCATCGACAAGGCCTATACGTCCGCTTCGGCTCGCAGCCTGACCAGCGCCATGCTGGAGGGTTCGCAGAAAAATGCCGGCGCCGCCAATCTGGGTGATATCCAGGGCTTTTTGCTGCTGGGCGGCGGCGTGCCGGTCAAGGTCGGCAATGACACGATAGGCGCCATCGGCGTGGGCGGTGCGCCTGGCGGCCACCTGGACGAAGCGTGCGCCGTAGGGGCCCTGGAAACCCTGAAGGCCGATTTGAAGTAAACGCATTCCTGCAGATTGGGGAGCCGCCCCTGAACTGCCCCCCGGAACTTGGACATTATTCCAAGCTTCGGGGGTTATTGCATGGCTAATTCAGTGGTCGCTTGATGTGATTGCGGCACGGCCTGCGGTAAAGGCGGGATTGTTGGCAAATAAGCCGACCGTTCAGTGTTGCAGCTGAACGGTCTTATTCCGTCTGAAGATTGACTTCTGGTGCGGGGTTCTTGTTTCTTGCCGCTGCAGAATCATCACTCACGCTCACTTGCGCATGCTGATAGCCAGGCGGTTGAAGGCGCTCATCAAGGCAATTGCAAAGGTCAGGTCCGAAATTTCTGCATCACTGAAATGCGCTTTCAAAGGCTCGAAGTGCTCGTCGGGTGCATGGGTGTGAGCAATATCCACTACGGATTCCGTCCATTCCAGAGCCGCACGTTCGCGTTCGTCAAAATGCGCGCTGACACGCCAGCCAGCCAGACTGTCTATCTTGGCATTGGCCACACCCGAGCTGCGCAAGGATGCGGCGTGCATTTCCAGGCAGAAGGAGCAGCCGTTGATTTGCGAAATACGTAAATTAACCAGCTCAACCAGTTCTTTGCCCAGGCTGCTTTTGTCCAAAGCCAGTTTTGTTTGCAGCAGGCCTTGGTGGGCTTTTGGGGACAAGGTGTCGTAGGGAAGGCGAAGTGCACTCATGGCGTATCCAATTGAAAGTAAGACAGGGGGAGAGGGCAGCCTTTCGCTTTGTGACTGTACGTGATTCAGGGTTTGTCGCAGTCTGATGATCTAGCCGGGCTGCCTGCTTTACTTGTTGATTATCCATGAGTAATGTCCTGGTCATTAGGGACAAGAAGTTAATAAATGACCAGGACATAGGTATGGATCTACGCCACTGGAAACCCAGCCGGGAACCAGGCATTCCTATTTATCAACAGCTGTACGAGCGCTTTCGGGATGCGATAGCGGCGGGCCAACTGCGCCCCGGCGACCGAGTGCCATCCGTGCGCAGCCTGGCCAGTGAGCTGAGCGTGGCCAAGGGTACGGTCGAGCAGGCCTATCAAATCCTGCTGGGTGAAGGCTACTTTCTAGCCCGAGGGCCGGCAGGAACAGTAGTGTCACCACAGTTAGACCGGCTGGAGGCCAAGCGATACACCAGTGTGCCGGCTTCTCCCCAGCGCTCCTCGCCCTATGTGCCCGCCGAGCACGCTCCACCTTTGCCGTTTCAAATGGGTTTGCCTGCTTTGGACGCCTTTCCGCGCAAGACCTGGACACGGTTGGCCAATCAGAATCAGCGTGCCCTGGGGGCCTTGGCAATGCGTTATCCCGATCCGGCGGGCTATGCACCGCTGCGGAGGGCCATTGCGGCTTATTTGGGCGTGTCACGTGGCATAGCGTGTCTGCCCGAGCAGGTGTTTGTGACGGCGGGCTATTGGGGGGCGCTGGAACTGGTGTGTCGTAGTGTTCTGAATCCGGGAGAGGCGGGCTGGTATGAAAACCCCGGCTATATCTTTGCCCGCCAGTTTCTGAAACAGGCGGGTATGCAGGCGTATGCGGTGCCGCTGGATGAGGAAGGTCTGGACCTTATCGCCGGGCAGCAGCACTGCCCACAGGCTCGCTTTGCCATCGTGACACCCACCCATCAAAGTCCTATGGGTATGGCCATGTCTCTGCCCAGACGCTTGCAGTTGCTGGATTGGGCCAGACAGCAGCAGGCCTGGATTGTAGAGGACGATTACGACAGCGAGTTTCGCTACCACGGTCGTCCTTTGCCTGCCCTGAAAAGTCTGGATAGGGACGATAGGGTGATCTATACCGGCACCTTCAGCAAGGTCCTGAATCCCGGCTTGCGTCTGGCGTACCTGGTCGCACCACTGTCTCAGGTGGGGCGCTTCCAACAGGCGGCTCATTATTCAGGCGGGCCGGGGTCCATCCTGACGCAGGCCACGGTGGCGGACTTCATGGAGCAGGGCTATTTTGCGCGGCACCTGCGCAAGATGCGGACCTTATATGCGCAACGACGTGCCCGGTTGGTAGAGGCGCTGGAGCAGACCTTGGGAGAGCGTTTGCAGATACAAAGCCAGGCAGGGGGCATTCATGTGCTCGCCAATCTGAAGCAGGCCGAAGATGACCGGGTTCTGGCCAAGGCGGCGCAGGCAAAAGGTTTGGCAGTACAGGCACTGAGCGATTGGCAAATGCCGCCTGCCGCACATAAAGGCCTGTTGATGGGCTTTGCCAATATCAGCGATCAACGCATGGCAGATGATTGGGTTCGGCGCTTGAGCGCAGCTATCGCCGTTTTCGACAATCATTAAGACAGGTCATTCTCATTTGATTTGTTATTAAGCTATCAAGCTATCGAGCTGTGCGACGTGCTTGGTGAGCGCTGTGTCCGTGACTCCGTCTTTAGATTGCGGATTTATGTCGTTACTCCGTGTGGTTCGGCCCTTTTGGCTTTTTCGTTCAACTATCCTAGTAGTTTCAATACTAGGATAGTGACTGGCCTTGTCCCAGTTACTGCGCCTGTCATAATAAGAAAAAATTTATATGCAGCCCGTTCTGTGCGGGTTGTAGTCTTAACTGAATCGCGAGAGCGCAATGGCAAAAACCTTATACGATAAGTTGTTCGACGAACACGTCGTGCATCAGGACACGGATGGCACCTGTTTGATCTACATTGATCGCCACTTGCTGCATGAAGTGACCAGCCCCCAGGCCTTTGAAGGTCTGACACTGGCCGGCCGCAAGCCTTGGCGCATCAGTGCCAACCTGGCTGTGGCGGACCACAACGTTCCCACCACCTCCCGCCAGAACGGTATTGCAGACCCGATCTCGCGTCTGCAGGTTGATACCCTGGACGCCAACTGCGAAGAATTTGGCATTACCGAGTTCCGCATGAACGATGTGCGTCAGGGCATTGTGCACATTGTTGGCCCCGAGCAGGGCGCTACCTTGCCCGGCATGACCGTGGTTTGTGGTGACTCTCACACCAGCACGCACGGTGCGGTAGGTGCCTTGGCCTTTGGTATCGGCACTTCGGAAGTTGAGCACACGCTGGCCACCCAGACCTTGCTGATGAAGAAAAGCAAAAGCATGCTGATCCAAGTGGACGGCAAGCTGCCTTTTGGCTGTACCGCCAAAGACCTGATCCTGTACGTGATCGGTCAGATCGGGACTGCCGGTGGCACAGGCTATGCCATTGAATTTGGCGGCTCGGCGATTCGTGCCTTGTCCATGGAAGGCCGCATGACGGTGTGCAATATGGCAATTGAAGCCGGGGCGCGTTCGGGCATGGTGGCTGTGGACGAGCAAACCATTCAGTACCTGCGTGGCCGTCCTTACTCCCCCAAAGGCGTGTTGTGGGATCAAGCCGTGGCTTACTGGAACACCTTGCACTCTGACGAAGGTGCCGAGTTTGACCGCGTGATCCGTATCGACGCCAGCCAGATCACCCCTCAGCTGACCTGGGGCACCTCGCCAGAAATGGTGCTGCCTATTGACAGCCGCGTACCCGATCCAGAGAAAGAAAAAGACGAAGTTGCCCGCAACGGCATGGAGCGCGCCCTGGAATACATGGGTCTGACGCCCAATATGCCATTGACTGACATCCGCATTGACCGCGTGTTTATCGGCTCCTGTACCAATGCCCGTATTGAAGACTTGCGCGCGGCCGCCAGCGTGGCCAAGGGTCGCAAAGTGGCGTCCAACGTCAAGCAGGCCATGATTGTTCCAGGCTCCGGTCTGGTCAAACGTCAGGCCGAGCAAGAAGGTCTGGACAAGATTTTCCTGAACGCCGGTTTTGAATGGCGTGAGCCTGGTTGCTCCATGTGTCTGGCCATGAACGCCGACCGTCTGGAACCCGGCGAGCGTTGCGCTTCGACCTCCAACCGTAACTTTGAAGGACGTCAGGGGCAGGGTGGTCGTACTCACCTGGTCAGCCCGGCCATGGCAGCGGCTGCCGCCATTGCTGGCCATTTTGTCGACGTGCGTTCGTTCAACTGAGGAAAACCACACCATGCAAGCATTTACTACTCATGAAGGTCTGGTCGCTCCCTTGGATCGGGAGAACGTGGATACGGACTTGATCATCCCCAAGCAGTTCCTCAAATCCATCAAGCGCACCGGCTTTGGCCCCAACCTGTTTGATGAATTGCGCTATCTGGACCACGGCGAGCCCGGCATGGATAATTCCCGCCGCCCGCTGAACCCGGACTTTGTGCTGAACCAGGACCGCTACCAGGGTGCTTCCGTGCTGCTGGCGCGCAAGAACTTTGGTTGTGGTTCCAGCCGTGAGCACGCTCCCTGGGCCCTGATGCAATACGGTTTTCGCGCTATTATCGCGCCGTCCTTTGCCGATATTTTCTTCAACAACAGCTTCAAGAACGGCTTGCTGCCCATCGTCCTGAACGAGCTGGATATTGCCCGCCTGTTTGATGAAGTCAAAGCCTTCCCCGGTTACAAGCTGCGTATTGATCTGGCCGAGCAGCGCGTCATTACACCTGAAGGTCGTGAACTGCCGTTCACCATTGATGCCTCGCGCAAGCACAGCCTCTTGAATGGTCTGGATGAAATTGGCCTGACCTTGCAGAAAGCGGACATGATCCGTCAATACGAAGCCGAGCGTCTGGCCCGCCACCCTTGGCTGGTTGGGCAACCTTGAGCATAGGTGCAGGTTTTGTAGAAGCCATGCTGTTGCTGCCTTCCTAGGCGGCCAAGATGCTCCGGCCAGTTGGCCGGAGTTCTTCACACTTACTTCCTAATTTTTACGTCCTATTCATCATGACTCATAAAATCGCAGTATTGCCCGGTGATGGCATCGGTCCCGAGATTACCGAACAGGCTCAGCGCGTGCTGGGCGCCCTGGGCATGGACCTGGAAATGGCCGTGGCTCCGGTGGGTGGCGCCGCTTACGATTTGCACGGCCACCCCCTGCCACCCGAAACCTTGAGCCTGGCTCAAGGCTCCGACGCCGTGTTGTTCGGCGCCGTGGGTGACTGGAAATACGACTCTCTGGAGCGTCATCTGCGTCCCGAGCAAGCCATTTTGGGTTTGCGTCGTGCCATGGGTCTGTTCGCCAATCTGCGTCCCGCCATTCTGTACCCACAATTGGCCAACGCCTCCACCCTGAAACCCGAAGTCGTGTCCGGTCTGGATATCCTGATCGTGCGTGAACTGACCGGCGACATTTACTTCGGCCAGCCGCGTGGCGTGCGTACCGTGGAAGAGGGTAACTTCGCGGGCGAGCGTCAGGGCTTTGACACCATGCACTACGCCGAAAGCGAAGTGCGCCGTATTGCCCACGTGGGTTTCCAGGCCGCACAAAAACGTCAAAAACGCTTGTGCAGCGTGGACAAGTCCAATGTGCTGGAAACATCCCAGTTCTGGCGTGACATCATGATTGATGTGGCCCGTGAGTATCCGGACGTGGAATTGAGCCACATGTACGTCGACAATGCCGCCATGCAATTGGTGCGCGCACCAAAAGAATTTGACGTGATTGTCACAGGCAACCTGTTTGGCGATATCCTATCGGATGAAGCGGCCATGTTGACAGGCTCCATTGGCATGTTGCCCTCGGCATCTCTGAACGCATCCCAGCAAGGTTTGTACGAACCCAGCCACGGCTCGGCACCCGATATCGCCGGTCAGGACAAGGCCAATCCTTTGGCCACCATTTTGTCCGCTGCCATGTTGCTGCGCTACTCGCTCAATGCAGAAGACCAGGCCAAACGTATCGAAGCGGCGGTTGCCAGCGTGCTCGAACAAGGTTTGCGTACCGGCGACATCTACGAAGACGGTTGCCAATTGCTGAGCACCAGTGCTATGGGGGATGCAGTGCTCAAGGCTTTGCGATAGTATCTTTTATCGTTTTATTTTTTTATATATCCAGGTGGTATTACCATGACTCAAGCGGTAGGTTTGGTCGGCTGGCGTGGGATGGTGGGCTCCGTGCTCATGCAGCGCATGCGCGACGAAGGCGATTTCTCCCTTTTTCAGCCGGTGTTTTTCTCGACTAGCAATGCTGGCGGCGCAGCTCCTTCGTGGGCTGACGGTGCTGGCCCATTGCAGGACGCCCACGATATTGACGCCTTGAAAAAGTTGCCAATTATTGTGACCGCCCAAGGTGGAGATTACACAAGCCAGATCTACCCCAAGCTGCGTGCCGCTGGCTGGAACGGTTTGTGGATTGACGCGGCCAGCACGCTGCGCATGGATGAAAACTCCGTGATCGTGCTGGACCCGATCAACCGTCCTGTTATTGATGCTGCACTGGCCAAAGGTGGCAAGCAGTTCATTGGCGGCAACTGTACGGTTAGCTGCATGCTGATGGGTCTGGGTGGTCTGTTCAACCAGAACCTGGTTGAGTGGATGACCAGCATGACGTACCAGGCCGCTTCCGGCGGTGGCGCACAACACATGCGTGAACTGCTGACTCAGTTCGGTCTGATCAACCAGTCTGTCTCCAGCCTGCTGGACGATCCTGCATCGGCCATTCTGGATATCGACCGCGGTGTCTTGCAGACACAACGCGATCCCAACCTGCCTCAGAAAAACTTCGGCGTACCACTGGGCGGCAGCCTGATCCCCTGGATCGACTCCGATCTGGGCAATGGCATGACGCGCGAAGAGTGGAAAGCAGGCGTGGAAACCAACAAGATCCTGGGCCGTGGCGCGCAGGACAAGCACATTCCTATCGACGGTCTGTGCGTGCGTATTGGTGCCATGCGCTGCCACAGCCAGGCCTTGACCATCAAGCTGACTCGCGATGTTCCGCTGGACGAGATCACCGACATCCTGGCTGAAGGCTCCAAATGGGCCAAGGTTGTGCCTAATGAACGCCAGGCCACGGTAGAAGCGCTGACTCCGGTTGCCGTCACCGGCACGCTGGACATCCCAGTGGGACGTCTGCGCAAGCTGAACATGGGTCCCGAGTACCTGAGCGCCTTCACGGTTGGCGACCAGTTGCTGTGGGGCGCTGCCGAACCGCTGCGCCGCATGCTGCGCATCGCTTTGGGCGAGCTCTAATCATGGTTGGCCGTCTGCATCCTGTACGTACGCTGGGTTCGGCCCTGCTAGTGGCCGGGATGCTGGCGGCTACGCCGGTTTCCGCTTTGGAAATCGGCCATAGTCGTTTGGTGTCGGCTCCTAATCAGATTTTCAAGCTGGATGTGGGCATACGACAGATCAGCCCTGAAGAAAGCCTGTCCCTGAGGGTGACACCCGCTCCCTTGTCGGCCTGGCAACAGGCTGGCTTGACCCCTCCGGTGGATCTGGACTCCTTGAAGGCCGTGATCGACCGGGACGGGCAGGGGCAAGTACGGCGCATTCGGCTGTCCTCCGAGCAGATGTTCTCGGGCTCGGTGGCCGACGTGCTCTTGCAGATTCAAAGTGATAGCGGGCAGTTCTTGCATCAGGTCAGTGTGCTGGCTCCGGCTCCTGTGGCCGTTAAAGCAGTGACGCAGCCACAAGCAGGCCGTCAGGCGCCCGTGTCGGTGCAGGTTTCCCCTTCGAGCACAGCCTCCAAGGTGCAGGCCCAAAGCGCAGTACGCGTGAAATCGGGTGATACCTTGCATGCCTTGGCACGTCGCCATGCGGTGGATGGTGTCAGTTCCTATCAGTGGATGATGGCGGTTCAGAAGCAGAATCCGAATGCCTTCATCGACCAGAACATGCACCGCCTGAAGGCAGGCCAAACCCTACAGATTCCTGATGCGGCGGCCATGTTATCCGTAGACGATGCCCAGGCACGCCGTTTCTATATTGACCAGGCCCAGGCCTTGCGCTCCGCTGCGCAAGCAGGGCAGGATCAGTCCGATGCTTCCCAAGGTGTGGCGCAAAACGGCTCCAGCGAATCGGGTGCTCAGGCACAAGGTCAGGATCGTTTGCTCTTGTCGGCAGGGGCCGAGGCCCGTGACGCCAAGCAGCAATTGCAGCACGAACTGCGCGAAACGGGCGATCGTGTCTCGCAACTGGAAGAGAACGTCTCTACCCTGGGCCGGGCCTTGCAGTCCCAGGGCGAGGCCGCTAAAGATCTCGTCCTGGATTCAGCTCAAGAGCTGGGGCTGAGCGACTCCGGCAGCGATGCTGCCAATGGTAATACTCATTCTGGCGCTTCAGGCGCCGCTTCTTCTGCCGCAGTGGCAGGAGCGATTTCCGTGCCATCCGAGCCCGAGCAGGGCAAGATGGCCGGTGCAGTTAACAAGGCAAAAAAGACCGTGTCCTGGATTCAAGAACATATGTTGGCCGTGATGGCCGTGGTACTGGCATTGATTGTGGTCCTGGTGACCTGGGTCTTGCGCCGCGCCAATACCGAAAATCGCCATGGCGATGATTCTCCTGCACCTGTCAGCGAAGCGATGGTTCGGGAAAAACTGGAAAAAATCAATCTGGACCTGGATCAGCCGCCTTCGGACGAGCCTCCCGTTCGTCAGTAAGGCAAACCCACCATGAGACGTATTGCATTGGGTGTCTGCTATGAAGGGACGCCCTGGCTGGGTTGGCAAAGTCAGGCCGGTGGCAACACCGTTCAAGATGTTCTGGAGCAGGCACTGGGCCGTTTTACGGCCCAGCCTGTTTCTACGATCTGCGCCGGTCGCACCGACACCGGCGTTCATGCCCTCAATCAAGTAGTTCATCTGGACACGGCTGCCGAGCGCAGCCTGGAGTCGTGGGTGCGCGGCTTGAACGCCTTGCTGCCGGACTCCGTTGCCGTGCAATGGGCGCGCGAAGTGCCGGATGATTTTCATGCCCGCTTCTCGGCCCAAGGTCGTCACTACGTGTATCTACTGCGTCAGCACCGGGTGCGGTCCCCCTTATTGCATGGCCGAGTGGCCTGGGTGTTTCGTCCTTTGGACCTGGCCCTGATGCAAGAGGCTGCCCGGCATTTGGTGGGCGAGCACGACTTCAGTGCATTTCGTTCTTCGCAATGTCAGGCGGCCAGTCCGGTGCGCACCATGTCGCAGATCCGGATTGAACAGCAGGGCGATTTTTTCCTGTTCCGTTTCAGCGCCAATGCCTTTTTGCATCACATGATTCGCAATCTGATGGGCATGCTGATTTATATCGGCCAAGGCCGTCAGCCGCCTGATTGGGTGCTGCATTTATTGGCACAGCGCGATCGCCGCTTGTCGGCCCCGACTTTCGATGCCAGTGGCCTGTATCTGGCTGGGGTGGATTACCCCGAGCAGTTTGATATTCCCGCCAGCAATCCCTACGATTTGCTCTATGAGCTAAGCGGATTGCGTTTTGGTGAAACGGCCTGAAAAAACATGATTTAGCTCGTTTCTAAAGGGTTTATCCCCGGTATCCGAACCGGCTTCACATGCTTCAATCGTATAAAATGTGAAGCCATTTTCTTCTCTTACATTCTTATCTGTATAAGGCCGACCACCTTCGGGCATTAGCCACAAGCGAATCCAGAAGGCGACCATATCCTGAGCAAGGCCATGAAATTCTTCTTACGATTGTCTAGTTTGATCGACCGTCTGAATACGGTCGTTGGTAAGTCCGTGACCTGGCTAACCCTGATCGTGGTGTTGGTCAGTGCTATTAACGCCGTAGTTCGCAAGGTATATGGCATCAGTTCCAATCAGTGGCTGGAATTGCAGTGGTATTTGTTCGGTGCAATTTTCTTGCTGGCGGCTGGTTATACCTTCTTTGTGAATGAGCATGTACGGGTGGATGCCCTGGCGGAACGTTTTCCGCCGCGCGTTCAGATCTGGATCGATATTATCGGCGTGATCTTTTTCCTCCTGCCCGCTACCTTGCTGATTTTCTGGCTCTCCATTCCGTTTTTCGAGCAGTCCTACGTGCTTAACGAGCAGTCCTCCAATACCGGAGGGTTGGTACGTTGGCCGGTCAAGCTACTGATCCCCGTCGGTTTTGCCCTATTGGCATTGGCAGGTGTGTCTCACCTGATCAAATGCATAGGCTTTTTGCTGGGTGCCTGTCCCAATCCCTTATTAAGAAATGGTGGGCTGAGTGCAGAAGAAGAACTTGCCCAGGAGATTCGTGAGATGGCCCAGGCAAATGAAGTGACAACCTCTGTTTCCAAGGGCCAGTAACAATGGAATTCCTGATTGATAATCTGGCTCCGATCATGTTCTTTAACCTGATCGTGTTTTTGCTATTGGGTTTTCCCGTTACCTTCACCTTGTCGGCAATCGGGATTTTGTACGGTCTGGTCGCTATTGAACTGGACATGATGCAGCCGGCCTTGTTTCAGGCCTTGCCACAACGGGTATTTGGGATTGTCGAGAACGATACCTTGCTGGCGGTTCCCTTCTTCACCTTGATGGGGCTGATATTAGAGCGATCCGGCATGGCCGAGGACCTGCTAGATACCATTGGCCAGCTATTTGGTCCTTTGCGTGGTGGACTGGCCATTGCCGTGGTGCTGGTCGGTGCCATGCTGGCTGCCACAACGGGTGTGGTGTCGGCCTCGGTCATCTCCATGGGCCTGATCTCCTTGCCTATCATGTTGCGCTACGGCTATGACCGCAAGCTGGCAACCGGGGTGATTGCCGCCTCAGGCACCTTGTCGCAAATCATCCCGCCCTCCATCGTGCTGATCATTCTGGCTGACCAGCTGGGTCGCTCCATTGGCGATATGTACCGTGGCGCCATGTTGCCCGGCCTGCTGCTGGTGGGAGTCTACATTCTGTACATCGTGGTGATGTCCTACATCAAGCCCAAGTCGGCTCCCGCCTTGCCGCCCGAGGCCCGGGTGTATGTAGAGCCCAATGGCAGCCGCGGTTTGACCTCGCTGATCGTCCTCACCATTGTGGCCTCGGCCGTGGCGTACTTTGGCTCGCAACATTACTTTGCCACGCATCCCAATATCCCCATGGACGAGCACATTGTGGTGCTGCTGCTGTTGTGGGGCGTAACGGCCTGGGTGATTGCGCTGATCAACAAGTTGCTCAAGTTGAACATGCTGTCCAAGATCGCCGAGCGCGTGATCTTTGTGATGGTGCCACCGCTGTTCCTGATCTTCCTGGTGTTGGGCACCATCTTTATTGGTGTCGCGACTCCAACCGAAGGTGGGGCGATGGGGGCTGTCGGTGCCATTATCATGGCGGTATCGCGTGGCCGCCTGTCCTGGAAGCTGCTGCGCCAGGCCATGGAATCCACCACTCGCCTGTCCTGCTTTGTGGTCTTCATTCTGGTGGGTTCGACCGTCTTTAGTCTGAGCTTCCGTGGCATCAATGGCGATCTGTGGGTGGAGCATCTTTTGATTGATATGCCTGGCGGTGAGTGGGGCTTCCTGATTATCGTCAGTATCCTGACCTTCCTGCTGGCGTTCTTCCTGGACTTCTTTGAACTGGCCTTTATTATTGTGCCGCTGCTCGGGCCGATTGCCGACAAGATGGGCATTGACCTGATCTGGTTCGGTGTCTTGCTGGCGGTCAATATGCAGACCTCCTTCATGCACCCGCCCTTTGGCTTTGCGTTGTTCTTCTTGCGTTCGGTGGCCCCCAAAGAGGACTACACTGACAAGGTGACGGGCGAGCGTATCAAGCGTGTGGCCACAACGGATATTTACTGGGGCTCGGTACCATTTATTATCATTCAGTTGTTGATGGTAGCGGCCGTGCTGGTCTTCCCCGGACTCGTCACGCACTATAAACACGGCGAGGTTCTGCTGGAGGATTCACAAATCCAGTTTGGCACGGAATCGACTTACGGTTCGGACAGCTATGGATTTGGAACGGATGACGCGGCCAGCAGTTTCCAATAAAGTCGTTTCATGATTGACCACGGGGGCATCTGGCCCCCGTTTTTTTATTCAAGGATGTGTGATGTTCAGCCGTACCCGAGTCAAGATTTGTGGCTTTACCCGAGCGCAGGATATTGATGCCGCCGTGCAGCTGGGCGCGGATGCGGTGGGGTTTGTCTTTTACCCGAAAAGCGCCCGCATGTTGAGTACAGAGCAGGCCGCCGCCCTGCGTGCCCGTGTACCGGCGTTTGTGCAGGCAGTCAGCCTGTTTGTGAATGCGTCCGAGAGCTTTGTACGGGAAATTCTGGAACAGGTGCAGCCGGATCTGCTGCAATTTCATGGTGAGGAAAGCCCGGAAGAATGCCGTCGCTATGCACATCCGTATATCAAGGCTTTTCGAGTCGGTGCGCCTGGTCTGGAGACGGTGGGTGGCCTGCTGGAACAATGCTTGAAGTATCAGGATGCTCGTGCCTGGTTGATGGATGGTTATCACGATGCGTATGGCGGTACCGGTACGGCTTTTGATCCGGAGCTGATTCAGGGTCTGCAAGCACGTTTGCAAGGCCAGGACGGCTTGCCACCGCTGGTGCTGGCTGGTGGCATGCGTATCGACAACGTGGCTGAACGAGTCGCCTTGCATCGTCCCTATGCCATTGACGTCAGCAGTGGAGTCGAGCTGGAACCCGGCATCAAATGCAAAACGAAAATGGGCCAATTCATGCAGATTTTGAGTAGCGCCTCCTGATTGAGGGAATCTTTTAGCAGCGACGCTGTCTGTACTTATTGCCCCGACCCGCTTATGGCGGGTCGATTTTTATTTGGTCTCGTCAGGATTTATGTTTATGCAAAGCATACAGCTCGGTCCCTTTACCTTTGCCACGTCTCTATTTGCTTTTATGGTCGCGGCATTGCTGGGGCTGTTTCTGGCCGCCTGGCTGGATAGACGCAAGCAGACCCGAGCTGAATCGGTGCTGTGGCGCGCGATTATTCTGGGTGTGCTGGTTGGTCGTTTGGGTTTTCTGATCCAGCAATGGCAGTTTTATCAAAGCGAACCCTTGAGCTGGCTGGATTTGCGCGACGGTGGTCTGATGATCCCGGCAGCCGTGACAGCAGGCTGGTTCTATGTGCTGTGGCGTGTGCTGCGTGACAAGGCCGTTCTGCCTGCTGTATCGGGAGGGTTGGCCGTTGGTGTGGCGGCATTCTCGCTAATCATGGTTGCGACAGGACGAGGGGGAGTGGAAACCGCCATGCCATTGCCCGAGATAGACTTGATCCCCATGCAGCTTGATGTCAGTGCTCCGGAAAATCTGGATTTGTATAAAGGCAAGGTCACGGTTGTCAACTTGTGGGCCAGCTGGTGTCCTCCGTGCCGCCGCGAGATGCCTGCCTTCAAACAAGTGCAATCCACCCGTTCCGATGTGAATATCGTGTTTGCGAACCAGGGCGAGGAACTGGCCGAGATCCAGAAGTACTTGTTGGACGAGAATCTGGAGCTGGATAATATGTGGCGCGACCCGCAAATGCAGCTGGGCCAGGCCGTGCGCAGCCGTGGCTTGCCTACAACCTTGTTTTTGGATGAGCAGGGACGTTTGGTGGATGTGCGGGCAGGAGAGCTGTCTGCTGCGACTTTGAACGACAAGATCAACAAGCTTCAGTAAAAGTCGGCATTCTTCCGCATGAAAAATAATGGCCCGAACTTCGTGTTGAAGTCGGGCCATTTGTTCAGCGATTCAGCAAAGCGTGATCAGGCACTTTGCAGTTGTGCTTTTTCTTCTGGTGTTTCAGGACGTTGGGCATATTTATTTGCAATGAATGCGCAAGCCATCAACTGAATCTGGTGGAAGATCATGATGGGCAGCAGGGCCGGGCCAATGGCAGCGCCGGTAAACAGCACTTGGGCCATGGGTACGCCGGTTGCCAGACTTTTCTTGGAGCCCCCGAAGACAATCGTAATTTCGTCTTCTTTATTGAAGCCCAGTTTGCGCGCCAGCCAGGTGGTCAGGAACAGGATGATGGCCAGCAACACCAGGCAAACCACAGCCAGAATAGCCAGGGACTTGGGTGGCACGGCTTGCCACAGGCCACCAATCACCGAAGCACTGAACGCGGTGTAGACCACCAGCAGGATGGAGGACTGGTCCACGCTGCGTAGCCATTTGCGGTTGCGGTCCATCCATTTGCCAATCAGGGGGCGCATCAGATGGCCGACTACAAAGGGCAGCAACAATTGCAGACTGATCTTCTTGATGGCATCCAGGGTCGAAGTAGCCGAGCCGCCGTCAGCGTCCAGCAAGAGCTTGAGCAGTACGGGCGTGAGCACAATACCAATCAGGCTGGAGGCTGAAGCGCTGCAAATGGCAGCAGGCACATTACCGCGAGCAATCGAGGTAAAGGCGATGGCCGACTGCACGGTTCCGGGCAGGACACACATGTACAGAATGCCTACAAACAAGGGCATGCCCAGCAAGGGCAGCAAGATGGGCTTGGACAACAGGCCCAGCAGGGGGAACATGACAAAGGTGCAGCCAAAGACCAGCAAGTGCAAACGCCAGTGGGTGGCTCCAGCAATGATGGCTTCGCGGGATAGCTTGGCCCCGTGCATGAAGAACAGCAGGGCAATGGCCAGGCCAGTGATCACGTCAAAGAACACCGCACCTTGGCCGTAGGCGGGAAAGAAACTTGCCAGTGCCACCACGCCGATCAGGATCAGGGTGAAGTTGTCAAAAAGCAGTCGCAGTTGAGAGAACATGGGTTTGTTAGAGGCTTGAAAGGCTTGCGTTATGAAAGGCCTCACTTTACCGTAGACCTTTTTGGGGGTTTATCGCTAAACGGATATGGATTATCGACAAACGGACATTCTGATGCCTGCAGAGCGAATTCCAGAGAGTTTGCAGCAACTGCGTTACCTGCCCCGGCCCTTGTATGGCCAGGAACGCACCTTGCCCAACCAGGCCATTGCTCGCCCACACCGGCATCCCTGGGTGCAGTTTTCCTATGCTTTGACGGGGGTGATCGAGGTGCGTACTGCCAGCGGGCGCTTCATGGCGCCGCCTCAACAGGCGGTATGGGTGCCTGCGGGCGTAGAGCATGGGGTGCGCAGTTCGCCCGATGCGCAGATTCGCAGTCTCTATATTGATGTCAGTGCTCTGCCCGAAGCACCTGCTGCCTGTCGCGTGGTCGTTGTAGACCGCTTATTGCGCGAGCTGATCCGCGAATTCAGCCTTTTGCCGGTGTTGTACGAGCGCGAGGGGGCGCAGGGCCGTCTGGTGCAGGTTTTGCTGGATCGTTTACTGGCTGCGCCTGAAAGCGGCCTGATTCTGCCATGGCCCTCGGACCCACGCCTTTTGCAGGTATGCGAGCAATTGCAGGCGCAGCCAGCAGGCGATTGGAGCTTGCAGGATTTGGCGGAGCAACAGAGCTTGTCAGAAAAAACCTTGAGCCGCTTGTTCCGTCAGCAAACCGGGCTGACATTTCGGGTCTGGCGTCAGCGCTTGCGCGTCATGAGTGCCTTGCCGCTGCTGGAGCGACACGAACGGGTGACTGATGTGGCCTTGGCGTGTGGCTATGAAAGCATGTCGGCCTTTGTAGCGGCCTTTCGGGACTTGATGGGTCAAACGCCTGGCGAGTTTTTCTGCCGCCCATTGGGACCGCTGGACGAGTAAGTCTGCACAAAATTGCACAGCAGGCGATGAGCGTCGGGCGTGTCCTGAATGGGGTCAGCCAGGCTTTGCGGATCAATGCCCTGGGCACGCCAGGATTCGGCCTTGCGCAGAACGCAGTATCGCAACAGGCCGGCAAAAAACTCAGGGTGAAACTGAATTGACCACTGAGCGGGGCCGTAACGCAGGATTTGATGCGGGTCGTGTGCAGAACTGCCCAGTATTTCTACATGTTCGGGCAAGCTCAGCACGCTTTGCTGGTGGCTGAGCAGGGCAGGGAACTGCATGGGTAGATTGGCCAGCAGTTCATGTCCGTGGGCCTGTTCGGACAAGTGAATGGGCAGATAACCGACTTCGGCCCCTTTGGGGTCGTAATCCACGCGCCCGCCCAAGGCATGCGCCATTAATTGATGGCCATAGCAAATACCCAGCAAGGGCATTTGTGTCTGATAGCGTTCCCGAATCCAGGCGGCCAGGTTTTCGCTCCAGTCCAGCCTGTCGGTGACCATGTTCCAGGAGCCGCTGATCACCACCGGGTCCGGGCAGTCCGGCGCAGGCAAGGCCTCGTCCTGGTGAACTCGCCAGGTGCGGACATTCACCTCCAGGGCTTGAAGGGCGCGTTTGAACCAGGCGTTCTGATTGCCAAAGCGCTGCTCAACATCAGGAGGAGGGGAGCCGGCTTGAAGAAAATGTACGTCCATCATGCTTGTCCCCGCAGCAAACCCCAGGTGGCCATGCCCAGACCCAGCATCAGCAAGGAGCCGACCACGTGGATGGCGATGCCGCCCAAGGCCCAGATATAACGCTGTTGCATCATCAAGGTCATGATCTCGGCAGAGAAGGTAGAGAAGGTGGTCAGGCCGCCCAGAAACCCTGTCATGACGAACATGCGCCAGCCTTCGTGGCCCAGTCCCAGTCCGCTGAAATAGGCCATCGCGATGCCCATCAGATAGCCGCCAATCAAGTTAGCCAGCAAAGTACCGGGGGGCAGCGTAGGGAACAGGACATTTAGTGCCTGACTCAGGAACCAACGCGCCAGTGCGCCCAGGGCGCCACCGGCGGCGATATACAGCATGGCTACGGGCATGAAGGGCCTTCAGGTAGGGGGCAAACTGTCAGCGAGCAGTCAGCCGGTCGCGATATATACCTTAGATAGCGTGTCATTATGCGCCTCTATAGCTGAAAAGGCGACCTTGCCCAAAGCTCTGTAGCCAGCTAATGTAAGAGCGCAATTATCAGACGGACCGCCGTGCATTTCGGTTAGCCCGCCCTTTTTTGGAGACTTTGTGGTGAGTATTTACGATCAGGATTTGCCCCAGACAGACGCCAATTATCGTGTTTTGTCGCCGCTGGATTTCATCGAGCGCAGTGCTTTTGTCTACCCTGACTACCCGGCTCTGGTTTACGGGCCCGCCCAAAACGGCATCAAGATGAGCTGGTCGCAGCTTTATGCGCGTACCCGCCAATTGGGCAGCGCGCTGTCCAAGGCCGGGGTTGGCAAAGGCGACACCGTGGCGGTGATGTTGCCCAATACTCCGCCCATGGTTCAGGCACACTTTGGCGTGCCCATGTGCGGCGCGGTACTGAATACCTTGAATACCCGTCTGGATGCCAGCACCATCGCTTATATGCTCGATCACGGCGAAGCGCGTGCGGTTCTGGTGGATAGCGAATTTGCCGCCGTCATGAAAGAAGCCCTGAGCCTGCGCGAAAGCAAAGAGCCCATTCTGGTTATTGACGTCGTGGACACTTATTTTGACACTGGCGCAGAGCGTATCGGCTCGCAAACCTACGAAGAGTTCGTGGACGGAGGCGATCCGGATTACGACTGGCAATTGCCCACCAACGAGTGGGACGCGATTGCCCTTAACTACACCAGCGGTACTACCGGCAAGCCCAAAGGCGTGGTCTATCACCACCGTGGCGCGTATCTGGGGGCCTTGTCCAACGTCTTGGAATGGGACATGCCCAAGCATGCGGTCTATCTGTGGACCCTGCCCATGTTCCATTGCAATGGTTGGACTTTCCCCTGGGTGATCGCGGCTCGTGCTGGCGTGAACGTCTGTTTGCGCAAGGTGGAAGCTCAGGCCATGGTCGACAATATGGTCGATTACGGCGTCACCCACTACTGTGGTGCGCCAATTGTGCACTCCCTGCTGGTCAACTCCGACGAAGCCTTGAAGTCCCGCCTGCCCAAGGGTGTGTCGGCCATGGTGGCCGGCGCCGCACCTCCGGCCACCATGATCGAAGGCATGGAGCGCATGGGCTTTGCATTGACCCACGTTTATGGCCTGACCGAAACCTATGGCCCGGCCTCGGTCTGTGCGCAGCATGCCCCCTGGAGCGAGCTGGATATCCAGGAACGTGCGCAGCGCAATGCCCGTCAGGGGGTGCGTTATCACCTGCAAGGGGGCGTACAGGTTCTGGACCCGCAAACCATGGAACCCGTCCCTGCCGATGGCCAGACCATGGGCGAGATCATGTTCCGCGGCAATATCACCATGAAGGGGTATTTGAAGAACGCGCAGGCTACCCAGGAGTCCCTGGGCGGCGGTTGGTTCCACACAGGCGACCTGGCCGTGTGCGAGCCGGACGGCTACGTACGCATCAAGGATCGCAGCAAGGACATCATCATTTCCGGGGGCGAGAACATTTCCTCCATCGAGATTGAAGACGTCATGTATCGCCATCCTGCCGTGCAAGCGGCGGCTGTTGTGGCCCAGCCTGACGAGCGTTGGGGCGAAGCACCGCACGTGTACGTGGAGCTGCGTCCCGGCGCGGAAGTCACCGTAGAAGAACTGCGCGCGCATTGCCGCCAGTACCTGGCTGGCTTTAAAATACCGCGTCATTTCAGTTTTATGGAGTTGCCGAAAACGGCAACAGGTAAAATACAGAAATTCGCGCTGCGTCAGCAGGCCAAGCAAGCCGCTTCGGACTAAGAGCAGCGTTTTCTAAAAAGCACACAGGTCGCTTTAGGCGGCCTGTCTGCACTTAAGGAACAGGACGGTTAGGAATGCCATCTTTTGACGTTGTATCCGAGGTTAACACCCACGAACTGCGTAATGCAGTCGAGCAAGCCAGCCGCGAGCTGGCCACCCGTTTTGACTTCAAAGGTACGGATGCCAAATTTGAACTCGAAGACGAGAACACCATTTTGCAATCGGCTCCCAGCGTGTTTCAGCTGGAGCAAATGATGCAGATTCTGCGTGGCCGTATTGCTGCCCGTGGGATTGATGTGCGCTGCCTGGATACTGAAAAAGTGCTGGAAAACGTGGCCGGTGCCCGTCAGAAAGTGAAGGTGCGCCAGGGTCTGGACCAGCCTACGTCCAAGAAGCTGATTGCCGCCATCAAGAACGCCAAGCTCAAGGTCGACACGCAAATTCAAGGTGAGAAATTGCGCGTGACTGGCAAGAAACGGGACGACTTGCAGGCTGCCATCGCTCTGCTGAAGCAGACCGACGTGGAATTGCCGCTGCAGTACGATAACTTCCGCGACTAATCCGAGTGAAACGGCGCGGTGGTGGCCTGCCGCTGCCGTGTAGCAGCTATGAATGTACGAATTGAGTTAATGCAGGTGCACGATCTGAGCCAGGTGCTGGAAGTCCAGGCGGATGTGTACGACGCGGATATTCTGGAAGACCGCAGCTTTTATCAGAACCGTCTGGATCTGGCGCCGGAGAGCTGCTGGGTGGCCCGCGATGCCGACGATCAATTGCAAGGGTATTTGGTGTCCTATCCCTGGGCGGGCCTGTTGCCGCCGTCCTTGGGCGATGCGCTGAACAGCCTGCCTTCGCCTGCAGACCAATGGTTTATTCACGACTGTGCCGTAATGCGCCGTGTGCAAGGCCGGGGTGTGGCGGGGGCCTTGTTGCACGCCGGTCGTCGCTATGCCTGGCAGCGTGGCTTGCGTCGTTGCAGTCTGGTGTCTTTGGGACCTGCCGTGGGCTATTGGCAGCGTCTGGGCTACAAGCCGATTGAAGGGGTGCCTGCACCCGTGCTGGAAGCAAAGCTGCGTCAGTATGGAGAGCAAGCCAGTTTTATGGATTGCGCTGTGCATCCCGATTGAACTGTTCTGAGGACACGTTCAGTATCTAGCGACTGCGTATCCTGTTCGAGTTGCCAAAAAAAGGCCGGGAAATATTCCCGGCCTTTTTTTTTATTTACGGGCGCAATCGATAGCCCGTTTTGAAAATCCAGCCCGCCACGGCAAGAAACACACTTAAAAACAGCAGTGTCATGCCCAGGCTCAGCCACACATTTACATCGGCCAGATCAAAAAAGCTCCAGCGAAAGCCACTGATCAGGTAGAGCACCGGGTTCAGCAAGGTCAGTTTTTGCCAGAACTCGGGCAGCATGTCGATGGAATAGAAGGTGCCGCCCAGAAAGGTGAGGGGGGTCAGAATCAGCATGGGCACGAATTGCAGCTTTTCAAAGTTGTCGGCCCAAATGCCGATAATGAAACCCAGCAGGCTGAAGGTCAGGGCGGTTAGCGCCAGAAAGCAAAGCATCCAGATAGGGTGAGCAATCTCATAAGGCACAAACAGCCGCGCCGTGATCAGGATAATGGCTGCCAGAAACAGCGACTTCGTGGCTGCTGCGCCCACAAAGGCCAGGGTCACCTCGAAGTGTGAAATGGGCGCTGACAGAATCTCGTAGATATTGCGGGTAAAGCGTGGAAAGTAAATCCCGAAAGCGGCGTTGGAGACGCTATGTGTCAGCACTGACAGCATGGTCAGACCCGGCACGATAAAGGCGCCGTAGGGCACACCGCCAATTTCATTGATGCGATGACCGATGGCAGCGCCAAACACCACAAAATACAAGGCGGTAGAAATCACGGGTGCCACAATGCTTTGCAGCAGGGTGCGTCGGGTGCGCGACATTTCGTAGCGGTAAATGGCCAGAATGGCGTACCAGTTCATGATTGTGCCCCTACAAACTCAACGTAAATATCTTCCAGACTGCGCTCGCGGGTATGGATGTCGGTAATCGTCAAGCCCGCCTGTCCAACCGCCGCCAGCAAGCTGCTCAAGTCATGATCCTGTTCGCGATTGGTCAAGGGGTAGAGCAGGCTCATTCCGTCCGCTGCGGTTTGCAGTCCCAGCGCATCCAGAGAGGCGGGCAGGGTGCTGATGGGCTCGGCCAGATTCAGGTTCAGGGTTTTACCGCCCAGACGTCGCATCAGATTGTCTTTGGTTTCCACCAGCTGCAAGGAGCCTTTATTGATGAAGCCAATGCGGTCGGCCATCTCCTGAGCTTCTTCAATGTAGTGGGTGGTCAGAATAATGGTGACGCCCTGGCTGCGCAGCCGTTTCACCAAGGCCCACATGCCTTGACGCAAGGCCACGTCCACACCGGCGGTCGGTTCATCCAGAAACAGGATTTCGGGTTCGTGGGACAGCGCCTTGGCAATCAGCACGCGGCGTTTCATGCCGCCCGAGAGGGTGATCAAGGGGCTGTCTTTTTTGTCCCACAAGGACAAGTCTTTCAGAATCTGCTCGATCAGCTCCGGATTGGGCGCTTTGCCAAACAGGCCACGGCTGAAACTGACGGTATTCCAGACGGACTCGAAAGAGTCGGCGCTTAGCTCTTGCGGCACCAGGCCAATTTTCTGGCGGGCACGCTTGTAGTCGTCGACATTGTCTGCGCCGTCCACCAATACGGTGCCGCTGCTGCGGTTGACCAGTCCGCAGATAATGCTGATCAAGGTGGTTTTGCCTGCGCCGTTGGAGCCGAGCAGGGCAAAAATCTCGCCCCGCCAGATATCCAGGTCCAAAGCGTGCAGGGCTTGGTGCCCGTTTGCGTATTGTTTGCTCAGGCCTCGAACACGCAAAATAGCGTGAGAATCAGGAGTGTTCTGCATAGACAGTAAAATGACCCTTTTGCTGTGCCGACAGGGTTTGAATAACGCAATGGATTTAACGATGCCAACTAGCTTACCACCGCAAACAGAGAGTGATGTTTTGAGTGATGCTCAGGCTATGGCTTTAGCCCTGGAACAGGCTCAACTGGCGGCCAGCATCGGCGAGGTGCCCGTAGGTGCCGTACTATTGGACGCGGACGGCAGGCTGCTGTCTGTGGGCTCCAATCGCACGGTTTGTGACCATGATCCCACCCAGCATGCCGAGATCGTGGCCTTGCGCGCTGCAACGCGTAAAGTCGGCAATTACCGCTTGCCCGGCGCCAGCCTGTTCGTGACGCTGGAGCCTTGTATGATGTGTCTGGGCGCTTTGCTGCATGCGCGTCTGTCGCGTGTGGTGTGGGCGGCAGCTGATCCCAAGACCGGGGTGTGTGGCAGTGTGGAGTCCTTGCATCTGCATCCCACTCTGAATCACCACACGCGTGTTTCGGGTGGTTTGATGTCCGAGGATGCGGCTCAGGCCTTGCGGGATTTTTTCCGTGAACGACGCGAACAAAAGAAGTTGCAAAAGCAGGCTCAAACAATCCAATCGCCGCTGGATGGCGCCCAGTAGTCTCGCTAAAATAGCAGCACTTTATTTTCAAGGTTAATCATGAGCAGCCCCGAGCACGACCATCATCACCATCACCACGAACATGGCGAGTGCCATTGTGGGCAGCAGGACTGTTCGGGCATTTATCTGTTTTCGCCCTCTGGCCAGATCCTTCAGCCCAAACGGCTGGAGCTGGCCAGCCAGCGTTTGAACCAGCTGGGCTTTGCCGTGGACATAGATCCGGACGCCTTGGCGGTACACGAACGCTTTGCCGGTACGGACGCCCAGCGTCTGGCCGCTGTACAGCGCGCCTTGCAGCAGCCCCAGCCTATTGTAATGGCGACACGCGGCGGCTATGGTTTGAGCCGCATTCTGGGCCAGATCGACTGGCGCGCAGTGGCCGATAGCGGCAAGCGTTTTGTGGGCATGTCGGATTTCACCGCCTTCAATCTGGCTTTGCTGGCGCAGACTGGGGCCATCAGCTATACCGGCCCCACCGCGATTGCCGACTTCGGTGGCGATGAGACTGACGAGCTGACAACCGAGCTGTTTGGTGAATTGATGCGTGGCGAGCTGGAACTGTTCAGCTTTGAGTCCGAGGATTCGGATGCCGTCGATGGTCACGGTGTTCTGTGGGGCGGTAATCTGGCCCTGGTCTGCTCCTTGCTGGGCACGCCGTACTTCCCCAATATTGACGGCGGCATCTTGTTCCTGGAAGACGTGGGCGAAGCCCCGTACCGGGTCGAGCGCATGTTGACGCAACTCTGGCATGCCGGCGTGCTGAATCGTCAAATGGCCGTCGTGCTGGGCCGCTTCACGGCTTACAAGACAGGGGCTTCGGATAACGGCTTTGATATGGACTCGGTGGTGCGCTGGCTGCGTGAAACCGTCAAGGTTCCGGTCGTGACGGGCCTGCCTTATGGCCATGTGGACGTCAAGGTCAGCCTGCCTGTAGGCAAGGAAGTGGGCCTGGCCACCGAGGACGGCATGGCTTATCTGGTCCTGGATGAGCACGAGCACTAACGGATTTCGCGCCTGCTTGATACACTACTGGGTTGAACTCAACCTTTTTCAAAGTACGTTTACGTGATCTCCACCGCTAATTTAACGATCCAGTTTGGTGCCAAGCCTTTATTTGAAAACGTCAGTGTCAAACTGGGCGGAGGCAACCGCTATGGCCTGATTGGTGCCAACGGGTCGGGCAAGTCTACCTTCATGAAAATCATTGGCGGCGACCTGGAGCCAAGCGGGGGTAATGTATCGCTGGACCCGGGCGTGCGTCTGGGCAAGCTGCGTCAGGACCAGTTTGCTTACGAAGACAAGCGCGTGCTGGATGTGGTGCTGATGGGCCACACCGAAATGTGGAGCACCATGCAAGAGCGTGATGCCATCTACGACAATCCAGAAGCCACCGAAGAAGACTATATGAAGGCCGCCGAGCTGGAGGCCCGTTTTGCCGAGTACGACGGCTATACCGCCGAGAGTCGTGCCGGTGAATTGCTGATGGGCCTGGAAATTCCCGTCGAACAGCACCAGTTGCCCATGAGCGAAATTGCTCCCGGCTGGAAACTGCGTGTGCTGCTGGCACAGGCCCTGTTCTCCAACCCCGATGTTCTGCTGCTGGACGAACCGACCAACAACCTGGATATCAACACGATCCGCTGGCTGGAAGATGTGCTCAACAGCTACCAGAGCACCATGATCATCATCAGTCACGATCGTCACTTCCTGAACCAGGTTTGCACTCACATGGCCGACCTGGATTACGGCGAGCTGCGTGTCTACCCCGGCAACTACGACGATTACATGCTGGCGTCCGTGCAGTCGCGCGAACGTGTGCTGGCGGCCAACTCCAAGGCCAAAGAGCGTATTGGCGAACTGCAGGACTTTGTGCGCCGTTTTGCCGCCAACAAGTCCAAGTCCCGTCAGGCTACCTCGCGTCTGAAACAGATTGGTCGTCTGAAGGCAGACACCATCGAGGTGAAGCCTTCTTCGCGTCAGAACCCATTTATCCGTTTTGAACAGAAAAAAGTGCTGCACCGCCTGGCGGTCACCATCGAGGGGCTGAGCAAGTCCTACGATCACCCCATTATCAAGAATTTCTCGGCCATGATTGAAGCTGGCGAGAAAATCGCGATTGTGGGTGCGAACGGTGTGGGTAAGACGACCTTGCTGCGTTTGCTGGCCGGTGATCTGGCTCCTGACAGTGGTTCGGTCGTCTGGTCCGAAAACGCCGATATCGGCTACATGGCTCAGGACGTATCGGACGAATTCGACACCGAAGACAATGTGTTTGACTGGATCAGCCAGTTCCGTCAGGCCGGCGACGATGACCAGTCCCTGCGCTCCGTGCTGGGTCGCATGCTGTTCTCGGCGGATGACATCATCAAACCCGTGAAAGTGTTGTCCGGTGGCGAGAAAAACCGCATGACCTTCTCTCGCCTGATGCTGGGTCGTCACAACGTCATGCTGCTGGACGAACCGACCAACCACCTGGATATGGAATCGATCGAGTCCTTGCAGATGGCCATGGAAAAATTTGAAGGCACTCTGATTTTCGTGTCCCATGACCGCGAGTTCGTCTCCGGTGTGGCAACTCGCATTATCGAAGTGATGCCTGAAGGCCGTCTGGTCGATTACCGCGGTGGCTACGAAGACTACCTGGCCAGCCGCGAGCAGGACTGAGGCCAGGGGTGGCCGTCTTTACCCTGTGTGAGCCCACCAGCTTCGAGCAGGACATCAAAAAAAGCCGTTTTCTGGCACTGGCTGCTCCTGTAGACAGTGCCAGCCAGGCTTTGGCCTTCTTTCAGGCCAAGGGTGTGCCCGATGCCACGCATAATTGCTGGGCCTACAAGATCGGGTCTGAATACCGTTTTAACGATGATGGTGAACCCGGCGGCACAGCCGGGCGCCCCATTTTGCAAGCCATAGAAGGGCAGGATTGCGACCGCGTCGCGGTGCTGGTTATTCGCTGGTTTGGGGGCGTCAAGCTGGGCACGGGCGGTCTGGTGCGTGCTTATGGCGGCGTGGCCGCTCAATGTTTGCGGCTTGCTGACAAGCAGGAACTGATTCCCATGGCCGCCTTGCGCTGCCGCTGCTCCTTCGCCGATCTGGCCTTGGTTCAATCCCGTTTCGACAGCTTTGGCGTTCAGGTTCAGGACGAACAGTTCGACGCTGAGGGCGTGCAGTGGGTATTGAATCTGCCGGTCGAGCATAAGGCGGAGTTTCAGCAGTCCTTTATCAATATGACACGCGGCCAGGGCGAATGTGAGCCCCTGGAGCAAGCGTAAGTCATTTTCTGTTCAGCCCAAAGTCCGCAATGGACCTCTTGCCGCCATCTGCCTTGATGGGGTTTTCTGGACGCAAAGGTATCTTTTCCAGACGATTGTCCCTCTGCACCGTCCAGGCTGTGGCCATACTAAACACTTCTGATTTCTTCTAAGTCTGCATTCCGCCTGCGGGTATGATCGGGTTTAGTCAGCATTGGGGGTGTATGTCATGTCCTACGAGATCCATGCCAGCCAGTGGCTCAATACGACCGCGCCATTAAGCCTGTCATCCTTGCGTGGCCGCGTTGTGGTGGTCACTGCCTTCCAGATGCTTTGTCCGGGCTGTGTCATCAACAGCCTGCCGCAAGCCAAAAAGCTCGATACGCTGTTCTCGCGTGACGATCTGCGCATTATTGGTCTGCATAGCGTGTTCGAACATCACGACGTGATGGGGCCGGCCGCATTGCAAGCCTTCGCCCATGAGTACCGTCTGAATTTTCCCATCGCCATTGACCAGCCCTCAGACAGCGGCCCCTTGCCGCGCACCATGAAGGAGTGGGGCCTGGGCGGGACACCATCCACCATTATTTTTGACCGTGATGGCAATCTGGCCTTGAAGGAATTGGGGCATCTGGACGATCTGCGTCTGGGCGCTTTTGTCGGTCAGCTGATTGCTCGCTGTCCGGCCGAAGAAACCAGGAAAGCGGGGGATCAGGAAAAGGAAGGCTCTTCCTCTTGCGGGCCTACGTGTACTTATTAGGTTTTTTGCTGAATAGGGTTTGTCATGAAGATTGCAGTGTTTGATACCTACGTCGTGCGTCCTGACGGGCGTCGTATGCACTTTGATATTTTGGTCAGCGATGATGCCAAGGATATGGACAAGGTCTTGAGCTATGGCCAGCGTTATCTGGCGGCCAAAGGGGTGAAGGTTGAGAATTTTACCTCGCGCGAGTGCCGCTTTTGCCATACGGAAATGGCGTCTGCGCCGGTAGAGAGTGAAATCAAGCGCAGTGGCTTCGCGATTATTGAGCTGGAAAACTGCGAGTAAGTCAGGTCCAGGTATAAAAAAACGCCAGACAAGCAGTCTGGCGTTTTTTGTAGAGCAGGCTGAATCAGGCCTGGTCAGCTTGCTGATCTTGCTGGGCAGCGATCTCAGCGTGGACTTTTTCCATATCCACAGACTTGACTTGCTCGATCAGGTCGTCCAGCTGGGCAGCAGACAGGGCGCCGGCTTGCGAGAACAGCAGAACGCGTTCACGGAATACCATCAGCGTAGGAATGGAGCGGATACGCAGGCCAGCGGCCAGTTCCTGCTCTTCTTCGGTGTTGACCTTGGCAAAGGTCACGTCCGTGTGCTTGCTTGCCGCTGCGTCAAAGACGGGAGCAAACTGGCGGCATGGACCGCACCAGGGAGCCCAGAAGTCGATGATCAGGGGTTTGCCGTCTTCTACTGCAGCCTGGAATGTTTCTTCGTTCAGTTCGACGATGCTCATGGGGGAGCCTCCGCAATAAAAAAGCGGCTGATGGTGTTCAGCCGCTTCGTTAAACATGCAATCAGTGTACTCGTTTTCCAGACAGCCCTAAAGCGCCAAACGAGTTTGCTGTAAGGTTTTTCATTCCGTAGCGATTGCGTACTTGATCACAAACAAGATGGCGACAATCAGCGTGGCCAGGTGGATACTGCGCCAGCGGCCGGTTGTCAGCTTCAGGATGACGTAGCTGATAAAGCCAAAGGCCAGGCCGTTGGCAATCGAGTAGGTGAAGGGCATGGTGAAGGCAGCCAGGGCGGCAGGCACGGCCTCGGTCATGTCGTCCCATTTCACCTCAGTAATTTCGCGCATCATCAAGCACGCCACGTACAGCAAGGCAGGGGCGGTGGCGTAACCGGGAACGGTCGCGGCCAGAGGCGAGAAAAACAGGGCCAGCAGGAACAGCACGCCAATGGTCAGGGCGGTCAGACCGGTACGCCCACCGGCTTGCACACCCGAGGCGCTTTCCACGTAGGCGGTGGTGCTGCTGGTGCCCAGCATGGAACCGGCCACAATGGCGGTACTGTCAGCCAGCAGGGCGCGGCCCAGACGGTTGGGTTTGCCTTCTTCAATCAGGCGGGCACGCTTGGCAACCCCGATCATGGTGCCGGTGGCATCAAACACTTCAACCAGCACCAGCACCAGAATTACGTGAACAAAGCCGGTGTGCAGGGCACCCATGATGTCCAGTTGCATGAAGGTAGGCATCAGCGAGGGGGGAGTGGAGACCACACCACCAAATTCGCTGTGACCGGTCAGCATGGACAGAATGGTCACGGCCAGAATACCGATCAGGATCGCGCCGCGAACCTTCAGCGCATCCAGGGCGGCAATGATAAAAAAGCCCAGAATTGCGTACAGGGCCGCAGGTTGGGTCAGATCACCCAGACCAATCTTGGTGGCAGGGTGGGCCACCACGATGCCCGAGTTCATCAGGGCGATCAGACCCAGGAACATGCCGATACCGGCGGCAATCGCACTTTGCAGGGATTTCGGGATGCCCCGAATCAGCCAGGACCGGATGCCGGTCACCGTCAGGATCAGGAAGATCACGCCGGAAATAAAGACCGCGCCCAGCGCCTGTTGCCAGGTGTAGCCCAGGGTGGCGACCACGGTGAAGGCAAAAAAGGCGTTCAGACCCATGCCCGGCGCCATGCCGATAGGCCAGTTCGCCACAAAGGCCATGATGAAGGTGCCCAGAGCAGCGGCCAGGCAGGTGGCTACAAAAATGGCATTGCGATCCATCCCTGTGGACGACAGGATGTCTGGATTCACAAAAATAATGTAGGACATGGTCAGGAAGGTAGTGATACCGGCCAGGACCTCGGTACGGACGTTGGTGCCATGCTCAGAGAGTTTGAAAAGACGTTCAAACATGGGCAGCCTCCTTGTGATTATTAGGCGATCGGAGCTTGAAATTATCGATGCGGGATTTTAACCACGAGTGTGCCACTGCGTCGCCCCCCTTTGTCGCGATGTATCGGCACAACCTTGACACTATCCGCCGTTTGTCTTGAGGGGATAAATTCCTATTTTCCCCAATACAGCAGGCTAAAATAAGCCCCATGAATATTCTTGGATTTGAAAGTTCCTGCGATGAAACCGGCGTGGCGCTGGTCAGCACGGAACAGGGCTTGTTGGCCCATGCCTTGCACAGCCAGATTGCCATGCACCGTGAATACGGTGGGGTGGTGCCCGAACTGGCCTCTCGCGATCATATCCGTCGTGTCTTGCCGTTGACTCGTCAGGTGTTGGCTTCGTGCAATATGCAGCTTGATCAGGTCGATGCCATTGCCTATACCGCCGGTCCTGGCCTGGCCGGGGCCTTGCTGGTGGGAGCCAGTGTGGCGCAGTCGATTGCCTGGTCGCTGAAGAAACCGACCATTGCCATCCATCACCTGGAAGGCCATTTGCTCTCGCCCTTGTTGGCCGAGCCGCGTCCCGAGTTTCCTTTTGTGGCCTTGCTGGTCTCGGGCGGTCATACGCAATTGATGCGCGTGGATGGTGTGGGTCAGTACGAGTTGCTGGGTGAAACGCTGGACGATGCGGCGGGCGAAGCCTTTGATAAAAGCGCCAAGCTGATGGGCCTGGGCTATCCCGGCGGCCCGGCCTTGTCGCGTCTGGCCGAACAGGGTGACCCCAGCGTGTACGAATTGCCGCGTCCCATGATGCACAGCAAGGATCTGGATTTCAGCTTCAGCGGTCTGAAAACCGCCGTGCTGACGCGTTTGCGCAAGCTGGAAGCGCAAGAGGGCGGCATTACGGAACAGCAACGCGCTGATCTGGCCGCCGCGACCGAGGCTGCCATTGTGGATGTGCTGGCTGCCAAAGCCGTCAAAGCCTTGAAGCAAACCGGCTTGAAACGTCTGGTAGTGGCCGGCGGTGTGGGGGCCAACCGTCACTTGCGGGCTTATTTACAAAAAGCCGTCGCGCGTTTGAAGGGCGAGGTGTTTTTTCCGCCGCTGGAATTCTGTACCGATAACGGCGCCATGATTGCGTTTGCGGCGGCCATGCGCGTCAAGCACGGTCTGGTGACTTTGGATGACAGCCAGCACGGCTTTGCCATTCGGCCCCGCTGGGATCTGGCCTGTGTGAATCAGCCTGTCTCCCAGCAAGAGCGCTAGCACTCATTTTTTCTTGGAACCGATCTTGCTTTCTTTGCCCGTCATCAGACGACGAATGTTTTCCTGGTGACGCCACAGCAAGAAGGCACTGATCAGGACCAGGGCGGTGGCAATAGAGGCATTCATGGGCCAGACCACCTTGGCACCGAGCAGGTAAAACAAGGGGGCGAATACGGCACTGATGATGGCCGCCAGCGAGGAGTAGCGGCTGACATAGGCGATAATCAGCCAGGTGGCTGCGGTGGCCAGAGCCAGCCAGGGCAGCAGGGCCAGGATGACGCCGAGTGCGGTTGCCACGCCCTTGCCACCTTTAAAGCCCAGAAAGACCGGGTACAAGTGGCCTAAAAAGGCAAAAAAGGCGCTGACACCCAGTAAAGTGGGTGCCCAGCCCCAGTTGCTGATGGCCTGTTGGGTCAGAAAGACAGCCAGCCAGCCTTTGAAGGCATCGCCCAACAAGGTCAGAATGGCTGCTTTTTTATTGCCGCTACGTAGTACATTAGTGGCTCCCGGATTTTTCGAACCAAAGGTTCGAGGGTCCTGCAAGCCCATGATCTTGCTGACGATTACGGCAAACGGCAAGGATCCCAGCAAGTAGGACAAGAGGGCGACAAGCGGTGCAGCCACAGCAAAAGAAACGGCGTTCATGAGGATTGAGCTCCACAATTATTGTTGCGCGGATTCTACCGGCCTTGCAGCAAAATACCAAAGGCAGCGGGTACAATTTGCTGCCCCTGTTAGATTTTTAACGGAAAAGTAAGCATGCGTATTCTGGTCTCCAACGATGATGGCTATACAGCAGCCGGTATCGAGGCTTTGTATGAAGCCTTGCAAGGACTGGGCGAGCTGACTGTCATTGCACCTGAGACCAATTGCAGCGGTGCCAGCAATTCCCTGACCTTGAATCGTCCCTTGTCGCTGCGCCAGGCCAGCAATGGTTTTTATTTTGTGAATGGTACACCGTCCGATTGTGTGCACGTGGCGCTGACTGGCTTGCTGGATTTTCGCCCTGATCTGATTGTGTCCGGCATCAATAATGGCGCCAATATGGGCGATGACACCCTGTATTCGGGTACGGTTGCTGCCGCGATGGAAGGCCATTTGTTCGGGATTCCCGCGATTGCGTTTTCCCTGATCGAACGGGGCTGGAAAAACCTGGATAGTGCGGCGCGCGTAGCACGCGATCTGGTGCAGCGTTGTCAGAAACAGCCGCTGGCGGCCAACACCCTGCTGAACGTGAACATTCCATGCCTGCCGTATGAAGCCCTGACAGGTATGCAGGTGACGCGTCTGGGCAAGCGCCACCCCTCGGAGCCGGTCGTGAAAAGTCAGACGCCTTATGGCGAGCCTGTGTACTGGATTGGCCGAGTAGGCGGGGTATCCGATAGCGAGCAGGGAACGGATTTTGGTGCGGTGGACAGTGGTGCCGTGTCGATCACGCCCTTGCGGGCTGATTTGACGAATCACGAGCAACTGGCTGGTTTGCGGGACTGGGTGCAATGACAAGTAAACCAGGCAAGCGCTACCCCTTTGCGGACGGCACACGAAACCGGTTTGGCAAGTCCAGCCTGGGCAGTGGTCTGTCTGCCAGCAACAGCAATACGCGCATTGTGCAACGGGGCCAGTTACAACCGACACCGTCGGTCGGTTTGTCACCGCAAGTGTCAACAAGTGTCAACCTGGGTTTGAACTCGGAACGCTCGCGTGGCATGATGATCGAGCGCTTGCGCCGACAGGGAATTACCGACGAAAGAGTGCTGGCGGCCATGCAGGCAGTGCCGCGCCATCAGTTTGTTGATCAGGGTTTGGCCAGCCGAGCCTATGAAGATGATGCCTTGCCCATTGGCTTTGCGCAGACCATCTCCCAGCCTTGGGTTGTGGCCCACATGATCAGCCTGGTGTGTGACCAGAAAATACCGAATAAAGTGTTGGAAGTCGGTGCCGGATGTGGTTATCAGGCCGCTGTTTTGGCACAATTAGTCAAAGAAGTGTATGCGGTAGAACGTATCAAAGGTTTGTGCGACATGGCCCGCGATCACATGCGTCAACTAGGCCTGTCGCAACGTGCTCGAATAATGTTTGGTGACGGAATGCAAGGTTACCCTGCGGCAGCCCCGTATGATGCTATTGTTGTGGCGGCAGCCGGTCCGGTCATCCCTAGAAGCCTGTTGGAACAATTAACATTGGGGGGGCGACTGATTGCCCCCGAAGGTACGACACAACAGCGCCTGGTTTTGGTGGAACGCACCGGACAGGCCACGTGGCGTCGTGAAGAACTTGATGCGGTTCGCTTCGTGCCGATGCGAGCCGGAACCCAGATTTAGTCAGATATTCTCAGGAGATTTATATGCAGCATGCAGTCAGGTTACCGTTAACCGCTGCTTCCACCGGTACACAGTGGTTCTTGACGCCCCGTCAGTGCCTGGTGGCGGCTGTGGTCACCAGTACCCTGCTGGCTGGTTGTGCAAGCCGTAACGAGCGTGCCCCAGTCACTGACCTGAGTTCTTCTTCGGCGGCGGGCAGCGTCAGCACTGCGACGGGTACCTATGTGGTCCGTCCTGGCGATACGCTGTACAAAATCGCCCAGGCGCACGGCATGGACGTGAACTCGCTGATCCAGTTGAACCAGATTACCGATCCTTCCATGCTGCGCGTGGGTCAAACCTTGCGTCTGGATGGCAATACCTCGATGGCGGCAGTCAACACTCGCCCAGCCGGTAGCGGTGGCACACAGACCTCGCCCGTCAGCCCGGCCACTCCGGTCAAGACTGAAACGCCCGTGTCCGCGCCTCGCGCCAGTGACGCTGCCCTGATCGCCTGGGGCTGGCCTGCCAGTGGCAAGATCATCCAGGGTTTCAATGCCTCAACCAAGGGTATTGATATTGAAGGCAAGGTTGGCGATCCCGTGGTTGCCGCTGCGGATGGCAAGATCATGTATGCCGGTAACGGTGTGCGCGGTTTAGGTTCCATGGTTCTGGTCGGCCACAGCAATGGTTTTATCACTGCCTACGCTCATAACAGTGTCTTGCACGTTAAAACGGGCCAGCAGGTGAAGAAGGGACAGCGTATTGCCGATCTGGGGCAGTCCGACACCACCTCGCCACGGCTGCATTTTGAGATTCGTCGTTCCGGTACGCCGGTCAATCCGATCTCCTACCTGCCTACGCGATAAGCTCGGTATCTGGACTAAAAAAAGCGGCTTCTGGCCGCTTTTTTTGTGTGTTGTGTTTGAGGCTGCCCAGCGCAATGACTGTGTTAATGCAGATTGCGCTGCCAGCTTGGAAGCCATGCCTGTCGGACGGTCCCGGCATACTGAGTTTAGTCGCGCTGCGGAACTGCTATTGCCGCGTTCTGTTTGTTTTTACCCGTTGTGCCGAATGCTCATTGTAAAATCAGCGATTCGCCATCGTTTGAAGCAATGCAACTGCGCCATTCTGCTTGGCAGGACGCTTATTTAGGTTTTTATCGAATGTCTGACGTATTGTTAATTGAATCGCTGGATCTGGAAGGACGCGGCGTCGCCCATAAAGAGGGCAAAGTGGTGTTTGTGGAAGGTGCCTTGCCCGGCGAAGAAGTGCTGGCCGAGACGGTGCGCTCCAAGGATTCCTACGATAAAGCTCGCATGACGGCTTTGTTGAAAGCCTCGTCGCAGCGTGCCGAGCCTCCCTGTCCCAACTTCGGTGTCTGTGGCGGCTGTGCCATGCAGCACCTGGAGCCTTCGGCCCAGGTTGCCGTCAAGCAACGTGTGCTGGAAGATTCTCTGGGCCATATCGGCAAGGTTCAGCCAGGCCGCGTGCTGGCGCCCTTGCACGGCCCTTACTGGGGCTACCGTTATCGCGCCCGTTTCTCCATGCGCTACGTGCCTAAAAAGGGTGGGGTGCTGGTCGGTTTCCGTGAAAAGAATGGCCGCTATGTGGTGGACATGACGGAATGTCGAGTGCTGCCCGCCAAGGTTTCTGCCTTGCTGGAACCCTTGCGTTCCTGTCTGGCTGGCTTGTCCCGCCCCGATCGCCTGCCGCAGATCGAACTAGCCATGGGCGACAAGATCACAACCTTGACCTTGCGTCATATGGAGCCGCTGACCAGCGAGGATATCCAGCGTTTGCAGGATTTCGGGCAGGAGCACGACATCAGCTGGTGGTTGCAGCCCAAGGGCCCGGAAACGGCGCACCCCTTGCTGCGCGAAGATGCGGACAAGCTGGCCTACGCACTGCCAGAGTTTGATTTGCGCATGCCGTATCGTCCTACGGACTTTACGCAGGTGAACCACGACATTAACCGCAGCTTGATTTCGCGAGCCCTGACCTTGCTGGACCTCAAACCCGAGCATCGGGTGGCTGACCTGTTCTGTGGTCTGGGTAACTTCAGCCTGCCGCTGGCACGCCGCGCCGCCGAAGTGGTCGGGATTGAAGGCAGCAGCACCTTGACCGAACGTGCCGGTGAAGCGGCCTTGGCCCACAACCTGCAGGACAAGGCGAAATTTACTACCCTGAACCTGTTTGAAGTGGACGTGCAATGGCTGCGTGACCTGGGGCATTTCGACCGCATGTTGATCGACCCGCCGCGCGATGGTGCCTTCGCTGTGGCCACCGCTTTGGCGCAACTGGAAAAGCACGAACGTCCCGAGCGTCTGGTTTATGTGTCCTGTAGCCCAGGCACGCTGGCTCGTGACGCCGGTGTATTGGTTCACCAGGGTGGTTACACGCTGGAATCGGCCGGTGTGGTGAATATGTTCCCGCACACAGCGCACGTGGAGTCGATTGCCGTCTTTACGCGCTAAGTACAGCTAGGCAGGCTTGATATAAAACGCCCCGCAAATTGGACAGGGTTCCAGTTTGCGGGGCGTTTTGTTTTTCCTGGGGGCTTTGTCAGCTCGTTCGCCCAAGGTGCTGTTGCCTTCAATCCCGACCATTTCGGTGGTATCACGTTTTAAAGGCTGGCTGAAGGATCAGTCGCGTTCAGGTGCTTTTCTTGAGATGTGGGCATGAGCCAGTCCGTGCCCTTGCCAAGCCCGCAGGCAGCTATATGCTCTTTATCACAATGTTTGAAGGCTAGGCAGGCTGATTGGGTTTGTGTGTTTGATTCGGTCCGTTGCTGGTTTTACCGCTTGGTGGCAGTCGTCGCTGCTTTACCAGCATGGGCAATCAAGCCATCGTGTATCAGCTCCATCATCATCTTGAATACCTGCTCGGACTGCAGGTGCACAAAGCGGGGCAGAATCTGGCGCAGCATGGGTACGTCCTCGGCAGGCCATTGTTCCAGTTCCTTCAACTCTTCCTCGGTCACTGGCCGTATCAGTCCGCCCAGTTCTCCTTGAATCAAGCCGTAGAGGGCGGCGTACCAGCCCACACAGGCGGCGGGGATTTCGGCATCGCTCAAACCGCCATCGCGCAAGGCTCGGTATACCTGCTCAAGAACCAGATAGTCAGCTTTGCCGGTATTTAGAAAACGCTGCATTTGCTGAAAAGTCTGTGGGTGGCCCAAGGCCAGCTCACGATACTGTCGGGCCAATTCATACAAACGCTCTGTCCATGACAGACCCGTATCCACGGCCTGAATGCGGCCCGTCAAATAATCCGCCATCGCGCGCAGCAAGCCTTCCTTGGACTTGAAGTGATACAGCACAGCCATTGGGTCGCAGCCCACTCGCTCCCCCAGTTTACGTAAGGAAAAGCCGCTGTCTCCGGCTTCCTCCATCAAGGTGACGGCGGCGATGACCAGCTCGTCCTTATTCAGTTTGCGTGTGCGCGTGGCGGGTGCTTGGGCCAATAGAGTTCCTTTGTCGAACCAGATAGGGGAAAGGGCAGATTTGCCAAGTTTAACTCTACAGAGTAGAATAAATTAATTCTACAGCGTAGAAGAAGATCGTTCCACCCCGTTTTTACAGCGTGGTGTTGATAACGAGACAGAACGGAACGCCGCGTTGACGGGGCGTCACCGGAGCATTCCGCTCTGTGATCCAGGCGGCCAGCAGGCCGTGACAGACACAGGACATTTATGCTTATTTCTAAACCCACTCTTTTAAACGATGTTTCCAGCGCAGAGAGCTTGCTGGTCAGTAATCCCCGATTGTGGAACTGGCGAAAAGATCGTCTGAACGAAGCCGTCGCGCCCGCGACGTATTACGAAGCATCGCTTGCCCCCTGGAACCGCTTTGATCCTCTGCAAGCCGACACGCAATGTGATGTGCTGGTTGTAGGTGGTGGTTTGTTGGGTGCCTCGACAGCCTTGCACTTGGCCCGCTCCGGTCTGGACGTGGTGCTGGTGGAAAAAGACAGTATTGGCTCCGCTGCGTCCGGCCGAAATGGCGGTCAGCTGACCCCTGGCCTGGCCCGTTGGGAAGCCGCAGACATGATTGCCCATCTGCCTTTGGATGAGGCCCGTCGCTTGTGGCGCTTTGCCTCGCATGAAGCCATGGATCTGCTCGATCAGATTGCTCAGGATTACGGGCTGGATTTTGATCGCCGTCGTGGGCATTTGACGGCTGCCGTTCATGCAGGCCATATGGGTGCTCTGGTAGAGGGGGCGGATGCCCGCCGCTACCTGGGTGATACCAGTGTGGAAATTGTGGGTAGCTACGAGCTGGAGCAGGAAATCCGCTCGCCGCTGTATCACGGTGCCGTGGTGGATACCTTGGGTGGTCAACTGCATCCCTTGGCGCTGCTGCGCGGACTGGTTTACGGCCTGGTTCAGCATGGTGGTCGAGTGTATGAAGGCAGCCCGGTCGAGGAGATCGAGCAGACAGAAAAAGGTGCTTTGGCCATCACCCCCGGTGGCACGATTCTGGCGCGTCAGGCCTTGGTGCTGGCCGTGCATGACACAACCTCACAGTTTTTGCCCACGCAGTCCAATACCACCGTCCCGTTCTATACCTATGTGGGTGTGACCGAGCCGCTGCAGTGCCCGGTCAGCGAGCTTCTGCCAACAGACCGAGCGGTGTATGACACGCAATTCCAGATCGACTATTACCGCGCCGTGCGTCAAAACCGTTTGCTGTTTGGCGGGCAGGGCACCGGCACCAGTTGGTCCCCTGAACGTATCAATGACTACTTGCTGGATCGTATCCAGACGGTTTTCCCACAGCTGGAGCAGGTGCAGCTGGACTTTTCCTGGAGCGGGATCAGTGATTTCACCCTGAACGGGGCAACCGACTCGCGCAAGACCGAGGACACCGTTCCCGTGTACATGGTGCATGGCTGGAGTGGTCACGGCGTGGCGCAAACCGTGCGTATTGGTAAAGCCATTAGTGATGATGTGACGGGCCGCAACGAGGATTTCGCTATGTTGACGGACATTACCCACCGCAGCATTCCTCTGGGCCATCAGTTATCGGGTCTGGCGATCCCCGTGGTCAAGGCCGCGATAGGCATGATGAGCGCGGTGAACCCCGGTCGTCTGGTGTCTTTCTAAGTCCGTTTTCAAGCCCCTGTTCAGCAGCGCTGACTAGGGCAAGCCCTTACTTGTTTTCGATCCTGATTGCTTTACATTGTGATTTCCTATTTGTATTGGCTTCAATATTTTAGGTTCATAAGAATTTTCAGTATCATAAAAACAAGGGACAGATATGCAGAAAGGGCTTGTTCGTACCGGGGTTGCGGCCGCTGGTTTGATCTTGGGTTTGGCGTGGGCACCAGCCCACGCGCAGGTGCAGTCGGTAGAGGTGATGCGTGACAGCTATGGCGTGCCGCACGTCTTTGCCGACAGCCACTATGGCTTGTATTACGGCTATGGTTATGCGGTCGCCCAAGACCGTCTGTTCCAGATGGATATGGCGCGTCGCTCCTTTGTAGGCACAACCGCCGCCGTCCTGGGCCCTGGCGATCAGGATGTCTACGTCAAGTACGACATGCAGGTACGGCAGAACTTCACACCCGCCTCCATACAGCGGCAGATCGCGGCCTTGTCCAAGGACGAGCGCGACATTTTCCGTGGCTATGCCGATGGCTATAACGCCTATCTGGAGCAGGTACGCCGTCGTCCTGAACTGCTGCCCAAAGAATATGTGGATTTTGATTTCCAGCCCGAGCCGCTGACCGACTTTGATGTGGTCATGATCTGGGTGGGCTCCATGGCCAACCGCTTCTCCGACACGAATCTGGAAGTGACGGCATTGGCCATGCGTCAGTCTCTGGAAAAACAGCACGGCCCGGAACGTGGCCGTGCCTTGTTTGATGAGCTGCTGTGGATCAATGACACGACCGCCCCCACTACGGTTCCGGCCCCCGCTGCCGAGCACAAGCCACAGGCGCGAGCAGGGACGCAGAATCTGGCCCATGTTTCTTCACAAGTTCTGGCTGCCGAGCTGGAGCGTCAGGACAAGCACTGGGGCGGTCGTGGCCCGGACTTTGCACCCAAAGCCAGTAATCTGTGGAGCACTCGTCCTGAGCGCGTTCAGGATGGCTCTACGGTTCTGATCAACGGCCCGCAGTTTGGCTGGTACAACCCGGCCTACACCTACGGTATCGGTCTGCATGGTGCGGGCTTTGATGTGGTGGGCAATACACCGTTTGCTTATCCAATTGTTCTGTTCGGTACCAATAGTGAAATTGCCTGGGGGGCAACTGCTGGTCCTCAGGACGTGGTGGATATGTACCAGGAGAAACTGAATCCGGCGCGTGCCGATCAGTATTGGTTCAACAATGCCTGGCGCACGATGGAGCAACGCAAGGAGCGCATCCAGGTGCGTGGTCAGGCTGATCGTGAAATGACGATCTGGCGCACCGTACACGGCCCCGTGATGCAGTTTGATTATGAACAGGGCGCGGCTTACAGCAAGAAACGCAGCTGGGATGGTTATGAGGTGCAGTCCTTGCTGGCCTGGTTGAACGTGGCCAAGGCTCGCAACTGGACGGAGTTTCTGGATCAAGCCAGCAAGATGGCGATTTCCATTAACTGGTACTACGCTGACAAGCACGGCAATATCGGCTATGTCTCGCCGGCCTTCCTGCCCCAGCGTCCGGCCGATCAGGACATCCGCGTGCCAGCCAAAGGGGACGGCAGCATGGAGTGGCAGGGCATCAAGAGCTTCGACTCGATTCCCAAAGCCTACAATCCGCCCCAGGGCTATCTGGTCAACTGGAACAACAAGCCTGCGCCGGATAAGACCAATACGGATACTTACTACTGGACCTATGGCGACCGCATGAACGAGTTGACCAGCCAGTATCAGGACAAGGACGTCCATAGCGTGCAGGAGATCTGGGAGTTCAATAAAAAGGCGTCCTATAGCGATGTGAACTGGCGCTATTTCCGACCACATCTGGAAAAGCTGGCGCAAAGTCTGCCTGCCAATGATGCTGGTCAGGCGGCGTTGAAGACCTTGCTGGCCTGGGATGGCATGGAACACGATCAAGCTGGACAAAATGCCGGATCGGCACGGGTGCTGTTCAAGACCTGGCTGGAAGAAATGTACAAGCAGGTCCTGATGCCGGTGGTGCCTGAATCGCATCGCGCCATGTATAGCCAGACCGGTTTTGCCACGCAGCAAGGCCCCAACCCCGGTTCGATCAACTTGAGCATGGGCACCAAGGTTCTGTTGCGTGCCTTGGCCCTGGAAGCCCATCCTGATCCCAAGCGTGTGAATGTCTTTGGTGAGCGCTCTTCTCAGGAAATCATGCACACAGCTTTGCAAAATGCGCAGGCCCGCTTGAGCCAGGAGCAGGGTGCTCAGATGGAGCGCTGGACCATGCCGACCTCGGTGCATCGCTTCAGTGACAAGAACTTCACGGGAACGCCGCAAACGACGTCGGGCAATACCTTTTCCTTTACCGGCTATCAGAACCGAGGCACAGAAAACAATCGGGTGGTGTTTGATGCCAAGGGCGTGGAGTTCTGCGATGCCATGCCGCCCGGCCAAAGCGGTTTCACCGACCGTAATGGTGTCCGCAGCCCGCATTACGAGGATCAGCTGAAGTTGTACGAGAACTTCGAGTGCAAAACCATGGATGTGACACATACGGACATTCGTCGTAATGCGCAAACCAGCACGATGCTGTTGATTCAGCCTCAGCCTTAACGTTGAGTGCGGCACCTGCACTTTGAGGCGGTGCCGCTTCTTCGATCGTTGCTGGAGGGTTTAGCAGGTCAGGCGATGTAGTTAGTAAAGGCAGCTTGCCAGTATCAGCAGTGAGGCTGAGTACGAAGTCTAAGCTGCAAATCCGGGCAGGCAGGAGTGGAAGTAGCTCGAAGCGGTAAATGTATTGACTCAGGTTGATTTGACAGACGCTAGCAGATCTATCGGGCAGAAAACGACCCGAAGCGGAAGTTCATGCGTTTACAGTTTGTGAAACCTTTGTGTTCAGGGATCAGAGGTTGATGAGCAGGCTTTCAATGCTAATCGCATGGGAGCATCCCCAGCATTGCAAACCGTTCAGAGCCTTTCTGCGGGTAGCAATCATTAATTCTGGGCCATGCAGATTAGTTACACTGCTTTTTCATGCATTCGTCACCCACATCGCGCAGTCGCTTGAAGTCAAAAAACGGATTGCCGTATAGAAAGCTTGGTGAAAGGACGTCCTTTTTCTTCCCTGGCCGAGAGTGCTCGTGGTGAGGGGGGAAGGGAAGGTCGGGATGATGCGGAGCGGAGTCTGCTCGATAGACCTGTTTTTTCTCATCGGGGCTGAACAGCATGTAGGAGTAATCCATCAGCGAGTTCAGGCGTAGCAGCCAATACCAACCTTTAGATAATTGGATAGTGAGATGCCAACCTCGCTCACGATTCTCGGCTTTAGTCGCTATACCCCCGAGTTCGTCGGCGACCATCGTATGCAAGTGAGGGATTAACTGATCCGGGATCGATTCACTCCGGTCGAAATTGGGGATATCGATCGAAAGTGAGAACAACGTACCTAGAAATCTAAGCACACTGGGTTGCTCTTTTGCCTCCTCAATATGTTTTGTACAAAGTGGCAATTGGATAAGAGTACCTTTCCCTGGAATGCTGGAAATCGTGGTTCTTGCGCTAGCTACAGCAGGAGCTTTACAGGCAAGGCACTGACCCATACTGGATAAAATAAACGACTTAGCAACGGTAGTGTTTTCGAATCGTCCATCAGCCAGATCGGTCGCTTCACGGGTGCTCACGTTCATCCACTTGTACCAAGCATCGTAAACAGCTTTCGCAGCAGCTGTGTCGAGTATGTTGTAAAGGGTTCGGCAGTCGGCAATCGTAACCCACTCGGAAGACAGCGATTTGAAGCTAGGGAAGCCTCCCCGATAGCGATAACTCCGCAGACAGCCGCAGTGGTCTGTCTGCGGGTAGATCACCACCCCTTCCTGGTTTCTTTGAATCCAATACTTCTGGGGCGCAGCGGCAACTAGCTTTCGCCAGGCCTCAAGGTCGTAGGTAACGCTTTCAACGACAAAAGGTAGTCGCCGTTTTATGAAGTCAAAATTTTTATACGACAGGGCAGCAACATAGAGATCCATGGTTGATGCATCGGGCTGCGGCCCATCAATCTCTGCGAGTAGTGAGTCTATATTGAACAGTTTCCATTGTTGATCGTTATCCATCCCAAAACTCCTATTCCCTAAAAATATCGCAGCTTTAGCTGCTCGCAATATTGCTTTCCAATAACTAACAGAAGGAGCGTTAACGAGCCTGGTCTCAAACCACAAAATGCGAGAAAAAAGCGATGAGGAAAATCTCTTGCGATCTTAGGGGCGGCTAGCATCAATGCGGCGGGATTAGGCAAGGTAAGCGACACGGGGAAGATTGAAATAAGAATGCCGGTTGCAGGAACGCCATTTTAAGCGGGGGTGAGTTTAATGCTGGTACGAAATAGCCTGGTGTTTTTGACTGATCGCTTCTGGCCGACAGCAGCAGTTCCAGCCCTACCCTAACGCAACTGACAGAACACGACAGATCAAATTTGATTCGATACCTATAAAAAAGCCGCTCCTAGAACAGGAGCGGCTTTTTCTGCTTTCAGCCGAAGCTCTTATCAGCCTTGAGTACGATCCAGAATACGCTGTGCTTCGATACGCACACGCTCGGGGGCGGTGCCGCCGATGTGTTTGCGCGAAGCAACCGAGCCTTCCAGGGTCAGCACGCCAAAAATATCCGACTCAATGCGGCTATCGAACTTTTGCAGCTGCTCCAGGTTCAGATCGGCCAGGTCGCAACCCAACTGTTCACATTCACGCACAGCCAAAGCCACGGTTTCGTGGGCATCACGGAAAGGCAGGCCTTTCTTGACCAGGTAATCAGCCAGATCAGTAGCGGTCGCAAAGCCTTGCAGCGCAGCAGCACGCATGGCTTCAGGCTTGACCTTGATACCGGAGATCAGGTCTACAAAAATGGTCAGGGTGTCGCGAATGGTATCAGCCGAATCGAACAGACCTTCCTTGTCTTCCTGATTGTCCTTGTTGTAGGCCAGCGGTTGGCCTTTCATCAAAGTCAGCAGGGCAATCAGGTGACCATTGACGCGACCGGTCTTGCCACGGGCCAGCTCGGGAACGTCAGGGTTTTTCTTTTGCGGCATGATGGAGCTGCCGGTGCAAAAGCGGTCAGCCAGATCAATAAAGCCCACGCGTGGGCTCATCCACAGCACCAGCTCCTCGGAGAAGCGGGAGATGTGCGTCATGATCAGGGCGGCAGCGGCGCAGAATTCGATGGCGAAGTCGCGGTCCGACACAGCGTCCAGCGAGTTGCGGCACACATCGTCAAAATCCAGCAGCTTGGCAACCATTTCACGGTCGATGGGGTAGCTGGTACCGGCCAGAGCGGCCGCGCCCAATGGCAGGCGGTTCACGCGCTTGCGGCAGTCTTGAAGACGCTCGGCATCGCGCTGGAACATTTCGGCGTAGGCCAGCAAATGGTGGCCAAAAGTAACGGGCTGTGCCACTTGCAGGTGGGTGAAACCGGGCAAAATAGTGTCTGCCTGAGCCAGTGCCAACTCAGCCAGCTTGCGCTGCATCTGGGCCAGCAGGTCCAGGGCAATGTCGATTTCATTGCGCAGCCACAGGCGGATATCGGTGGCGACCTGGTCATTGCGCGAACGGCCGGTGTGCAGGCGCTTGCCCGCATCGCCAATCAGCTCGACCAGACGTTTTTCAATGTTCAGGTGCACGTCTTCCAGATCCAGCAACCACTGGAACTGGCCTTGGGCGATTTCGTCCAGAATCTGGCTCATGCCGCGTTCAATGTCGGCCTTGTCCTGCTCGGTGATCACACCGACGGCAGCCAGCATGCTGGCGTGGGCCAGGGAACCCTGAATATCAAAGCGGGCCATGCGCTTGTCAAAGTCCACCGACGCTGTGTAGCGTTTGACGAGGTCAGAGACGGGCTCGGAAAAGCGAGCCGACCAGGCCATGGCCTTATTGGCGAACTGGTCTTGGGAAGAGGAGGGGGTGTTTGATGACATAGAGGGCAATTATAGTGGATCGGACGGGCTGACGCAGGTCATCCAGTCCCGCAGGAAACAGACGCTGTGCAGTATATTAGATAGTTTTCAGACTCTAGGAAACCATGCGGGTCCTTTTTGGGGCTGGCTGGACAAGGAAGAATACATGGAGCAAGAACGCACCTTTGCCGATTTGTTGGGATGGCAATGGATCGAAGCGTATTTACCGCAGGATCGCTGGGTACAGATTTTGGCCGGTTTGGCCATGCTGACGGTGCTGGTCTGGATTGTCAGCTGGTTGACCAGTTCCGTGCTCTCACGTCTGGTGCGGCGCTTGCTGAAAGTGGCGGGCAAGGACGATTGGGCGCGTGCCCTGGTCAAGAAGCGCTTTGTGCGCAATGTGGGCTATGCCGTGCCCTTGCTGGTGGTCAGCTCCAATCTGACCTTGCTGCCCCTGGCCAAGACTTTGCTGGAAATCATAGAGCGGGTGGCCTTGCTGGGCTTTCTGGTCTTTCTCATCATGGCGATTGTCAGCCTGCTGGGGGCGTGGCAAGAGGTCTACGCCAACTCCAGCAAGGGGCGTACCAAGTCCATCAAGGGCTATGTGGAAGTGGCCAAGATAGCGGTGTGGGCGATTGGCATTATTGTCATGATCTCCATCATTCTGGATCAATCCCCCGTTCTGCTGCTCTCCGGTCTGGGTGCCTTGTCGGCGGTGCTCTTGCTGGTCTTTAAAGACACCTTGCTGTCGCTGGTGGCCAGCACGCAGATGAGTACCAACGATATGTTGCGCATCGGTGACTGGATCGAGATGAAGCAGGCCGGGGCGGATGGCTTTGTCATTGATATGGCGCTGCACACGGTCAAGGTCCAGAACTGGGACAAGACCGTCACCACCATTCCCACCTACAAGCTGTTCTCCGAGAGCTATCGCAACTGGCGTCAGATGTTTGAATCGGGCGGCCGTCGTATCAAGCGCACCCTGAGCATCGATGCCTCCAGCGTTCGATTTTTGACTCCAACAGAAGTCGATAGCCTGTCGCGCTTTGCCTTGTTGCGCGATTACCTGAACGAGAAAAAAGAAGATCTGGAGCGCTCCAACCAGGAGCTGAGCCGTGCCGGTCTGGATGCGGTCAATTACCGTCGCCTGACCAACCTGGGCACCTTCCGCGCTTACTGCATGGCTTATATCAAGCGTCACCCTGAAATTCATCAGGACATGATTCAGATGGTGCGCATGATGGAGCCCACGGCGGACGGTATTCCTATCGAGGTGTATTGCTTTACCAATAAAACCGCCTGGGTGGACCACGAGCGCATCCAGGGCGATATTTTTGACCACATTCTGGCTGTGCTGCCTGAGCTTGGCTTGCGTCTGTTCCAGTCGCCTACCGGTCGCGACTTGAGCCTGGGCTTGAGTCTGGCAGCAGAAAGTCATCGTCCGTCCTTGCCGGGCGCTGCCAAAGATCCTCTTTAAATTTGACGTGCGAGTAACCATGAAACAAATTACGGCCATCATCAAACCCTTCAAGCTGGATGAAGTTCGCGAAGCCCTGGCAGAGCTGGACGTTAATGGCTTGACCGTGACTGAAGTGAAAGGCTTTGGTCGTCAAAAGGGGCATACCGAGCTGTATCGCGGTGCCGAATATGTGGTGGATTTTCTGCCCAAGATTCGTGTTGACATCGTGGTGGCGGCTGATCGCTGTGACGCGATCATCGAAGCCATTATCAAAGCCGCCCACACGGGCAAGATTGGCGACGGCAAGATTTTTGTGACGCCTGTCGAGCAGGCTATCCGTATCCGTACTTCGGAGAGCGGTCGCGACGCCTTGTAAGGGGGTCGCAGTTGGGCTGGTTTGGACAGTAGTTATGGAAGGACAAGCTGATGCGATATGAAAAACTAGGGTCGGCACCACGTGTTTCGCGGGTGGGCCAAGGCAGTTGGTATGTGGAGCAGGCCGATTGGGCGCAGAGCGTGGCCGCGTTTCAGGCCGGGCTGGACGCTGGCATGAACCATATCGACACCGCCGAGATGTATGGTGACGGGCAAGCAGAAACCTTGATCGGTCAGGCCCTGCAAGGTCGTCGGCACGAGGCGTTTCTGGTGTCCAAGGTCTTGCCCTTCAATGCCAGCCGTCAGGGTGTAATCCGCGCTTGCGAGGCCAGCCTGAAGCGTCTGGGTACGGACTACCTGGATCTGTATTTATTGCACTGGCCCGGTCAGGTTCCTTTGGAAGAAACCTGCGCAGCCTTTGACAGGCTAGTTCAGCAAGGCAAGATCAAGCAATGGGGCGTCAGCAATTTTGATGTGCCGGATCTGGAAGAGCTGTACGACATCGTGGGGCCGGGTGAAATTGCCTGCAATCAGGTCTTGTATCACCTGAACGAGCGCGCGATTGAACACGCGGTCATGCCCTGGTGTCAGGAGCGTCAAGTCAGCGTGGTGGCGTACAGTCCCTTCGGTCATGACGATTTCCCCGAGCCGGATTCTGAAGGCGGGGCCTTGCTGGCCGAGATTGCCAGCCACTATCAGGCCACCGCACGCCAAGTGGCTTTGGCCTTTTTGCTGCGTGATCCCCATGTGTTTGTGATTCCCAAGGCATCGCGTGCGGCTCATGCCCAGCAAAATGCGGCTGCTGGGGATCTGATATTGCAGCCCGAGCATATTCAGGCACTGGATGCCCAGTTTCCACGCGGACCCAAGCCGGCGTATTTGCCGATGATTTGAACGCAAGAAGAACGGCCCCAAAGCTTTGGATTAATCCAGGTTTTGGGGCCGTTTTCCATGAGCCGTCGCTTTGCGGCAGTAGCTTTGCTTAAGTGGCGAAGTAGGGCTGACGCTTGTTCTTGAAGTACAGCCAGGCCAAAGCCAGCATCACCACTGCCGAGATCGGCAGCGTCCAGGTATTGACGCCGTACCAGCCATACACAGCCAGCACACGGCCCGAGGTGAAGGAGGACAAGGCTACACAGGTAAAGATGATGAAGTCATTCAAAGCCTGCACACGGCCACGCTCTTCGGGGCGGTAGCAGTCCACCACCATATTGGTGGCACCGATAAAACCAAAGTTCCAGCCCAGACCCAGCAAGATCAGGCTGACCCAGAAGTGCGGCACCGTCATGCCCAGCAGCGCCACAATGCTGGCCAGTCCCAACAAGAGCACGCCCGCAAAGGTGACGGGGATCTTGCCAAAGCGCTTGATCAGGTTGCCGGTAAAGAAGCTGGGGCCAAACATGGCCAGAATATGCCACTGAATCCCCAAGGTGGACTCTTTCAGGCTATGGCCGTGCATGACCATGGCCAAGGGCGAAGCCGTCATCAGAAAGTTCATCAGCACATAGGAAGCGACTCCGGCCAGGAGCGCAATAATGAAGTAACTGTTGGAGGCAATCTCGCGCAGGGGACGTCCGGTGTAGGGGATTTTCTCTTGCTGATTCCGTGTGCCCGGCGCCAGGCGCAGGCTAAAGGCGAAGGGCAGGACCAGGGCTGCCAAGGCTGCTTGTGCCAAGAAGGCGGCGGCAAAAGGGTGCTCTGGCCAGATATCCTGCGTATGGATAATGGTCTGGGTGGCGATAATCGCGCCCAGCAGCCCCCCGGCCATGACCCAGGAAATGGCCTTGGGCCGGAAGGTATCACTGGCGTCATCGGCTGCGGCAAAGCGATAGCTTTGTACGTAAGAGGCATACAGCCCGGCCAGCAGAGTGCCCACACAGAACATGACAAAGGACAGGCTGTAGATCCCGGCGGCGGCCAGCAGGCCCGCCCCTATGCCCAGCAAGGCACCGATGATGTAGCCACCCTGGCGTCCCAAGCGGCGCATCAGATAGGCGGCGGGCAAAATGCCTACCGCCAGACCCAGGTTGAAAATACCCACGGGCAAGGTCGCCAGGTCCGGGCTGCTGGCCATCTTCTGGCCGACCAGACTGCTGAGCGCTACTACCAAAGCCGGATTGGCCCCGCCCAGTGCTTGCATTCCAGAAAGAATAAAGGCGTTGCGGCGGCTTGGATCGGCGTGCGTGGACATGGCTGGTCTCGGTATATAACTTTGTTTTATTAGTTAATGCTGAATTTTGGCTAAACCAGTGTAGCACCGCGTGCCCAGAAGGCAGGCATAAAGGATTCGGCTACCAAGAGGGGTTGACCGTGGCGCCAGAAGACGGAACAACGCGACAAAATCTGCTGAGCTTGCGGAACCGGCTCGCCACTGGGGTCCAGAGCGCGTTCAATCGTGCGAAAAAAGCTCATGCCGCGGTTCAGACGGCAGCTTAGAAAGGCGGAGCGTTGTATCTGGGCATCGTTATACAGCATGTCGGCCAGCGGACGGCTACGCAGCCGCCGTATGCCTTGCCAGACGCTGTGTGAGGCGGGCAGGGGGGTGAAACTGCGGGCAATCACGCAGCGGATTCCGTCCACTGCCATGGACACCTCGCGTATCCAGGCCAGCGTGCCTGGCGGCTTTTGAATCAAAGCGGCTTCTTGCGGGTTCAAGCGGCAAGCGTATTCGCTGACCACTTCCAGATCGACTTTGCCCAAGCGGCGCAGACCGGCGGTCAGGGCGCCGGGACGGTGTAGCCAGTACTTTTGAGCGGGGGTGGCAGAGGGGTGAACCTGCTCATGCCAGGGTTTTTTTGTGCTGGAGGGAAATTTCATGTCCTGTATTATCGCCAAAGCCATAAAATAGCGCTCATGGAAAAAGAACGTATCTCAAAATTAATGGCCCAGCGCGGCATGTGTTCACGCCGTGAGGCGGATGCTTTCATCGAGCGCGGCTGGGTTCGTGTGGACGGTCAAATCGTCTCTGAACTGGGGAGCAAAGCCTACCCCAATCAGAAAATCACACTGGAAAAACAAGCGCGTCAGCGTCAGACCCAACGTGCCACTATTTTGCTGCACAAGCCCGTGGGCTATGTGTCGGGGCAAGCCGAAGCTGGTTATCGCAATGCGGTTTCCCTGATCGGCGCTTCCACGCAGTACAAGGGTGGTCGCGGCAGCCAGCGCTTTGATCCGGCGCATTTGCGTGGTCTGGCGCCGGCTGGTCGTCTGGATATCGACTCCACCGGATTGCTGATTCTGACTCAGGATGGTCGTATTGCGCGGCAGATTATTGGTGAAGACTCGGTCATCGACAAGGAATATCTGGTGCGTGTAACCGGCAAGCTGAGCGAGCGTGGCCTGGAACTGCTGAACTTTGGTTTGAGCCTGGACGGTAAGCCCTTGCTGCCAGCCCAAGTGTCCTGGCAGAACGATGACCAGCTGCGTTTTATCCTGCGCGAAGGCAAGAAACGCCAGATTCGCCGCATGTGTGAACTGGTCGGTCTGAAGGTTGTGGGTCTGAAGCGCGTGCGTATTGGCGATCTGGTGCTGGGCGACCTGCCTATGGGCCAGTGGCGCTACATGAAAGAATCCGAGAGCCTGGCCTAAAGGCAAAGGGGCGGCTTACAGCCCCGAGTGACGAAGTTGAAAGCTGGCCTTGTCATCCTGGGCCAGCGTTTTTGTTAACCACGGCATGCTTTGTTCCAGAGCCTTGAGCAGCGTCCAGGGAGGATTGCTGATGAACAGGCCACTGCCATGCAAACCCAACCCATTTTTGGCCGGAGCACGAACCGACAGGCTGACATGCAGCCAGGGCGTATCCAGTTGCTCCAGCTTGCGTTGCAAGGCCTGTACTTCGGGCCGCTGCACAATGGGATACCACACGACGATACAGGCTTGAGCAAAGCGCTTGAGGGCGTTTTTCACGCTGTTCAAGACCTGCTGGTAGTCGGATTTGGCCTCGTAAGAGGGGTCCATCACCACGATGGCACGTCGTGACGGCGGCGGTAGCAAGCGGCCCAACTGTTCAAACCCATTTTCCGGATACAGACGCACCCGACGGTTGCCCTGGGGGAACAACTGCGCCACGTTATCGCTCAGAACTTCAAATTCGGACGGGTGCAGTTCAAAGCCGTGAAAGCTGTCTTGCGTGCGCAAGCGCTCCAGTGCCAGCCAGGGGGAACCGGGGTAGTAGCGCGCGGTGCCGTCCGGGTTCAGGTCGGCAATGGCATCAATATAGTGTTCCACCAGCTCCGGGTAGTCGTCTTGCTGCAAGACCCGGTCCAGGCCGTCGTAGAACTCGCCCTTGGTTTGCGCCCAGTCGTGCTCCAGATCATAGATACCGGCACCGCAGTGGGTATCGATGATGCTGAAGGCGCTGTCTTTTTGAGCGTAGTAATTAAAGATATGCAGCAAGGTCGCGTGCTTGAGCACATCCGCGTGATTGCCAGCATGAAAGGCGTGACGGTAACTGAACAAGAGAAATCCTGGTGTTGCGGTTTAATTAAAGAGTGTCGGGACGAATGGTGGTGACTTTATCCGTGAAGATGCCATTGCATCCCCAATCCAGCAGCTCACGCACCCGCTCGGCATCGTTCACGGTCCAGACAGCCACGGTATAGCCTTTTTGCCGAATTTCCTGAACCAAGGCCTGGGTGACGAAGCGGTCGTTCAAATTCAGACCCATGCAGCCCAGGCGCTCCAGACGTTCGGGCCAGTCTGCCGGAACCTCTTCTTCAATCAGCAGGGCGCGGGGCAGGGTAGGGACGGCTTGTTGTGCCGCTTCCAAGGCCACTTCGGAAAAGGATGATAGCAGGGGCGGCAAGCTGGCCTGTGCCCACAACGCCTGGGCCGCCAGAGCAACCTGTCGCCCCGTTTCGGCTTCGTCCCCGGTCGTAGGCTTGATTTCGATATTGCTGTGAACCTGATTGGCCAGGGTAAAGGCGGCTATCGAACTTAATGTGGGGATGGGCTCGCCGGCGTAGGCCGAGGAATGCCAGGCGCCAAAGTCCAGGGCAGAGAGCTCGGCCAAAGTCAGCCTGGAGGCCATGCCCTGCCCATTGGACGTGCGGTCCAGATCGTCATCGTGCAGCAGCACAGGAACCGCATCACGGCTCAGTTTGACGTCGTACTCCATCATGCGAAAACCGTTCTGGGCACCAACCCGAATGGCGGCCAGGGTGTTCTCCGGGGCAATCTTGCCGGCGCCGCGGTGGGCGATCAAAGCAGGGTAGGGCCAGTGATGATTCATTGAAGACATGGCGGACTCGCAAGAGGCGTGATAAAAAGCCAATGTACTATTTTAACCGGGGCTGTACACTGTACGGTTTTCATATACGGTATATTTTCAGGCCGAGCCGGCTCACCGGCCTGATGCGCCACCCGCAGCGCCCTGCTGCAAGCGAAAGTAGGTGATGATTAATGTTCGAGATTATCCGTAAGAACCAACGCGTCATGCAGCTGGTCCTGTTAGTGCTGATTTTGCCGTCTTTTGTATTGATTGGCGTCAGCGGCTACTCCAGCTACGTTTCTGGCGATAGCGATATTGTCAAAGTTGGCGATAGCGCCATTACGTCCCAGGAATTTGATCGTGCGCGCCGCATGCAGCTGGACGATATGCAGCGCAACAATCCTTCCGGTTTTGATCTGGCCCAGGCCGACAGCCTGGAAAGCCGTCGTGCATTGCTGGAATCCTTGATTGATCAGCGTGTACAAATCGAAGTGGCTACTGCCGCTCGCTTCAACGTTTCCGACATTGCCCTGCGCGACTACATCGCCACGATGCCGGAATTTCAGGAAAACGGTTCTTTCTCGCCCGCCCTTTACAGCCAGGTCCTGGCTTCGGCCGGCATCAATACCCGTGACTTCGAGCAAAGCCAGCGCGGCCAGATGGCCTTGCAACGCGTGCTCGGTCCCGTGGCTGCCAGCTCCTCCATGCTGCCCAGCGTGATGAACAAGCTGGAAATCGCCCTGACCGAAGAGCGCGGTGTACGCACACGCAGCTTCCTGACCCGTGATTTCGAATCCAAGGTTCAGATCAGCGATGCCGATCTGCAGGCCTGGTATGACGCCAACAAGCAATCGCTGGAACTGCCCCAGCAAGTCAAAGTGGAATACCTGCTGCTGAATGAAGCGGCGGCCTCCAAAGATCTGGCGACACCTACCGACGATCAGCTCAAGCAATACTACGAGCAAAACAAGGCTCGTTACGTGCAGGCTGGCCGTGTGAACATCAGCCACATTCTGGTGACATTGCCTGCCGGTGCCTCCGATACCGAACGTGAAGCGGCCCAGACCAAGGCTCGCGAACTGGCTGAAAAAGCTCAGGCCAATAAAGAAGGCTTTGCCGACCTGGCCCGTGCCAACTCCCAGGACGAGGGTAGCGCCCGTGAAGGTGGCGAGCTGGGCTGGATCAGCAAAGGCTCCTGGCCGTCCGTGCTGGAAAGCGCTGTATTTGCTTTGAAAAAAGGTGATGTATCGGGTGTGATCGAAGGCCCCAACGGTTTCCATATTTTCAAGAGCAACGAAGTTCAGCCCGAGCAAGGCGAGTCCTTTGAGCAAGCCCGCAGCAAGGTGCAGGACGAAGTGCGCAAGCAGCTGGCTTCCGAGCGCTTTGCCGATATGGCCAGCAAGCTGACCAATCTGGTTTACGACAACGAAGACAATCTGGAAGCCGCCGCCAATGCCTTGGGTCTGACTCTGAAGCAGGCTGAAGGCATCAGCCGACAAGGTTTGATTCCTGCTTCGCAAGTTGAAGGTGATCTGGCCGCCGCCAAGAGCCCTGATGCAGCCGTGCTGGATGACAGCCGTGTTCGCCAAGCCTTGTTCAATGCCGAAACTCTGGCTTCGCGCAAGAATGCAGGCGTTGTAGAAGTGTCGCCTGATACCTTGATTGCCCTGCGCGTAACCGACGTTACCGAGGCTCATGTGCCTGCACTGGATAAAGTACGCACTATCGCTGAGGAAAACCTGCGCCGTGAAAAAGCGGCTGCCTTGGCGGTTCAAGCCGGTGAGGACTACTTGAAGCAGCTGCAAGCCGGTACCGAGCCTGAGGACTTCTCGGCCCAGTTTGCCGTGAGCCGTGCGGAATTCCCCGAGATGGACGAAGCCTTGCTGAACAAGGTTCTGGCCAACCCCGTGGACAAGTTGCCTGCCTATGTGGGTGATCGCCAGCCCCAGGGCTACACCGTGGTGCAGATTCTGAGCCATGAGCCCGGCAAGTCCGGCAACCCTGGTCTGGACATGCTGACAGCACAGTTGACCCAAGCCATGGCCCGCACCGAGACCCAGGCCGTTCTGCAAGCCATGCGTGTGGAAGAGAAGGTTCAGATTCTGCCAGAAGCAGAGAAAGAGTTGACCTCCACAGGCGAAAATGAATAAAGCGGCTTGAATCAGAGCCCGTAACCCTGGAGCCAGCAGGCTCCAGGGGTGTTTTTCAAAGAGCATTCTGATGAATCACACTGATATTTCCCTGGTACGGCGGCGCCTTTTAGGCGCCGCAACTGTTTGGGGCCTGACGGCACCGTACTTGGCCTATGCTGCGCCTGAGCAGGGCACCTTTATCGAGCGCACCTTGCATCGCCCTGTGCCGGGCGGGGTGGCGGTGCTGGACCTGGGGGCGGGTGGCTCAGCGCCTGTGGTGCACTTCAATGGCAACCGTGTGCTGGTGATTCAGGATGCTGATCAGCGCTGGAAAGCGATTGTCGGACTGGATCTGAAAACTCAGCCAGGCCCGCATAGCCTTTCGGTGCAAGGACAGTCGGGCGTGGCGTTTCAAGTTGGCAGCAAGCGTTACCGCGAGCAGCGCATCACCCTGAAAAACAAGTCACATGTGAATCCGGACCCGCAACAGCAGGCCCGTTTTGAGCGCGAATACGAGGAGCAGATGCAGGCATATGCCAGCTTCCGCACAGAAGGCCCCAGCAATGTGGTCTTTGAAAAGCCGGTACCGGGTCGCCTGACCAGTCCGTTTGGTCTACGTCGTTTTTTCAATGGTGAAGAGCGTAACCCGCATTCGGGTTTGGATTTCGCTGCACCTACCGGCACGGCGGTCAAAGTGCCTGCTGACGGGATTGTCACCATCGTGGCGGATTACTTCTTTAACGGTAAAACCGTATTTGTGGATCATGGTCAGGGCCTGATCACCATGTTCTGTCACTTGTCGGCTTTTGATGTGCGCGTGGGAGATCGTGTCAGTAGGGGCGATGTGGTGGCGCGTTCCGGCGCAACGGGCCGTGCGACTGGCCCTCATTTGCACTGGAACGTCAGTCTGAATAACGCACGGGTGGACCCCGCTATCTTTATTGGTGCATTCCAGGCCTAGGCAGGCCCTGCAAGGTTTTTCATGATCATCGGTTCGGCATATCGACGGGGCTTGCGAGACAGCGCCTCTATCGCCCTGGGCTATGTCCCCGTCGCGATTTCCTTTGGCTTGACAGCTGTGCACGCAGGCTTGTCGCCCTGGCTGGCAGTCATGGTGTCCCTGATTGTGTACGCGGGAGCCAGTCAGTTCATTTTGATCAGTCTGCTGGTTGCAGGTGCCGCCTATCCCAGCATTTTGGGTATTGTGCTGCTCATGAACCTGCGCCACGTGTTCTATGGCCCAACCTTGATGGGCTTTTTTACCGCTCCCAGAACTGTCTCCAGTCTGTTCATGGCTCCTGGCCTGACCGATGAGGTCTTTGCCGCTTCCGCAGCCGGAGTAGCCCGCCAACCGGCCCAGGAGCAGGAGTCCTGGTACTGCGGCCTGCAGCTGGGTTCTTACCTGTCATGGGTGCTGGGCACTGCCGTAGGGGCCTTCTTCGCCAGTGATTTGCTGGGTCAATCCCCCGTGCTGGAAAAGACGCTGGGCTTTGTCTTGCCCGCCTTGTTCTTTGCCTTGCTGCTGGAAATCCGCCAATCTGCACCTTTGCCGGTGTTGGTGGCTGCCGCGGTAGGGGCTGTGCTGGCCATGGCTTTCTTGCCATCATATCTGGCGATTATTGTCGGCATGCTAGCCGGTGGTTTGATGGCCTTGCGCCGCGCTTAAGGAGTAGAGATGGATTGGAGTTTTCTGCTCATGATTGTGCTGGCGGGTGTAGGCACATTTTTGATTCGTTACCTGCCTTTGCGTTTGGGTGGACGACAGGGCAAGGCGGACCCCAGCCGCGTTTCGATCTGGCCACGCCTGTTTGGGGCCATTGGCCCGGCAGGTGTGGTGTCCTTGCTGGTCGTGTCCCTGATCTCCTTGTTGCGCCCTGAGCATATGTCTCTGGACTTGCCGCCTTTGCTGGCGGGTCTGGCAGGGGTGCTGCTGGGCCGTCGCTGGCCAGGTGGCATCGCGGGGTCAACATTGACTGGCGTGCTGGCCTACGGCCTGTGCGTGGCTTACGTGGGTGTGTAAGTCGCTTGTCTCCCTGTTCCTGCTTCTGTGAGATCCGGTGTCATGAGCCGGGTGGGGGGCTATTACAGCTTGTATGCGAGACCCCGGCATAGGGCGCAGTGAGCACGAATGAGGTCTAAAAAAACGCCTGCTGTAGAGCAGGCATTTTTCATGGCTGAGGCTTTGTCCGTGATGGACTTAGCCCTTCACACGGACAATCTTCTGAACCTGCGGTACGTGACGGATAGAGCGAATCACGCGCGCCAAGTGGGTACGGCTATCAACCTGAACGGTCAAGTGCAGCACCGAGGTCGCAGCCGATTCGTCCGGCATGGAGATATGCAGGATGTTGGAGTCGGCATCGGTAATTTCAGCGGCCAGACGGCCCAGAACACCGCGCTCGTTGATCGCAGTCACATCCAGACGGGTGGACAGGTGGCGGGCGGTATTGCTGTCCCACATGACAGGAACCCAACGCTCAGGCTCTTTGGCCTGGGCGCGTTGTGCCACCGCACACTCAGCCATATGAACGACCAAACCGTGACCCAGACGAATACCACCAATAATGGCGTCACCGGGCAGGGGGCCACAGCACGGTGCTAGCTGTACAGCCTGACCTTCGTTACCGTGAATCAGAATCGGTGCCGAGGTGTTGGCATTGATCTCGTCAAATTCGGCTGCAGTGGTTTCCAGCAGGGGGTTTTCTGGAGCAAAACGGCGGGCTACAACAGCTGCCAGGCGTTTGCCCAAGCCGATATCGGCTAGAATTTCTTCGCGGGAAGCCGCACCCGAGCCTTTGGCTAGCTTGTCCCAGTTTGGATCCTGGTCCGTTGCATGTGGCAGGCCCAACTGATCAAAGGCTTGATCCAGCAGGCGGCGGCCAAAGGCCACGGACTCTTCGTATTTAACGGTGCGCAGGTAGTGACGGATTTCCGAACGGGCACGGCCGGAACGGACATAGTTCAGCCACTGCGCGCTTGGGCGGGCGGCAGGGGAGGTAATGATCTCCACCGAGTCACCGCTTTTCAGCTCGGTGCGCAGCGGGGCAAACTCGCCATTGATCTTGGAGGCAACAGCGTGATTGCCGATGTCGGTATGGATGCTGTAGGCAAAGTCCACCGGAGTCGCACCACGTGGCAGAGAAATAATCTTGCCTTTGGGCGTATGGACGTAAACCGCATCGGGGAACAGGTCAACTTTGACATGCTCCAGGAATTCTGTGGAGTCACCCGTCTGGCTTTGAATATCCAGCAGGGATTGCAACCAGCGGTGTGTGCGCTTTTGCAGGTCGTTCAGGGTGACGTCGTCTTCTTTGTACAGCCAATGAGAGGCCACGCCTTCTTCGGCCACGTGGTCCATTTCGCGGGTGCGGAACTGGAACTCGACGGGGGTGCCGTAGGGGCCAATCAAGGTGGTGTGCAGGGACTGGTAGCCATTCACTTTAGGGATGGCAATATAGTCCTTGAATTTGCCCGGTACGGGGCGATACAGCTGGTGCAGCGTACCTAAGGACAAATAGCATTCGGGCAGGGTGTGCACAATGATGCGAAAGCCGTAAATATCCAGTACGTCCGAGAAGGACTTCTTCTGCTCGACCATCTTGCAGAAAATGCTGTAGAGCGACTTTTCGCGGCCGGAGATTTCAGCATCAATCCCGGCAGCAGGCAGGGCGATCTTGACGGCTTCGGTGATCTTGCCCAGCACTTCACGGCGGTTGCCACGAGCCGCCAGCAAGGCCTTGTGCAGTACCTTGTAGCGATTGGGGTAGATGGCCTTGAAGCAGCGGTCCTGAAGCTCGCGGAACAGGGCGTTCAAACCCAGGCGATGTGCAATCGGCGCGTAAATATCCAGGGTTTCCTGGGCCACGCGGCGGCGCTTTTCCGGCTTAACGGCGTCCAGCGTGCGCATATTGTGCAAGCGGTCAGCCAGCTTGATCAGGATGACGCGCACGTCACGCGACATGGCCAGCAGCATCTTGCGAAAGCTGTCGGCCTGTTGCTGCGTCTTGGTGGCAAATTCCAGGCGCTCCAGCTTGGACAAACCATCCACAATCTCGGCCACATCGGTACCGAATTTTTCAGCCAGTTCCTGTTTGGTGACGTCCTGATCTTCGATCACGTCATGCAGCAGGGCCGACATCAAGGCATCGGTATCCAGCTTCCAGCCCGCACAGATTTCCGTGACGGCAATGGGGTGCGAGATATAGGGTTCGCCACTGGCGCGAAACTGCCCCAGGTGGGCCTGATCGGAGAAACGATAGGCCTCCCGTACCCGTTCTACATCTTTCGGGTCCAGGTACTGCGAGATGATCTTGGTGAGCGGAGCCAGCGAGGCAATAGGTGGGTTGGCACTTTCCTGAGCGGCTTGTGCCAGCGCCGGGACGTTCTTTTCCTTAGGCTTGCGACGACCTAGCCGTGAACCTTTTTTAAGGACGGCCAACAGCCCAGACGATGCGCCTCGTAAACCTGAAAATGCCATACCGTGCTCCGCTTGTGCCTATCAGGTAGGAACTTTGCGCAGCATTTCCAGACCGGTCGCGCCGGAGGCGATTTCTCGCAGGGCGGTAACCGTAGGCTTGTTCTTGCTTTCCAGGCGTGGTTCGTGGCCTTGAGCCAGTTCGCGCGCACGGTAGGCGGCTGCCAAGGTGAGCTTAAAGCGATTGGGGACCTGCTCCAGGCAGTCCTCGATAGTGATGCGAGCCATAGTAGACCTGTTATCAAAAAGAAATAAGAAGGAGATCAGCCCTGATTCAGCAGGGCATCTGCGCCTAATTGTTGAAAGAGTTGGCGATGCCGTACTGACTGAGTGGCAGTGCGCAAACGACTGGCCTGCACAATACTCAATAGCTGCTGTAATGCCGTATCAAAATCCTCATTGATAATAGCATATTGACAGTCATGAACATGGGCGATTTCGTGCTCGGCAGCCTCGACGCGGCGGGCAATGATCTCTTCGCTGTCCTGTCCGCGTTTGCGCAAACGCGCCTGCAAGGTGGGCAAGGAGGGCGGCAGAATGAAAATGCCTACGGCTTCGGGGAAATGTTCGCGGGCCAGACGGGCGCCTTGCCAGTCGATTTCCAGCAGCACATCGCGGCCTGCGTTCAGTGCTTTCTGAATGGGTTCGCGGGGCGTGCCGTAGTAGTTGTCATGTACCTTGGCCCATTCCAGCATCGCGTTTTCTGCGACCATTTTTTCAAAACGGGCCTTGTCCACAAAGAAGTAGTGCTCGCCGTCGCTCTCGCCGGGACGGGGGGCGCGTGTGGTGGCCGAGATGGACAGCATGATGTTGGAATCGTTGGCCAGGAGGGCGTTGACCAGACTGGATTTGCCCGCCCCGCTGGGGGCGACAACCATAAAAACGGTGCCAGGATAGCTCGTGGACATGGAGAGCAGACTCTAGAAGTAGATTTTTATAAAAGAATTAATTGCTGCTTGGGTCGTTTTGCCCAAACTCATTCAAGACGGCCATGACGCTGGCCTGGTCCGCGCACAGAAAGACCACCGTGTCATTGGGGTTCATGGAGAACAGAACGTCCTCCACTTCCTGCGGGGCATCTTCGGGCTGGGCAATGGCCATCACGTGCACATCGCCACCGGCTTCGAATTGCTCGGGCGGAACAATATGGGCGACCGCATCCAGATCAGGCTCGCTGATGGCCAGATAGGCCCAGACCTTGTGCTCCTCTTCCAAGGTGATCTCAAGCACATAGGCCGAGTCAGTCTGCTCGATGATTTGGCTTTGAATTTGCATAATGAAATGAGTGTGTCAGCTAAAAGACAAGGTAGCGGTAACGGGTGCGTGATCCGAGGGCTGTTCATTGGCGCGCGGTTCGCGGTCAATATCGCAGGCCGCGCAACGGGCCTTGAGCGCGTCGGACAGCAGGGCGTGGTCAATACGCAGCCCGGCATCGCGGCGGAAGGCAAAACGACGATAGTCCCACCAGGTAAAGGGGCTGCCGCTTTGCTCAAACAGGCGGTAGGCATCGTGCAGGCCCAGTGCCAGCAAACGCTCGAACGCGACGCGCTCGGGCGGAGATACCAGAACATCGACTCCCCACTTGACCGGGTCGTAAACGTCCTGGTCGGCTGGGGCAATATTATAGTCGCCCAGAATGGCCAGACGGGGATACTGCTGCAATTCTTTTTCCAGCCAGTCGTGCAAGGCAGCAAACCATTCCAGCTTGTAGGTGTACTTTTCGCTTTCCAGCGATTGCCCGTTGGGGCAGTAGGCACAGATCACACGCACCGGGCCGTCAGGCGAGGGGTAAGTGGCGGCCAGCAAACGCTGCTGTGGGTCTTCGTAGTTGGGTAGATTGCGTTGCACATCCGCACCAGGCTCACGCGAAATCAGGGCCACGCCGTTATAGGTTTTCTGACCCGCCCAGTGAGCGTGATAACCCATTTCCTGAAAAGCCTCCAAGGGAAAACGCTCGTCGGGCAGTTTGAGCTCTTGCAGACACAGTACGTCTACGGGGTTGGCCTTGAGCCAGTCCAGAACTTGGGGAAGACGGACGTTCAGAGAGTTCACGTTCCAGGTGGTGAGTTTCATGGTGTCAGACAATCTCGGTAAATCAGAGAAAGCCGCTTGTACAGGGCTTTGTCGATAAAAGTAGTGCAGAGGCGGCCATCAGCGTGTTGGAAACGGGCAGGATGGCGCTTAGCGTGCGCGAATGTCGCCATCATATCAGCGCTAGCCAGGGACTGGTTTTAAAGCCAGCGCCACCGACAGGATGAAAATGGCCGATGAGCCGGGGCTTTGTTCTAGGTCGTAGTGAAAAACAGACATTTTCAGACAATAAATTTGTCCTCAAACCATCTGCATGTAACAGCCGCAAAGTCAGGCGGCAAGACCCAAAGCGCGCTTGGGGCAGATTGATGTTTTTAGGGCACGAAAAAGAGGGTTTTTTGCGCAGATCACGTGCCTGCTTGTGTTAAATTGCAGGCCAAGTTGGAACGGTGGGCCAAAACCGATGAAAGGGCTTGGCCACAGCGCGTAGTACAAGGATTTGATATGCAGGAAAAGGGAATAAAAAAATCGCCGTAATGGCGACTTTTTCTGTGTGATCAAAACCGGAAAGAAAGCCAGTTTTGTCTGTCTTGAATGCAAGCAAGATGGAGGCGTGTGCTGGAATCGAACCAACCTGAACGGATTTGCAGTCCGTCACATAGCCAATCTGTCACCACGCCTTTTGTTTTGTCCTGGGACATGTAGAATTATGCCCAAGGACGTAGGGAAAAGCAAGTGTCACATGACGGGACGTGAAACACGGTACGATCTGCTGCGCAAAAGCGACTGACGTCCCTCCCTTTTTTTGCCGCCCCTGCGGCACTCCCTTGTATTAAGGACATGGCATGCAATATCAATTCCCCATTGTGATCATCGATGAGGATTTTCGTTCTGAAAATGCGTCTGGTCTGAGCATTCGTGTATTAGCAGATGCGATCGAGGCCGAAGGCTTCGAGGTGTTGGGAACCACCAGTTATGGCGATCTGAGTCAATTTGCCCAGCAGCAAAGTCGTGCCAGCGCGTTTATTTTGTCCATCGATGATGAGGAGTTCACGCAAGATGGAGACAGTGCCCCGGCGCTGGTGAATCTGCGTGCCTTTATTCGGGCTGTGCGTCGTCGCAATACCGATGTACCTATTTATGTGTATGGCGAGACCAAAACGGCTCGTCATATGCCAAACGATATCTTGCGCGAGCTGCAAGGCGTCATTCACATGTTCGAGGACACGCCCGAGTTCGTGGCGCGTCACATCGTGCGTGAAGCGCGCAGCTACGTGGAAGGCGTCAAGCCACCGTTTTTGAAAGCCTTGCTCGATTACGCCGAGGACGGTTCATATTCCTGGCACTGTCCGGGCCACTCCGGCGGCGTAGCCTTTCTGAAAAGCCCGGTCGGGCAGATCTTCCACCAGTTCTTTGGTGAGAACATGCTGCGTGCCGACGTGTGTAATGCCGTCGAAGAGCTGGGCCAGCTACTGGATCACAACGGGGCCATTGGCGCCAGCGAACGCAATGCTGCGCGTATTTTCAATGCTGACCACTGCTTTTTCGTGACCAACGGCACCAGCACCAGCAACAAGATTGTCTGGCATCACGCTGTGGCTCCGGGCGATGTGGTGGTCGTGGATCGCAACTGCCACAAATCCATCCTGCACAGCATCGTGATGACCGGTGCCATTCCCGTGTTCCTGCGTCCTACGCGCAACCACTTCGGGATTATTGGCCCGATTGCACGCAGCGAATTTGATGTCGAAACCATTCGTGAGAAGATCCGCAAGCACCCCTTGCTCTCGCATCTGGACGCCGATACGGTCAAGCCACGCGTGCTGACGCTGACTCAGTCCACTTATGACGGCATTATTTACGACACCCAGGTGATCAAGAACGCCGTGGACGGGTATGTGGAAGTGCTGCATTTTGACGAGGCCTGGATTCCGCACGCCGCTTTCCACCCGTTCTACGGTCAGTTCCATGCCATGGGCAAGAACCGTCCGCGTCCACAAGAAACCATGGTGTTCTCCACCCAGTCCACGCACAAGCTGCTGGCTGGCTTGAGCCAGGCCAGCCACGTGCTGGCGCAGGACTCGGTAACACGCAGCCTGGACCGTCATTTGTTCAATGAAGCCTATCTGATGCACACCAGTACCAGCCCGCAGTACGCGATTATCGCGTCCTGCGATGTGGCCGCTGCCATGATGGAGCCACCCGGTGGCCGTGTGCTGGTTGAAGAAAGCATTATTGAAGCGCTGGACTTTCGCCGCGCCATGCGCAAGGTCGAGTCGCAGTTTGACGAGGACGACTGGTGGTTCAAGGTCTGGGGCCCGCCCACCCTGGCAGAAGACGGTGTGGGCAAGCCGGAAGACTGGATTATTACGGACGATGTTGAACACAGCGAGTGGCACGGCTTTGGCCCGCTGGCGGATGGTTTCAATATGCTGGATCCGATCAAGGCGACCATTGTCACTCCCGGTCTGGATCTGAAGGGCACGTTTGGTGAAACCGGGATTCCGGCTTCCATCGTGACCAAGTTCCTGGCGCAGCGTGGCGTGATTGTGGAGAAGATTGGTCTGTACAGCTTCTTCATCATGTTTACTATCGGCATTACCAAAGGCCGCTGGAACTCCCTGGTGACGGCGCTGCAGCAGTTCAAGGACGATTACGACCGCAACCTGCCCGTCTGGCGTGTTCTGCCGCAGTTTGCGCGTCAGTATCCTTGCTACGAGGAAATGGGCTTGCGGGATTTGTGCCAGCACGTGCACCAGCTGTACGCCAAGCACGACATTGCCCGCCTGATGACCGATATGTACCTGTCGGATGTGGTGCCTGTCATGCGTCCGGCTGATGCTTTTGCCTGCATTGCGCAGCGTCGTACGGAACGGGTGGAGATTGACCAACTGGAAGGTCGCGTGACGACCAATCTGATCACGCCTTACCCTCCCGGTATTCCGCTCTTGATTCCTGGCGAAGCCTTTAACAAGACGATTGTGGATTTCCTGAAGTTCTCGCGTGAACTGCATCGCCAGTGTCCTGGCTTTGGTACGGATATCCACGGTTTTGTGGAAGAGGTGGATGCCTCCGGTCAGAAGCGTTACTACGTGGACTGCGTGGCACAGTAAAGCAGTTTGCTATCCAAGGCCGGGGCAGGGAGTCGGCCTTGGGATAGAGCAGGAAAGCAAGCGGCCTGGTGATGGAGCTTCAGGGTTCTGGAAAATTTCCAGACGTGAAGTGTCTTTCATCAGGCCCGTTTTTTATGGGCCGCTTATTTGCGACGAACGCTTGTGACACGTTCTTGTTGCAGCGTTTCGCTACAGGCTTTGAGCCGTGTGTAAAGCACATTCCAGCAGCCGCGAAGTCAGGGCTTGAGGATCCCGGTCTGCCCGCAAGATCGCCACAACCCGGCGTTGCAGGGCAGGTTGCTCGATCGGGTACTTATACAGATTGTGCTCCTGCAACAAGCTGTCGGGGATACGGCTGGGCAAGATACAGTCCCCCAATCCTGAAGCCACCAGCCGTAACATGGCATCTATGGTTTCAACTTCCGCCACAAATTCCGGATGCAGGCCGCTGCTGTGAATCATGCGGCGCAGGGCGTAGTGGGGCGGAAAGCCGATCAGGCGCAAGGCCTGGTGGCTCAAGTCAGCGTCGGGAGCAAGCTCCTGTCGCGCGGAGATGCGGCACATTTGGTCATCAAACAAAGTGTGCGAGACCAGCCCGCCACAGTCGACCGCCGAGTCGTACACAAAACCCACATCGGCCTTGCCACTTTCCACCAATGCGACCACCTCGGGCGAGCTGCGTCCTAGCAAGGACAAATTCACGCCGGGATGAGAGCCCATGAAAGAGGCGGCTACATCGGACATGAAGTAGTAGCTCAAGGTGTGTACGGTGGCGAGCCTTACCGTGCCTGAATTGACGCCGTGATCCTGACGTACAGCACGGATGGCACTGTCAATGCGGCTATAAGCGGGCTCTATGGACTGGCGTAGCAGTTCGCCAGCGTCATTCAGGCTGACCCCACGGCCGGTACGCGTAAATAGGGTCTGGCCCAGAGTGTGTTCCAGCGCGCTTAATTGTTTGCTCAGGCTGGATTGGCTTTGTCCCAAGTCATCCGCTGCTTTGCTGACAGAGCCCAGTTGAGCGATACGCAGAAAGCAGCGCAATGAACGATCCAGATTGTCGGTAGGGCGGAAATCGTGCATGCCATTGTCTCTTTATTGTTGTGCTGAAACTTGTAAAAAGTCAGTTTTAAAAGGGGGCTTGAATTCGTCGGGCGGGTGAAAGATTTGGATTGGTTATTGGGATCTGAATTGTCTATGAAAAACGCCGTTTCAGATTTTCTTTATTTTGTTCTAACGTCGCTTAATTTGCTCCCATAATGTCTGCATATTATGGAGGAAATTGATTTGTGGTCTAATCATTGATATAATAAAGAAATCGGGGCGCTAAGGGCAGTGCCCCCTGGCGATATTGAGCAGGAGTTATTCGTGAGCAAATCGAAACCAGTACGTCGTAAACAAGTCTTTGAGGTTGAGCCCCTGAATTGGGTGGCTCCCAAGAAAGCTGTTGTGGAAACCGATCAGGAAGCCAAAGTGGACGCGTCCAGCGACCAGGCTCAGGACAACTAAGTTCTGACTGTAGGTGTAAAAAGCGCAAGCCATGTTGCTTGCGCTTTTTTTATGCCTGTTCGTTTTGCATCAAGACCAGCGGCGATGGGCTTGGGTCGGGGGCAGATGTCCTTGCTCCAGCAGCTGCAGGCTGGCCTCTTCAAAGCGGTTCCAGGTGGCCAGCGCCAGTTGTGAGCCTGTGCTGACACGGCGCACGCCAATGGCGGCCAAATCAGGTACGTTCAGTCCCGGATGAATCAGCAGCACATTCACGGGCGTAGGTGCCAGAGCCTGGACAAGGTGGGCAATATCGTCCAGTTCACGCACGCCGGGGGCGTAAACCACATCGGCACCGGCCTGGGCAAAGGCTTGCAGCCGGGCGATGGTTTGTTCCAGGTTCAGTGCGTCAATCAGCATGCCTTCGCTGCGTCCTATTAACAGCACGTCCTCGCCACTGTCGAGAATCGCTTGTTTGGCAGCCTGTATGCGGGCCACGGCCAGCTCCAGTTCGTACAGCTTGTCCCCATGGCGATCCTCAATGGACAAGCCTGCAATGCCGGTGTCAATAGCCAGGCGGACGTTTTCGGCGACCTGTTCCGGCTTGTCGGCAAAGCCGTTTTCAAAGTCGGCATTCAGTGGCAAATCCGTGCTGGCGGCCAGTTCTCGTAAATGCGCCAGTAGCGCATCCCGGCCCACCTCAAAATCTTCCAGCCCGTTTGACCAGGCAAACGCAGCGCTGCTGCTGGCAATCGCCTGGGCACCCAGCCGTTCAAGGCGCTTGGCCCCGCCTATATCCCAAGGGTTGGGCAAAATCAGTAGGCCGCTTTCATGCAAAGCTCGAAAACGGCGACGTTTTTCCTGTGTGCTGATAGTCATGTGGAGCTCCCGAGAATAAAAAACGCAAACCGAAGTTTGCGTTTTGATGCCTGGCCACGTTTTATTTTTTCTTGGCTTTCTTGCGGATCACCAGTACGGGGATTTCCGAGTAGGTCAGGACGTGCTGTGTTTCGCTGCCCAAAAGCAGGCGCTTGTAGCCCTTGCGGCCATGCGAGGACATGACGATCAGGTCAGCTTTCTGTTTTTCAGCGGTAGAAATAATGGCATCGGCTACCAGTTCCGATTTCACCACCAGGCCCTTGACCGAAACGCCAATGTCTTTCCCAGCTTGCTTGACGGCAGCCAATTCGGATTGCGCGTGTTCTACCCAGGAGGCTTCGATACGGCTGTCGAGCTTCTGATCAATAATGGGGCCGCCCTCCAGGTAGCTTTGGCGATAGCGCGGAATGACGCGCAGGGCCAGCAATTTGGCGCCGCTGGTCTTGGCCAGGTTCAGGGCATGGGTGACAGCGTGGGCGGACAGTTCTGAGCCGTCGGTGCATACCAGGATACGCTCGTACATGAGGGGGGATCCTATAAAAGGGTTATCAAGAACGTGTCTTGTGGGTAAGGTATCAAACCATACTGCGAATTACGGTCTTTGTGTCTGCTTTATGGTTTTCCATGGCAGCCGTGTATATTCGAGTGGACGTTTTTGTCAGCTTGGCTTTTTTATGCTGGTCATCATATCCCACTGGGATTGAGGGAGATTCATATGAAAGAAGTGGTTGTAGTCCAGGCATGCCGTACCGCGATTGGTGATTTTGGTGGTGGACTGAAGAATGTGTCGCCAATCGAAATGGGAGCCACGGTATTGCGCGCGGTACTGGACAGAAGTGGCGTATCGGCGGCAGACGTTCAGCATGTAGTGATGGGGCAGGTTATTCAAACCGAGCCACGCGACATGTACTTGTCGCGTGTGGCTTCGGTGCAGGCGGGCGTGGGGCACGGAACACCGGCCATGAACGTGAACCGTTTGTGCGGTTCTGGTCTGCAAGCCATTGTGTCGGCCGCGCAGGGCATTCTGGTCGGTGATGCCAAGGTGGCTTTGGCGGGCGGCGCAGAAAGCATGAGCCGTGCGCCTTATATGTCCAGCGCTCATCGCTGGGGTGCCCGCATGGGGGACTCGGTCATGATGGATATGATGACTGGCGCGCTGACTGATCCTTTCGATCGTGTTCATATGGGCATTACAGCCGAAAACGTGGCGCGCCAATATGGCGTGACCCGTGCCGACCAGGACGAGCTGGCACTGGAATCGCACCAGCGCGCCCGTCGTGCGATTGAGCAAGGCTACTTTAAAGAGCAGATCGTGCCCATCATCCAGAAAAGCCGTAAGGGCGAGATCGTGTTTAATCAGGACGAGCACGTCCGTCTGGATGCCACGATGGAGAACTTTACTGGCCTGAAACCTGTGTTCCTACCCGAAGGTGGCAGCGTGACGGCGGGCAACGCCTCTGGCCTGAATGACGGTGCTGCTGCAGTCTTGCTGATGTGCGCGGAAGAGGCGCGTCAACGGGGTCTGAAGCCGTTGGCCAAGCTGGTGTCCTGGGGACATGCCGGTGTGGACCCGAGCATTATGGGTATTGGTCCTGTGCCGGCCAGCCGTCTGGCGTTGGAGCGTGCTGGTTTGAGCGTGTCGGATCTGGATGTGATCGAGTCCAATGAGGCTTTTGCCGCTCAGGCTTGCGCGGTCGTGCGTGAACTGGGTCTGGACCCGGCACGTGTGAACCCCAACGGTAGCGGCATCAGCCTGGGCCATCCCATCGGGGCGACCGGCGCGGCCATTACCGTCAAGGCTTTGCATGAATTGCAGCGCGTTCAAGGACGTTACGCGCTGGTCACTATGTGTATTGGTGGCGGGCAGGGGATTGCGGCTATTTTTGAGCGCCCTTGAGCCTTGCGGATAGGCCGTCTCTAACGTTTGTTTAGAGGGCAAGAAAGCCGGAAGTGGTGTCAAACCACTTCCGGTTTTTTTTCCCGGCATATACAAGTAAGTCTTATGAAAACGCGGTCTTGATTATTTGTTTTTGTTGCGACTCGTAAGCATCCGGCCAAAAGCATCGAATTGTTATAAAAATAAAGCGTGGCTTTCGTCGCTAGGCATGAAGCGCTTGTTTTCTCTGCTCAGATTAAAAGGAGATTCGTATGCAAGAAGTCGTCCTGGTGCAGGCGTGTCGTACCGCTTTTGGCAACTTCGGCGGCGCCTTACGGAGTGTCCCACCTGTTGAGATGGGGGCTGCGGTCATGCAAGAAGTGTTGGGCAGAAGCGGAGTATCTGCCTTGGCAGTGGAGCAGGTGGTGATGGGGCAGGTGGTGCTGACTGAGCCCCAGGATATCTATTTGGCGCGGGCGGCCTCCATGAAAGCGGGAGTGGCTCATGAGGCGGTTGCCATGAGCGTGAACCGTTTGTGTACATCAGGCTTGCAGGCCATTATTTCGGCAGCGCAAGCGATTGCATTGGGTGAGGCCAGCGTGGCCTTGGCTGGCGGTGTGGAAAGCACCAGTCGAATGCCGTATATGGCGACAAGCCAGCGCTGGGGCAGCCGCATGGGCAATGTGGCCTTGGTCGATGTTTTGTCGGAAATTTTCATCAGCCCTTTGACTGGGGAGCATGTGGGGGTGACGGGGGAGAATGTCGCCAGAAGGTACGGTGTGTCTCGTTGTGAACAGGATCAACTGGCCCTGGAGTCGCACCGTCGAGCGGTTCGTGCCATTGAAAACGGCTACTTTAAAGAGCAGATCGTCACTATGGTGGCCCACGATGGGAGCGTCTTCGAGCAGGATGAGCGTGTTCGGCAGGATGGCAGTCTGGAGCAGCAGGCCGACTTGAAGCCTATTTTCCAGAGCGACGGGGGAACGGTGACGGCCGGTAATATCCTGGGCTTGGCCGATGGGGCGGCAGTGGTGCTGATGATGGAAGAGGGGCAGGCACACCGTCAGGGTTTGAAGCCCATGGGCAAGCTGCGCTCATGGGCGCATGCGGGCGTGGATCCACAATTTGCGGGCATGGGGCCTGTGCCGTCGACTCGCCTGGCGCTCAAGCGAGCAGGACTGACGGTCGCTGATATTGACGTGATCGAGTCCAATGAAGCGTTTGCGGCGCAGGTGTGCGCCGTTGCCCGGGAACTGGATTTTGATCCGGAGCGTGTCAACCCGAATGGCGGCAGTATCAGTATGGGCCATCCCTTGGGGGCGACAGGGGCTGCACTGGTGGTCAAGGCTTTGCACGAGTTGCAGCGCATCCAGGGCCGGTATGCTCTGGTGACCATGTGTCATGGCGGTAGCGAGGGAGTGACCATGATTATCGAACGTCAGTGAGCCGTTCTCACCAAGTGATCGCTGTTATGATGGCGCCTTGCTAAAAAACGCCGGAAGTGGCGCAATGCCGCCTTCCGGCGCTGTTTTCTCTGTCTTCAGGTGATATCCGGGTTCAGGATTGGATGGGGTGCCGCTTGGCACCTGTTTGAACCGGGGTGCCTGACTGATTTGCAAGGAAGATTTTCATGGCTGGTGAGCAGGGGGACGATAGTCCTACGTTGTCGGAAAGCGAAGGGATCCGTTATCTGCACTTTGGAACGGAGTGGATTCAAGGTGCCATGCGTATTCGCAAGCCCGCTGAATTGGTCTTGGCCTACACACAGCAAATGATGGCCTGGCTGCTGTTCATGGAGGATCCTAAACCTGAGCACAAGCTGGCTATTCTGGGTCTGGGGGCGGGTTCCTTGCTGCGCTTCTGTTTGAAGCAGACCAGCAGCCAGGTGCAGACGGTAGAGTGGAACCCGTCGGTCATTGGCATGTGCAATGCCTTTTTTCGTCTGCCGCGCAGCCCGCGCTCCCTGATTGATCAGGCTGATGCCGGCGTTTGGGTGCAAGACAGCGATCAGCACAGCCAGTATCGCGCCTTGATGGTGGACTTGTATGATGCCCAGGCCGAGGGCCCGGTGCGTGACAGCCTGGAGTTCTACCAGGACTGCCGAGCGGTTCTGGATGATGAAGGCATCATGACCGTCAATCTTTTTGGCGCCCATCCCAGCTTCAAACATAATATTGACAACATTCGTGAGGCCTTTAATGGCAAAGTATTGCTCTTGCCCGAAATGGACGAGGGCAATCAGGTGGTTCTGGCTTTCAAGGGCTGCACGCTGGAGATGACGGCCGGAGAGCTGCTGAGTCGGGCCGAGCAGGTGCAGGCCGATTATGGTTTGCCGGCTACACGTTGGGCCAGGGAGCTGCTGTCGTTCCGCCGTCAGATGCAGGACCAGTAAAGTGGCGGGGCAGGGATTACCTGAAGGGTCAAAGTCCTGCTGTTCGCGTTAGACTTAACACCTAAAATTTTCGTTTTTTTGCATCTAAGGAGTATTGGATGAAACTGATCAGATCGGTGCATCAGGTGGCGGCCGCTTTGGCTTGTGTGGGATTGATGTCGGGCGCTGCAGTTCATGCGCAATCTGTATCGGTATCGTCGATTGTGGAACATCCGGCCTTGGACGCCATTAAGGATGGGGTACACAAAGCACTGACCGATGCCGGTTACAACGAAGCTTCGGGCTTCAAATGGCAGTTTCAGACCGCGCAGGGCAACCCTGCGATTGCAGCCCAGATCGCGCGCAAGTTCGTTGGCGACAAGGCTGACGTGATTGTGGCTATCTCCACTCCTTCGGCTCAGGCTGTGGTCTCGGCTACCAAGACCATTCCTGTGGTGTATTCGGCAGTGACTGACCCTGTGGTGGCGCACCTGGTGCCCAGCATGGCTCCGTCCGGCACCAACGTGACGGGTGTGTCCGATGCCCTGGCACTGGAAGCCCAGGTAGACCTGATCAAGAAAGTCGTCCCCGATGCCAAGCGCGTGGGTATGGTTTACAACCCCGGTGAAGCCAACTCCGCCGTGGTCGTCAAGGAAATGAAAGAATTGCTGCCCAAGCACGGTATGACGCTGGTGGAAGCCACCGCGCCTCGTACCGTGGACGTGGGTGCAGCCGCTCGTAGTCTGGTGGGCAAGGTCGATGTGATCTACACCAATACCGACAACAACGTGGTGTCGGCTTACGAGTCTTTGGTTAAAGTGGGCGTGGACGCCAAAGTGCCTCTGATCGCTTCGGACACCGACAGCGTGGCCCGTGGTGCGATCGCGGCTTTGGGCGTGAACTACTACAACCTGGGTCTGCAAACCGGTCAACAGGTCATCCGTATTCTGAAGGGCGAAAAACCCGGCGATATGGCCTCCGAGACCAGCAGCAATCTGGAACTGTATGTCAATCCGGGCGCTGCCAAGCGCCAAGGCGTGTCGCTTAACGAGGACTTCGTGAAGTCCGCTACAAAAATCGTCGAATAAGCCTGAGCTGACTGCTTCTTGCAGGTGGGTTGCCACAAGCTGCCCGCCTGTTTCTTTTGTATCCTAGACGTCCAACAATATGTCTATTTATTCAATGTGGGGGGCCCTGGAGATTGGTCTGATTTTCGGACTGGTTGCTCTGGGTGTTCTGATTTCCTTTCGCATCTTGCGATTCCCTGACCTGACGGTCGATGGCAGTTTTCCTTTGGGTGGGGCGGTTGCCGCCATCCTGATCAGCCAGGGCAATGACCCTTTTCTGGCGACCGTCGTGGCCACCTTTGCAGGCGCCATTGCCGGCACCATTACCGGCTGGTTGAACGTACGCCTGAAAATCATGGATCTGCTGGCCAGTATCCTGATGATGATTGCCTTGTATTCCATCAATTTGCGCATCATGGGTCGCCCCAATGTGCCCTTGATCATGGAACCGACGGTCTTCACGATTCTGCAGCCTGAATCCATCGCTGACTATATTGCCCGTCCTTTGCTGCTGATCGGTTTGGTGATCATTGCCAAGCTGGCGCTGGACTGGTTCTTTGGGACGCAAACGGGTCTGGCCATGCGTGCTACTGGTGCCAATGCGCGCATGGCGCGTGCGCAAGGCGTGGCCACCGGAAATATGCTCTTGCTGGGCATGGCGATTTCCAATGCGCTGGTTGCATTGGCCGGCGCCTTGTTTGCTCAGTCGCAGGGTGGGGCGGATATTTCCATGGGTATCGGGACCATCGTGATTGGTCTGGCTGCCGTGATTGTGGGTGAAAGCATCTTGCCCGCCCGCAAACTGTTCTACGCCACCTTGGCCGTGGTGCTGGGCGCGATTCTGTACCGCTTCTTTATTGCTTTGGCCCTGAATGCCGATGTCATCGGTCTGAAAGCCCAGGACCTGAACCTGGTCACCGCTTTGTTGGTAACCGTGGCGCTGGTGATTCCATTGCTCAAGAAAAAGCGTGCTCGTAAACAGAAGGGGGCCCAGTAATGTTGGAAGCAAAAAACCTGTGCCTGACCTTTAACCCAGGCACGCCTATTGAAACCCGTGCCTTGCGCGGGCTGTCCTTGACTATTCCCGAAGGGCAGTTTGTGACCGTGATCGGTTCGAACGGCGCGGGCAAGTCCACCTTTCTGAATGCGATCTCGGGCGACCAGTCTGTCGACGATGGTCAAATCATGATCGACAACGTGGATGTGACTCGTCGCCCGGTTTGGGAGCGTGCCAACTGGGTGGCGCGTGTGTTTCAGGATCCGATGGCCGGGACCTGTGAAGATCTGACCATTGAAGAGAATATGGCGCTGGCCACTTGCCGTGGCAGCCGCCGCGGTCTGAGCCGTGCCGTGCGTCACTCCATGCGTGCTGAATTTGCGGAGCGTCTGGAAACCTTGGGCCTGGGTCTGGAAAACCGTCTGACAGACCGTATTGGTTTGTTGTCGGGGGGCCAGCGTCAGGCTGTCAGCTTGCTGATGGCCGCCCTGCGTCCTTCCAAGATCTTGCTGCTGGACGAACATACGGCTGCGCTGGACCCGCGTACGGCTGACTTTGTTTTGCAATTGACTAACCGTATTGTGCGTGAAGGTGGCCTGACTACCATGATGGTGACGCACAGCATGCGCCAGGCGCTGGATGTAGGTGATCGTACGGTGATGCTGCACCAGGGCAAGGTTGTACTGGATGTCAGCGGCGAGCAGCGCCAGGGTCTGGATGTGCGTGATTTGCTGGAGATGTTCGAGCGGGTGCGGGGTGAAACACTAGCCGACGATAGTTTATTGCTAGGTTAGAAAGCACTATTCCGGATCTGGAAAACCGCGTCAACTCTAGGGGTTAAACGCGGTTTTTTTATACTCAAAAAACCCTAGGTATATGATAATACGTGTTCTTTTGACGTGGGCTGACGACGGGGCAAGTGCAAGGGGGTAGCTGGCTAATCGTAGTCGCCAAACGATTGCAAGATAAGAATGAGTCTCATCGCAAATTTTGCTGTTTGATTTGGGCTTTTTCGACATATACTTGCTGCTTGTCCAAACCATACAATCCAGTCAGTTTAAGCGTTAAACTCCCATGCAACGCTTAGCTCAGGAGTTCTTCATGTCATTTCAAAGCTTGCTGGGTCGGCAGACTTTTCGCATTGCTGCCTTCTCTTCCTTGGTTCTTCTGGCCGCTTGCGGCAACAAAGAGCCTCAAGCTCCGGCCGGCGGGATGAAGGTCCCGGTCAGTGTGATTACCGTCCAACCGACCTCTACCGAGTTGTTCTCCGAGCTGCCTGGACGAGTCGAAGCTATTAAAGATGCACAAATCCGCGCCCGTGTTTCCGGGATTGTGGAAGAGATCAACTTTGAGCAGGGCGCTGATGTCAAACAAGACCAGCTCTTGTTTACCATTGACCCGGCTCCGTACCGCGCAGTTCGCAATCAGGCTGCCGCCCAGCTGAAAAATGCCCAGGCCGACGCGCAAAGCGCCAAGCAATTGGCCCAGCGTTACGAGCGCCTGATCAAGGAAAATGCGGTTTCCCGCCAGGATTACGATAACGCCAAGGCCCGCGCCATGCAGGCGGATGCCGCCATTGCGGCTGCGCAAGCAACCTTGGACAGCGCCAATATCGATTTGGGCTACACCAAGATTGTGTCGCCCGTATCGGGCCGTATCGGCAAGTCTCTGGTTACTGAAGGGGCCCTGGTCTCTGCCGCCAACGCCACCCATATGGCCACCGTGCAGCAACTGGACCGTGTCTATATTGACGTGACACGTTCCACTGCTGAACTGACGCAGCTGCGTCGCGCCATGGCCGATGGCACCTTGAAGTCGGCTGGTGAAGGCCAGGCCAAAGCCAAGGCCGTTCTGGAAGATGGTTCCCTGTACGATCAGGATGGCGCTTTGCTGTTTAGCGGTGTCAGCGTGGATCCCTCCACCTCGCAAGTAACCTTGCGTGCCGTGTTCCCGAACCCCGACGAAATCCTCTTGCCCGGCATGTACGTACGCGTACGTCTGGAACAAGGCGTTATTCCGGATGCCTTGCTGGTGCCCGCCCAAGCTGTTCAGTACACCTCGGATGGTGCTTCCAACATTTATGTAGTTCGTGAAGAAAAAGCCCAGTCCGTACCTGTCGTGTTGGGACCTGAGAGCGATGGTCAGTATGTGGTCAACAAAGGCTTGCAAGCCGGCGACCAGATCATTGTCGAAGGCTTCCAGAAGATTCGTCCCGGTGCCCCTGTCCAGACGATGCCTTGGAAGGGCGACAAGTCAGCCGCTGCACCTGCTCCTGATGCGGCCCCCGCACAGGAACCGGCCGCCGCTGCTGAGCCAAACGAAGCCAAGTCTAGCGAGTAAGCGACATGCCTCAGTTTTTTATTGAAAGGCCCATTTTTGCATGGGTCGTTGCCTTGGCGATCACGCTATTTGGCTTATTGGCCTTGCCCAATATGCCTGTAGCGCAGTATCCCGATGTGGCACCACCTTCGGTCACCATCCGGGCGACCTACCCAGGTGCGACGGCGGAAGACGTCGCCAGTACGGTAGCCAGTGTGATCGAAGATCAGCTGAACGGTGCCAAAGGCCTGCTGTACTACGAGTCCGTCAGTGACTCCTACGGCTCGACCGAAATCACTGCTACTTTCCGTCCTGGTACCAATCCTGACATGGCTCAGGTGGACGTCCAGAACCGGGTCAGCAACATTACCGCGTCCTTGCCGACAGCGGTGATGGAGCAGGGCCTGCACGTGGAGCAGTCCAGTACCGGCTTTCTGCAAGTGGTGACCTTGTCCTCCACGGACGGCAGCCTGGATCAGACAGCTTTGGCCGACTACATTGAACGCAATATCAAGAACACGATTTCCCGTGTTCCTGGTGTGGCTCGCTTCCAGCTGTTTGCAGCCGGTCGCGCCATGCGTGTGTGGCTGGACCCTGCCAAGCTGGTCGGCTACCAGATGAGCCCGGCAGATGTGACCAACGCGATTCGTCAGCAAAACATGCTGGTGTCCGCCGGTATTCTGGGTGGCCCACCTAATCAGGACAGCCAGCGTGTGGCCGCTCCGATTACGGTGAACGGTCAGCTGGCAACGGTGGAAGAGTTTGAGAACATCATTCTGCGCTCGCAGGCTGATGGTTCGACCGTGCGTATTAAAGACGTCGCTCGTGTGGAAGTGGGGGCGGACAACTACCAGTTTGGTGCTCGTCTGAACAGCAAGCCGACAGCGGCTTTTGCTATCTCCTTGCTGCCCGAAGCGAACGCGCTGGATACCGCCGCAGCGATTAAAGTCGAAATGGAGAAGTTGGCCGAGTTCTTCCCGGAAAACATCCGCTACGACATTCCTTACGACACCTCGCCCTACGTGGACAAGTCCATCACCCAGGTGGTTTACACCTTGCTGGAGGCCATGGTGCTGGTGTTCATCGTGATGTACGTGTTCCTGCAAAACGTGCGCTACACCCTGATCCCTGCACTGGTGGTGCCGGTGGCTATCTTGGGGGCGTTCGCGGTGATGCAGGTGCTGGGCATGTCCGTGAACGTGCTGACCATGTTCGCGATGGTGCTGGCCATTGGTATTTTGGTGGACGACGCGATCGTGGTGGTGGAGAACGTCGAACGTATCATGGTGGAAGACGGGCTCTCGCCTAAGGAAGCGACCAAGAAAGCCATGCCGCAAATTAGTGGCGCTATTGTGGGTATTACGCTGGTGCTGTCGGCCGTGTTCTTGCCCCTGGCATTCATGGCCGGTTCGGTGGGTGTGATTTACCGTCAGTTCTCGGTGGCCATGGCTGTGTCGATTGCCTTCTCCGGCTTTTTGGCACTGACCTTTACACCTGCCTTGTGCGCGACTTTGTTGAAACCTATTCCCAAGGGCCATCACGAAACCAAGCGTGGCTTCTTTGGCTGGTTCAACCGTGTCTTTACGCGTACCACCAACGGCTACGAAAGCTTTATTGGCAAGACCTTGCGTCGTGGCGGTCGGATGATGTTCATCTACCTGATCATGGTGCTGGTGCTGGGTTTCCTGTACATGCGCATGCCAACCGCGTTCTTGCCCGAGGAAGATCAGGGCTACGTGATTGCCAACATCGAACTGCCTGCCGGTTCGACGGCCAACCGCACGATTGAAACCATCTCCAAGGTAGAGGACTACTTCAAAGAGCAGCCTCAGGTTGAAAACATCATTGCCGTGCAAGGTTTCAGCTTTAACGGTAGTGGTTTGAACTCGGCTATTGCCTTTGTGCCCTTGAAAGACTTCAACGAACGTAAAGGCGAGGAAAACTCGGCTCAAGCCATTTCCGGCAAGGCCATGGGCCAACTGCTGTTCGGTTTGCCCGACTCCATGGTGATCGCGATTGTGCCACCCGCTATTTCTGCTCTGGGTAACTCCTCGGGTATTGATATGCGTCTGGAAGACCGCGGCGGCATGGGTCACGATGCCCTGATGGCAGCCGCGGATCAGTTGCTGGCCCTGGCCAAGGCAAGCCCTGTGTTTGATCCACAGAGTGTGCGTATCACGGGCTTGGGACCTGGCAAACAGATCCGTCTGGAAATTGACCGAGACAAGGCGGCTGCCCTGGGTGTGAACTTCAGCGAAGCCTCTGCCTTGATCAGTGGCGCCCTGGGCTCGTCTTTTGTGGGTAAATTCACCAACCAGGGACGTGTGCAAAGTGTCTGGGTACAAGCTGATGCGCCGTACCGCATGACCATCGACGATGTGCTCAAGCTCAACGCTCGCAACAGCGAAGGCAAGATGGTTCCGCTGTCGGCCTTTGTCAGCCAGACGACCGAACAAGGTCCGGTACAGATCGTGCGCTACAACAGCTACGAGTCTGTCCGTATCGGTGGTGGCCCCGCTCCAGGCTATACCTCGGGTGAAGCCATGATCGAGATGGAAAACCTGATGAAGCAGTTGCCTAGCGGCTTTGGTGTGGACTGGACAGGTCTGTCTTATCAAGAGCGTCAGGCCGCAGGCCAGTCCGCTATCTTGATGGGCTTGGCGGTTCTGGTGGTGTTCATGCTGCTGGCTGCCTTGTACGAAAGCTGGGCGATTCCTCTGTCCGTGATGCTGGCCGTACCGCTGGGTATGCTGGGTTCGGTCTTGCTGGTCTCCGGTCTGGGTATGCCTAACGACGTGTACTTCCAGGTGGGTATCGTGACGGTGATCGGTCTGTCAGCGAAGAACGCGATTCTGATTGTGGAGTTTGCCAAGGATGCCTACGCACGTGGCGCCACCTTGGTCGATGCCACTCTGGAAGCTGCCCGCCTGCGTTTCCGTCCTATCTTGATGACCTCCTTCGCCTTTGTGCTGGGTGTGGTGCCTCTGGCCACCTCGACCGGTGCGGGTGCTGCCAGCCAGAACGCTGTGGGTCTGGGCGTGCTGGGTGGTATGTTGGCCGCAACGCCGTTGGCTGTCTTGATGGTGCCGACCTTCTTTGTCGTAATCCTCAAGCTCTTTAAAACTAAACCCCGTCTGTTTGGCGAAGCCGCTAAATTGCACGAGGAAGAACAGGCCAAACAAGCTGCACAGCCGGCCGGTTCGCAAGGAGGACAGCACTGATGTCTAGCATGTTTTTACGTAGTCCCCTGGTGCTGGCCGTGGCGTTTGCCTTGTCGGCTTGCTCCTTGGCACCGAAGTACGAGCGTCCTGATTCCCCCGTGCCTGCGCAATTCCCTCTGGCCCAGCAGGGCCAGGCGGATGCGGCACAGGCTGCTGATCTGGGCTGGCGTGAATTCTTTACCGATCCGCGTCTGCATGCCCTGATCGAACAGGCCCTGGAAAACAACCGTGACCTGCGTATTGCCACCCAGCGCATCGAGGAAGCTCGTGCCCAGTATGGCGTGGCCCGCAGTGATCAGTTGCCCAGCATTGGTGTGCAGGCGGCCGAGCAGGCCACCCACACACCCGCTGAACTGCGTCCTGGTGGTCCAAATTCGGCCCCGGTAACCCGTACGTTCCAGGCCGGTGTCGGTATTACTGCTTTTGAGCTGGACTTCTTTGGTCGAGTGCGTGATCTGGCCCGTGCCGCTCAAGAACAGTACTTTGCCACCGAGCAGGCCCAGCGTACTGCCCACATCGCCCTGGTGGCGGGCACGGCTGAAGCCTACTTCAAGGTGCGTACTGCAGAAGAGCTGCATGCTTTGATGAGCAATACCTTGCGCAGTCGTCAGGAAACACTGCGTCTGGTGCAGTCCTCTTACGATGCCGGTACCGTGTCTGCGCTGGACCTGAACCAGGCCAAGGTGCAATACAACACTGTGCGTTCCGATATGCAGGCTGTCGAGCGTGACCGTCAGCGTGCACTGAATGCCTTGCAGGTCTTGCTGGGACGTGAAATCCCCACAGATCTGCCAGCAGGCTTGCCGTTTACCCGTGCGCAGCTGATGCCTAGCTTGCCCGTGGGGCTGTCGGCAGAACTGCTGGAGCGTCGTCCTGATATTGTGGCGGCCGAGCACGTCTTGCGCGGCTCTAACTACAGCATCGGTGCGGCACGCGCTGCGTTCTTCCCGCGTCTGAGCCTGACCGGCCTGCTGGGCTTCATGAGCCCCGAGCTGGGTGGTCTGTTCAGTTCGGGTAACCGTTACTGGCAGTTCCAGCCGCAAATTACCATGCCGCTGCTCTCGGGCAGCACCTGGGCCAATCTGGATCTGGCCGAGGCTCGTCGTGACATTGCGATCAGCCAGTATGAAAAAACCATTCAGGAAGCCTTCCGCGAAGTGGCTGATGCTCTGGCGGGCGAAGCCACCTACGGTCAGCAGATCGACGCCTTGCAAGAGGTTGATCAGGCAGCCAGCGAAAGCTTGCGTTTGGCCAAGCTGCGTTACGAAGTGGGTATAGACAGCTTCCTGCAGGTGCAAACGGCTGAAGTCAGCCTGTACGGTACGCGTCAAGCCTACATTCAGACTGGCTTGGCATCCCTGATGAACCGGGTCGAGTTGTACAAGGCTTTGGGTGGCGGCTGGACAGCTGAAACCGTCAAGCCTGAAACAAAGACCCAGGCCACTGGGACAGCACCGGAGTAAACAGGCGATAATACGTCTGGTCATTCATCCCTGAAACTACGGAGGTCCTTGGGGAATGTTAGAACTGGGCGTCAATATCGATCATGTGGCGACGCTGCGCCAGCAGCGTCTGACCACATACCCTGATCCAATTCAGGCCGCTTTGCGAGCAGAAGAAGCCGGAGCGGACCTGATCACCTTACATCTGCGTGAAGACCGGCGTCATATTCAGGATGCCGACGTCGAGGCCCTGCGCCCCGTACTGCGTACCCGGATGAATCTGGAATGCGCCATCACCACCGAAATGCTGGACATTGCCTGCCGTATCAAACCGGACGATGTCTGCCTGGTTCCCGAACACCGTGCTGAACTGACTACCGAAGGTGGTCTGGATGTGGTCGGTCATCTGGACCAGGTCAAGGCTGCTGTGCAGCAATTGCAGGCCGCCGGCATTCGTGTTTCGCTGTTCATTGATGCCGACCCGGCGCAAATCCGTGCCGCCAGCGAGGTGGGCGCTACCGTGATTGAACTGCACACCGGCACTTATGCGGATGCTCAAACGCCTGAGCAGGCCGCCAGCGAACTGGAACGTATCCGTGCCGGTATTGCTCAAGGCGTGTCGCAAGGTCTGCGTGTGAATGCAGGTCATGGCCTGCACTACGGCAACGTCCAAGCGATTGCCGCCTTGCCCGGGCTGACGGAGCTCAATATTGGTCACGCCATTGTTGCCCAGGCTGTCTTTGACGGTTGGGAAAAAGCCGTGCGCGACATGAAAGCCCTGCTGGTGCAAGCGGGCGCTCCTGCTCAAGCCTGACTGAGCCCTGCCATCAGGGCAGGGCACTCTTAACTGATTCTGGAAGCACTATGAGTACCATTGATTCCCTATTGTCCCGCCGCTCTATCAAGCTGGTGCAAGGCCCTGGCCCGAATGAGCAAGAGCTGGACCTGATTTTGCGCGCTGCCATGGTCGCTCCTGACCATGGCCGTTTGCAGCCATGGCGCTTTTGCCTGATCCGCGGTGAAAACGTGCAGGCTTTGGGTGAACTGGCCATTGCCGCCAATGAGCGCGCTGGCAATCCCTTGACCGAGCAGAAAGCTGCCAGTGTCCGCGCATGGCTGGCCAAAGTGCCCATGCTGATCGCCGTGGCCAGCCATATCGATCATGGTGAAGAAAAAATCCCTGAACTGGAACGTATCCTGGCAACGGGCGCAGCCGTCAGCAATATGCTGCATGCGGCTCACCAACTGGGCTTTGGCGCTTTCTGGAGCACTGGCCTGGGCACCTATGGTGAAGAAGTTCCGGAAGCCCTGGGCTTCGATTCCCTGGATTACCAATTCCTGGGCTTTGTGTCGGTGGGTACGCCTATTCACAATCTGGGTCCTGCCCAGCGTCCCGAGCCACAGAAGTTTGTGACGGAGTGGCAAGCTGCTTGAGTCCGGCTGATGATGAACCGGTTCTAAAATAGCGCCGGTTCCATGGCATCACCCAAAGTGGTGATTGCTTTGGATAGTTTTAAAGAGCCTGAAACCTTTCTGGATTCAGGCTTTTTTTGTGCCCTAGGGTTTGTACTGATAGGCATGAACCTAACCACGCTTTTATCATTATTCCATACATTAGAATGACATTCCGTTAAACGGAATATGAACAGGAAAATGATGAAACGAGTCAGCACACAGCATCTGATGCTTCCCGATGGGGCCGAACTGCATTACGCAGAAATTGGGCTGCCCAGCGCATCTCGTCCATCCGTGCTCATGCTGCACTCCCTGTTTTTCAATGGAGGCATGTTCCTGCCCGTGATTCAGGCGTTGCAAAACGAATGGCACATTATTTGCCCGGATCATCGTAATCAGGGTTTGAGCACCACAGGCCAGAAGCCCGCCACCATGCATCAGTTGGCACAGGACTACGCGTTCCTGGCCCAAGCACTGCGGATTTCGTCCTTGCATGTAGTGGGTAGCTCGATGGGAGGTTACGTGGCTCAGGAGCTGATGCAGTGCGCACCTCAGTTGGTCCGTTCTGCTGTCCTGTCTTGCTGCACCTCGATGGCAGAACAGCAGAAAGAGCGCTTTGACCAACTGGAAGCGCAACTGCGTCGAGATGGCGGTGCGCCCTATGTCTCGGCCTTGCTGCAAACCATGTTTGGAGACGCCTTTCTGGCAAGCACAGACCTTGCTGCTCAGGCTCAGCAGGAGCAGTGGCGCGACTACTTCACATACTTGCCTCCCAGCATTGCCAACTCAGTCAATGGCGTGTTTGCCCGTCCTGACTATCAGTCCCTTTTGGCAGGCAATACCACCCCTCATTTGTTGATCAGCGGTGCTTTGGACAGAGCTAAAAAGCCCGCTGATATGGAGCATATGCACAGCTTGCTTCCAGACAGCACACATACGGTATTTGAGCAGTCCGGTCACACGGCGCCGGTTGAAGTGCCCGAAGCTTTCGCACTGCAAATTGAGAATTTTTGGAATCAAGTTAATTAATGCTGCAAGGATTAATTCATGCCAGTTACTGAATCTATTGAGCTGCCGACGGCAATGGCTTTCGGTGCAAATGCACAGCCGATACGAGATATTGCGTTAGACCAGGCTAGCCAGTTTGTTGTTGAAGATGGCGCGGTCTTGTTGCGTGGCAGCCAGAGCCGTTCCAGCGGCAGCAAGGCTTTTCCCGTCCGTGACGTGTGTATGGAAACGGGTGCTCGCGACATGCAAGACATGTTTTTTGGCCCATTTGGAAAGCTCTACAGTTTTTCTACCATTTATGTTTCCGCGTCGCGTCCCACGCCTTACACCTTGGGTTATGTGGATTTTCCTAACGGAGTTCGTGTTTTGGCACACGTACGTTGTGAAGACCTGAGTGCCTTGTATTGCGATATGCCAGTCAGTACTGCCACCGATGGCAATGACTGGTTTGTAACTCCTATGTCGGCGGAGAAGTAAGGTGAGTGAAGCATATGTAGTCGGCGCGGCCATGATTCCCATGGCTCGTCATAAAGAATCCAGCTATACCGGTTTGGCCTTGCCAGCAATCCTGAACGCGATGGCCAGTGCCGGTGTACAGGCTCAGGATATTGATGCTGTTGTTTGCGGCCACGCCTTTGGTGGCATGTTGACGGGGCAGCGTCTGGTCAAGGAAATCGGTATTGGTACAGTGCCTGTCGTCAATTGCGATAACGCCTGCTCGGGTGGGGCCACAGCCATTCATTTGGCGTGGAAAGATATCCAGGCTGGCCGACACGATATCGTGCTGGTGATCGGTGTGGACAAGCTGACGCAGTTTGGCGGAGGCACCTTGCCTCTGGTGCAGGAAGATCCCGAAGTCCAGCAAGGTTTGGTGATGCCTGCGGTGTATGGCATGCGTGCTCGTCGTTACCTGCATGAACGCAATCTGGGGCCAGAAGTTCTGGCGCAGGTCTCCATCAAGGCTCGCACACACAGTAAACATAATCCCTATGCACAGTATCGCGATCCACTGACCGTGGAGCAGGTGCTGGCATCACGTCCTATTTGTGACCCACTGACCTTGCTGCAATGTTGCCCTACGGGTGATGGCGCGGCGGCCTTGATCATGGTGTCCGAGCGTGCCTTGAAACGCTTGCAGAAACCTGCCATGCGAGTCGCTGCGTCGGTGCTGCATTCCGGTCAGGCGACCAGCGGTTTTCGCGATATGACTCGTCCCGAGATTTCTGCGGAATCTGCCCGCGATGCCTACAAGATGGCGGGGATTACAGCCCAGGATCTGGATGCGGTTGAGCTGCATGACGCGTTTACAATCGCCGAACTTATTTATTACGAAGCACTAGGTTTGTGTGAGGTCGGGCAGTCTGCTCAGTTCCTGCTGGATGGCCGTAGTACCTACGGCGGTGATGTGGTGGTGAACCCCAGTGGCGGTTTGCTGGCCAAGGGTCATCCAGTGGGAGCAAGCGGTGTGGCCCAAGCCGTGGAAATGTACTGGCAACTGACACACCAAGCCGGAGAACGTCAGGTTCCTGATGCTCGCTACGCCATGACACACGTCACGGGTGGCGGTATTGCGGGCCTGGATCATGGTGCTTGTGCAATCCATATTTTTGAAGCCCAGATATGACCACACAAAACACGTCCACCTCTACTAGTTCAACCGGAACCGTAAGCCGTGCGCTTCAGCTATTGGCTGTCTTGGCGGAGTCCAACGGCCCGGTAACCGTCAAGCAAGTGTCCGAGCAAATGGGCCTGGCCCCTTCAACGGCTCACCGCTTGCTCAATCTGCTGCGCAAAGATGATTTTGTTGCGGTGGTCAGTGGTGGAAGTGGTTTGTACAGCATTGGGCCTGAATTTTATCGAGTAGCGGCGCAAGTGATGAGCGCTGAATCCAAGCCTGCCTTGGCACAAAAATCTCTGGACGAGATTGCTTCCGAGTTCAACGAGACTGTCCTGTTTGGCACGTATGCCGTCAGCGAGTCGGCCATGAGTTTTGCGGCCATCGCACGAGGCGAGCACAAGCTGCAATATCAGATTGATTTGCACAAACCCATGTCCCTGGTCTGGGGGGCTTCCGGCAAGGCTATTTTGGCGTATCTGGATCAGGACACAATAGAGCGTGTGTATGCCAAGGCCGAGACCTCTCCGGCGCAAGATGCACCTTTGCCTGCTTTGGAGTCGCTTTTGGCAGAGCTGAGCGAAGTGCGCCAGAACGGCTATGCCCACAGCATGAGCGAGAAGTTGCCTGATGCACGCGGGGTTGCAGCACCTGTTTTTGATAACCACGGCATTGTGGGCTGTATTTGTTTGACCATGCCCACTACCCGTGTGCCCAGTGCAGGGTTGAGCGCCATTACCGCTGCCGTTATTCATCATGCCGAAAAACTGTCCGAGATGTTCGGATACCGACATAGAAAAACCAAATTATGAGTCATACCGCTACCGCGCAGCCCCTGGCAGGCTATAAGGTCATCGACCTCACTACCTTTTTGTCCGGTCCCTTCTGCACACAAGTGCTGGGGGATCTGGGGGCTGAAGTGGTCAAGATCGAGGCACCGGAAGGTGACTCCAGTCGCAGTATTCCCCCCCATTTTGTGGGTGAGGATAGTGCCTACTATCTGAGTATCAATCGCAATAAAAGCAGTTTGGCGGTAAATCTGAAAACCGCTGAAGGGCTGGACCTGGTTCGACAACTGATTCTGAAAGCGGATGTGGTTGTGGAAAATTACCGCCCGGGCGTGGCGGCCCGTCTGGGCCTGGACCCACAAGCCTTGTGTGAGGAACACCCCGGTCTGGTCTGGGCGTCCATTAGTGGTTTTGGGCAAACCGGCCCGGATCGTGACAAACCTGCTTACGACATGATTGTGCAAGCCCTGTCAGGCGTCATGAGCCTGACGGGCGAAGAGGGCAGACCAGCCGTACGTTTGGGCATTCCAGCCGGTGATACGGTCGCTGGCTTGTACGCGACTATCGCCATCAATGCCGCCCTGGCCGACAGGGAACGTACCGGGAAAGGCCGGATTGTGGATGTGGCGATGCTGGATTGCCAGTTGGCCATGCTGTCTTATCAAAGTGCCTATTCCTTGATTGCGGGCGTGACGCCCGCTCCCCAGGGCGCCAAGCATGACTCTATTCCTACCTACCGCTCTTTTCGGGGTGGTGATGGCCGCGAGTTTGTAGTGACGGCTAATACCGAGAGAATGTGGCAAGGCTTGTGTCGTGTACTGGGCCTGGAGTCGCTCATTGATGATGAACGCTTCCAGACTGGTGCCAGTCGCCTGAAAAACAAACATGCCTTGTGGGAGCAGCTTGAAAGCGCTTTTGCGACACAGGCGGCTGCACATTGGATTCCATTACTGGAAGAGCATAGTGTCCCGGTTGCGCTGATCCAGTCCGTGCCAGAGGCATTGGCACATGCTCGCGATTCAGAACGCAGCATGATTCTGGCCCTTCAAAATGAAGATCACAGTATTGAGGTCGTTGGAAACCCCATCAAATTTGTGGGCGCCGAAGCCACTCCATCTCGTTTCCCTCCCAGGAAGGGGGAGGATGATGCGCGCGTGTTGGGTGAGTGGTTAAGCCTGTCTGCTGACGCCGTGTCGTCTTTACAAAGTAAAGGCGTGTTGTTGAACAGTACGTGCAGCCAAGCATGACGACCCCATTGGTCAGGCTTCCTTACCCCGGGTCCTTGCTCGTTGCGCAGAAGGGCACGAGCGGCGATGAAGGTGTCATTGCCTTGCACTCCATCGGGGTCGATGCGCATTCCTTTGACGCACTGTTCAGCCACTTGGCTGCCGTTTATCCGTGTCTGAGTTACGACCTGCGAGGCCATGGCTCGGCCGCTGCGTTATCGCAGTTCGACCTGGATACCTTGGTGGATGATGCCGTCAAGGTGGTGGAGTCCTGCCGTTTTGACAAGGTTCATTTGCTGGGGCATTCGATTGGTGGGGTGATCGCGGCGTTGGCAGCGGCCAGGCTGGCCGATTGTCCCTCTAAAAAGGTGCAAAGCCTGAGCATTATTGCCAGCCCGCCAATGGGCTTGGCGGTATTTGGTGAGCGGGCCCAGGCCATGCAGCATGAAAGTCGCCAAACCATTGTAGAGACCACCATGCAGCGCTGGTTTGGTGGCCTGGCGACCAGCCCTGAGCTCGCCCAGGCCATACAGTACGCAGAGCAACAGCTCAGCCTGGTTCCGGTGCAGACATTGCTGAGCAGTTGGCAAAGTCTTGCCCAGTTTTCCGGGTACGGTGAGCTGGCGGCGCACTTGCCGGCCACTTTGCTGCTGACGGGCAGTCAGGATCTGTCTACGCCCGCCAGTGCCATGCAAATCATCCTGGATGCCTTGCACAAGGCGGGCAAGACACAGACAGCCCTGCACGTTATTGATGGGGGAGGGCACATGTTGCCGCTGACCCCGCCCGATACCTTGATGGCCTTGCTATTGGCGCATTTCAAGGCGTCTGGTACCACACATTTTTGCTAGGAACGCTTATGTCAGACTTTACAGGCCGAATTGTTGTTGTCACAGGTGCCGCAGCAGGCATAGGCCAGGCTGTATGCCAGCACCTGCTGGAACTGGGCGCCATTGTTGGCGGTATTGACCGTCAGCCTGAGGGCATTCCGGAAGGGGCCACGGCTTTGATTGCCGATGTGACCGATCAGGCATCCTTGAATCGGGCGCTGGCCGGGTTTGCCCAGGAACAGGGTCGTATTGATGTCTTGGTCAACAACGCCGGTGTGAGCTTTGTGGGCACGATAGAAGATGGCAGTGACGAAGACTGGCTACGCATTTTTAACATCAACGTGCTGGGCTATATGCGTAGTACGCGTGCGTGTTTGCCGTATTTGCGTCAGTCGAAAAATGCCGTGATCGTCAATATGTCTTCCTGCACCGCGATCAATGGTTTACCCGAGCGTGCGCTGTATTCAGCCAGCAAAGGGGCGATCCAGTCCATGACACTGGCCATGTCCGCCGATTTGATTGCCGAGCAGATTCGCGTAGTGGGTATCGCCCCCGCGACCGTAGACACCCCCTTCATGACCGAGCTGGCCAATCGCACTAGCGATCCGGTGGCCAAGCGCAATGAGTTTCACCGTCGCCAACCCACCGGGCAAATGGTACAGCCCGAGGAGGTTGCTCGCCTGGTTGCCCACGTTGCCCATCCGGGTGCGCTGTCCTACACCGGCACCATCATCAATATTGATGGTGGTATGGCTACCTTGCGTATGCCTGCCTGAACACATTCATACCCATACCAATCAAAGAAGGAACTATCGTGAGATTTGAAAATAAAACAGTGATTATCACCGGAGCGGGCCAAGGGATTGGTCGTGCCTACGCGCAAGAATTTGCCAAGGCAGGTGCCGCAGTGGTGGTTGCTGATTTGAACATCGAAAAAGCACAGGCTGTTGCTGCAGAAATTCAGGCAGAGAATGGTCAGGCCCTGGCCGTCAAAGTTGATGTGTCGGACGACAAGAGCACGGCCGAGATGGTTGCACAGGCAGTCAAAGCCTTCGGCACAGTAGACGTGCTGATTAACAATGCGGCCGTTTTCTCGACTCTGAAAATGAAGCCATTTGAAGAAATCGACGCAGACGAGTGGGACTTTGTGATGGGCGTGAATGCCCGTGGTGTCTTTAACTGCATCAAGGCGGTATCGCCCTTCATGAAGCAGCAACAAAGCGGCAAGATCATCAATATTTCTTCCAGCGTTGTGGTTACGGGCCGCGCGAATTACGCGCACTACGTGGCCTCCAAAGGGGCGGTTGTCGCCTTGACCCGCGCCCTGGCTACCGAGCTGGGTGAATACTGCATCAACGTCAATGCCATCAGCCCGCACGGCATTGTGACCGAAGTGCCACGCGACACCATTCGTCCAGAGCAATGGGACGCCATCATCGCTGCCCAAACCCTGAAACGCAAAGGGGATGTCAGCGACATGATCGGCGCCACCATGTTCCTGGCTTCCGATGAAAGCAAATACATCACGGGTCAGACACTGAATGTGGATGCTGGTCTGCGTTTTAACTAATCCCACTTGGCAAGAGGCTTCCAAGCATGAGTGCACATAACTTCACCATCACCCGTTCTTCCAACCGCAAACACCTTATCGCTGTGATTGATGGCCCGAACATGTCGAGCCTGGGTAAGCGCAGCAAAAAAGTCTATGGAAACATTCAGTCCCTGGACGAGCTCAAGGCGTGTGTGCGCAACTTTGGTGAGCAGTTGGGTGTAGAGGTCGAAAATTTTTCGTCCAACCACATGGGCGATATTTTGGAATACATCCACGAGTCCGCTCATCGGGTAGATGGCTACCTGATCAATCCCGCTGGCCTGACCACAATTGGGGAAGGCGTGCGTCATGCCCTGGAAGACACTGAGCTGCCTGTGATGGAAGTTCACTTCTCGAATATTGCTGCAAGTGCAGGCGCGGCCCGTGGTTTGGGCGGTGGCAGCATTCAGTCCAGCTTCACTCATACCGCTACTGGCATTTGCATGGGCATGCGTCATTACAGCTATCTGGCTGCCTTGACCGCCATGACCCTGGCTCTGGATGATCAAAGCTTCCTGGGCCGTCCTTCCGGTCAGTAGTCCACCTCTTTTCATATAACGATTAATACGGAGGAAGACATGAAAAAGTTTTCTCTACTCGCTACCGTTTTTGCCGCTGTTGGCTTGTTCAGCAGTGTTGCCGCTCAGGCAGAAATCAAACCCGTTACGCTGAAGTTTGCGCATATCTATGCTGCCCAGGACCACTGGGGGCAAACCGCAGAGCGCTTCAAGGCTGCTGTGGAAGAGCGTTCGGGCGGGAAAATCAAGATCAATATCGACGCCAATGGCTTGACCGGTGACTGGCCTCAGTCCATCGAAGGTTTGCGCATGGGTACCAACCACATTGTGCTGCAAAGTGTGGGAGCACTGGACCGCTACGCAAAATCGGCCGGTGTCGAAGCCTACCCCTACCTGATTCGCGATATGGATCACTACCGTGCGGTTTATACCGGTCCAGTCGGCCAGGAACTGTATGACCAGATCGCCAAGGAAAGCGGGTTCAAGCTGGTGGGGGCGGCCTATCGTGGCGCTCGCTATCTGACTTCGAACCGTGTGATTCAAAACCCGGACGATTTGCATGGCCTGAAAATGCGTGTCCCGCCACTGCGCATGTATCGCAGCACCTGGACCACGCTGGGTGCCAGCCCGGTGCCTATGGGCATGGCTGAGCTGTTCACCTCCCTGCAGCACGGCATGATCGATGGTCAGGAAAACCCCTTGGAAGTGATCAAGAACGTCAATCTGTTCGAAGTGCAAAAGAACGTGGCTGAGACCCAGCACACCATCGGCGCCATGACATTGATCTACTCGGACGCCTACTTCAAGAAACTGCCGGAAGAAACACGCCAGATTCTGCAGGAAGAGGGTGAGCGTGTCATGAAGGAAGCCACGGATCGCATGATCGTGGAAGAAGAAAACATGAAGCAGTTCCTGATCGGAAAAGGCATGGCATTTAACGCGGTCGACCGCGAAGCCTTTGCGACCAAGATTAAAGCCATGGATGCAGAGTTCCCCGAGCTGCAGGTTTGGCTGGATAAAATCCGCGCCGTTCAATAATGAAAAGATCGGGACATGCGTCACCCTCATGTCCCGACCCCACAGGTAAAAGTTATGACAACTAACAACGTACCGACCAAAACAGAAAATTGGGCCGATAAAAGCGCGTCTGTTATTGAAAAGGCGCTGGATTGGATTATCGGCAGCATGATGTTTGTGATGTGTGCGGTTATTGCATGGCAGATCTTCTCTCGCTACGTCCTGAAAGATATGTCCTCTTGGAGTGAGGAAGTTGCTCGCTTCTTGATGGTGTGGATTTCCTTACTGGGCAGTGCGGCTGTATTGCGCCGTAGTGGTCATGTCACGGTCACGATTCTGCTGGATCACATTTCAAGCAAGCTCAAACGACGCGTCTTGATTATTCGCGACCTGCTGATGCTGGCGACCTTGCTCAGCATCACCTATTACGGTTGGGAGTTTGCGCAAATCAACGCGGTTCAGCTCTCGGCAGCGATGGATATCCCCATGTCCTGGGTCTATGCGTCCCTGTGGCTGGGAATGGGCTTGTGCGTGGTGATTTTGTTGTTAATCCGCTTGGGCAGTCAGCCTGATTGGACATCCGGCAGCATCGACGAGCATCCCTAAGTACGGAAAACACTTTTTATGATCACCGTAACCTTAATTACCCTTCTGACGCTCATTCTCATGCTGATTGGCATGCCGATCGGCTTTGCCATCACGGCGGGCGTTCTGGCTGCTTTGGTAGCACTGGGTGATATCAGCTTGATGGCGGTTCCCCAGCAATTGTTCAGCGGGCTGGACAGTTTTTCCTTGCTGGCCATCCCGTTCTTTGTCCTGGCCGGTAGCCTGATGACTTCCGGTGGCCTGACCAGTCGCTTGCTGGATTTTGCCAACGCCTTGTTGGGCCGCTTCAAAGGTGGCCTGGCCATGAGTGGCGTGCTGGCCTCGGGCATGTTTGCCGGTATCTCCGGCTCGGCTGTGGCAGACACCAGTGCCTTGGGCCGTATCATGATCCCCGCCATGATTCGCTCTGGCTATCCCCCGGGTTTTGCAGGCGGCGTCATTGCAGCCGCGAACGTGGTGGCTCCCATCATTCCGCCTTCCATCCCGTTTATTGTGGTGGCCGTACTGACAGGCCAGTCCATCACGACCTTGTTCTTGGCCGGTGTGGTGCCAGGTGCTCTTTATATGCTGTCCATGCTGGTGATGAGCTGGTGGATCAGTAAACGTAATAATTTCCCAACGCAAGGTAAAGCTTCGGGCCAGGAAATCTGGATTACCTTTAAGAACTCGGTCTTCGCCTTGTTGCTGCCAGTCTTTATTCTGGGTGGCATTCGCAGTGGTATTTTCAATATTACCGAGGCCGCCATCATGGCGGTGATTTATGCCTTGCTCGTCGGGACGTTGGTTTACCGTCAGATCACCTGGAAAATCTTTGTAGACAGCCTGGTGGGCGCCGCTCATACCACCGCTGTGATCATGATCATCGTTGCAGCAGCGCGTGTCTTTAGCTGGCTGCTGGCGTACGTCAGTATTCCCGAAGCCATTTCCGCTTTCGTTTTGGAAAACATCAGCAACCCGCTTGTGTTCCTGCTGTTCGTCAATGTGCTGTTGCTGATCGTGGGTATGTTCCTGGAAACCAACGCCGCCCTGGTGATGTTGATTCCTGTGCTCTATCCCATTGCGATGAAGCTGGGGATTGATCCGACTCACTTTACCGTGGTTGCCGTCGTGAACCTGTGCATCGGTCTGATTACACCACCCGCCGGCTTGTGCCTGAATATCTCGTCCTTGCTGGCTCGCATCTCTTTGGAGCGTGGCGTGGTGGGGATTGCTCCCTTCCTGTTCACGGCCTTGCTGGTACTCATTATCTTGACCCTGTTCCCGCAAGTGTCGGTGTGGCTGCCTAATTTGGTGGCTGGTTCCTAGCCTATCTGGAGCTTTGGCACGATGCCGCTGCCTCTCAAGCCTTGTTGAAGGGTTGAGAGGTTTTTTTTGGCCGCTTTGTTTTAAGAGGTTCGGGGAGGTATGCCGACAAGCGGGGCATGTGCCTGGATGAGCCTGCGCTCAGGCTGTGGTCTTTACCGACCCGGAGCAATGGCCGCCTTCCAAACCATCCAGGATGGGGCAGTCGGGATGCTGGTCCCCCTGGCATTGTTCAGCCAGCACCCGCAGCTTGGCCGCCATGTCCAGTAAGAGGGCGGCTCGGCTTTCCAGCGCTTTGATATGTGCCTGAGCCAGCTGCTTGACCTCGCTGCTGGGGCGTTGCTGATCACGCCATAAGCTGGTCAGTTGCTGAATGTCCGCCAGATTGAAACCCAGGTCCTTGGCACGAACGATAAAGTGCAAGGTATCCAGGTCCTGATCCTGGTAGACGCGGTAGCCATTGGGGGCACGGTCACTATTCAGGAGTCCCAGATCTTCATAGTGCCGAATCATCTTGGGTGTCAGGCCGGTGATGCGGGCCGCTTCACTAATCAGCATGGGCTTTCCTCGGGCAGTGCAAGGGGACTGCGTTATGATTGAAAGAGTCAATTCTGCACATTGTAGAACGGGCGGTCGGGCAGGTCATCTGGCCCCTGATTGCCTTGGTATGGACTCAAGGAGCGGTTATGAAAGAAATTCAGTGTGATATTGCCGTAATTGGAGCAGGGACAGCAGGCATGACAGCGTATCGTACGGCCAAACGAGCCGGCAAACGAACGTTGATGATTGAATCAGGTCCTTATGGCACCATGTGCGCGCGTGTTGGCTGCATGCCATCCAAATTGCTGATCGCAGCTGCCGATGCTGCCCATCATGCCCGCCATACCGCTCCTTTTGGTGTTCACGTAGACGGCAATATCCGCATTGAAGGCAAAGAGGTCATGGACCGCGTGCGTCGCGAGCGGGATCGCTTTGTGCAGTTCGTGGTGGACGATGTGGAAGGCTTTGATGCCGAAGACAAAGTGCGTGGCCATGCCCGTTTTGTGTCCGAGCATGTGCTGGAAGTGGATGACCATACCCGTATCACCGCAGGGCACGTGATTATCGCCACCGGCTCCACGCCCGTGCGCCCCAAGGAGCTGGAGCCCCTGGGCGCCTTGCTGATCAATAACGAAGACGTGTTCGACTGGACGGATTTACCGGAGAGTGTCCTTGTCGTTGGCACCGGTGTCATCGGCCTGGAGCTGGGCCAGGCGCTGGCGCGTGTGGGCGTGAAGGTGTCCATTATCAACCGCAGCCAGAGTCTGGCTGGGCTTTCGGATCCCGAAGTGCGTGAAGCCGGACGGGCGATTTTCAATCAGGAACTGAACATTCGCGCTGACGTAACCGTGTTGGGCAGCGAAGTCGTCAATGGCAAGGCGCGTGTGCGCTTGCAGGTGGATGGCAAGGAACTGGTCGAGGATTACGACTACGTTCTCGGCGCCGCAGGCCGCAGACCACAGTTGGATAATTTGGGGCTGGACAATACCCCAGCACAGTGGGATAGCAAAGGGCGAGTAGTGTATGACCCTGCCAGCCTGCAGCTGAAAGGCACTTCCATTTATCTGGCGGGCGATGTGAACCAGCGTGCGCCTATCTTGCACGAGGCAGCGGATGATGGTCGTCTGGCCGCTTTGCAGGCCGTCAGCAATGGCCAGGACGAGCCTATGGCGCGTCGTGCGCGCATGGCGGTGATGTTCACGGATCCACAGGTGGCCGTGGTTGGCACACCCTTTAAATCCCTGCCAGAAGGCGCGGTGACAGGGAGTGTGAACTTCGGCAATCAGGGCCGTGCCCGCGTGATGCTGGTCAACCGTGGCTTGCTGCATGTGTATGCGGATAAGGAAGGCAAGTTCCTGGGAGCCGAGATGGTCGGGCCTCAAGCCGAACATATCGCCCACTTGTTGGCCTGGTCCTTGCAGATGGGGCTGACCCTGGATCAGATGCTGGCCATGCCGTTCTACCATCCCGTATTGGAAGAGGGCTTGCGCACGGCGCTGCGCGGTGCTCAATCAGCCTTGCGCGGCAAGTGAGCCCGTCTGAACGGGTCTGACTCCGTGCTTGGGTTCTTGTCCTGAGAATCCTGATCTTGTCTGTGAACTGCCCGCCAAAAGTTGGATGCTGATCCGACCTTTGGCGGGCAGTTTGATTTTCAGGGTATTTTTATTATTTACCGGCGTTTTGCAGATGCTGCGCGGTGGTCGCCTCGGTCACCGGGTCATTTTCCAGCGCGCCCAGCAAGGAATGCAGCAGGCCGGGAAAGCGCTCCTCCAGATCGTCCTTACGCAGCGATAGCAGGTTTTCTCGTCCAGAAGGCCGTTGCCAGATCACGCCGCTATCGCGCAAGACACGCCAGTGATGCGTCATAGTGGATTTGGTTTGGCCTTGCAGCAGCGAGCCACATGCGCGTTCGCCTTCAGAGGCCAGGGCGCGCACAACGGCCAGGCGCAAGGGATTGCCCAGGGCAGTCAGTACATTTTCCAAGCGAATCTGCGCGCGCTCGGGATGATTGGGAAGCATGTAGAGTCCTGTCATTATTCGTCGCGGTGATTGTACCTGTGTCCACGTACCGTTTTCGCCCTGTGCTGTGGTTTGGATGCATGGTGCGTGGAAAAAAACTTGTTAATAGTACGATTGTAGGCGTACTATCTGATTGTTATCAACCACTGGAACAACCGGAGCCCAGGTGCCTTGCACCGCAAGGCAGGACGACTCCAAGGACAATCATCATGGCTCGCCATACACCCATCACTCGCTATCGGAACATTGGTATCTCGGCGCATATTGACGCTGGCAAAACCACCACCACCGAGCGCATTCTGTTCTACACCGGCGTCAGTCACAAGCTGGGGGAAGTGCATGACGGGGCGGCCACCATGGACTGGATGAGCCAGGAGCAGGAGCGTGGTATCACCATTACCTCGGCGGCCACCACCTGCTTTTGGCGAGGCATGGATGGCTCGCTGCCCGAGCACCGCATCAATATCATCGACACCCCCGGCCACGTGGATTTCACCATCGAGGTTGAACGCTCCATGCGCGTGCTGGACGGCGCGGTCATGGTGTATGACGCGGTCGGAGGGGTACAGCCGCAATCTGAAACGGTGTGGCGTCAGGCTAACAAGTACAAGGTGCCGCGCCTGGCCTTCGTCAACAAGATGGACCGCGTGGGGGCGGATTTCTTCCGTGTACGTCAGATGATGGTGGATCGCCTCAAGGCCAATCCTGTGCCTGTGGTGATCCCTATGGGCGCTGAAGATGGCTTCAAGGGTGTGATCGACCTGCGCTTGATGAAAGCGATCGTGTGGGACGAGGCCACTCAGGGCATGAAGTTCAGTTTTGAGGACATCCCTGATGATCTGCTCGCTACGGCCAGACAGTGGCGCGAGCGGATGCTGGAAGCGGCGGCAGAAGCCAATGAAGAGCTGATGAATCAGTACCTGGAAACGGGTGAGCTGAGCGTGGCCCAGATTACGTTGGGCCTGCGCTTGCGCACCATTGCCGGAGAGATTCAGCCCATGCTGTGTGGCTCGGCCTTCAAGAACAAGGGCGTACAACGCATGCTGGATGCGGTGGTGGAGCTGCTGCCTTCTCCCGTCGATGTGCCCGCTGTGCAGGGCGTGGACGAGGCCGGTGCAATCGTCACTCGTCAATCTGACGACAATGAGAAGTTCTCGGCACTGGCATTCAAGCTGATGACGGACCCGTATGTCGGCCAGCTAACCTTTGTGCGAGTGTATTCCGGTGTGCTGGCCAAGGGTGATAGCGTCTATATTCCGGGCCGTGGCAAGAAAGAGCGTATTGGCCGGATTGTGCAGATGCATGCCAATGACAGGCATGAAGTGGATGAACTGCATGCGGGTGATATTGCGGCCTGCGTTGGCCTGAAAGAGGTCAGTACAGGTGAAACCTTGTGTGATCCTTCGGCCATCCTCACCCTGGAGCGCATGGAGTTTCCCGAGCCGGTGATTCGTCAGGCCGTGGAGCCCAAGACCAAGTCTGATCAGGAAAAGATGGGGATTGCGCTCTCGCGTCTGGCTTCTGAAGATCCGTCCTTCCGTGTCAGCACGGACGAGGAGTCGGGCCAGACGATTATTGGCGGTATGGGCGAGCTGCATCTGGAGATCATTGTGGATCGCATGAAGCGCGAGTTCGGTGTGGAAGCGAATGTGGGCAAACCGCAAGTGGCCTACCGCGAAACCATCAGCAAGAGCGTGCGCGATGTCGAAGGCAAGTTTGTGCGTCAGTCTGGCGGTAAAGGACAGTACGGCCATGTGGTCTTCACACTGGAGCCGCAAGAGGCGGGCAAGGGCTTTGAGTTTGTCGATGCCATCAAGGGCGGGGTGGTGCCGCGTGAGTACATTCCGGCAGTGGAAAAAGGTGTGCTAGAGGCCCTGAACAGTGGTGTTCTGGCGGGCTATCCCGTGGTGGATGTGAAAGTCACCTTGACCTTCGGTTCCTATCATGATGTGGACTCGTCCGAGCAAGCCTTCAAAATGGCGGCGATCTTTGGTTTCAAGGAAGCGGCCAAGCAGGCATCACCCGTGATCCTTGAGCCCATGATGGCGGTGGAAGTGGAAACGCCTGAAGACTATGCCGGCAATGTGATGGGCGATCTGTCCAGCCGCCGTGGCATGGTGCAGGGTATGGATGACATGGTGGGGGCGGGCAAGCTGATCAAGGCGGAAGTGCCTTTGTCCGAGATGTTTGGCTATGCCACCACGCTGCGTTCCATGTCCCAGGGCCGTGCAACGTACACCATGGAGTTCAAGCGTTACGCGGAAGTGCCCAGGTCCATGGTGCAGGATCTGGTGGCTGAACGTCAGAGCACACGATACGGAGGCTGATACCAAAAGGGGCGGGTTTTCCTGTGTCTCACCAGGCACGGGAACACCCGCCCCGATGCTTTGCCTGTTGTTGTGCTGAGGGCGCTGTTGGCCGGTCTGATCTGAGGTTTGATTTAGGGCCAAGCCCGTTTAGTTCAGCAAACTGCGCACCCCATCGGCCAGAACCTGCACCGATTCGGTGTCCGGTGCCAGATACCGCGCTCGGCCTTGTTGATCGAAGATATATACGCCACGGCTGTGCGAGACCTCGTAGTTCTCGGGCGCTTTGGGATCGGGCTTTTCAATCTGGAAGGCTACCCGGTAACGACGGGCCAGATCGGCAATCTGCTTTTCAGAGCCTGTCAGTCCTGTGGTGTGCTTGCCATCAAAGGCGGCCACATAACGGGCCAGGGAGTCGGGCGTATCGCGGTGGGGGTCCACACTGACAAAGATGATGCGCACCTGCTCGGCATCGTTCCCCAGTTCTTCCATGACCAGGCCCAGCTGGGCCAAGGTGGTAGGGCAAATATCCGGACAACTGGCATAGCCAAAAAACATCATGACGACTTTATCCTTGAAGTCATCCTGGGTGACGGTTTTGGGACCAGCCGCTTGCAGGGAAAAGCGCAGGTCGGGCAAGAAGCCGCGTACGGGATGCAGATTGGCAGCGGCAGCGCTGCCTAGCAGGAACAAGCCCAGCGCCAGTGTCAGGCCAAACTGTTTAAACAAGACAAGAATGGACTTTGCTGGGCTGGGTGTCATGGACGTCCTCTGGGTTTAGGCTGGCTCTGGAGTGAGCCCGCTGTGACGGAGCAGGGCGGTAATTGAAGGATCGCGGCCACGGAATGCACGGAAGGAGTCGGCAGCGGGGCGCTCGCCCCCTACGGACAGAATCTCGCGCCAGAAGCGATGACCCGTATTGCTGTCGAGGGTATCACGTGCCCCATCCGAGTGGGTATAGGCTTTTTCCTCAAAGGCCGAGTAGGCGTCGGCGGACAGGACTTCAGCCCATTTATAGCTGTAGTAACCCGCGCCGTAGCCACCCGCAAACAAGTGCGAGAACTGATGCGGGAAACGGTGCCACTCAGGCGGGAACAGCACGGCGACTTCCTGGCGTACCTGATCCAGAATTTCCATGACGGCATCAATGCTCAGGCCGCTGTCACGCGAGTGAATCAGCATGTCGAACAGGGAGAACTCCAGCTGGCGCACCATTTGCATGCCGCTCTGGAAGTTGCGGGCCAGGTTCAGCTTGTTGTAGAGCGCACGGGGCAGGTGCTCGCCGGTTTCCACGTGGGCAGTCAGCATCTGCACGACAGGCCATTCCCAGCAGAAATTCTCCATGAACTGCGAAGGCAGTTCGATGGCGTCCCATTCCACGGAGGAGAAGGCCGAGGCGGCCGGATCGTCCACACGCGAGAGCAGGGTATGCAGGGCGTGGCCGGATTCATGGAACAAGGTGATCACATCGTCATGCGTGAGCAGGGCGGGGCGACCGGGCTGGGGTTCGGCAAAGTTGCATACCAGATAGGCAATAGGCAGGCACAGCTCTTCACCCAGGCGACGACGGCTGCGTTCGCTATCCACCCAGGCACCGCCTTGCTTGCCTTGACGGGCGTGCAGGTCCATGTACAGGTAGCCCAGCACCTTGCCGTCGGAAGCCATGACTTCAAAAGGACGCACGGCAGGGTGCCAGACGGGGGCGTCGGCGGCACGCAGTGTTACGTCAAACAAGCGCTGAATGACTTTGAACAGGCCGCTCAGCACAGCAGGTTCGGTGAAGTACTGTTTGACCTCGTCTTCCGAGTAGGCGTAGCGCTGTTCGCGCAGACGCTCGGCGCTGAACGGTACATCCCAGGCTTGCAGGGTTTCCAGACCCAGCTCTTTCTGGGCAAAGGCTTGCAGCTCGTCCAGATCCTGGCGGGCGTAGGGACGGGCCTTGGCGGCCAGATCGCGCAAGAAGCTCATCACCTGTTCAGGGGTGTCGGCCATGCGGGTTTCCAGACGCATATGGGCGTAGCTGGCAAATCCCAGCAGGCTGGCTTCCTGGGCGCGCAGGTTCAGCAGCGTTTCAATGGGCTGGGAGTTATCAAATTGGGTATCGCCTTGGTCGGAGGCAATGGTGGTATAGGCCCGGTACATCAACTCGCGCAAGGTCTGGTTGCGTGCGTATTGCATGACAGGCAGGTAGCAAGGCATTTTCAGCGTCAGACGCCAGCCTTGCTGATCGTTTTCCTGAGCAGCGCGTTGGGCAGCGGCCAGCACATCGTCCGGGATACCGTCCAGCTCGGCCTGGTCAGTGACCAGATAATGCCACTGATCAATGGCATCCAGTACATGCTCGGAGAATTGCTGCGAAGTCTGTGCCAGCTCTTCGGAAATACGGGCGTAGTCTTCACGCGCCTGACCTTCCAGTTGCACGCCGCTCAGGCGGAAATCGCGCAGGGCCAGGGTAATGATGCGTTGGCGCTGGGGCGTCAGGGCGGTAAAGGCCGGGCTGTCGGCCAGCGCCTGATAACGCAGGAACAAAGGACGGTTCAAGCCCACCCAGGTCGAGAACTCGCTCATGCGCGGCAGGCACTGGTTGTACACCTTGCGCAGCTCGGGCGTATTGATGACCGAGTTCAGGTGACCGGCCACCGACCAGGCACGATACAAGGTTTCGGTGGCGTCGGTGATGGGCTCGACGATGTTGTCCCAACTGGGTTCGCTATCGTCGTTGGAGACTGTGTCTACGGCTTGGCGGGCCAAGGCCAGCAGTTGGTCCACCGCCTGCTCGATGTGCTCGGGCTGGATGGCGGGATAGTCAATAAGGCTGTCGATAGGAACCAGTAAGGGATTTGTCGTCATAAACCGTTGATTAAATTAAAGACTGATGTTGGCCGAACGTTCGGCCGCTTCCAAGGTGTTGACCAGCAGCATGGCAATGGTCATGGGGCCGACGCCGCCGGGTACGGGCGTAATGGCCGAGGCCACTTCGCTGGCGCTGGCAAAGTCCACGTCACCGCACAGCTTGCCATCGGCACCGCGGTTGATACCGACGTCAATCACGACGGCACCGGGCTTGACCATATCGCCGGTAATGATGCCGGGACGGCCTACGGCAGCCACCAGCACATCGGCGCGGCGGGTTTGAGCGGCCAGATCACGCGTTTTGGAATTACAGAGGGTGACGGTAGCGCCCGCAGCCAGCAAGAGCATGGCCATGGGTTTGCCCACGATATTGCTGGCCCCCACCACCACGGCTTCTGCACCACGCAGCGCCACGTTTTCGGACTCCAGCATCTTCATGACACCGTAGGGCGTGCAGGGGGCAAACAGCGGCTTGCCTGTCATGAGCATGCCGGCATTGCTGACGTGGAAACCGTCCACGTCCTTATGCGGTGCAATGGTTTCAATCACCTTGTGCTCGTCCAGGTGGGCGGGCAGGGGCAATTGAACCAGAATGCCGTGCACCGAGCTGTCCTGATTCAAGCGGGTGATCAGGGCCAGCAGCTTGGTTTCGGTGGTGTCAGCCGGCAGGCGGATGATTTCGGATTTCAGGCCGGCGGCTTCACACGCCAGGCCCTTGTTGCGTACATAGACCTGGGAGGCCGGATCTTCACCGACCAGCACCACGGTCAAACCGGCTTGAATGCCGTGGGTTTGTTTCAGCTTGGCAACACGTTCTGCAACGTCCGCCTTGATGGCCGTGGACAGCTTTTTTCCATCAATAATGCGAGCACTCATTTACGCATCCTCGGACTTGGTGAGGGCGATTTTCATGAGGTCGGCAACCGTAGTGACTTCCAGTTTTTCCATGATATTGGCGCGATGCGCTTCGACAGTTTTAATGCTGATGTTCAAGTCCCCAGCAATCTGCTTGTTCAGGCGACCGGCAACAATGCGTTCCAGCACTTGCTGTTCGCGCGCTGTCAGGCGGCCCAGGACTTCTTGTTGATCTTTTTGCGCCTGCGCTTGCGAGGCACGCGCCGTAGCCTGTTCGATCATGCGGCTGACAATGGTGCGCAGATCGGCTTCGTTAAAGGGTTTTTCCAGAAAGTCGATAGCGCCTTTCTTCATGGTGCTCACGGCCATGGGCACGTCACCGTGGCCGGTAATGAACACAATCGGGATGTTCGACTTGCGAGCGATCAGGGCTTCCTGCAGCTCCAGGCCGCTCATGCCGGGCATGCGCACGTCCACAATCAGGACGGCTACCTGGGCGGGGTCGTAGGCGCCCAGAAACTCTTCGCCCGATGCAAAGCAGCGGACCCGGTAGCCATTGGCTTCCAGGAGCCAGCGCAAGGAGTCCCGTACGGCTTCGTCGTCATCGACTACGTAAATGGTGCATGGCATTTGCGGGCTGGTCATTCGGGTATCTCCAGTTTGTTATCAAGGGTGTCCGCTACATCCGGTGCCGCACAAGGTAGACTGAAACGGAAAATCGTTCCACCCTCTGGATTGCCGACTGCCCACAGGCGGCCGTGATGCGATTCAATAATTGTGCGACAGATATTCAGGCCCATCCCAAGGCCTTCGGACTTGGTACTGTAAAACGGTTCAAAGAGGCGCTCGGGGTCTTTCAAGCCATGACCGCGATCGATGACGGCCATCTCCAAAAGCGATTCTTGTTGGGTAATCACCAATTGAAGCACATGATGCTCGCTGTGTTCCATGGCTTCGATCCCATTTTTGAGCAGATTCAATAATACCTGTTCTATGAGAATGGGGTCGGCAATGACGTCAGGAACCGGATCAGGAATGCTCAATTCAATTTCAATTTGGCGCTTGCGGGCGTCGATTTCGGCAAAGCCGACGGCATTTTCCACAATACGCATGACCTTGACGCGGACGCGGCGCGGTTCGCTACGCTTCACAAATTCACGAATGCGGCTGATGATCTTGCCCGCGCGCTCGGCTTGCTGGGCCGCTTTTTCCAACGCGGCCAGCAGGGTTTCAGGCTGGTAGCGACCGGATTTCAGCATGGCGACTGCACCCATGCTGTAGTTATTGATGGCCGTCAGCGGCTGGTTCAATTCGTGCGCCAGCGAGGAAGCCATTTCGCCCATGGTGGTCAGGCGGCTGGTCAGCTGCACTTTTTCCTGCTGAATACGTGAGGCTTCTTCGTGCTTGCGACGGTCGGTAATGTCGCGCGCCACTTGCAGACGCACACGACGGCCATCCGTCCAGGCCAGCATACGGTGATGGACTTCAAACCAGCGGGCCGCCGATTCGGAGTAAATCTCTACAGTTTCATCCGTAAAGCGACCCAGACGACCACCCAGCAGTTCAGCGTGGCCATTGGATTGGGCACCAAAGAAGCGACGATAGGTACGGTTGGCAAACAGCAACTCCAGACCGTCGGAGGTATCGGCCACCACGGAAATGGCATCATCCAGACCTTCCAGCACCGTCATGAAGCGTTCATGCGCGGCGGTCAAGGCTTCGCGAATGCGCTTGGGTTCGGTAATGTCCGTCATGGAGGTCATCCAGCCAATCTGCTCTCCATTAGGGGCACGCAGGGGCGAGACATACATACGGGCCGTAAAGCGCGAGCCATCACGGCGTTGAGCCTCTACCTCCAGACCACTGCTGGGTGTGCGGCCCGATAGCAAAAGATCCAGGGTTTCCTGGTGCTGTTGATGACGACCGGGTAACCAGTAAGGGAAGGGGGCAGTACGACCGACCAGATCGGCCTCGTTCCAGCCAATCATTCTGCAAAAAGCCGGGTTCACATAAGCGATGCGGCCCTGCATGTCAAACACGCGCATCCCCGTGGACATGGAGTTTTCCATGGCGCGCCGGAAACCCGTTTCGGCGGTCTGGGCTGCCTCGGCATGGGTCCGGAAGCGGGTATAGCGCCACAGGGCCAGCAAGCTGACCACAATCACCAGGGACAGGGCCAGAATTACCATCATCAGGCGTTGCTGGCGCGTTTCCTGATCGATGGTCACAAACATGACGCTATCGTTTTGCAAACGCTGCAGCCACAGGAATACGCCCATGACACAGAGGTAGAGAAACAGCACGACAACCGGTGTCAGCCAATAGAATCCACGCCGATTCTGCTTGGCCTGATCATAGAAGGTTGAAGGGATCAGAGACTTTTTGGGATGAGTAGCCATAACAGCAAGAAAAGAAGTATGGCTGGATTGTAATGTAGGGCTATTTTTTTTAGTGATATTTCGTATTATGAAAACACATACCATAAAATGAAATTTTGCTTGAGCGTTTCTGTGTTCTTTCCTAGAATGGTTTGGTGCAGGCGTACCCCGCCTTGAACGCTCACAGTCCGCAATACCCGCTTCGGTCAGGATCGCTTTACTTCTTATTAGATGGGCGGCTCAGCGTCGAGCAAGACCGGACTACTACCACATATATGGAGACACTATATGTCCTCAACCCAAGACAATAGTTCGGCTCAGGTCAGTCAAGACCAAGCCCTAGAAACAAAAGAGTGGCTTGACGCCCTGGAAGCGGTGGTGGACCGTGAAGGCCCGGCCCGTGCTCACGATCTGATCGAAAAGCTGATCGATCTGGCCCGTCGCTCCGGCGCTCACATCCCGTTCTCGCCCAACACGGCTTACGAGAACACGATTCCTCCCGGTCTGGAACCTGCCCACCCCGGCAATCTGATGCTCGAAGAACGTATCCGTTCCTACATCCGCTGGAACGCCATGGCCATGGTGGTGCGCGCTAACCGCGAAACCCCTCCTGATGGCGGCGGTCTGGGCGGTCACATTGCCTCGTTTGCTTCTCTGGCCACCATGATTGGCTGCGGTCAGAACCATTTCTGGCATGCTGAAACCGAAGATCGCGGCGGCGACATGGTGTTCTTCCAGGGCCACTCCTCGCCCGGTATTTACGCCCGCGCCTTCATGGAAGGCCGCATCTCCGAAGAGCAACTGAACAACTTCCGTCAAGAAGTCGATGGCAAAGGTTTGCCATCCTACCCGCATCCCAAGCTGATGCCCGAATTCTGGCAGTTCCCCACCGTATCCATGGGCCTGGGCCCATTGATGGCGATCTACCAGGCCCGTTTCCTGAAGTACCTGCACGCCCGTGGCATTGCCGATACCAGCGGCCGTAAAGTCTGGGTGTTCCTGGGCGACGGCGAGATGGACGAACCCGAATCCCTGGGCGCCATTGGTCTGGCTGCACGTGAAAAGCTGGACAACCTGATTTTTATCGTGAACTGTAACTTGCAGCGTCTGGACGGTCCTGTACGCGGTAACGGCAAGATCATCCAGGAACTGGAAGGTACCTTCCGTGGTGCTGGCTGGAACGTGCTGAAACTGATCTGGGGCGGTTACTGGGATCCATTGCTGGCCCGCGACAAGGAAGGCATCCTGCGCAAGGTCATGGAAGAAACCGTGGACGGCGAATACCAGGCCTACAAGGCTAACGACGGTGCCTACGTTCGCGAGCACTTCTTTGGTAAGCACCCCAAGCTGCTGGAAATGGTCAGCCGCATGAGCGACGAGGACATCTGGCGCCTGAACCGTGGCGGTCACGATCCTCACAAGGTGTACGCTGCGTTTGACGCCGCCACCAAGCACGAAGGTCAGCCTACCGTTATTCTGGCCAAGACCATCAAGGGCTACGGCATGGGCCACGTTGGTCAGGCCAAGAACCCCTCGCACCAACAAAAGAGCCTGGATCTGGACGCCGTGCGCGAATTCCGCGACCGTTTCAACATCCCGGTTCCTGATGACAAGCTGGAAGAGCTGCCTTACTTCAAGCCAGCTGACGACTCTCCAGAAATGCAATACCTGCACGCCCGCCGTCAGGCATTGGGCGGCTACCTGCCCAAGCGTCGCAACAAGGCCGATGAACAGCTGACGGTGCCAACACTGGATGCGTTCAAGCCCATGCTGGAAGCCACTGCCGAAGGCCGTGAAATTTCCACGACCCAAGCCTTTGTGCGTTTCTTCAACACCTTGCTGCGCGACAAGCAGGTCGGTCCTCGTGCTGTACCTATCCTGGCTGATGAATCCCGTACCTTTGGTATGGAAGGTCTGTTCCGTCAGATCGGTATTTACGCACCGGAAGGCCAGAAGTACACCCCGGTCGATAAAGACCAGGTCATGTACTACCGCGAAACGGCCAATGGTCAGTTGTTGCAGGAAGGTATTAACGAGCAGGGTGCATTCAGCTCCTGGATTGCGGCGGCCACGTCGTACTCCAACAGCAACCGCATCATGATCCCGTTCTTCATTTACTACTCCATGTTCGGCTTCCAGCGCTTTGGCGATCTGGCCTGGGCAGCGGGTGACATGAAGGCACGCGGTTTCGTGCTGGGCGGCACTGCCGGTCGCACCACCCTGAACGGTGAAGGTTTGCAGCACGAAGATGGCCACAGCCATATTCAGTCCTCGCTGATTCCTAACTGCGTATCCTACGACCCCACCTTCGCTCACGAAGTGGCTGTCATCATGCAGCATGGTTTGAAACGCATGGTTCAGGATCAGGAAGACGTGTACTACTACGTCACGCTGATGAACGAGAACTACGCTCAGCCCGGTCTGGTTGAAGGCGACGAAGAAGGCATCCTGCGCGGCATGTACAAGTTCAAGTCGGTGGCCAAGGACAGCAAGCTGCGCGTTCAACTGATGGGTTCGGGCACGATTCTGCGCGAAGTGATCGCTGCACAGGAACTGCTGGAAAAAGACTGGGGCATTGGCTCTGATGTCTGGAGCGTGACCAGCTTTACCGAATTGCGTCGTGATGGTCTGGATTGCGAGCGTGCTGCGCTGTTGAATCCTGAAGGCAAGGATCTGCCCGTACCTTACGTGACGACTCAGCTGGCCAAAACTGACGGTCCTATTGTGGTCTCCACCGACTACATCAAGGCCTTTGGCGACCAGATTCGTCCGTTCGTACCCAAGGATCGCACGTTCAAAGTGCTGGGCACCGATGGTTTCGGCCGCTCCGACTACCGCTTCAAGCTGCGCGAGCACTTTGAGGTTGATCGTCACTTCGTGGTGCTGGCTGCTCTGCGCGCTCTGGCTGAAGACGGCAAGATTCCGTTCAGCAAAGCGTCCGAGGCGATTGCCAAATACGGCATCAATCCTTCCAAGGCCAACCCGCACCACGCATAAGGGACTGAACCATGAGCAATATCATTCAAGTCAAAATCCCGGATATCGGTGCTGACGACGCTGTCGAAGTGATCGAAATCCTGGTCAAGGAAGGCGAGACCATTGAGGTCGAGCAAAGCCTGATTACCGTGGAGTCCGACAAGGCCTCCATGGAAATCCCATCGTCCGACGCTGGCGTGGTCAAGTCGATCAAGGTCAAGCTGGGCGACAAGGTTAAGGAAGGCAGCCTGGTTCTGGAACTGGAAGCCGCCGAAGGCGCGCAGGCCGCGCCTGCCGCTGAGCCTGCCAAGGCTGAAGCTGCTCCCGCTCCTAAAGCTGACGCTGCGCCCGCAGCGGCTCCTGCCGCTGCCGCGGCAGCGCCGGCCGGTGGTGAACAGCAAGTTACCGTTCAAGTGCCTGATATTGGCGACGCCCGCGATGTGGACGTTATCGAAATCATGGTGCAAGTGGGTGACACCATTGAAGTGGATCAAAGCCTGATCACCGTGGAATCGGACAAGGCTTCCATGGAAGTGCCGTCCTCTCACGCCGGTGTGGTTACGGCCATCAAAGTGAAACTGGGTGACAAGGTCAGCCAGGGTAGCGACATTCTGGAACTGACAGTGCAAGGTGCTGCTGCAGCTCCTGCGCCAGCCAAGGCCGAAGCGGCTCCCGCTCCTAAAGCAGAAGCGGCTCCCGCTCCTGCTGCCCCTGCTGCCAGCTCTTCAGTGGTGGTCGGTGCTGGTGCGCCGGCTCCAGAGCGTGTGTCGCCTACGGCTTCCTTTGCCGAGGCGGAAGGCTCCCTGCGCAATCTGCCTCACGCTTCGCCTAGCGTGCGCAAGTTCGCTCGCGAACTGGGCGTGGATCTGGGCAAGGTTCATGGCTCGGGTAATAAAGGTCGTATTACGGCTGACGACGTGCGTGGCTTCGTGAAGCAAGTCATGGCGGGCGGTGCTGCTCCGGTGACGGCGGCGGGTACAGCTGCCCAGGTCGGCGGCCTGGACGTGCTGGCCTGGCCCAAGGTCGACTTTGCCAAATTTGGCCCGGTCGAAACCCAGGCTCTGTCGCGCATCAAAAAGATTTCGGGTGCCAACCTGCATCGCAACTGGGTCATGATTCCTCATGTCACCAATAATGATGTGGCCGATATCACCTCTCTGGAAGCTCTGCGCAAAGAGCTGAATGAGGAATACAAGAAGTCCGGCGCTCGCGTCACCATGCTGGCTTTCGTCATCAAGGCAGCCGTGGCCGCCCTGAAGAAATTCCCCGAGTTCAATGCCTCGCTGGACGGCGACAATCTGGTACTCAAGCAGTACTACCACATCGGTTTTGCCGCTGATACGCCTAACGGTCTGGTTGTGCCGGTTATCCGTGATGCCGACAAGAAAGGCATTCTGGATATCGCTCGTGAAACGGGCGAACTGGCCGCCGCTGCCCGTGATGGCAAGCTGAGCGCAGCCCAGATGCAAGGCGGTTGCTTCACCATTTCCTCGCTGGGCGGTATTGGTGGTACGGACTTCACACCCATCATCAATGCGCCAGAAGTGGCCATTCTGGGTCTGTCGCGTTCCTCCATGCAGCCAGTCTGGAATGGCAAGGAATTTGAGCCACGCCTGATGCTGCCTCTGTCCCTGTCCTACGATCACCGCGTTATCGATGGTGCCGCCGCCGCCCGTTTCAATGCCTTCCTGGCAACGATGCTGGCCGACTTCCGTCGCATCGCACTGTAAGGAGTTGTCATGAGTCTGATTGATCTGACGGTCCCGGATATCGGTGACTCCGGCGAGGTGGATGTTATTGAAGTGCTGGTGCAGGTTGGCGATACGGTCGAAGTCGAGCAAAGCCTGATCACCGTGGAGTCCGACAAGGCCTCCATGGAAATCCCGGCCGCCCAGGCAGGGGTGATCAAGGAATTGCTGGTCAAAGTGGGTGACAAGGTCTCCCAGGGTTCGGCCATTGCCAAGATTGAAGCGTCGGAGGGCCAAGCCGCTCCTGCTGCTGCACCCGCTAAACAAGAAGAAGCGCCTAAAGCAGCGGCGGCTCCTGCCGCTGCCGCTCCGGCTGCAGCACCTGCTCCGCAGGCTGCCAGCCATCAGGGTGCTGCGGATGATTCCGTGGATGTGGTCGTTCTGGGTGCTGGCCCTGGCGGTTACAACGCAGCTTTCCGTGCCGCTGACCTGGGCCTGAAAGTGGCTCTGGTCGAGCGCTACAGCACTTTGGGTGGCGTGTGTCTGAACGTGGGTTGTATTCCTTCCAAGGCCTTGCTGCATACCGTAGCGGTCTACGAGGAAGCCAAGTCCCTGGCAACGCACGGCATCAAGTTCGGTGAAGCGCAAATCGACATCGACGCGCTGCGCGATTACAAGAACAAGGTGATCGGCAAGTTGACCGGCGGTCTGGCCGGTATGGCCAAGGGACGCAAGGTACAGGTTGTGGTCGGTAACGGCCAGTTCCTGGACCCCAACCACATCGAAGTGACCGCCAACGACGGCACCAAGAAAGTGATCAAGTTCGGTTCGGCCATTATTGCGGCCGGTAGCCAGTCGGTAAAACTGCCATTCCTGCCTGACGATCCACGCGTGGTGGACTCCACCGGCGCGCTGGAACTGAAGTCTGTGCCCAAGCGCATGTTGATCGTGGGCGGTGGCATCATCGGTCTGGAAATGGGTACGGTGTACTCGGCTCTGGGCGCACGCCTGGACGTGGTGGAAATGCAAACTGGTTTGATGCCAGGTGCAGACCGCGACGTGGTCAAGGTGTGGGAGAAGATGAACAAGCATCGCTTCGACCACATGATGCTGGAAACCAGCACCGTGGCCGCCGAAGCCCGCGAAGATGGCATCTGGGTGACTTTCGAAGGCAAGAACGCGCCGGCCGAGCCGCAGCGTTACGACCTGGTTCTGCAAGCCGTGGGCCGCTCGCCCAATGGCAAGAAGATCGGTGCCGAGAAAGCCGGTGTGCAGGTTACAGACCGTGGTTTCATCCAGGTTGACAAGCAACAGCGTACTAACGTGCCGCACATCTACGCGATTGGTGACATTGTGGGTCAGCCCATGCTGGCACATAAGGCCGAGCACGAAGCGCACGTGGCTGCTGAAGTCATCGCCGGTGAAAAATCCTTCTTTGACGCTCGCGTGATTCCTTCGGTGGCTTACACCGATCCGGAAATCGCCTGGGTGGGTTTGACAGAAGATCAGGCCAAGAAAGACGGTATCAAGGTCGAGAAGGGCGTGTTCCCATGGGCTGCCTCGGGTCGTGCCATTGCCAACAATCGTGACGAAGGCTTTACCAAGGTTCTGTTCGATGCTGAAACCCACCGTATCGTGGGTGGCGGTATCGTCGGTACCAATGCGGGCGAGCTGATTGGCGAGCTGGTGCTGGCTATCGAAATGGGCGTGGACCCGGTCGATCTGGCCAAATCCATCCACCCGCACCCCACCTTGTGCGAGTCCGTCAGCAAGGCTGCTGCCGTCGCAGAAGGGACGTGCACGGACTTGCCTCCCACACGTCGCAAGTAATACCAGTATTCGCCTGATAGTTAAGGCGTATTGGATCACGGCAGGTGCTATCATCAGCGCCTGCCGTTTTTATTTTGTAATTGGTGTTGTCCATGACTCATCCTGTTCTGAAAGCCGACTCCTCGCTGAGCGATTGGCTGTCCTATCTGGAAACTTTGCATCCCTCGGCCATTGATCTGGGCCTGGGCCGGATTCGCGAGGTTGCCCAACGTCTGAACATCAAACTGGATTCCGTCGTCATTACGGTGGGGGGCACCAACGGCAAAGGCTCGACCTGCGCCATGCTGGAAGCGATTTTGCTGGCGGCGGCCTACAAGGTGGGCGTGTATGCCTCACCGCATCTGGTGCGCTACAACGAGCGCATTCGCTTGAATGGCGAGATGGCCGAGGATGCCCAGATCACGGCCCAGTTTGCCCGTATCAACGAAGCCCGTGGCGATCTGACACTGACTTACTTCGAGTTTTCCACACTGGCCGCCTTGTTGCTGTTCCAGGAGCAGCGGGTTGATGTTGCCGTGCTGGAGGTGGGGCTGGGTGGTCGACTGGATGCCGTCAATATCATTGATGCGGACTGTTCCATCATTACCAGTATTGATATTGATCATGCTGAATACCTGGGCAACACCCGTGAGCAGGTCGCCTGGGAGAAAGCCCATATTTTCCGCGCTGATCGTCCTGCGATCTGTGCGGATCCCGTACCGCCACAGACCATGCTGGATTACGCCCAGGAGATTGGTGCCCAATTGTGGCTGTTTGGCAAAGATTTCAACTATTCGGGCGACCGCCAGCAATGGGCTTATGGTGGTCGTAACCAGCGCCGCGCTGCCTTGGCTTACCCGGCCTTGCGTGGAGCGAACCAACTGCTGAATGCCTCCGCGGCATTGGCTGCCCTGGAGTCGCTGCACCCACGTCTGGCTGTGCCTGCGCAGGCTGTACGCGCTGGTTTGTTGCGTGCCCACATGCCTGGCCGCTTCCAGATTCAACCCGGCCAGCCTTGTGTGATTTTTGACGTGGCCCACAATCCCCATGCCGCAGCTGCCCTGGCACAGAACCTGGACAATATGCCGCCGTACCCCAAGACGATTGCCGTCGTGGGCATGTACAAGGACAAGGATGTGGACGGTGTAATCGCCCGTATGGCTACCCGTATCGATCACTGGATGTGCGCCAGTCTGGAAGGTCCGCGCAGCCTGTCGGGCGAGGAGTTGGCCAATCACGTCCGTTCTGTGCTGGCCAGTGGGGAGACACCTGATGATGTGCTGGCACCCGAAGCCGAATCCAGTTCGCATCGCCCGGGCGTTCGACCCGTTGCGCGTGCTTCAGTCAGTAAAGCGTCAGCAGTCGTATCCAGTTACAACAGTCCTCAGCTCGCTTACGAGGCGGCATTAAAAGAGGCCAGTGACAATGATAGAATTGTCGTGTTTGGCTCGTTTGCGACAGTAGGGCCGATACTTGAAGCCGCAAACGACCGTTCTTCTTCCTGAATATCGGTAAGACTGCTTATTTCATAGGTCTAGGGCTCATGGGTTTATTTTCACGTAACGATACTTCCTCATCGTCGGGTCGCCGCGGCAGTGCTTCCAGCGATTCACAATTATCGGAACTGCGTGGACGGGCTCGTCGCCGTCTGATCGGCGCGCTGGCTCTGGTTTTGGCCGTGGTTGTGCTGGTGCCCATGCTGACTGCCGACAAAACCCCGCCCGAGCCCGAGCAGTCTCTGGCTTTGGGGCCGATTGGCCAGACAACGGGGCAGGGCACGGTGCAAACTCGCCCTGGCGAGTTGGTGGTGCAAGAGGGCACGCCCGCTCCTGTTATCGAGCAACCTGACGAGCCGCTGGTCGCTGATCCTTCCACCAGTACTGATGGAGGCCTGGCTGTGGTCAATCCCGGTCTGGAAACCGATCCTGCGCATGTGACTACGCCAAGCACCCCAACTGAGCCGCCGCCTGTGACCACCCGTCCAGAGCCGCCCAAGCCGGTTGAAAAACCCAAGCCTGTCGAAAAACCCAAGCCAGCCCCAGCGCCTGCACAAAATGGCCGTACGGATGACGGCTCCTACGCGCTGGCCCTGCTGGAAGGCCGTGTACCGAACAAACCTGCCCCTGCTGCCGCCAAGCCGGCTGCGCAGCAAGGCAACTTCATTTTGCAGATTGTCGCCTATTCCAACCAGAACGATGCCCAGTCGCGTCGTGATCAGCTGGTATCGGCCGGTGTGACCAATGCCTATGTAGAGACGGCACAAAGCGGTGGCAAGCCAACCTATCGTTTGCGTGTGGGCCCATTCCCCACTCGTGAAGCAGCACAGGCAGCCCAGGCCCGCTTGCGCTCGCTCGGTTACGAGAACAGTTTTATCTCGGCTAAGTGAGCAGCTTCGACTATATCGTCCTTGGAATTGTGGGTGTGTCAGGCCTTCTGGGCCTGATACGCGGATTGATCAAGGAAGTTCTTTCGCTCAGCGCCTATTTGCTGGCTTTCATGGCCGCAATCTGGTGGGGGCCACGCACATCAGGCTGGATACAAGTCTGGGTAGAAAACGGCTTATTACGTACGGCTTTGGCCTACGGAGCCGTTTTTTTTATGGTCTTGCTGCTGGTGGGCCTGTTGAACATGCTGCTGGCCAGCCTGATCGAGCAAACAGGTTTGACGCCCGCCGATCACGGACTGGGCGGCCTGTTTGGCCTGGCTCGCGGGGTGTTGCTGGTGCTGATACTGGTCATTCTGGCCGGGCATACCGATTTACCTAAAGAACCGTGGTGGGAGCAGGCCAAGCTGGCCGAACCTGCGATCCGCGCGGTGCAGTCGATTAAGGCCATGCTGCCGCCGTCTCTGGCAGAATGGCTGCCTTATTGAGAACACACTAACGGGAACCAATCATGTGTGGAGTTGTAGGGGTTGTTGCGCGCAGCCCTGTAAATCAGTTGATCTATGACAGTTTGCTCTTGCTGCAGCATCGCGGGCAGGATGCAGCGGGGCTGGCGACCTGGCACGACCAGTTCTTCAGCATGCACAAGGCATTTGGCCTGGTGCGGGACGTATTTCGTACCCGCAACATGCGCTCCTTGCCGGGCAATAGCGGTATTGGCCACGTGCGTTACCCCACTGCAGGCTCCAGCCAGAGCGTGGAGGAGGCGCAGCCGTTTTACGTCAATGCCCCCTTTGGTCTGAGCTTTGTGCACAACGGCAATCTGACCAACTGGCGTGAACTGCGTGAAGAGCTGTTCACCATTGACCGTCGCCACATCAACACCAACTCGGACTCCGAGGTTCTGCTCAATGTGTACGCGCACGAATTGCAACGTGCCGCCACGGGCCCCGAGCTGTCTCAGGACGAAGTGTTTGAGGCCGTGGCAGCCGTGCACCGTCGTGCCCGTGGTGCTTACGCCGTGGTGTCGCAAATTGCGAACTTTGGTCTGGTTGCCTTCCGCGATCCAAACGGGATTCGTCCTTTGTGCCTGGGTCGCAACGTGACCCCCAAAGGTGAAGAATGGATGGTTGCCTCCGAGTCCGTGGCCTTGACCGGTTGCGGCTTTGAGCTGGTTCGTGATGTTGAGCCCGGCGAGGCCATCATCATTGATCTGGACGGCAATCTCAGCAGCCGCCAGTGCGCCGAGAATCCGCGCCTGAACCCCTGTGTCTTTGAATATGTGTACTTTGCTCGCCCAGACTCCACGGTCGATGGTGTGTCGGTGTACGACGCCCGTCTGCTGATGGGGGAGTACCTGGCCGAGAACGTCGCCAAGAACCTGCGTCTGGCTGATATTGATGTGGTGATGCCCATCCCTGACTCGGCCCGTCCATCGGCCATGCAGTTGGCGGCGCATCTGAACCTCAACTACCGTGAAGGTTTCATCAAGAATCGCTACGTAGGCCGCACCTTCATCATGCCCGGCCAGGAAGTGCGCAAGAAGTCCGTGCGTCAGAAGCTGAGCGCCATTCCCATGGAGTTCCAGGGCAAGAATGTGCTGCTGGTGGACGACTCCATCGTACGTGGTACCACTAGCCGCCAGATCGTGGACATGGCTCGTGCAGCAGGTGCAAATAAGGTGTTCTTTGCCTCGGCAGCACCGCCGGTACGCTTCCCGAACGTGTACGGCATTGACATGCCCACCGTGTCCGAGCTGATCGCCACGGGTCGTGATGTGGATCAGGTTGCCAAGGAAATTGGTGTGGACGGTCTGGTCTACCAGGACCTGCACGATCTGGAACAGTCCTTGCGTGACTTGAACCCACGCTTTGCCGGTTTTGAGTCTTCCTGCTTTAGCGGCGAGTACGTGACAGGCGATGTGGACGAGGCGTATCTGAATCTGTTGGCAGAAGGCCGCAAAGGCGGTCGTGAAGTGCCGGACGTGACAGATTGATCGTCTGGTTCTTCAGTTGAATAAAAAACCCGCTTTTATGGCGGGTTTTTTATTTCTTCATTCTGTAGTTTTTGCTTTTTCATTCGAATTGTTTTTATTCAGGTTTTAATTATTAGCCTATTTTATAAAATAAATTTATTTCTCTTATTTTGTTGATAATAATAGTTTCTTCCATTTTGTTTTCGGATTTTTATTAACTCACTTATATTCCTGCTTTGTTTCTTTTGATAAATCATGAGCGTCAGTGCTTATTCTATCGGGATACAAAGATGAAAGACCTAAACTGCGATATAGAGTCAGACCACGTAATGGCGGTAACTGAGTCGACTGGGGTGAATCAGGGCAATAGTTCTTCGCGGACCCATTTTCCTGTCTTGCATCAGTTCCTGGAGCAGGCCCTAAGCCGAAATCAGGTGATGGGAGCGGTGGTTCTGGTCGCTCGCCAAGGTCAGGTGGTATTGAGTTATGTAGGTGGATGGGCCGACAAGGAAAAGGTCAGACCCATGCACGAGGATACGGTGTTCAGATTGGGTTCTTTGAGCAAATCGGTTAGCTCCTGGTTAGCCTTGTGCTTAAGCGAGCAAGGACTGATTTCCTTGAAAGACAGAATCACACGTTACCTCCCCAATTTTGGTCCTCACTTTGAGTCGGAATGTCCACCGATTTCGATTCATCAATTACTGACTCATACCTCTGGTCTTAGCTATCGCTTTATTGATGGGGAAGAGAGCCTGTATGCGCAGGCTCAAATCAGTGATGGCATTGATCGGGTAGACCTGAGTTGGCAAGAGAACTTCCGTCGTGTGTGTTCCGTACCGCTGCGCTTTGCGCCAGGGACTGGCTGGCGCTACTCCTTGGGTATTGACGTGGTGGGCAAAGCCTTGGAGGTCGCGTCCGGGAAAGGCTTGGCGCAACTGCTGGAAGAGACAATCAGTGCGCCTTTGGGTTTGCAGCATTGTTCGTTCTATGAGCGCGATTATTACCAGATAGCAGCGCATTATCAAAATCATGCAGCAGGCCTGTCCCGGGCTGAAGGTGCGTTGGATTTGGGAATAGGTGTGCTGCGTTTTGATGAGAGCCTGATGTCCCGACCCTCTACGCCGGTCTATGCCGGTGCTTCCATGTTGGGTTCTGGCCCGGATTTGATGCGTATCTTGCTGGGTTTGCGGAATGGGCGCTTGCTATCCCGGTTATCCTATCAGGCGTTCTTGAGCGACCATGTACCGCATTCGTCCAAGTGCATGTGGCGCAACTGGGGCTATACCTACGGGGCGGCAATTTCCCGACTGGAGCCGGACTCAACCATGCCCATGTCGGCGGGTAGTGTGCAATGGGTAGGCGCCTTTGGGCAGAAGTGGATGTTTGATCCACATAAGGACGTGATTATTGTCAGCATGAGCAATACGGCTCCGGAGGGCTTGTTTGGCGCTTTCCCGGACCAAGTGCGCGATGCAGTTTATGCTGACCTGGGGCTGATGCCAGGATAAGCTTGCCTGCGGCTATTGGATGTAAAAACACCCCACAAATCGGATTTGCATCCGGTTTGTGGGGTGTTACGCAATCAGACGAGTTTTGTTGTGCTGATTGAACGTGTTCAGGCACCACGACGCTTGAACAAGGTCAGCAGCAAACCCAGGCCCAGAATGACAAACAGCGCCAGGCTCCAGTACGCATATTCAATCCCCAGCAGTGGCTGACGTGCGTCCATGCAGGAAGCATAGATACCAAACAACCAGGGCAGGCCGCTTTCCAGGCCGGACTGGGTAATGAAGCGATCAGCAAAGGTCTGGTCGCAACTGAACAAGTGTTGTGCCACAGAAACCTGATACCAGGCAGCCAGAATGCCTCCTACAGAGGTAGCCAGACCCAGCAAGCTGGCGACGGTAGAGCTGCGCTGATGCCCCAGCTGACGCAACACACCAGCAACCAGGCTGAACACGCCCAGCACAATGAAAATCAGGCGTTGCAGGACGCACCAGGCGCAAGGCGGGATGCTGAATACATGCTGGGAAAGCAGCGCAATGCCTACGCCTGAGAAGGCGAGCAGGGCGATCAGATAATAGGGTGCAGCGGACTGGCGGGAGGTTGCGGCCATGGTATCAAGAGGAACTTAAAGAATAAAAGGTAGAAGCTTCGTGCAGCAAACCCAGGAAAAGTTCATGGAAACCTGCCCAGGTAATCTGTACGCCTAGACACAAGAGGATAAAGGCGGACAGGCGCATCACGACAGCGGTGCCATTTTTGCCCAGCTTGTACAGAAATTGGGATGCAAAACGTAAGGCCAGAAACACAATAAAACTGGCCGCCGCAATAGCGGGCAGTGCGCCAGCCAGCTTGCTCATGGTGCCGGTGACCGAATTGTCATGCAAGGTCGCCCCCACCGTCAGCGCGGCGGACAAGGAGCCGGGGCCGCAGAGCATGGGGAAGGTCAGGGGATAAAAGGCCTTCGAGCGAATCTGTTCCCAGGAGTAGGACTCGGCCATGTTCTGGGCGTGCGCCGCATCAAAGTCCGAGGCGTTGATCAATCGCCAGGCCGTGCCTATGACCAGCAAGCCCCCGCCAATACGAATGATGGGCAGGGAAATGCCAAAGAAATTCAGCACGATATTGCCCGCCACCATGGCAATGGCCAGCATGATGAAAATATTGATGGCGACTTTCTTGGCCAGGCGGGCACGATCGGGCACGCTGGCGCCTTCGGTCAGGGTCAGGAAGATAGGAGCGGCCGCAGGCGGGTTCAGCATCGGCAAGAGTGTTGCCAACGCAAACAGGAAGCTGCGGCTGACATCCGCAAAGACAGAGGAGATTTCCATTAAGACGGGGTGGCTTGTTGAGAGAGGGCTAAACGTACATCGCGCTCCAGGCGCAATTGATTACGGTTTTGTTCCAGCGCGGCACCACTCAGGATGAAGACGTCTTCCACGCGGTCACCTAAGGTCATGACTTTGGCTGAGCGCAGTCGCACGTCGTGGTGCTCGAATACTTGGGCGAGACTGTACAACAAACCGCGCCGGTCTGTGGCACTTAGCGTCAAAATCCAGTCCTGCCCCTGCTCATCCTGGCGCAGATCCACGGTGGGCTGAATGGGAAAGACACGGGCCCGGCGCGAGCGTATGTCGCGATAGTGATCGTGAGGGTGCTCGTTGGGGAGCCAATCCTGCTGTAGTGCCTGGCACAGCTCGGTTTCGATCAGCAAGGGATCACGCCGCAGGGCGTGATCGTAGGTGGGCAGCATCACGACAAAGCTGTCCAGTGCCCATCCATGGCGGGTGGTGTAAATGCGTGCGTCCTGGATGCTGACGGCCTGGCTGTCAAAGTAACGACAGATGCGCAAGAATAGACGGCTGGCGTCCTTGGTGTAGACCAGCACCTGCAGCGCATCGGTTTGTCCGGCGGGACGTATGCGCACCACCGGTGTCAGGCTGTGAGACTGGTGATACAGCTGAATGGTATGCCAGGCAATTTCGCTGGCGTCGTGACGCAGAAAATAGGGCTTGTCCAGCCATTGCCAAAAGTCTTCACGCGCATCGTCCAGCAGGCCGGCCAGACGTATTTCACCGGCGGCGTCACGCTTGCGCTGATCCAGCACGGAGACACCGTCCTTGGCTTCGCGTCCTAGCGCTGCCAAGGTCAGGTTGTACAGGTCTTCCAGCAGCTTGCCTTTCCAGGAGTTCCACACGGTCGGGCTGGTGGCGCGTATATCGGCGACGGTCAGCAGGTACAGGGCCGTCAGGCGGCGTTCCGTGCCTACGGTTTGCAGGAACTGGAAAATCACATTCGGGTCGCTCAAATCGCGTTTTTGAGCGACTTGCGACATGCTCAGGTGCTCCCGGACCAGAAATACCACCAGTTCCGCGTCCACAGGCATCAGGCCGTGGTCCTGGCAAAACGCCAGGGCGTCCTGTGCGCCCAGCTCGGAGTGATTGCCGCCGCGCCCCTTGGCAATGTCGTGAAAGAGGGCAGCGATATACAGCAGCCAATGGCGATCAAAACCGCTCATCAGCTGATTGGCCATAGACAACTCTTCGCTGTGCTCGGCCATGGTGAAGCGGCGTAGATTGCGTATGACTTTCAGCGTGTGCTCGTCCACGGTGTAGGCGTGGAACAGGTCGTGCTGCATCTGCCCAACGACGCGTCGAAAGACTGGCAGATAGCGTGGCAGCAGGTTCAGCAGATTCATCAGCCGCAAGGTATGCACGATACCTTTGTTCTGCTGCAGGATTTCCAGAAACAGACGTCGATTCCGAGGTTCTGCCCGGAACTTGGCATCAATCAGGCGGCGGGCGTGCCATAAGGCGCGCAGGGTATCGGCTTTCAGGCCACGCAGATTGGGCTGTTGCTGCAAATGCAGCATGGCCACAAAAATTAGGGAAGGGTCTTGCTCGAAGCCATCCGGCTGGCGCAGTTCCAGCTGTCCATGATGAATCTGGAAGTGGCTGTCCAGAATCAGCGGGTCCTGATCGGTTTGCGGAAACAGGTGCTCCTCGATGCTGCGCATCAGGATCAGGTTGAGTTGGCTGACAATCTTGGCGGCCCAGTAATAACGCTGCATCAGCAATTCGCTGGCGCGTCGGGTGGCCGTGGGTTGAAAGCCGTAAATTTCTGCCAGACGCGGTTGCAGGTCAAAGAGTAGTCTGTCTTCGGCGCGGCCGGTCAGCAGGTGCAGTTCGATGCGCAGGCGCTTGAAGGCTTCTTCCACGCGCTGCAGGGCTTTCAGCTCAGATTCGGTTAACAGCTCGGATTGAGCAACGTCCACCCAGGTGCGACCCAAACCGGCTGCCCGGGCCATCCAGAGCAGCACTTGCAAGTCGCGCAAGGCGCCGGGAGACTCTTTGCAGTTGGGTTCCAGGGAATAAGGGGTGTCTTGCAGATGTGCATGACGCTGCTGCTGTTCGGCCTGCTTGGCCAAAAAGAAAGCTTGCGGGTCCATCTGACTTTGCAACTGCTGTTGGGCATGGCGCAGTAGCAGTTTGGAGCCCGCCAGCCAACGGCTTTCCAGCAAGGCGGTTTCGGTGGTGATGTCCTGACTGGCTTGCTCCAGGCATTGGGCTGGCGTGGCCACATTGTGGCTGGGGGCCAGGCCGATATCCCACAAGGCAGCAACCAGTGTCTGAATTCGGTCTATGTCCTCTGCATTCGGATCACGCTGCAGCAGAATCAGCAGATCCACATCCGAGTGTGGATACAGTTCCCCGCGACCATACCCCCCCAGGGCCGCCAGGCTGGCTTGGCGGGGCAGGGGGTAACGGTCCAGAAGTTCGCGCAGGCCGTGATCACAAATCTGGCACAGGCTTTTGAGTAGGCGATCACAATGCAGGTCTTGCCTGAAGCGCTCGTAGGCCCGAGCCCGGCGGCAAGCAATTCTGTCGCGAAGCTGGGCCAGGAAGGACATGGTTCAGCCCTTGTTGATAATGGCTGGAGGGGCTGGCATGCCGGGCGAGACGGTCAGCACTTCATAGCCGGTATCGGTGACCAGTACCGCATGCTCCCACTGGGCCGACAGGCTGTGGTCGCGAGTCACCACGGTCCATTGGTCTGCCAGGGTGCGCAGTTCGCGACGACCGGCGTTGATCATGGGCTCGATGGTGAAAATCATGCCGGGTTCCAGTTTTACGCCGGTGCCGGGTTTGCCGTAGTGCAGCACTTGCGGGTCCTGGTGAAATTTCTGGCCCACACCGTGGCCGCAGTATTCGCGCACAACGGAAAAACCTTGTTTTTCAGCGTGTTGCTGGATGGCGTGGCCGACATCACCCAGGGTGGCGCCGGGTTTGACTTGGTCAATGCCCAACCACATGCATTCGTAGGTGGTTTCAGTCAGGCGGCGGGCCAGGATGCTGGGCTCGCCCACGTAGTACATACGGCTGGTGTCGCCAAACCAGCCGTCTTGAATAATGGTGACGTCCATATTCAGAATGTCGCCATTTTTCAACACTTTATCGCCGGGAATGCCGTGACAGATAACGTGGTTGACGGAGGTGCAAATGGAGCCTGGAAAGGGTGGGTAGCCAGGGGGCGCGTAGCCCACGGTGGCGGATTTGACCCCCAGCTCATTGATGCGCTCCATGCACAGGCGATCCAGTTCGCCGGTTGTGACACCTGCTTTGACAAAGGGAGTCAGGTAATCAAGGATGGATGCCGCCGTCTGGCAAGCAGCACGCATTTTTTCGAGATCAGTGGGGTCTGTGACGAGAATACTCATAGCAACTTGAACAGGTCTATTGAAAAATAGTAGAATTATAGGCTTTTGTGAATTTTGCAGTTACGCACAGTCCCGTTTGGGGCGATCTGGCGGCTGTCCCAGCAAGGCGGTGTCAGGCAGCGCAAGACGCTGTTTACCGCATTAAATCTAGGTTCTCCTGGTTTGACCGGCTTTTCTCAGGCCTTCTGAATCTTCAGAACGGATGAGTCAAGCAAGGGGTCAGGACAGTTTGCTCCAAGATTGAAAAAAACGCCTCAAGGCGCTGCGAGCCAGCAAAAACACGCAAAATTCACAACGAATACAGGGTCAGCACGATTACAAGCGTTGCAAAAGCAACATGGGCAACAGCCCGGTTCTTGTTCGACAGAGGCTGACCAGGCAATCCTCTAGGATACACCTGCGAACAGTGCGCTGTATGCAGGCGGTAGACAGAAAAGTTTCAGGCCCGGGCCCGGACGGCAGATATCCAGTCTGCCCACAGGCACGAGTCCGTTGCAGTGCAGGCGTTCGCTCATGTTGGGCAACGTTTTTATGTTTTTAGTTGTAAATCGCGTGACTGTCCGTCTCGGGGTGTCTGGAATGCAGCACAGGCTGCGGCCCTTACCGGATACCGGGCAGTTACAAGACCAAACCCTTGGAGAACTTTATGTCTTTAATGCGTGAAATGCTGGAAGCTGGTGTGCACTTTGGCCACCAAACCCGTTACTGGAACCCCAAGATGGCTCCGTTCATCTTCGGTCAGCGTAACAACATCCACATTATCAACCTGGAAAAAACGGTTGTTCAGTACGAAGAAGCAACCAAATTCGTGCGTCAACTGGCTGCTCGTGGCGGCAACGTGCTGTTCGTAGGCACCAAGCGTGCTGCTCGCGAACTGGTGGCTGCTGAGGCCGAGCGTTGCGGTATGCCTTACGTTGACAGCCGCTGGCTGGGTGGCATGATGACCAACTTCAAAACGGTCAAGACTTCCATCAAGCGTCTGAAGGAAATGGAAGCTCAGATGGCTGAAGGCCGTCTGGAAACCATGAGCAAGAAAGAAGCCTTGATGTTCGAACGCGAACTGGAAAAGCTGAACAAGGCCATCGGCGGTATCAAGGACATGAACAACCTGCCTGACGCCCTGTTCGTGATCGACGTCGGCTACCACAAGATTGCTGTGGCCGAAGCCCGCACTCTGGGTATCCCTGTTGTGGCCGTGGTTGATACCAACCACTCGCCAGAAGGTCTGGATTACGTGATTCCTGGTAACGATGACTCGGCCAAGGCTATCGCTCTGTACGCCCGTGGCATGGCTGACGCCGTGCTGGCTGGCCGCGAACAGAACCTGAACGGTCTGGTTGAAGAAATCGCCGCTGACGAAGAATTCGTCGAAGTTCAGGCTGACGCCCAGGAGTAACAGGCTCACCGCTGTCTGCCAGACACCATCAGTTGTCATGGCAGACAGCTACAGTGACCTTTCGTATCGCCCCGGCTTGCCGGGGCATGTTCTACAGAATTGGAGAAAACCGTGGCTCAAATCACCGCATCGATGGTTAAAGAATTGCGCGAGAAAACCGACGCGCCCATGATGGAATGCAAAAAAGCACTGACCGAAGCCGACGGCGATATGGCACGTGCTGAAGAAATCTTGCGCGTGAAGCTGGGCAGCAAGGCTAGCAAAGCAGCTACCCGCGTTACCGCTGAAGGCCTGGTTTCTGTTTACATCGCTGACGATGCCAAGACCGGCTCCGTAGTTGAAGTTAACTGCGAAACCGACTTTGTTGCCAAGAACGATGACTTCATCGGCTTTATCAACGACGTCGCTCAACTGGTCGCCAAAAACAACCCAGCCGATCTGGCCGCTCTGGCTGAACTGCCACTGGCCGACAGCAATGTCGAGACCGTGCGCGCAGCTCTGGTTGGCAAGATTGGTGAAAACATCTCGATCCGTCGCTTCCAGCGCTACGAAACAGCCGGCCAACTGGCCAGTTACGTTCACGGCGGCAAGATCGGCGTATTGGTTGATTTCGCCGGTGGCGACGAAGAAGTGGGTAAGGATCTGGCCATGCACATCGCTGCGACTCGTCCTAAGGCAATGGACGCTTCGGGTGTTGACGCAGCTGAAATCGAAGCCGAGCGCTCCGTGGCTGCTCAGAAAGCCGCTGAATCCGGCAAGCCTGCTGACATCGTCACCAAAATGGTTGACGGCGCAGTGGCCAAGTTCCTGAAAGAAGTGACTCTGCTGAGCCAGCCTTTCGTCAAGAACGACAAGCAAAGCGTGCAGCAAATGCTGGACGAGAAAAAAGCATCGATCGCTGGCTTTACCCTGTACGTTGTGGGTGAAGGCATTGAAAAGCGTGTTGAAGATTTCGCCGCTGAGGTAGCTGCTGCTGCCGGCCAAGCCTAATCTAGCTTGTTTTTTCAGGGCAGGCACCGTAGTGGCGGTGCCTGCCCTGCTGCTTTACACTCTCTTCTGTCTTCGTCACTTGGAATCCCACCCATGACTACCCCTCATTACAAACGTGTTCTGTTGAAGCTCTCCGGCGAAGCGCTGATGGGCGAGGACTCGTTCGGTATTAATCGCAGCACAATCATTCGCATGACGGAGGAGATCGCCCAGGTTGCCCAGTTGGGGGTACAGCTGGCTATCGTGATTGGCGGGGGCAATATCTTTCGCGGCATCGCTCCAGGTGCCCAGGGCATGGATCGTGCGACAGCCGACTACATGGGCATGATGGCTACCGTCATGAACGCGCTGGCCTTGCAAGATGCCTTGAAGCACCGTGGCCTGGATGCCCGAGTGCAATCTGCCCTGAATATTGAGCAGGTCGTGGAGCCTTACATTCGTCCCAAGGCACTGCGTTACCTGGAAGAAAACAAAGTTGTTATTTTTGCAGCCGGTACGGGTAACCCGTTTTTCACCACCGATACGGCAGCGGCCTTGCGCGGCGCCGAAGTGGGGGCGGAAATCGTACTGAAAGCGACCAAAGTCGACGGCATCTACAGTGCCGATCCCAATAAAGATCCAGGCGCGACTCGATACTCGCGTATCAGCTTTGACGAGGCTATCGTGCGTCGTCTGGAAGTGATGGACGCTACCGCCTTTGCGCTGTGTCGCGACCAGAAACTGCCGATCAAAGTGTTCTCCATCAACAAGCCCGGCGCCCTGACGCGCGCGGTCTCTGGTGAAGATGAAGGCACCCTGGTTCACGTTTAAAGTTATAGGAATTTAGTCCATGAGTCTTTCCGAGATTAAAGCATCGACCGACAGCCGGATGGGTAAGTCCCTCGAGTCTCTCAAGACAGGCCTGGCCAAAATTCGCACTGGCCGTGCTACTGCAGGCTTGCTGGATCACATTCAGGTTGAGTACTACGGCTCCATGGTGCCCGTCAGCCAGGTGGGCAACATCACGGTGGTGGATGCTCGCACGCTGAACGTGCAAGTGTGGGAAAAGCATATGGCTGGCCCGATTGAAAAAGCCATTCGCGACAACGAGCTGGGCCTGAACCCCATCTCGATGGGCGAGAGCATTCGTGTGCCCATGCCCGCCCTGACCGAAGAGCGCCGTCGCGATCTGGCCAAAGTGGTGCGTGGCGAAGGCGAAGATGCCAAGGTTGCCATCCGCAACTTGCGTCGTGACGCCAATGACACGCTCAAAAAGCAGGTCAAGGACAAGGAAATCTCCGAGGACGACGAGCGTCGCGCCCAGGACGAAATCCAGAAGCTGACCGACAAGTATGTGGCCGAAGTCGACAAGCTGATCGCCCAGAAAGAAGCCGAGATCATGACGGTCTAACGGCTTTTGCACAGGTGGCTAGGTGATATCTTTCAGTTCTACCCAAACTATTCCGGAACACGGTCAGGTTCCTGGCCACCTGGCAATTGTCATGGACGGCAATGGACGATGGGCGACCCGTCGTCTGTTGCCCCGCACGGCAGGGCACTTGCGGGGTGTGCAAACCGTCCGGCGCATTGTCGAGGCCTGTGGCGAACTCGGCGTGCGTTATTTGACCCTGTTTGCTTTCAGCTCCGAGAACTGGCGACGTCCTCCCGAAGAGGTCTCCCTGTTGATGGGGCTGTTCGTCAAGATGCTGCAAAAAGAAGTGGCAACACTGAAAAAAAACGGCGTCCGACTCCATGTTATTGGCGAGCTGTCCGCATTTAGCGAAGAACTGCGTGGCTTGATTGCCCAGGCAGAAGAACAAACGCGCGATAACGACACCTTGCATTTGACGATTGCCGCCAATTACGGCGGTCGTTGGGATATTTTGCAAGCGACCCAAAAGGCGCTGGCAGCCAATCCCCATTTGGTCGATCATCCCGAGCAGCTGGATGAGGCCATGTTCAGTCCCTATTTGGCGATGTCTTACGCCCCCGAACCGGATTTGTTCATCCGCACGGGTGGAGAGCGTCGCATTTCCAATTTCTTGATCTGGCAGATGGCCTATACCGAGCTGTACTTTACAGACGCGTACTGGCCGGATTTTGACCGGGCGCAGCTTGAACAGGCCTTCGAGTGGTATCGTGGGCGCGAGCGGCGCTTTGGGCGCACCAGTGCCCAGGTGCAGGGTAGCCCCGCGCCTTGACGGAGCCTTATCTATGTTGAAACAACGTGTCATCACCGCCCTGATCTTGCTGGTCATTCTGGGCGCGGCCATGCTCGCCCCCGTGCGCTGGCCTTTGCTGGCTATTTTTGTCCTGATGAGTACGCTGGCCTGCTGGGAATGGGAACGTCTGAGCCTGTCCCAGGAGCAGCAGCGTTGGGCCTGGCCGCTGGCCTTGCTCAATGGCGCCTTGATGCTCTGGCTAAGTGTGTACTGGTATGAAACGGGCCCGCAAGGGCAGGCTGCTGATCTGGTTTACCGCGGTCTGGTGCCCTTGATGGCGGCCTTGTGGATTGTTGGCGCGACAGGACTGGTGCTGCAGGGTCAGGCCACACAGCGTGCGCAAGGCGTCTTGCTTAGCGTGATGGGTGTGCTCGCTCCTTTGGTCGCCTGGGCCAGCTTGTATCTATTCTTGCATACACAGGGCATTGTTTACGTGCTCTCCTTGCTGGTCCTGATCTGGGTGGCGGACATCGCTGCTTACTTCGCTGGACGTGCCTTCGGTAAAGCCAAACTGGCCCCGCGTGTCAGTCCGGGCAAGACTTGGGCCGGAGCGGTCGGTGGTATGGTTGCCGCTGCTGCATGGATGCTGATCAGCGCAAATTGGGCCGGCAGTTTCGGCGCCGATGTGCTGCAGCGCTGGGGCTGGGTGGCCACCGCTGCTTTGGGTGTTGCCCTGGCGGCCCTCTCTATCGTGGGTGATTTGTTTGAGTCCCTGCTCAAGCGCCGTGCCGCTGTTAAAGATTCCAGTCAATTATTGCCCGGCCATGGTGGGGTGTACGACCGTATCGACGCCTTGCTGCCGGTTGCTCCCGTGGCCTTGCTGCTAAGTGGGGCGTGGCTCTTTTAGTCCTGCGTGGATTCAAAGTGTTTGCGTCAAGGAAGAACTCATGAGTTTCCAGCATGTATGTGTGTTAGGAGCCACTGGCTCTATTGGTATCAGCACACTGGATGTGATTGCTCGCCATCCTGATCGGATGGCGGTTTATGCCGTGAGCGGCCACACTCGTATGGAGCTGCTGGCCGAGCAGGCTCGTGACAGTGCAGCCCGCGTTGTTCTTGTGCCGGATGAGGCTGCACGTAGCCGTTTTCTGGCGGCGTGGCAGGGCGGTACAGTGCCGGAGATTCGGGTAGGCGCACAGGCGCTGGCCGATACGGCTGCGGATCCGCACGTTACCACTGTCATGGCAGCGATTATTGGTGCAGCAGGCTTGCCTTCGGCTTTGGCCGCCGCTCGTGCGGGCAAGCGTGTATTGCTGGCCAATAAAGAAGCGCTGGTCGCCGCGGGCCGTATCTTCATGCAGGCCGTTCAAGAGGGCGGGGCGCAATTGATGCCTATCGACTCCGAACACAGCGCCATCTACCAGTGTCTGGCCGGTGAGCTGCCTCCGGAGCCCGGCAAGCCTGTGGCTGCTCTGCGCCGTCTGTTGGTCACGGCTTCCGGTGGACCTTTCCGCTCGCGCAGCTTGTCCGAACTGGAAGGCGTGACGCCCGAGCAAGCCTGCGCACATCCTAACTGGAGCATGGGCCGCAAGATTTCGGTGGACTCGGCCACCATGCTGAATAAAGGCTTGGAAGTCATTGAGGCACACTGGTTGTTCTCTGTGCCGGTTGATCAGATTGATGTGGTAGTGCATCCGCAAAGCGTGATTCACTCCATGGTCGAGTACATAGACGGTTCGGTCATGGCTCAATTGGGGCAGCCCGACATGCGTACGGCGATTGCCTACGGTCTGGGCTTTCCGGAGCGTCTGTATAGCGGCGTGGGCTTGCTGGATCTGGCCACCATGGGGCGCCTGGATTTTGAGCAGCCCGATTTTCTGCGTTTCCCCTGTCTGCGACTGGCCTACGATGCCTTGCGCAGCAGTCAGGCCGCTTGCGTGACCTTGAATGCGGCCAATGAAATCGCCGTGGACCGCTTCCTGGAACGGCAGATTGGCTATACTCAGATCCCGGCGGTGATTGAGCATTGTCTGGACAAGCTCAATGGCCGTGCCAGCCAGGCTTTGGAGGCCCTGGACGGGGTTCTGGAGCTGGATAGCGAAACCCGTTCGCTGGCGCTGGACTACTGCCGCGTTTCCGCACGCATTTAACAGGAATTAACATGCTCTTCACCGTTCTGGCTTTCTTGGTAGCCTTGGGCGTGCTGGTGACCTTCCACGAGCTGGGCCACTACTGGGTGGCTCGTCGTTGCGGGGTGCGTGTAGAGCGTTTTTCCATCGGTTTTGGCAAGGTGCTGTACCGTCGTTTTGACAAGAACGGCACTGAATGGGCTGTCTCGGCCTTGCCCCTGGGCGGCTACGTCGCCATGCAAAATGATCCGCCTGCTCATGCCACACAGGCGCAGATCGACGAATCCTTCAATCACAAACCCCTGCGACAGCGTGCCGCGATCGTGCTGGCTGGCCCCATGGCCAACCTGATTCTGGCCGTGGTGATCTATGCCTTTGTGGGCTTGCTGGGGACTCAAGAGCCCGTAGCGCAAATCGGCCCCGTGCCGGAAGGCACGCCAGCCGCTCAGGCTGGCTTCCAGGCCGGAGACCGTCTGCTTTCTGTGGATGGCAAGCCGGTTGACTCCTGGTTGCAGGCGCGCTGGGCCTTTATGGATGCCTTGTCGTCGGGCGGTGAGCTGGAAGTGGGGGTCAAGAACCAGCTGGGACAGGAACAAAATCGTTACCTGACATTACCGGCGGGCGAGATTTTGCCGGACGGACAGGACTTGATGGCCAAGGCTGGACTGGTACTGCGTCCGGCGCGGTCCATCGTCCAGGAAGTGTTCAAGGATAGCGCAGCGGAACAAGCGGGCCTGCAAGAGGATGACCTGATTATCCGGCTGGATGATTTGGTCGAGCCTGGAATCACGGCCTTCGTTCAAAAGGTGCAACAATCTGCGGGCAAGACACTGGAGCTGGAGGTGCTGCGAGAAGGCGAAATTCAACGCCTGCTGCTCACTCCCGAAGGCGATGCCAATGCACAAGGGCGGATTGGCGCAAAAGTGGCCATGGATATGCCCATGACGCTGGTGCGTTATGGGCCGGTCGAGAGCGTGGAACGCGGATTTACCCGTACCGGGGAGACCTTCTGGTTCTCTTTGAAGATGATCGGGCGCATGATTACGGGGGAAGTCTCTGTACGTAATGTCAGCGGGCCGGTTACTATTGCGGATTATGCGGGCCAGACAGCACGTATCGGCTTTATCGCCTACCTGAATTTCCTGGCCCTGATCAGTATTAGCATTGGTTTACTGAATTTATTACCCGTACCTATGCTGGACGGGGGGCATCTACTGTACTATGCCATCGAAGCTGTGCGCGGCAAGCCCGCTTCGGAGCGCATGATGCTTGTCGGCCAGCGCCTGGGCCTGGCGTTGTTGGCCGTGCTGATGAGTATTGCTTTTTTTAATGACATCACCCGCCTTTTCAGTTGAGGGCGGGTGGCATACAATTTCCAACCATTTGACCGACCAAGGATTGTCCAGGATGTCGTTTAGCCGGAAACCTACTTTTGCGTTGCGTGTTCTGCCCGTATTGGTGGCAAGTCTGCTTGCTCCCGCCCTGGCGAATGCATTTGCACCGTTTGTCGTGCGCGATATTCAAGTCAACGGCATCCAGCGGGTCGATCCCGGCGCCGTGTTCTCGTCTTTGCCTGTCAAGGTCGGTGAGTCCTTCTCGGAAGAACAGGCTGCAGATGCGATTCAGCGCCTGTACGCCACCGGCTTTTTCAGCGACGTGCAAATTGACACCAGCACCAACGTGCTGATCGTCAATGTCAAAGAGCGCCCGACCATCGCCTCCGTATCCTTTAATGGCATGCGCGAGTTCGACTCCAAGAATATTATCAACTCCCTGGCCCAGGTAGGCTTTGGAGAAGGCCGGGTTTTTGATCGTTCCATGCTGGAACGGGCGGAATTCGAGCTGAAACAGCAGTACTTGTCCAAGGGCAAGTACGGTGTGGAAATCACGCCTATCATCACGCCTTTGCCACGTAACCGCGTCGGTGTCAGCTTTGACATCTTTGAAGGCGGTCTGGCCAAGATCAAGGAAATCCGCATCGTTGGTACGGAAGCTGTCTCGCAAGGCGACTTGCTCGATCAGATGGAGCTGACGACCTCGGGCATGATGACCTGGTACACCGGCACCGATAAATACTCCCGCGAAAAACTGGAAGGCGATATGGAGCGTATCCGCTCCTACTACCTGAACCGTGGCTTCCTGGAGTACTCGGCCGAAGCGCCTCAGGTCTCGATTTCGCCAGACCGTAAAGATATTTTCATTACCCTGACCATTCACGAAGGCCAGCCCTACACGCTGAGCAGTGTGAAATTGGCCGGTGATCTGCTGGGTCTGGAAGACAAGATTCAGCCTTTGGTCCAGCAGAAAGAAGGCGAGGTGTTTTCCTCGGACAAGACCAGCGGTACCGTAAAAGCGATTACGGAATACCTGGGCGGCCTGGGTTACGCATTTGCCAATGCCAACCCCAACCCTGTGCTGGACCGTGAAAATCACACGGCTGATCTGACCTTCTACGTGGATCCCGGTCGTCGTGTCTACGTGCGTCGTATTGAAATTGGCGGCAACGTTCGTACCCGTGACGAAGTGGTGCGTCGTGAAATGCGTCAGCAGGAAGCCGCCTGGTACGACTCGGACGCGATCAAGTTCTCGCGTGACCGTGTGGACCGTCTGGGCTACTTCAACGAAGTGGACGTGAACACCAAGCCCGTTCCCGGTTCGCCTGACCAGGTAGACGTGAACGTAGAAGTGAAAGAGAAACCGACTGGCCTGGTCAACCTGGGTATTGGTTACGGCTCCACCGACAAGCTGATGCTGTCGGCCGGTATCAGCCAGGACAATATCTTCGGTAGCGGCAACAGCCTGTCCTTGCAGGTCAATACCAGTAAAGTGAACCGTGCGGCGGTGATCAGCCACACCAATCCTTTCTGGACAGGTGACGGCATCAGCAAGACCACCTCGATTTACTACCGTCGTACCACGCCTTACCAGTCCAATGATGGTTGGGGTGATTACCAGAACACCGCCATCGGTGCTGGCCTGAACTTCGGTGTGCCTATTTCCGAGTACGACCGTGTGTTCATGGGCGTGAACTTCGAGCACAACAAGCTCTCGCGCCTGAGCCCGCAGTACACACCACGTGCCTACCAGGACTACGTGAACGAGTATGGCGAAGGCACCAACACCTTTATTTTCAACCTGGGTTGGTCCAAAGATACCCGTGACAGCGCAATTGCTCCGAACAAGGGCAGCCTGACCAGCCTGTCGGCGGATATGGGTACGATGGACCTGCGCTACTACATGCTGCGCGCCAGCCACCAGCACTACATTCCTTTGGGTCGTGCCTACACGCTGGCTCTGAACGGGGCGATTGACTACGGTCGCAGCATCGGTGGCAAGAGCTTCCCGGTTATCAAGAACGTCTATGCCGGTGGTATCGGTTCGGTACGTGGCTACGAAGGGGCGTCCTTGGGTGGTCGCGATACCTTGACGGGCGACTACCTGGGTGGTTCGCGTCGAATGATCGCCAACGCCCAACTGTACCTGCCATTCCCCGGTGCCTCACGTGACCGTACGTTGCGTTGGTTCGTCTTTGCCGATGCCGGTAAAGTGGACAACACCAGCGGTGGTTGCCCAATGGGTCGTCCTGACCGTCTGTCGGAAGATCCATGCGGTTGGAAGTACGCTGCAGGTCTGGGCTTGTCGTGGGAATCCCCACTCGGTCCTTTGCAGCTGTCCTACGGTCGCGCCTTGCGCGCCAAGGAAGGCGACGATAAACAAGCCTTCCAGTTCCAGATTGGTACCGCTTTCTGATGTTCGTGTTTAGTGGCACAATTGCACTATTCTGCAGCCTAATTAGCAAGGTAGATTTTTCATGAAGTCAAACATCGCATTAAAACTTACAAACATCGCCCGCAGCTTGTCGCGTGGCAATAAAGCGCTCGTTCTGGCTGCCGCGCTGGGTGTCGGCGCCATGACCGCTGCTCCTGTTGTTCAGGCCCAGACCAAAATTGGTTTTGTCAGCACAGAGCGCATCTTGCGTGATTCCAAGCCCGCCAAAGCTGCCCAGACCAAAATCGAAGCAGAATTCAAGCGTCGTGACGAAGAGCTGGAGCGCATGGCCAACAACCTGCGTTCGCAAGCTCAGAAGTTCGACAAGGACGCCCCGGTGCTGTCCGAGTCCGACCGTGTGAAGCGTCAGCGTCAGCTGGCTGATCTGGACTCTGACCTGCAGCGCAAGCGTCGCGAGTTCCAGGAAGACTTTAACCGTCGCCGCAACGAAGAGTTCTCGGCCATTGTTGAGCAGGCTGATGCCGCCATCAAGCGTATTGCTGATTCCCAAGGCTACGACCTGATCATTCAGGACGCCGTCACTGTCAGCCCACGTGTGGACATCACCGAGGAAGTTCTGAAAGCACTGGGCGGTTGATGCACTATGCCGGTATTGCTGAACGTTGATCAGGCTGTACAGCTGTCTGAACTTATAGACGCCATCAACAAGACCGGACTGGATTGCAAGCTGCCAGAAGGCATTAAAGAGCCTACGCCCCGGATTCGGGGCCTAGGCTCTTTGCTTTCTGCGGGCCCGGAGGAAATCAGCTTTCTGTCCAATCCCAAGATGCAGGATCTGCTGGAGCAGACTTCTGCCGCGGTGGTGATTCTGACGCCGCAGGTCTATGAAGGTCTGGGCTTTACACCCTCCTTTATCCCGGTGTTGTGCTCACAACCTTATCTGATGTATGCGCTGCTGGCGCAGCGTTTTGATCAGGTACGCATGGCGGATTTGCCCAAGGGCATTCATCCCACTGCGGTGATTGATCCCAGTGCGCAGGTGGGTGAGGGTGTCTCGGTCGGGCCATTCTGTGTGGTCGAGGCCGACGTCAAGATTGGACGCGGCTCTCGTTTGGGCGCGCATTGCGTGATCGGCGCCGGTTCTACCTTGGGGCAGGACTGTTTGCTGCATGCGCGTGTCACTTTGTACCATCAGGTGCATATAGGTGCTCGTGCCATTTTGCATTCGGGTGTGGTGCTGGGCGCTGATGGTTTTGGTTTCGCGCCGGACCCGGTCAAAGGGAAGGGAGCCTGGGCCAAGATTGCGCAGATCGGTCATGTACGTATTGGTGACGACGTTGAGATCGGTGCCAATACCACGGTGGACCGTGGCGCACTGGATGACACGGTATTGGCCAACGGCGTCAAGCTGGACAATCAGATCATGATCGGGCACAACGTGCAGGTCGGCGAACATACGGCCATGGCGGCGTGTGTGGGGGTGGCCGGCTCTACCCAGATTGGGGCGCGTTGTACGATTGCCGGGGCAGCGATGCTCTCGGGCCACCTGGTCTTGGGTGACGATGTACACGTCTCTGGCGGTACGGCTGTCACCTCCAATATCAGTCAGCCTGGACGTTACACTGGGGTTTATCCCTTTGCTGGACACCAGGACTGGCAGAAAAATGCTGCCGTATTGGGGCAATTGAGCGGTTTGCGCCGCCGCCTGCGTTCTTTGGAACGACAGCAGGCGGATGGGGCAAATGAATCATCTGAACATATCAATAAACAAAAATAAGCAGGACAGGACATGGAACTCGACATTCGACAAATTATGGATCGCCTCCCTCATCGTTACCCGATGTTGCTGGTCGATCGCGTCTTGGAACTGGTGCCCGGCAAGAGCATCGTCGCCATTAAAAACGTGTCGATGAATGAACCCTTTTTTACGGGCCACTTTCCGCACATGCCGGTTATGCCTGGGGTCTTGATCATTGAAGCCATGGCTCAGGCAGCCGCACTGTTCTCTTTTACCGATCCCGAGGATCCGTACGCCAAAGTGGACAACAAGCTGGCCTATTACCTGGTCGGTGTGGATGGCGCGCGTTTCCGCAAGCCCGTGATGCCAGGCGATCAGTTGCGCCTGGAAGTGACGGCTGACCGTATCAGCCGCGCTTTGTGCAAGTACACAGGCCGCGCCCTGGTCGATGGCCAAGTGGTAGCCGAAGCCAAAATTATGTGTGCTATCCGTCAATTGGAAGAATAGTTTATGCGTATTCATGAAACGGCCATCATCGAAGCAGGCGCTCAGCTTGCAGATGATGTCGAGGTCGGGCCCTACAGCATCATTGGGCCCAATGTCACGATAGGGGCGGGCACCAAAGTGGGCCCTCACTGCGTGATAGATGGCGTGACCACGATTGGTCGCAACAACCATTTCTACCGTTTCTGCTCCATCGGCGGCATGCCGCAGGACAAGAAGTACGCTGGTGAACCGACTCGCCTGGAAATCGGCGATGGCAATATGGTTCGTGAATACGTCACCATCAATACCGGTACGGTGCAGGATGTGGGCGTGACCCGTGTGGGCAATGACAACTGGATCATGGCCTACACCCACATTGCTCATGATTGCCAGATCGGCAATCACACGATTATCGCCAACAGCGTCCAGCTGGGCGGCCACGTGCATATTGGCGACTGGGCCATTCTGGGCGGTTTGACTGCTGTGCATCAATTCGGTCGTATCGGTGCACACAGCATGATTGGTGGTACCAGCTCGGTGCGTCAGGATATTCCTCCTTACGTGATCGGCGCAGGTGATCCTTTCCGTCCTGTCGGTGTGAATAGCGAAGGCCTGGGCCGTCGCAACTTCTCGGCTGAAGCGATCTCGGCCGTGAAGGAAAGCTACAAGCTGCTGTATCGTCGCAAGCTGACGGTGGAGCAGGCGGTAGAGCAGATGCAAGCCTTGCAGGAAACGCAGCCTGAGTGCCGTGCGGCCGTACAGGTCATGATCGACTTTCTGAACGACTCCAGCCGGGGTATTTGCCGACCATGAGCAGCGCCTCCAGCCCATTAGCGGCACGTTCAGACGGGTCGGGGCAAACAGGGGCCAAGCGGGATCTGCGTATAGGAATGGTAGCGGGTGAGCCGTCTGGCGATTTGCTGGCGGCTCGTATCATTCAAGGGCTGCGCCAGGGTAATCCTGGCGTGCAGGTAGAAGGCATAGGCGGCCCCGAGATGGCTGCCCAGCAGTTTCACCAATACTATCCCATGGACACTTTGACGGTATTTGGTTACGTCGAGGCGCTCAAACGTATTCCGGGGCTGGTTTCCACTTATTTGGGCATGCGCAATCAGTGGTTGCGCCAGCGTCCGGATGTGTTTGTGGGTATTGACGCCCCGGACTTCAATTTACGCCTGGAGCATCGTTTGCGTCAGGCCGGTGTGCCGACGGTGCACTTTGTGGGGCCCTCGATCTGGGCCTGGCGCTATGAGCGTATCCACAAGATCCGCGAAGCGGTTTCCCATATGCTGGTGCTGTTTCCTTTCGAGACCGAGATCTACGAAAAGGAAGGCATTCCAGTGACCTATGTGGGCCACCCCTTGGCAGCGAATATTCCGGTGCAGCCGGACAAGGTGGATGCGCGCCGTCGCCTGGGTTTGCCCGAGACAGGTCGTGTTCTGGGCGTATTGCCTGGCAGCCGCTCCTCCGAGGTCAAGATGCTGTCACCGCGCTTTTTGCAGGCCGTACAGATTTTGCAGGACCAGGATCCGGATCTGACGATTCTGGTGCCTATGGTGAACCCCAAGCGCCGTCAGGAGTTTGAGGAAGCGCTGGCTCAGCATCCCATCCGCAATTTGCACATTATTGATGCCAATACGGCCGGTATTCGTCAGCCTGATTCGGAAGGCGTGGTCCGCCCACCCGCCTGGACGGTGATGGAAGCCAGTGACGCTGTGCTGGTGGCCAGTGGTACCGCCAGTCTGGAAACCGCCTTGTACAAGCGGCCTATGGTTATTTCGTATGTGCTCAGCCCCATGATGGAGCGCATCATACGGTGGAAGTCTGGTCAGGACCGGCCTTATGTGCCTTGGGTGGGTTTGCCCAATGTGCTGGCTCGGGATTTTGTCGTGCCCGAGCTGCTGCAAGAAGATGCCGAGCCCAGGAAACTGGCGCAAGAGTGCTGGAAAGCCTTGAGCGATCAGAGCTATGTGGCGCATATCGAGCAAGTCTTTACCGAGATGCATTTGACCTTGCGTCGGGACACGCCTGCCTTGGCGGCGGAGGTCATTTTGAAGATGGCGCGTGCATGAAGCAGCTGGATTTATTAATCAGTGATGTCTCGGCAGGTTTGGTGGCGGGGCTGGATGAAGCGGGGCGTGGCCCCCTGGCGGGTCCCGTCTTTGCCGCTGCCGTGATTCTGGACCCGAACAATCCCATTGAAGGCCTGAATGATTCCAAGAAGCTGACCGCCAAACGGCGTGAAGCCTTGGCTGTGTTGATCAAGGAAAGGGCTTTGGCCTGGGAAATTGCCAGCGCGACCGTCGCAGAAATTGATGACATCAATATCTTGCACGCGGCCATGTTGGCGATGCAGCGAGCCTGCAATGGCCTGAGTGTCAAACCCGAACAGGCCTTGGTGGATGGCAATCGGATTCCCACTGGCCTGTGTTGCCCGGCAGAAGCCATCATCAAAGGCGATGCCAGCCATGCTGCCATTGCGGCCGCATCAATTTTGGCGAAAACAGCGCGGGATGCGGTCTGTCTGGAATTGCACCGAGACTATCCCGAATACGGTTTTGACCAGCACAAAGGCTACGGGACGGCCTTTCATCTTGAGCGTTTGTCCCAGCACGGGCCTTGCCCCGAGCATCGTCGAAGTTTCGCGCCGGTACGCGCATCTCTAGTTAGGTAAGTTGAAGACAATGAGGCTGATTGAATCCAAAGATAATGCGCTGTTCAAACGAGTGCAGCGCTTGGCTCACGATAAACGCGAGCTGGACGGGGACGATCAGCTGATTTGGTTGGAAGGCATTCATCTGTGCCAGATGTGGCTGGAACGTCGTGGCTTGCCAGAACTGGCTGTTTTCGAGATGGACCGCCATTCGGATGAACTGCTGGAGCTGGCGCGCTTCTTGCCCGGTCATAGCAGCGTCACTTTCAATGCCACTTTGATGAATGCAGTCTCACAGGTCGGCCAGGGGCAGGGCATCGGCTTTATTGTCCGCGTGCCTCGTGGACAGGCTTGGACAGTTCCCACGAAACGGGCCATCTTGCTGGATCAGGTTCAGGATCCGGGCAATGTGGGGACGGTCTTGCGGACCGCAGTGGCAGTGGGTCTGGAAGCGGTGTATCTGACACCGGGCTGTGCCAGCGTCTGGTCGCAAAAAGTGCTGCGTAGTGCACAGGGCGCCCATTTCTCGATTCAAATCCATGAGCAGGTGGATGGTATGGCCTTGCTTGAAAAAGCCGCCTTGCCGGTGCTGGTAACCTCTTTGGGCCCGGATACCCAGGACCTGTACGAATCCAGCCTGCCGGCTCAAGGGGTTTGGGTTTTTGGCAATGAAGGGCAGGGTGTCAGCCCGGCCTTGCTGGCCAAAGCGAATCAGCGTTTGTTCATCCCTCAGGCTCCTGGCGTGGAGTCCTTGAACGTGGCCATTGCCACCGCACTTTGTCTGTACGAGCAACGTCGTCAGCACAGCCGCTAGTCCCAGTGGTTTGAGGGTGAAGTATCAGGAGAAAGCGACTGGTGTGAGTCATTTCTGTCCTGATGGAACACTTGTCTCCACTTGTAAAATCAAGTAAATCATCTAGTAAGGCGCCTGCTTATCGGTACGCTAGCACTGAGTGCATAGCGCGGCAGACGCTTGTCTGCTAGCGGCTCTTTAAAGGGCCGCCCCTTCTCTTTGTATCGCTCCATCGTTGTATCCGGCTGGATTCCTAATCCTTTTCAGATGAGGTCAACAATGAAACTTAGCGAATACGCGACCTATGATGCCCTGGCTCTGGCTGAGCTGGTCGCCAAGAAAAAAATCAGTGTTCAAGAGTTAAGTCAGGTGGGCAAAAAAGCGGTCGACACCCTGAACAGCAAAATCAATGCCGTTGTAGAGAGCTGGGACGGGGAGATCGATCCCCATGCTGATCGGGACTCCGTACTCTACGGCGTCCCGTTTTTGATTAAAGATCTGGCCATCATCATGAAGGGCAAGCGTTACGAGCTGGGCAGCAAGCTGGCGCAAGACATGGTGATGGATGCGGACAGCACCCTGATGAGCTTCTACAAGGAGGCGGGACTGGTCACGCTGGGGCGCACGACCACTTCGGAATTCGCTATCAGTACCACGACGGAGGCGCGCTGCGTAGGCCCTACGCTGAATCCCTGGAACCCTGCCTTTAATGCAGGCGGCTCCACAGGGGGCTCAGCAGCGGCGGTAGCGGCAGGGATGGTGCCCGTGGCTCATGCAACCGATGGCGGCGGCTCCATTCGTGTCCCGGCAGCGGTGAACGGCCTGTTCGGTTTGAAACCGACTCGGGGGCGGGTTTCCAGCGGCCCCCAGCAAGATGAGGTGTGGAGCGGTTTGCTGGCCCACCTGGGTGTCAGCCGCAGTGTACGGGACAGCGCCGCCTTACTGGACGCAATTAGCCGCCCCGGGATCGGGGAGCCGTATTACACGGCAGCGCCACCCCAGACCTTTCTGTCGGCTGTGAAGAAGAACCCAGGCTCTTTGCGTATCGGGCTGATGATGGATCCGCCCAGCGGTGACAAAACCCAGTCCGTCATTGCGGCCAAGGCGATTGATATGGCCTCAGTGCTGGAGTCTTTGGGCCATCGGGTCGAACCCCTGGTGTTTGATTCCGGCGTCAGCTGGGAGGCGTTTGTACACGCCAATGCCCAGTTCTGGAACGTGAACACGGCGGCGTGGATAGACAGCATTGCCGCGCTCACGGGACGGCCGGTGAACGAGGAATATCTGGAACAGGCCACGCTGGCGGCCTATGCCTACGGCAAGAAGATAAGCGGGATCGATATTCTGGGGGCGATTGCCGTGCGTAATACGGTCTCGCGAAATCTGGGGGCGTATTTTCAGAAGTACGATGTCTTGATGACGCCGACTGTACCCACGCTGCCCATGAAGGTGGGGGAGTACAACAAGGTACAGGATCAGGTGGATGGTCTGGGCTGGATTGCCCACGTTTTTAAGCAAGCGCCTTTTGCTGCCTTGGCCAATATCAGTGGTTCGCCGTCCATGTCGGTGCCGGCCGGGCAGGATGTGGCGACTTCCTTACCCATAGGCATGATGTTCACGGCCGCTTATGGCCAGGAATGCCTCTTGTTTGGCTTGGCTGGGCAGCTGGAGCAAGCCTTGCCCTGGAGTGATCAGCACCCGCAGGTTTGGGTGGGCAAGTTGGATTGAGTGCGGACAAAAGCAGCAGATCTGATACCGTACCAGCGGCCAACAAAAAGGCCTGAGTTCGGTGTGATACCGAGATCAGGCCTTGATGTGGAGGCTGTCCGAATACTCCCGTACGGGGCGTATCGTCTGGACCAGGCGTTCAGTCCTTAGTACGAGCGGCGGTCCAAACCGACGTCATCCAGAATCTTGGTCGAGATTTCCTCAATGGATTTGGTGGTGGTGGACAGCCAGGGAATGCCTTCCATGCGCATTAAACGTTCTGCTTCAGCCACTTCCATGCGGCACTGCTCGATGGTGGCGTACTTGCTCCCTGGACGGCGTTCATTGCGCACTTCAGACAGACGGTCTGGATGAATGGACAGGCCAAAAATCTTTTTCCGGTAGGGGGCCAGTGTGGCAGGCAGGGTGCCGCGCTGGAAATCTTCGGGAATGATGGGGTAGTTGGCGGCCTTGACGGCATACTGCATTGCCAAGTACAAGCTGGTAGGCGTTTTTCCGCAGCGCGAGACACCCACCAGGATCACGTCGGCTTGTTCCAGACCGTTCACGTACTGACCATCGTCGTGCGCCAGGCTGAAGTTGATGGCCTCAATGCGGTTGTTGTAGCGCTTGGACATGCCACCGGAGTGCGAACGGCCCACGGAACGGCTGGATTTCACGCCCAGGGCGCGTTCAATGTGTCGTACAAAGGCACCAAACAGGTCCAGGAAGGTGCAGTTGGCCGCGCCAATGATGTGCGCCATCTTGGGGTCAACCAAGGTGCTAAATACCAGAGGCTGCTGGCCTTGTTCCTGGGCGCATTGGTTGATGCGATCAGCGACAGACTGGGCTTTCTCGATCGTATCGATGAAGGGAATCCGGATGGCCTGAAATTCGAATTGAGCGAATTGCGACAGGACGGAGTTGCTGAAAGTTTCGGCGGTAATGCCCGTGCTGTCGGAAACGACAAAGACGGTACGCTCAATAGGAGAAGAAGACATGGAATAAGTCGTGCACAATGCTCGGGAAACGGTACAATTTGCAAGATTACCATTTACCGCTCGAATCGGGGGTATGGAAAGGCAGGTTTGCTTAGGACAGATCACACAGACAGCGCGGCTGGGATCACTGCCTTAAGCAAACACGCTTTTTTTTCTATTCAAGGTGACTTATGTCTTACGTAATTGGTTTCGACAAGCTCCGCATGACGGACGTCGACACAGTGGGCGGTAAAAACGCTTCGCTGGGTGAAATGATCAGCCAGCTGGCGGACGCCGGTGTGCGCGTGCCAGGTGGTTTTGCTACAACAGCCGAAGCATTCCGCGTTTTCCTGAAAAACAACGATCTGGACAAGCGCATTCAGCAGCGTCTGGATACGCTGGACGCCGACGACGTTCGTGAACTGGCTGCTGCCGGTGCTGAAATTCGCCAGTGGATCATTGACACGCCGTTCCCGGCCGAGTTTGAAAAAGCCGTACGTGACGCGTTTGCTGAACTGGACGCAGACGGCAAGGGTTCCTTTGCCGTGCGCTCTTCCGCCACCGCTGAAGACTTGCCTGACGCTTCCTTTGCCGGTCAGCAAGAAACCTACCTGAACGTGGTGGGCATTGACGAGGTGCTGAGCAAGATTCACCACGTGTTTGCTTCCCTGTACAACGACCGCGCTATTTCCTACCGCGTGCACAAGGGCTACGCCCACGCTGAAGTGGCTCTGTCCGCGGGTATCCAGCGCATGGTGCGCTCCGACAAGGGCAGCGCTGGTGTGATGTTCACCCTGGACACGGAATCGGGCTTCAAGGACGTGGTCTTTTTGACTTCCTCCTACGGCCTGGGCGAAACCGTGGTTCAAGGTTCGGTCAATCCGGACGAGTTCTACGTGTACAAGCCAACGCTGGCTTCCGGTCACTACCCCATCATCAGCCGCCGTATCGGCTCCAAGCTGATCAAGATGGAATTTGACGAAGGTCGTACTACCGATCACGCTGTGCGCACTGTGGACGTGCCTGTGTCTGAGCGCAACCGTTACTCCCTGAGCGACGAAGAAGTGATCGAACTGGCCCGCTACGCCACCATCATCGAAAAACACTACCAGCGTCCTATGGACATTGAGTGGGGTCGTGACGGTATCGACGGCAAGATCTACATCCTGCAAGCCCGTCCTGAGACGGTTAAGTCCCAGCAAGGCAACAACGATGTGCAAGAGCGCTACCGCCTGAAAGCCACGGGCGAAGTCCTGGTAACAGGCCGCGCCATTGGTCAGAAGATCGGTTCGGGCAAAGTCCGTATCGTGGCTGACGCCTCCGAGATGGATCTGGTCAAACCCGGCGACGTGCTGGTGACCGACATGACGGACCCTAACTGGGAACCCATCATGAAGCTGGCTTCGGCTATTGTCACCAACCGTGGCGGCCGTACCTGCCACGCGGCGATTATTGCTCGCGAACTGGGCATCCCTGCCGTGGTCGGTTGCAACAACGCCACAGACGTGCTGAAAGAAGGCCAGGAAGTGACGGTGTCGTGTGCTGAAGGCGACGAAGGCCGTATTTACGACGGTCTGCTGGAAACCGAGATCGAAGAAGTCAGCTGGGGCCAAATGCCCGAGATCGGCCTGAAAGTCATGATGAACGTGGGTAACCCACAACTGGCTTTTGACTTCTCGCAAATTCCTAACGATGGTGTGGGTCTGGCTCGTCTGGAATTCATCATCAACAACAACATTGCGATTCACCCCAAAGCTGTTCTGGACTACCCCAATGTGGATAGCGACCTGAAAAAGGCGGTGGAATCGGCGGCTCGTGGCTACGCCAGCCCACGTGCATTCTTCGTGGAAAAACTGGCTGAAGGTATTGCGACTCTGGCCGCTTCCTTCTACCCCAAGCCCGTCATCGTGCGTCTGTCGGACTTCAAGTCCAACGAATACCGCAAGCTGGTGGGTGGTTCGCGCTACGAGCCCGAGGAAGAAAACCCAATGCTGGGCTTCCGCGGTGTGGCTCGCTACCTGTCCGAAGACTTCGCAGAATGCTTCAAGATGGAATGCGAAGCCCTGAAGAAAGTGCGCGACGAAATGGGTCTGACCAACGTCGAGATCATGGTGCCATTCGTGCGTACCCTGGGTCAGGCAGAGCGTGTTGTGGACCTGCTGGCTTCTCACGGCCTGGCTCGTGGCGAAAACGGCCTGCGCCTGATCATGATGTGCGAAGTGCCTTCCAACGCCATTTTGGCCGAGAAGTTCCTGCAGTACTTTGACGGTTTCTCCATCGGTTCCAACGACATGACTCAGTTGACTCTGGGTCTGGATCGTGACTCCGGTATGGAACTGCTGGCTGCCGACTTCGACGAGCGCGACGAAGCCGTGAAGTTCATGCTGAGCCGTGCCATCAAGGCATGTCTGGCACAAAACAAGTACGTGGGTATTTGTGGCCAAGGCCCCAGCGACCACCCCGATCTGGCCAAGTGGCTGAGCGACGAAGGCATTATTTCGCTGTCGCTGAACCCGGACACGGTTGTGGATACCTGGCAGCGTCTGGCCAAGGCCTAAGACTTATCTGGCGGCTGCCAGAGTGTCTCTGGCAGTGCGCTGGCCAAGCCAGTCAAGACGACTCAACACCCCGGCATGGAGCTTCCATGCCGGGGTGTTGTTGTTTCTGGGGCTTATCTTTTACTGAGGCAGTAACGGGGAAGGGGAGTGGCCCAACGCGCCCTGGATCGGGCGGCAAGGATTCTGTGAAGGTCTTGAAGAGTTCGCTGTCAGGGATGGAGCGTGAAACAGGAACCGGATATGGGAGGAATCATCAGCGCTGCAGCCGAGCGACACGGTTTAATTTTCTACGTCGCTTTGATAAACGTGCAAGAACATATCCAGAATATGTTCCGTTTCAGTTTGAATGCGCTCTTCACTCCAGGGCTCCATCGCCCCCATGAGCAGCAGTACGATTTCGCCCTCGCTCAGGCAACGGAAGTGCTCCACCATCAAGGCCGGGTCCAGCTTGCGCAAGGTGCCGCGCTCGATGTGGCGGGCAAAGAAGCACTGAACCCCATCCCAAATCTGATCGTCCAGCATCTCCATAAAGCGCTTGCCGATATCGCTGTGCCCGCCAACAGAGACCACAATGCGCAAGAGCTGGGCGGTTTGCTTGGAGTACAGATTGCGCAGCATGGGGAGCAGGAAACGCTGCAGTTCCTCGCGTATATCGCCTTCGCAGTCCAGCTTGGTCAGTACCTGTTCAGTAAACTCCTGGGCGCCTGTCAGCAGAACAGCCAGCAAGAGGTCTTCTTTGGACGGGAAGTAATTGTAAAGAGTGCCCTTGGAGCCGCCTGCCAAGGCAGCGATTTGGGACATGGACGTGGCCTCAAAACCATTTTCGCGAAAAACCTCGGAAGCAACTTCCAGAATTTTGTCGCGGCGTTCGCGCCCCTTTCGAGTCGCGCGTTGGGATTTTCGGGGAACATCGTCGTGCATAATGGCAGGCAAAAATTAAGTGAACAGGACAAAGTCAGCATCATACCGTATCAATGGCTGCTGTGCTGCTGCCCCATTTCGATCGTTAAGGGAAGGCAAGACCAAACCCCTTAATTTTACGACATGCACTGCTGCCGGACCTATTTGTTTGCTTCAGTCTTTGATCTAAGACCCGGTAAGGCGCAAATGTGCCACATATTCGGGTGGTAACACAGACCCCAGCCTTGAGGCGCGTCTGGCAGCGCTGACAGATCGCTATAGTCCTTATCTGTTTTGATTTAAAGTATAAGGCAGCGGTTCTGATACTCTCTTTGCTTAAGACAAAGCCCGAGGAGTTTTGGATGTCTACTACGCAGTCGTATCAAGTGGTGATTGTTGGGGGCGGGGCAGGCGGCCTGGAGCTGGCTGCCAAATTAGGACGTCAGTTCGGGCGTCAGCATATCTTTCTGGTCGACAAGGACAGTGACCATATCTGGAAACCGTCTTTGCACGAGGTAGCCGCCGGCACCCTGGATATTCACCGCGAAGGGCTGTCGTATTTCATGCTGGCGCGTGACTGTGGCTTTACCTTTATTCAGGGTGAAATGATCGGCATTGATCGTGAACAGCGCACCATTACGCTGGCGCCTGTCCTGGGACCCGATCATGAAGAGGTCTTTCCCGAGCGCAGCCTGTCCTATGGCACGTTGGTGATGGCTGTAGGCAGCAAATCCAATTTCTTCAATACGCCGGGCACGCATGAGCACGCGCTGGCCTTGGATTCGACCCATCAGGCCGAGCGTTTCCGTTTGAAGCTGCTCAATGAGTTGATCAGTGTGACACGCCGTGCTCAGCGCGAGCCAGGTGCGCCGCTGTACATCAATATTGTCGGGGGCGGGGCAACCGGGGTGGAATTGGCCGCCGAGTTGCTGGAAGCCCGCGCCGATTTAAGCATTTACAGCATTCCGGGTAGCAGTTCGGACCGTGAAGTACGTATTACCTTGCTGGAAGGCGCAGATCGCATTCTGTCCGCCTTGCCGCCCAAGCTGTCCGCTACGGCCCAAAGCCTGCTGGAACAGCGTGGCGTGGCGGTACGGACCTCGGTGCGGGTCAGTCGCCTGGCGGCGGATCATATCGAGGATGTGAACGGCGGTCAGTATCCCAACGATTTGTGCGTCTGGGCGGCCGGGATTGAAGCCCCTGCCTTTTTGGGTCAGCTGGGTTTGCCCGTCAACCGCATCAATCAGCTGGTGCTGGATGCCTGTTTGTCCACGCCTGATCCGTATATCTGGGCCCTGGGCGATTGCGCACAAGTGCCTTGGGACAAGGAAGGCCAGTTCCTGCCGGCTCGCGCCCAGGTCGCGCACCAGCAAGCCAGTTACCTGCGCAAGCGTCTGGCCGCTCGCATTCAGGGCAAGCCGGTAGATGAAGCGCCCTTTGTCTACAAGGACTACGGCTCGCTGGTCTCCGTCGGTCACAGCCGTGGGGTAGGGAGCCTGATGGGGGTCTTGTCCGGCAAGAGCTGGTTTGTGGAAGGTTTGCTGGCTCGCATCATGTACATGAGCCTGCACCTGATGCACCACATGGCGATTTTGGGGGTTGCGCGAACGGCAACCTTGGCTTTGGGCCGCTTGCTCAGCAAACGGGCCGCCCCTCGTGTTAAATTACATTGAGATTTGGAACAAAACGGGCTTTTTAGCCCGTTTTATTCATTCGTCTTGCGGCGGGTGTCGTGTTTCATCAAGCGTTCTTGTTCACGCTTCCAGTCCTTGTCGCGGGAAACATCACGTTTATCGTGCAGTTTTTTACCGCGGCCCAGACCGAAGTCCAGCTTGATACGACCTTTCTTGTAGTGGAGGTTCAGGGGAACCAGGGCGTAACCACGTTGTTCAACCTTGCCGATCAGCTTGCTGATTTCTTCGGCTTTGAGCAGCAGTTTACGTGTGCGAGTGGCATCGGGCCGGATATGGGTGGACGCGGTCGGCAAAGCGCTGACGTGCATCCCGATAATAAACAGCTCGCCTTCGCGTACGATGACAAAGCTTTCTTTGAGCTGAACATGCCCAGCTCGGATCGCCTTGACCTCCCAGCCCTCCAGGACCAGACCGGCCTCAAAGCGCTCTTCGATAAAATATTCGTGGGTAGCCTTGCGATTATCAACAATACTCATGAATTAATTGCCAACCATAGATTGTAAAATCAGAACATTCTATCTATTAACCAGACCTGATGCATACAGTAAAACGCTCCGTCCTCCTTCCTTATAGCTGCGAACAGATGTTTGACCTGGTTGCAGAGGTGGAAAAATACCCTGAATTCATGCCCTGGTGTGGGGGGGCGACCGTCAATCAGCGCGACGAAAAGGGGATGGAAGCCTCGGTTACCATCAGCATCGCGGGTATTCGCCAAACCTTCACCACACGCAACGAACACGATTATCCCAATCGTATTGTCTTGCGCCTGGTCAAAGGGCCGTTTTCGGCCTTGACGGGGGACTGGCAGTTTACTCCTTTGGGTGAAGACGGTTGCAAGATCGTGTTCACCATGGAGTACGAGTTCTCCAGTCGGGCGCTGGAAATGGTGGTCGGCCCCATTTTCAACCGCGTTGCCAACAGCTTTATCGACTCCTTCACCCGCCGTGCCCAAGAGGTCTACGGTGACTGATTTATCCGTCAGCGTGATTGTGGCGACCCAGGCCCAGGTCTGGAAAGCCGCCCTGCGTTTGCCAGCGGGCAGCTGTGTCCGTGATGCCCTGTTAAAGGCAGGAATTGCCGAAGGGCTGCGTGAGTGCGGCCTGCCGCCGCTGGATGATGAACAGGGCCTGGACGCACTGCACGTCGGCGTCTACGGCCAACGCTGCCAGCTGGGCCAGCTCTTGCAGGATCAGGACCGGGTGGAGGTCTACCGTGAACTGGTTTTTGACCCCATGGATTCTCGCCGTCGTCGTTACGCACACAAGCTGGCCGCTCGCGCTGCGGCCAGACCCCGCCGCAAACCTGCCCGCGCCTAGTTCGTCTGCGCCTGATCATCAGGCCGCTACTTTCAGCTAGACTGTCGCCTCCTGCCTTGCACTGCCCCCTATGAAACGGCTGATTGTCATCAGCACGACAACTAAAGGGGGCGGCACGCATTATGGTGGGTAAAAATAAGGAGACAGACATGATACTGACAGATGATCAGAACGCTTTCGCACAAGCGGCTCGCGAGTTTGCACAAGGGGAACTGGCACCGCATGCGGCGCGTTGGGATGAGGAACAGATTTTCCCGATCGAGGCGTTCCGTAAAGCGGGCGAATTGGGTTTTTGCGGCTTGTATGCCCCGGAATCCATTGGTGGTCTGGGCCTGGGACGTCTGGAGTCCAGCCTGGTGTTTGAAGAAATGGCGGCAGTGGACCCCTCAACCACCGCATTTCTGACAATCCACAATATGGTGACCTGGATGGTCGGCACCTGGGGGACGGACGACGTCAAATCCCAATGGGGCGAGCTGCTGAGCAGTGGTCAGAAACTGGGCTCTTACTGTTTGACTGAGCCAGGCGCAGGCTCGGATGCCGCCTCCTTGCGTACCCGCGCCGAGCGTGATGGCGACGACTATCTGATCAGTGGCAGCAAAGCCTTTATCTCCGGTGCCGGGGACACGGACTTGCTGGTGGTCATGGCTCGTACCGGTGGTGATGGTCCCAAGGGGATTTCCGCCTTTGCCGTACCTGCCGATGCCGCCGGTATCACCTATGGCCGCAAAGAATTGAAGATGGGCTGGAACAGCCAGTCCACACGGGGCATTACTTTTGAGCGCGTGCGCGTTCCTGCTTCGGCCATGCTGGGCCAGGAAGGCGAAGGCTTCAAGCTGGCCATGAAGGGTCTGGATGGTGGGCGTATCAATATTGCCTGCTGCTCGGTAGGAGCCGCCCAGGGCGCGTATGATGCCGCCCGCCAATACATGCAGGAGCGCCGCCAGTTCGGCAAGCATCTGGACCAGTTCCAGGCCCTGCAGTTCAAATTGGCCGATATCCTGACCAGCGTGGTCGCCGCCCGCCAAATGGTGCGTCTGGCCGCCTCGCACCTGGACGCCGGCAGCAGCCAGGCCAGCACTTACTGCGCCATGGCCAAACGCATGGCCACGGATCTGGGTTTTCAGGCCTGCGTGGATGCGCAACAGCTCTTTGGCGGTTATGGTTATCTGAAGGATTATCCTGTGGAGCGACTGGTGCGCGATACTCGGGTGCACCAGATTCTGGAAGGCACAAACGAGATCATGCGTGTCATCATTGCACGACAAATCATTGATCTTGGAGCTGATATTCGATGACGGATTCTGTTTTGTTTGATCGCTTGCCCGGCCAGAACGGGAAAGCGATTGGTGTTGCGACTCTGAACCGCCCGCAGGCCCTGAATGGACTTAATCTGGAAATGTGCCAGTTGCTGTTCAAGCAGTTTCAGGAATGGGCGAAGGACTCCAGTATTGCCATGATCGTGTTGCACGGTGCCGGAGAAAAGGCGCTGTGTGCTGGCGGCGATCTGCATTCGCTGTACGCTTCCATGCAAAAGAACCAGGGTGGTTCGGCCTGGAATAACGAGTACGCCCGCGAATTTTTCGATGTGGAATACCGCCTGGACTATCTGATTCATACCTTCCCCAAGCCGATTTTGTGCTGGGGTGACGGGATTGTGATGGGCGGGGGCGTGGGCTTGTTCAACGGTGCCAGCCATCGTGTGGTGACAGATACCACGCGTTTTGCCATGCCCGAGATCTCCATTGGCTTGTTCCCCGACGTGGGCGGCACCTGGATGCTATCGCACCTGCCTGCGGGCATCGGCCACTTCCTGGCGCTGAGCGGCGCGCAAATCAACGCCTCGGACTGCTTGTTCCTGGGCCTGGCGGACGCTTACTTGCCACGGGTGCATTTCGACGCCTTGCTCAAGGCCCTGCAAGCCACGAGCTGGTCTGATGAACGCGCCGCTTGTGACAGCAGCCTGCATCAGGTCCTGCGCAGTCTGGCAGAGGGCGCTCGCCCCGATAGCGGCCCGCTGGAGCAAAATTACGCCATGCTGCGTGATGTCTGCGCCAGCCGCGAATTTGAACGCATTACACAGGCTCTGCAGCAGTGGCAGGATAGTGCCGACCCCTGGCTGTCCCGCGCCGCGCAAACCTTCGCTAAAGGCGCTCCTGGTTCGGCTCGCTTGTCCTTTGAGCTGCTGGAGCGGGTCCACCACCTGTCTTTGGCCGATGTTTTCCGTCTGGAATACATTGTGTCGCTGCAATGTGGCGTACAGGGCGACTTCCAGGAAGGCATACGCGCACTGCTGATTGATAAGGATAAACAGCCACGCTGGAATCCGGCGTCGCTGGAACAGGCTGATGCCCGCTGGGTGGAACGCTTTTTTGTTCCTGCCTGGCCCGCAGAAACGACTCATCCCTTGGCTGACCTGTGATCCAGGCAGACCGCTGCGGCGCCTGACGGCGCCGTTTTCATAATGACGAGGAGACAAAATGAGTAACACGATTGTATTTATCGGGCTGGGCCATATGGGCAAACCCATGGCGCTGAATCTGCTCAAAGCCGGTCATAGTTTGAAAGTCTTTGACCTGAATGCGGAAGCCATGAAGGAACTGCAGGAGGCGGGGGCACAGGTGGGCGAATCGGCCGTGGACATCGCCAAAGATGCCCAGATGGTCTTTACCATGCTGCCCGCTGGCCGCCACGTTCGTCAGGTTTATGAGGGCGAGAACGGCTTGCTGCAGGCTGTGGCCCCCGGCACAGTGCTGGTCGATTGCAGCACGATTGATGCGCAAACCAGCCAGGATCTGGCCGCCAAGGCAGCCAAGCTGGGTTTGTTGATGCTGGATGCACCTGTCTCCGGTGGTACGGGTGGCGCCATTGCCGGCACCTTGACCTTTATGGTTGGGGGCGAGGATCCGGCGCTGGAAAAGGCGAGGCCTTACCTGGATGCCATGGGCAAGAACATTTTCCACGCCGGTAAAGCCGGTGCGGGTCAGGTTGCCAAGATTTGCAACAATATGCTCTTGGGAATTTTGATGGCGGGTACCGCTGAAGCCTTGGCTTTGGGCGTTGCCCACGGTCTGGACCCTGCCGTGCTGTCGTCCATCATGGCGCGCAGCTCCGGCCGTAACTGGGCGACCGAACTGTACAACCCCTGGCCGGGCGTGATGCCGGATGTACCGGCCTCGCGTGACTATCAGGGTGGGTTTGCGACAGGCCTGATGCTGAAAGACCTGGGTCTGGCCGCCGATGCGGCAGTGAGTCAAAACAGTGCGACGCCTTTAGGCGAACTGGCCCGTAACCTGTTCGCCTTGCACGCCGCACAGGGTCAGAATGCAGGGCTGGATTTCTCCAGCATTCTTAATTTGTACCGTCAGAAGAGCTAAGTTCTGGCAACGCGTAGGGCAGGGGCTGCAGTTCCAGCGTCTGTCCTTGCTCCAGCTGAAGCTGGCCTTGTCCCAGGTCCGCCAGTACCACTTCCATCAAGACATACAGTCGCTGCTGCTCGGCTTGCCAGGCACGGTTGATAATGCGCGCGGCGGCCAGCGGTTCCGCATTCTGTGAGACCAGAAACACATCGGCAGCTTCCGGCGTCTGTGGTGCCGTGTCCAGAACAGCGGTACGGGCGGCCATCATGCGGCGCTTGATCGTGCCCCGATAATGGCTACGCGCAACCACTTCCTGGCCCGGATAGCAGCCTTTCTTGAAGTTGATGCCGTCAATCAGATCCAGGTTCAGGGTCTGGGGAATGAACAAATCCTGTGTGTCGGCGCCGATCCAGGGCAAGCCGGCCAAAATATCCGCTGTTTCCCAACGACCGTCAGAGGCTTGCGCAGTCGCGTCTGGTTGAGGGGAAATTCGCCAGTGGCGATTCAAGCCATCCAGATCGCCAGGGGCCTGGATCAGGGTGTCGCCACCATCGTGCTGCAAACTCCAGACGGCCTGGGCGCTGGATTGATCCGCCACACCGTAAACCTGCAACTCGGCCAGGCTGATCGTGACTTTGCTGCGCAGCACGAACATGCGCAAGCGCTTGATCAGGGCTTCGCTTAGATCACGACGTACCAGGGCATAGACCGTTTCGTCCTGCTCGCGCCACAACACCATGGTCGCCAAGCTGCGGCCTTTGGCGGTGCAATAGGCCGCGATGCAGGCGCGATCGGCAGCCAGATGCTCCAGATCATTGCTGACTTGAGCATGGAGAAAGGACACGGCATCGGCTCCTTGAAATTGGAGGACACACAAATCAGGCAGGGCAAAAGAGGTGGGGGCAGGCATTCCGGTCATGGCTGAACGAAAAAAATAAATTTAAACATCAATGATACCGTGTGTGAGGCCGGTTTCAGGGGCATATCCCCGCTGGGATCAGGGCATGGGTTGGGCAGACGGTTTCACAGATGGGGGCGGGCCCGGGTTTCTGTGTTTGGCTGTGACACATATTCAAGAATATGCCGCCTCATTCTGTTTACAATAGCGCTCGCATGAAAAAAACTGTCAAGATCTTCTCTGCCCTGTTGGGCCTTTTGGTGGTCGCCGCCTGTGTGATAGCGGGTGGTGCCTGGTATTGGGCCAAGAAACAGCCCGTGACGATGAGTGCCGAACGCATCGACTATGTGGTGCCTGCAGGCTCCGGCCCCCGCGCGATTGCACGCAGCATGCAGCAGGCCGGGATTGATATTCAGGAAGATGCGTTTGTCTGGATGGCACGACTCTCCGGTCTGGATACCTCCTTGCAAGCGGGTGCCTACGAAGCTGTGCGTGGTGATACGCCCTGGATGGTGATGGAGCGCATGTCCAGCGGCAATATGCTGCAAACCCGCCTGACGATTCCCGAAGGGTGGACCTATCAACGGATACGCGAAACGCTGGCGAGCAATCCGCAGGTCCGGCAGACCTTGGCGGATGTCAGTGATGCCGATTTGTTGAAGCGTTTTGGCGTGGAAGCGGTCCATCCTGAAGGCCTGTTCTATCCCGATACCTATGTGTTTGTGCCAGGTACGGCGGACGTGGACATCCTGCGTCGCGGTTTTCAGGCCCAGCAGGAGCTGCTGGAGCAGCTTTGGGCGGACCGGGACGCGGATTTGCCCTTGAAGACCCCGTATGAAGCCTTGATCATGGCTTCTATCGTGGAGCGCGAGACGGGCCACAGCCAGGACCGGGCACGCGTGGCCGGGGTGTTCATGAACCGTTTGCGCGTAGGCATGCCATTGCAGACAGACCCGACTGTTATTTATGGCATGGGTTCGGCCTATGACGGCCGTATTCGCAAGCGGGATCTGACGACGGATACGCCCTGGAACACCTATACGCGCAATGGCCTGCCTCCCACGCCGATTGCCAGTCCCGGCAAGGCCTCCTTGATGGCGACCCTGCATCCGGAAAAGCACAATTTCTATTATTTTGTGTCGCGTGGAGATGGGACCAGCGAGTTCTCGACGAATCTGGCCGCACATAATCGGGCCGTCGCAAAATATATTCTGAAGCGTTAAACACAACACAGGCCCCTTTCGGGGCCTGAATGCTTCTTGGGGAATGTCGGGTAGTGTCCGGAGGGTTAAAACCCTAGCCAGGTGACAAGGGATCAGAGCGTCAGACCGTGCCGTTGCGTAAACCCGGTCCACACATCACGGACCTTGCTGGCCAGTTCTTCCAGGCCCGCGTCATTGCGAATCAGATAGTCCTGGGGGGCGCGTTCCACACCCCACTCGGAAGAGTGCTGGCTGATCACCGGATTGCCGGGACGTTCGATATGCCAGATTTCCCCGCCGTGCTCACGGATAAAATTGGCCTCGTTTTCGTAGCGAATGTCTTTAATCAGCAGGCAGCGGGCCTGGCTCATATCAGGAAGCTGGTGGCTGGGCGGGAACAGGGGCAGGCTTTGACGACGTTGCTCGTAATCTGGGTATTCAGCCAGAACCTGATTGCGCAGGTGCTCGGCCGCCTGACGCGGGCTCAAGCCCCAAAAGGCATCCACTTGATCAGCCTGTTTGTCATCCAGGTGTTCAGGCGACATGCCGTAAATCGCCGCCAGGGCCAGTGCCCAGACCGAGTAGTCCTGACTGTTTTTGGCCAGGGGGGCGCCTGGCCCGAATTCCAGTACATGCTGGGCGCGGCGTAGCCAGTGATCGGGATCGCGCTGGCGCATCCAGTCCGTTCCCAGTAGCTGGAAACACTGACGGGGGGAGCGCTGCCACAGGGCAATTGGCACCTCTTTCAGGCTGTCGTCTGTCCAGGCCTGGGCCGGGCTCAAGCCAAACAGCACTTCACAACCCATTTTCACGGGGTCGGCCAGGGCATAGGCGGCCAATAAGGGGTTGTGTGCCAGTAGCAAACTGGCGACGGTGTCTTTGCCTGAACGCGCTTTGGCGGCCAGCCCGATCAATAAGCTCACTTCATCATCCTTGGTAGTGGAGCAGGCATTTTACCGGTTCATATTACAATGTGCGCTGAGCTGTTCAAGCGGGGACGATGGCCTTGTCTTTCCTGCGTGAATCAGGCCTTTTGATGTGCAACCTTGAGGCAATACGGTGTCTGATAGTTTGACTTTTCTACCCTGGCAGATCGAGACCGCCCAAAGCTGGTTGGGCAATCGGGAGCGTTTTGCCCATGCCTGGCTGATCCACGGTCTGCCGGGCATCGGCAAGACACAATTCGCCCGTGCGGCTGCCGCCAGTTTATTGTGCGACCAGCCGGTGCAGGGTCTGGCTTGTGGCCAATGTCAGGCCTGTCAGTGGGTGCGGGGCGGGAATCATCCCGATTTGCGCCTGCTGCGCCCGGATGCTGTTGCTCTTGAAGAGCAGGGGCCAGATACCCAGGAAGGCGATCTGTCCAAGGATTCAGCCGCCCGTAAAAATCCTTCCCGTGAAATCCGGGTGGAGCAATTGCGTCAGTTGCAGCATTGGTTCAATACTGCCACCCATAGAGGGGGCTGGCGCGTTGCGGTGCTGTATCCGGCTCAAGCCCTGAATCTGGTATCCGCCAATGCCTTGCTGAAGGTGCTGGAAGAGCCCGCAGATCGTACGGTCTTTTTGCTGGTTGCCGATGCACCAGATCGGCTGCTGCCCACACTGGTGTCGCGTTGCCGCCGTTTGCCTTTACCCGCACCCGATGCCCAGCAATCGGTGCAATGGCTGGAGCAACAAGGGGTGGATCAGGCCTCGGACTGGCTGGCTGCCTGGGGCGGGGCACCGCTAAAAGCGTTGAGTGCCAGCCAGGACATGAATGCTCCGTGTCCCGATTGGCTCAGTGCCTGGATGGATGGGGTGCTGAAAGCGGGTCGAGAGGCGGACCTGTCCTTGGCCGATACGCTGGAAAAACTGCCTGCCCAAGAGTGGATCGACCATTGGCAGCGTTTGTTTGTCGATATTCAGCTGGGTGGCTTTGCCCAACCAGCGCGTTACTATCCTTCCCTGCAAAAACGCATTGATGCCTTGGCAGCCCAATCCAACACCACAGCGGTGACGGAAGCCCTGAAGTGGCTGGTCCAGCAAAAGAGGCTGGGCAATCATCCGCTCAATGCTAAATTGTTTATTCATCATGCCCTGGACCGTTTGCACCAGGCATGTCGTCGTGTTTAAAAAAGTACCCTCTAATCATGTTTGTTGATTCGCATTGCCATCTTAATTTCCCCGAGCTTGCTGAAAATCTGGACGACATCCTGGACAGGATGCGCCAGAACCAGGTGGGCTGTGCGCTGGTGGTCAGCGTGGATATGGACGACTGGCCCGGTTTGATGGACCTGGTGCGTCCTCACGGCCATCTGTTTGCCTCGGTGGGTGTGCATCCGGATTACGAGAAAGTCACCGAGCCGACGGTCGAGGAACTGCTCAAGCATGCTCAAGACCCTAAAGTTGTGGCGATTGGGGAGACCGGTCTGGACTATTACCGCTTGCAAGAGCCTCTGGATTGGCAGCGTGCGCGTTTCCGTACCCATATCCGTGCCAGCCGTGAATCGGGCCTGCCCTTGATTATCCACACCCGCTCGGCCAGTGAAGACACGATTGCCATCATGCGCGAAGAGCAGGCGCAGATTGCCGGGGGCGTGATGCACTGTTTCACGGAAACCTGGGAAGTGGCACAAGCGGCGTTGGATCTGAATTTTTATATTTCTTTTTCCGGGATTGTGACCTTCAAGAACGCGATTCAGCTGCAAGAGGTGGCACAGCGAGTGCCGCTGGATCGCTTGCTGATCGAAACAGACTCGCCGTTTTTGGCTCCTGTACCGTATCGTGGCAAAACCAATAATCCTTCCCTGGTCATTCATGTGGCCGAGAAGATTGCGGAGCTTCGTGGGATCTCAGTTAAGGAAGTAGAAGAGGCCAGCACGGAGAATTTCTTCAGATTATTCAGTAAGGTACAGCTTTAAGTTAATTTCATTTAGAGGTTTTTGTGAAGCTGTAGAGTCCGTCTTAGTTCGGATTCAGTACCTTGTAAAAAAGCAATTTAAAGTTAATTTATTGCTTTAAGATTTCTATCTAATTGTTTGATTTTAGACATAAAAATAGAAATTTACGTAATTTTTTTCGTCTTTTGGTTCAGGTGAAAACTGGCTTTAAAAGGCTAATTTGTATTAATAATCAAGAGTTTATTGATTGTTCTTGAAGTTGTTTATAGCTAAATGTTGCCGTCTTGATTACGGAAGAGCAACGCTTGAAGCAGCAGCCATTTGTACTTTCATAACCTGATAAAGTACTTTATGAAAAGGATTTAATAACATGATTTTTAAAAGAAAAATACCTAATAAAACCATCCTTTCCATGATGCTTCCACTGGCCTTGCTCTTGTCAGCCCCCGTGTCGGCGCAGGAACAGGAGCTGGAAAGCCGGAACTGGTATTTGGCGCTGGAAAATGATCGTTCCAATATCATCGAGCAGGAGTTCATCAAAGGGGCGAACCCCAATGCGGTGGACTCCAAGGGCAATCCCTCTTTGATGCTGGCGATCCGCAACAAGTCCTGGAAAGTGGTGGACACCTTGCTGGCCAATCGCCAAACCAATGTGAATATCGAGAACGAGACCCGCGAGACCCCCATGATGTATCTGGCGCTGATGGGGGAAACCGCTCGTTTGCGTGATCTGCAAGCGCGAGGTGGCCAAGTGAATCGGGTGGGCTGGTCGCCTTTGCACTATGCCGCCTCCAAAGGGCACGAGGAGACGGTACGCTATCTGCTGTCTCAGAAAGCGATTGTGAATGCGCCTGCACCTGATGGGACCAGTCCCTTGATGATGGCTGCCTTGTCGGGCAAACGGGCTGTAGTCGATGTGTTATTGGCAGCGGGTGCGGATCCGAGTATGCAAAATGCCCAAGGTTTGAGTCCGGCAGACTGGGCTCGTTCGGCGAATCATGAACAATTGGCCAGCTACCTGGATCAGGCCGTCGCACGCAAAGCAGCCTCTGCGCCTGCTGCAGCGGGGACTTATTCAGGGGGAGCGGTACAGACATACGGCGTACCAGAGCGGGTCGAACAGCCCGATCTGAATCGGGTGCAAACGGTGACGGTAGAACCAGAACCCGCTCCTGCAGCGGATAGCTCAAGCTCCAAGCCCGCTTCGTCGGGCAGTACCAGTCGTTATTTTGACCTGGACCGTTTCGACAAGCCTGTACAGCCTTGATCCGTGACAGGATGGAAAAAGGAGCCTTGAAGGCTCCTTTTTTGTTGCTGCGGTCCTGAGGGTGTGTAGTGATACGGGCTTCCTACGACATAACCCCACTTATCGGCTCAGGTTGTAGCAGCCCTATAGGCAAAGTCCTATAAGCTTTTTGAGCTGTTGCTGCTTAATTAGCTTTTTCTTGCGCCTTGGCCATATGCGAAGCATGCACAAAGGTCTGGAAGCCCTGGAGGTAGCTGCTCAGCATTTTTTGAATATTCTCATCTTGCAGCTTGCCTTCCGCATCAAAGGAGTTCTGCGCGCGAGACACCAGCAAAGAGCCGCCGCTGTACAGGGACACACCCAGCATTTTCAGCGTAGGCAACCAGGCTGCTTGGGAGGAAATCGTGCCAAAGCCACCCATGGAGGCACCGATCAGCCCCGTAATGCGGCCCGAGAAGATGGCTTTCATGTCCGTGCGGGATAACCAGTCGATCCCGTTTTTAAACACACCAGGGACGCCGTTGTTGTATTCCGGGGTGACCAGCAGCAGGGCGTCGGCGTTCAGGATCTTTTCCTTCAAGCTCAGCACGGCTTCTGGAATGCCGTCCTTGCTCTCGATATCGCCGTCATACAAGGGAATCCCATGCAGGGTAGCCACATCAATGGCCATGCCTTGGGGGGCCAGGGCTTGAGCGGCATGTGCCAGAGCGGTGTTGAAGGAGTTTTGACGCAGGCTGCCCGACAGGGCCAGAACGCGGCAAGGGCCGGACAGGTTCAGCACGCCTGTTGTTTGACGCAGGGCTTCACTTAACTGGTCAATGATCTGGATCCACTCTGGAGAGTCCTGCAGTCGTTTTTCCCGAATGAACTCGGCCTGCGACGCGTTCCAGAAGGGAGCGTCGGCCAGCAGGACGTCATTGGGCAAAGGGCGGTGTTTTTCCAGAAAGCTGGCAATCGCCTCGGGGGTGTTGGGCAGACCCAGTTGAGCAAACAGGTCGTGAAAGCGGAACAAGTTATCAGACATGATGGTATGGGAGCTTGAAAGAGGGGGGAATCGGACGCTAAGGACAGGCTCGGTTCCGGCTTGCCAGGGCTCAAGATTCCGGGCTTTACCTAGCGTACAAAAAATACTGTGTTTATTAACAGGCAGCCCGAAACGCGCTGCCTGTGTGCTTTATATGAGCCGAACGTTTAATTGGCGGGCAGGTAGTCAGGACGCAGAATACCGCGCAGTTCCGAATAAGGCAGCAGCAACTCGGGTTGACCGAACGAATAGGGGGCGACCTCGTAAGGGTTGTATTTCACCAATAGACCCTGATCGGTCAGAGCCACATTCTGGGCAGGCTGGAAGGGCCACATTCTGTCCCAGCCTGCGCGGTCTTCCCGCGCTTCACTCAGGCTGGAAACCCAGTTGTTATGGGCTTGGCGAACCAGCTCCTGAAACGGCCGAATTTTGCCGGGAGCAATAATGCGATCCAGAGGCAGGGCGGTCTTGAGGCGATTGTCCCAGTTGATGAACTGGGTGGCGGTAATGCCATGGGCGGCACCGGTCATGTAAATGCCCGAGCTCAGTTCTACAACGGTCAGATCCCGGTTGCGGTACCGCGTACGGGCAGACAAATGCACTTCGTCGCGATTATTGGCGGTAGCCCAATAGTAGTTCTCGAATTCCTTCAGGCCACGGTAGCCAGGATGGCGATCTGTGATGACCGTCATATGTGCCAGGCTTTCATCAACCAAGCGGGTCAGTTCGGAATTGCCGGGGAAAATCAGGGACTTCACCTCCAGGCGAGGGCATTCACCGGTACAGCCCGGTTTGACGTGCTTGTAGTCCAGAGGCTGCGTGAACACACCATCTTTTTCAGTCTGATCCTGGGTTTGCGTCGGAATCAGGGAAATATTGCTGGGCGTGCTGGAACACGCAGACAGAGCCATGGCTGTCAGGCCAATAAGCAGCAGCTGATAGGGGCGCTGTAAGGTCATGGGATCGTAGTCCTATCGGATAGTTTTGGAATCTTGGCCAAAGAGGATTTGACGGGCCTTGTCGTCATGCGCAGGCGAGCCAGGATTGATCTGTTCGACCAGGGCATAGGCGCGCCGGGTCGCCGGGCGCTCGCCAATACGCTGGAACCAGCGCTTCAAATGCGGGAAATCGTCCAGGTTCTGGCTTTGGCGCTGATGGGAGACAATCCAGGGGTAGCTGGCCATATCGGCAATGGAGTAGTCCCCGGCAATAAAGTCGCGCTGTTCCAGGTGCTTGTTCAGCACACCGTAGAGGCGGCCTGTCTCACGCACATAGCGATCGATGGCGTACTCGATTTTTACGGGCGCATAGACGTTGAAGTGGTGATTCTGACCCGCCATGGGGCCCAACCCCCCCATTTGCCAGTACAGCCACTGCAAGGTTTCGGTGCGGACTCGCAAGTCGGCAGACAGGAACTGGCCGGTTTTTTCTGCCAGGTATTGCAGAATGGCACCGGACTCGAACAGGGAGATAGGCTCGCCGCCGTCTTGCGGGGCCTGATCGACAATGGCGGGAATGCGGTTATTGGGGGCGATGCGCAGGAACTCGGGTTTGAATTGATCGCCCTGGCCAATATTGATGGGGTGGATGGTGTAAGGCAGACCGGACTCTTCCAGAAACATCGTGATTTTATGTCCGTTGGGAGTGGTCCAGTAATACAGGTCGATCATGTGTTCTCCTGGCTAAGTGAAGACGCTGGCCTGTCTGCAGCAAGCTACCCAGATGACGTATCCGGCGGCGCTGGGCTACTATTGTTCGCCTGAATACGGTTTATAGGAAGTCAAAGACTGTCATGAGCAAAATCTATCATAATCCGCGCTGCAGTACTTCACGTAATGCCCTGGCCATGATGCGTGAAAAAGGTCTGGAACCCGAGATCATCGAATACCTGAAAACGCCTTTGTCGCGCAGTGAACTCAAAGCGCTGATTGCGGACACGGGCTTGACCGTACGTGAGGCCATGCGCAGCAAAGAAGCCATCTACAGCGAGCTGAATCTGGGCAATCCTGATCTGAGCGACGAGGACTTGCTGGCTGCCATCGAGACCAACCCCATTTTGTTGAACCGTCCTATCGTGGTGACAGAAAAAGGGACGCGTCTGGCGCGTCCCCTGGAAGTGGTTCAGGAAATCCTGTAATCAGACTTCCTGTGTAGCGAGAGGCTCGCTATTACTGGGCAATGGCTTCCAATGCGATGCGGATGGTGACTTCATCACCCACGTAAGGCACGTTGGCAGCCATGCCAAACTCGCTGCGCTTGATCTCGATCTTGCCATCCGCGCCCAGAGCGGGTTTGTTCATCATGGGATGCTTGGGCATGGTCAGGAAGGACTCGATGGTCATGGTCACGGGCTTGGTAACACCCTTGATGGTCAGATCGCCCTTGGCGGACACAGGCTTGTCACCGTCGAACTGAATGTCCTTGGACACAAAAGTCGCTTCGGGGAACTGCTCTGTGTTGAAGTGATCCTTGCCCTGGATGTGTTCGTTGAACAGCGGAAAGCCGGTGCTGACCGAACGGGTGTCAACTTTCATGTCGATGCTGCCGGTCTTGGCTTCCTGGTCCAGGGTCACGGTGCCCTGGGCCTTGTCAAAGCGCTGGCTTTGCGTGCTCAGGCCCAAGTGCTTGTAGCTGAAGTGCACAAAGGTGTGGCTGGGTTCAACCTGATAGGTCACCGGCGCTGCCTGAGCGGCAAAAGCAAACAGAAAACTGGCGGACAGGGCAATCACTGGCTTGATCATGAGGGTGTAATCCTTGTAATGCAGGTAGGGAGAGGGGGCGCTGATGCGTGTGCTTACTTCGCATCAATCTTGAAGTTGACGGTGATCTCGTTGGCCACGATGTCGTAAGTGGACCAGGAGCCTTCACCGATAGAAAAATCGCCACGCTTGATTTCAAAGGCACCGCTAAAGGTCGCTTTGTCGCCTTCGGGAGCCATGGTCGCCATGACAGTCACTGGCTGTTCACGGCCTTTGATCTGCAGCGTGCCTTGCACTTCATATTGCTGGGCGCTGACGGCACGGAAACTCTTGGAGCTGAAAACGGCCTGCGGATGTGCGTCAATGTCGAACCAACGTACGTCCTGCAATTCGTCATCGGCTTCTTCCGAGCCGGTATCAACGCTATCCAGTGCCACTTTCAACACCACCTTGGACTGATCCAGGGCTTCGGGGTTGAAGTTCAGCTCGCCTTCAAATTTGCGGAATTGACCATCCAGCTTCACGCCCATTTGGGAATATTGAAAGCCGATTTCGCTATTTTGGGTGTCCAGGGTTTGGTAGTTCTTGGCGTTGGCCGCCAGGCTGGCGCTCAGGCCCAGAGAGCCGATCAACAGGGACACGAAGACAGATTTTTTCATGATTTGGCTTTGCCTAAAGTAAAGGTGATGCGGCGTAGCAAGCCGTCACGGTCGATGAACTGATGCTTCAAGGCCGCCAGAATGTGCAGGCTGACCATGGTAATCAGGGCGTAATTCAAAAAGATGTGGACTTGGACCAGCAGCTCGCCCAAAGGTTTATCTTTGGAAACCAGATCGGGCAGGGGGATCACGCCAAACCACACCGTCTGGAAACCTTTGGCCGAACTCATCAACCAGCCCGTCAGGGGGATGCCAATCATCAGCAGGTACAAAGCGGCATGACCACAGTGGGCCAGAGTCCGGCTGAAAGACGACATGCCGGCGGGCAGAGCAGGGGGGCGGTTCAACAAACGCCAGAGCAGGCGCAGGATCACCAGTACCAGCAGGGAAATACCGGCCCATTTGTGCCAGGAATAAACTTGCAGTTTCAGCGGGGACAGGGGCAAGGTTTTCATGGTGTAGCCCACGGTCACCAAGGCGGTCAGGGCCAGGGCCATCAGCCAATGCAAGATGCGTGCTACGAGGGTGTAGCGTGGAGTGGCAACTGGAACGGGGGTGATGCTCATTGATAATGCCTTTCATTTACGAAGCCAAGAAACTTTAACCTGTTTGTAAGCATCGTAAAAGACCAGATTTTGCAATGCAGTAATGCAATATTGAGGGGTATGGGACTTTTAGCGTGCCAGCCCACTATTTTCTTGTCTTCTTGTGACAAGGCTTTTAGTGCGCCATGGGGGCGGGCTAAACTCGTTCTTTCAGCACGCAAGCAAGGGAAGTATTTATGTGGAAAACAGCGTTGGTCGTCGTGGTTGCCGGTATGTTGGCAGGGTGCCAGGACTCTAAAAAGGCCAATGAGGACAATTTCAGCAGTGCGATCCAAAGCTACCTGGATTCCCGAGATGGTTTGTGTGTAGGCGTGCCCGGACGTGTGTATCCCTATCAGGCTGAGCATGATTCGCCCTTGATCGTTGAAGATCGGGCGCGTCTGGCTGCCTTGGCCAAGGTGGGTTTACTGCGTCAGGTAGGAAAAGAAGATGCGCCGCGCTACGAGCTGGATGCCAATGCGGACACGTATTTGCGTCGCTCCAGCTCCGAGCAGTCCCAAGGCGAGCATGATGCATTTTGTACAGGCCGCCTGGTTCTGGACCGCATCAGCTACTTTACAGAACCGGCCAGCGCGGGCGGGTTTACGGTCAGTCAGGTGAGCTATGTCTATCATCTGGCCGATGCGGCGGGCTGGATCAAGGATAGTGCGGTTCAGGATACTTACGAGGATCTGCGTGCGTTGACGGCCCAGGAAGTAGAGGGGCAGGCAAGAATGATTCTGACCAATAAGGGCTGGGTCCATCAGAATCTTTATCGTTAAGTGATGCCACACGGCTGCATGAAAAAGGTGGGGCAGTACGGTGTGGTTCGGTCTTGCGCAAGAGAGCAATCATATGGCTGTGCCTCAAAACAAACACGATTTATTAGTGGCCATTTGCAGCAATTATCAAAAGTTGGCTGCAGATCTGGCTACTGTTCCTGTTACGCGTGCTCGTGAAAAAGACCTGGAAGGTCATGCCAAGGGGACGCAAATGAGTGTGGCTGATCTGGTCGCTTATTTGATCGGATGGAACGAACTGGTTTTGAAGTGGAGCCAGGGCAAGGCCAAAGGTTTGCCGGTAGATTTCCCGGAAACCGGTTTTAAATGGAACGAGCTCGGGCGTCTGGCACAGAAGTTCTATGCCGACTTTGCCAATGTGTCGTACTCGGACTTATTAAATCGCCTGGAGGAGGCGCAAGCTCGTATTGTTGCCTTGGTCGAGCAAAGTACAGATGATGCTCTGTATGGAGCGCCTTGGTACAAGAAGTATTCTCAAGGACGCATGATTCAGTTCAATACGGCCTCACCTTATGCGAATGCTCGGATCCGACTGCGGAAATGGAAGAAAATACATTCCATTGTCTGATAAGACGAAGTTGCATCAATCCACTGTAAAGTTCTATTATAAAAATGCAATTAACGGAAAAGACAAAGATACAATGAAAAAACGGTCTACAAGAGAAGAAGGGCAGTTTGACCTGCCCATTTTGGGCTCGCAGGCCGCCGATATCTCGGCGGAGGCCTTGTTTGACACGTGGTTGCAGCATCAACGCCCGCCCATGGCGCCCAGCACGCAGCGGGTTTATCGCACCTTGTGGCGACGCTTCTTGCAGGCGCTGCAAGATCACAAAAAGCAGTACACCCAGATCAAACCCGTGGATATCCGGGATTTTTTGAGCAATCTAGACGAGGTGCGCCGGCCGCAGCGCGAGCGCTATCAACAAGTCATTGCCCGTGCTTATGAAGAGCTCTGCCGCCAGGATGGCCGCTCGGAAAACCCCGCACTGGCCCCCGCCATCAATGATCCTTTCAAGGAAAGCTGGCGTCAGGCGCCCGACAACCAGACCACTCAGTTTCTTTCCGTAGATCAATGCCTTGCCACGATCAAGGCCCTGCGCTCCCGGTTGCAAGTCCTGGAGTTGGCCAGTGATATGACCATTGCTGCCCGCTGGCGTGAATATCGGGATATGACGATTGTGGCCGTGATGCTGGGCACAGGCTTGCGCCCGGTGGAGTTGGGGCAGTTGCACCCTTGCGCGGTAGGCGTAGCCAAATGCACTGCAGAGTCTTCAGAAACAGACGACTCAGATCACGAGGAGACAGCTCTTTGGCGTGATGGCACTCTTTTGCTCAGGCTTGCTGGCGCGGCAAAACGCGACGTTGTTGTGCCTGTCTGGTGCGAAAGCATTTTGCGTAGCTGGTTGATCTTTAGCGGAGCCGAAGATGCTTCCGCTTGGGTAAAAGACAGCCGGGTCTTTCCTGGTAGCCGTCAGATCAGCGCTGCGCGTCCCCAGGCACAGATGAATCCTGCCACGCTGGCTCGTATCGTCAGCAAATGGGGGATCAAGCAGATGGATCTGTTGATGACGCCACAGCGTTTGCGTAATACTTTTGGTGCAGGTTTGATCGAGCGTGGTTTTTCTCTGCCAGAAATCGAGGAAATCATGGGCTACGCTCCCGGTGCTGCCAGCGCCTGGCGCCTGCAAGCTTCCTGGCTGGCCTGGTTGGACGCACAGAAAACGCCTGATAAGTCAGCAATTACAGACAATACGCAGCCGGAATGAAGGGCTAGTCACGGATTGGTCAGCTCCAGGAGGCATAATTTCAGATCCATTTCGTCTATTTCTTGATGAGGAGTTTGAATTGACGTCTACCCCTGTTTTTCGTCGTGCTGTAGCAGCAGATCTGGAAGCGATCGTGGCCATGTTGGCCGACGATATTTTGGGCCAAGAGCGAGAAAATACCAGTCTGCCCCTGGCGCGGTCCTATCTGGATGCCTTTGCAGCGATAGAAGCGGATCCAAACCAGTATCTGGCCGTTGTAGAGCTGAATGGCGCTGTGGTCGGAACCTTGCAGATCAGCTATATGCCCGGCTTGTCGCATCAAGGTGCCTGGCGTGGGGAAATTGAGTCCGTACGCATCGCCAGCTCGGCGCGTGGCTCCGGATTGGGCCGTTTGATGATTCAGTGGGCGGTCGAGCAATGCCGTCAGCGTCAATGCCGCATTGTGCAACTGACCTCGGATAGGGCTAGAACGGATGCTCATCGGTTTTATGAGCAACTGGGTTTCACGGCCAGTCACAAGGGTTTCAAGCTTACTCTGTAAGACGGTCTTCTCTTGAGTAATCAGCCCTGACGCGGTGCAAACAATAACTATAAAAAGCCGCATAGGCTGAATGCTGTGCTCTGTGCTCTGTGCTCTGTGCTCTGTGCTCTGTGCTTTTGGAAACTGGATGCGGCAGGAGCATGATTAGTAGACGCTACGCCATTCCATTGATTGAATTCCGACTACATTTTTGTCGCTGCTAAAGCGGCTCTATTTGCAGAGGAGATTCGTGAGACGCTGGACGTTTGCCAGAAATAGGCAAAGGTGTGGATGGAGCCGGGTAGGGGGCAGCAAGAAGGTTCTACTATGTAGCGCGAGACAAGTGGTTTGCAATGTAGCGGAGCAGCCTGAAGATCAGAAAGAGTGGGCAGCATATAGCAACGGCGTGCATCAACAGCATGCGGGAGTTCCGCCCAGCTTTCCTTCAACAATGGGAGCACTACCTGACTTGCCATCGGTCAATGTGCCGGCAAATTGACCCAGGATAGGGCTGGAGCCGATGCGCATTGGTTTTACGTCCAACCTGGTTTTCGCCTTATCATGCCTTCAAACAGTACGTTGGAGATAGACAAATGGGTTTGGCGTCAGATTATCCAGTTATTTTGATTACCGGCGGGAGTCGTGGCATAGGAGCTGCGACGGCGCGCCTGGCTGCACAGCAGGGCTATAACGTTGTTTTTAGCTATGTCGCACGCGAATCAGATGCCTTGGCGGTGGTCACTGCAGTAGAGGCGGCAGGTCGGCAAGCTCTTGCTGTCAAGGCAGATTGCGCAGACCCTGAGCAGATAAGCCGGCTGTTTGAGCAGATCGACCAAAGGTTTGGGCGGATAGACGTCCTGGTGAATAACGCAGGCGTGTTGTTTCAGCAGTCTCGTCTGGAGGATCTCAGCTTCGAGCGCATGCAGCGCACTTTTGCGGTCAACACGATTGGTCCCATGCTGTGTGCGCAACACGCGGCCAAACGCATGGCTTATTGCCATGGTGGGCGAGGCGGCTCTGTGGTCAATGTTTCCTCGATAGCGGCCAAGCTTGGCAGTCCGAACGAATACGTGGATTACGCCGCTTCAAAAGGAGCATTGGAGACCTTCACAACGGGCTTTGCTAAAGAGGTCGCTCGGGAAGGGATTCGTGTGAATTGTGTTCGGCCTGGCCATATTTATACCGAGATGCACGCCAGCGGTGGCGAGCCGGACCGCGTGGATCGCTTGAAGGACAGCATTCCGATGGGACGTGGCGGGCAAGCAGAGGAAGTGGCGCGTGCAATTTTATGGCTAGCCAGCTCTGAGGCGTCCTTTGTGACTGGGACATTCCTGGACGCAACAGGCGGTAAGTAGTCATTGGGAGGGATCAAGGTACAAGGCCTGGGAATATGCCAGGCTGGATCTTTATAAACATCGCATAATGTGGCTTTATGTTAAGTCGCCTGTTTATTGGAATTTTTTATAAAGTAATTTAAGCAGAAATTTCGTTGATTTTTCAACGGGGTTTTTAAATGCTTACATTCACAACTGTTGCTACTAAAGGTGGCGTTGGCAAGACCACATTAACTGCCAATTTAGGCGGATTGCTTGCTGATTTCGGATATCGCGTTCTTTTAATTGATGCAGATATTCAGCCATCTCTGACACGCTATTTCAAACTGGCTCATCAAGCTCCTTATGGCTTAACACAGATGGTGATGTCGGGAGCACTCACCACGGATTGCATTAGTCACGTCGAATTTCCACCTGCTGAATATGAGGGTGACCGTTCAAGTTTGAATGTGCAGGGCGGCTTCTTGCATATTGTGTGCTCTGACACTCAGCGCGATGACAGCCCCCTCCAAATTTGGTTGTCAAATCAGCTTGATCGCCTGGTGCGCATTCGGATGGCTCTGAGTAACCCGGATATCCGTGCTCAATACGATGTCTGCATCATCGATACTCAAGGGGCAGTGGGCCATTTGCAAGACGCTGCAGTCAATGCAGCGGATGTGCTACTCGCACCTGTAGCACCGGATGTTTTGTCGGCCCGTGAGTTCGTTGACGGTACGATCAAACTGGTGGCTCGTCACGAATCTGCCTCCAATCTTGGCTACAAGGTGCCCGCCATTCAGTGCGTGATAAATCGTACCGAAAATACCGTCGATAGCCGCACCATGTCCAGCTTAATCCGCAATCAGTTCATTGAAATGAGCGGGCGTGTCACCGTGCTGGCCACCCAGATTCCACAAGCGGTCGCGTACAAAAAAGCCGCTACCGCTCAAGTCCCGGCTCACTGGATTGATCCGGTTAGGGCGGGCGATCACATGCACAGTTTGCTATGGGAATTGATCCCCAATCTGAGCAATAAATTCACTCCAAATCACCGCAATGAGTTAGCTCCCGCGCTAGCGGCATTGCATGTCCCTATCTCCACGTCAGACGAGCCAGACAGCCCGCTAACGACTAACTCGTAGAGCGTGCCATGTCTAAAACTCCGGAATTGCTGACCGCCAGTCAGCGTGCCGCGCAGTTGCGCATGAACGCTGAGTTGAGCTCAATATCAAGAGAGACCAGTCCCGTGTCCTCAAAAAAATCGAACTATCAAGACATTGCAAAACGTTCCCTGATGGGTACGCCTCCACCGCTAAACGCCATGGGAGCTATGACGCCGATGGATGTGGTCGATGGCAGTATCTCAAATTTGGCGATTACCGATATTGATCGGTACGAATTTGATCCGCGTACCGAAATAAACCCACTCTATGACGAGATCAAGGCGTCGATTCGGGCCAATGGCATCTTGAACCATATCAGCGTTACCAGGCGTCCTGGTCAGCCGCGCTATATGGTCTACGGTGGAGGAAATACACGGCTGCGTATTGCGAAAGAGCTTTACGAAGAGGGTGACCAACGCTTCGCACGTCTGACGGTCATCGTCAAGGTCTGGAAAGGGGATGCTCCGACTATTGCGGCGCACCTGGCTGAAAACGAGCAGCGTGGCGATATTTCGTTTTGGGAAAAAGCCCAGGGAGTGCTGTCGTTTAAGGAGCATTTCGAGAAGGAATCGGGCAAAACACTTTCGACTACAGAATTGAACCGAGAGTTGCGCCAGGCCAGTGGCCTGAATTTCGGCATGAGCATGCTGCAAAACTTCCTTTTCGCTGTTGAGTATTTAGCTCCAATAGGTCCTTGGCTCAAAATTAGTGACGTTAATCTGGTTCTTAAACCTCGTTTAACACAGCTTTTAAAACTAGCTGACAAATTCAACCAACAGCCTATTGCTGAAACAGCATTACAAACAATCCTGCATAAATATGCCGCGTTGCTTAGCCAGCAATCCGCTGCCCGTCAACTGAGTAACCGTACTAGTGCGGAAGAGGTCAGCGATCGGGATGTGCCTGCACTTTTACAAGTGGAGCAACTACTCGAAGAGGTCACCATAGCGGTTGCTGCGGCTTTGGAGGTGATTCCCGATAAGTTATTAGCCATGGCTCAGGCTTTGGAAGCTAACCCACGTATGGCGGTTGAAACCCTTACGTTGATTGAGGCGACAGTTTCAACCCCCGTAGGCCAATCGTCCGCTGTTCCTGAACCGACATTAAAGCAAACTCCAACGCAACCTCCGCTAGGTCGAATGTTGGCCAGTGTGCCCCCGCCTATGAGTAAGCCCGACAGTTCTGGCGGTGTCTTCCTACCAGTCTCACCATCGGTTTCGCAAAGCGTGATTATGAGCGGAGAGGGTGAAGGGTTCGATCCACAGCCGATATTTACGGTGTTAGGCGAGTTTCAGAGCCTGATCGACATGTCGGATGTGCTTTTTAAAAGCGATCAGCCACACCACATCTTTGGCTTTTACCTGGACTTTCCTTCACAAGGTATTGGGTATGTCGATGGGATTGAGCTGGAACCAGAATTGGTCATTTACCGCAGAGCCCTATGGAAAATCCTGGTCAGTCTCACCGGTCAGCTTGATCGTCGATTTACGCAGCTCATCCCACACGAAGCCGACGGCTTCACCATTGCTTGGAAACAGCTTTGGGAGCAGGGCGAGGAGCAGTTTCAGGCAGGAGCACAGGAGTTGCTGGGCGAGGCATTTGAGCATGTCTCGCTCCAAAGCGTGAGCCTGGTATTGCGGCATGAGCAATTGGGGCCGTTGGTCATACGTTTGCTCTCAGAAATGGAGCGGGTTCGGACCTGTTACCCAGAGCGTCAACTGGACGGGTTTGTGCCCTTGTTCATGCCGGATGTGACGGAGGAGATTTCATGAACAAAATTCCCATTCAATGTCCTGTTCTACGGCGCATGTTGCTGGCCCACATTATTGAGCAAATCGATGGCGGGCACATGGACTCTCTACTGCGTGCGGGCTACTCACCCGAGTTTCTCGATGATTTGCGTTACCGAACCACTCGGGACATCACGAATCTAGCCAACTCTCCGCAGGAAATGTGGTTCTCACTTTCTGAACAAGTCATCAGCAAGGGGCTACATCTGCTCGATATGCGTCGTGAACACGCCAAGTTACGCGAATACTTTGTGATTCATGGCGCTTCGCGTCGGATGGTGTGTGCGTACTTCAAGTTGTCCCACGAGGAGTATCGGGACTTGCGCGCTCAGCTCAGACCTGGAGGGGAGCCCGGTGGCCGTACAGCCCTACCTCCAGTCGCTGTGCGTGATGCCATCCATCGAGCTTGGTTCGATATTCAGCAATCGATGTCTGATCAACCCTGCCGAGACCGAATCTACGCCTTACACCAACAGTTTCCTGAGCTGCGAATCAGTGTACTCCAGCAAACCATTGTCGAGTTTGCTGAAGATGATGAGCTTGGTTTGGAAATAAAGCCGACGACGCCACCACTGCAAGGATAAAGCCACATGGACGAAATTATGACTATGCCAAGTACTTCTACAACTGCGTTGCATCCGGCGACTGTCCCTGCGTCAGAGCGTGATTATTGTGGTCAGTCTCAGGGCGAGTGGGCCTTACCGTCTTCTCATGTCGGTGGCTCTCAGAACAGTAAAGACGCGCCAAGAGAAGACTTTCTAGCGCAGGCGGCGCTGTTGAATTTGATGGGGCAAACGCCAATCAGCTTTCATCGTCTGTATGTCGACATTACGGGCAATGTCATCACGGGCTTATGGCTTTCGTCTGTGTTGGAACGGGTTGCTCAAGCTAAGCCCGAGGAGTTCCAGGAGGATGATTATGTGTTTCGACTATCAGCGACGCAGTGTCATCAGGTCACAGGGATTACTGCCTCTCAGCAGCGGACATGCCGACGAGATTTGATCTCATTGGGCATGCTAAGTGAACAGTCGGGACCTGGCCGTGTACCGGAATACCGCTTGCATCTGAATGTTGTCGCAGATGCCATTCTCCAAGCGTCCGCTTCATTGGCCAACTCGCTCGAGGAGGTTCATCAACAACAAGGTTCATCGTCGTCACAACCCGTTATTTCCAAGCGATACGGATGAGATGGCTATGGGTGCCGCATTAAACACCGATACAACAACGGCGTCTCTAATTGATGAGGCTATGCAGTTGCTCACCAGCCAAGGGTTTGTACAGTACTACCCAAACCTGGCTGAAACGCTGGGCAATTTCAAAGCTGCTTTGTTTTTGGGGCATGCGCTCTACTGGGCTCGGCATACTGCCGTTCACTATAAAAATCGTGATGGCTGGTTTTTTCTGACGGCAAAACAGTGTACGCAAGCAACGGGATTGACCACCCGAGAGCAGGAGAGCGCTCGTCTCTTGCTCGTTCAACATTCGTTGATCCAGGAAAAGTTGGCTGGTAGACCGGCCAAGCTCCACTATCGTATTAACCTTGATCGTCTCGCTTCTTGCCTGGGGATCTCAGTTGTTGATCAGAAAGCAAACTGGGCGCAACTCGCACCATTGCTGAAACGCTACGTGAGCTTCTATCGGCCATTGGCGGACATTGCGGGCAATGTGGCCTCTGGCTTGTACCTATCGTATCTGCTGATTCAGCAACGGCATGTTCTTACTTACAGCCGAAGCATCGAAGGTGAATTTACGCTGTCTCAACAGGCGATTCGTAACGCCCTATGCTTGACCAGTAAAACACAACGCAATGCCCGTGATCGCCTGAAACAAATGGGTTTACTCCAGGAGGCAGGTAATCGCATACGCATTAACTTGTTGGCCTTATGCCCTTTGTTACACGGTCAGGAGCAGTACCCCCTCAAGTCTGAGTCTACCGATCAGCCACCCATTGCTGCTACACCGAAACTGACACCGGTATCCAAACCTGACCCTGTTAATGGGCAGAAGCCTGCACCATCACGATCAAGCAAATTATTTGGAGCTGGCACACAGTCACAAAGGCAGCTGTTTGATTTGGATAGTGCTGGCGCAGCACGGGCGAAGGCTACCCTCCAGCACGCGCTGCGTGACCCTGCCAGTATGAATCCTGGACGTCTCTTTGCTCAGGCCTCAGTCAGTCCTGGTGCAGCTTGTGGACAACTCACAAAAATTAGCGATCTCCCAACTGGCCCAGTTGCCCAAACCGCGAAACTTGATGCCCAAACCGCAAAACTAACTTGCCCAAAACGCGAAACTAAGCTGCCCAAACCGCGAAACAACAATACAACAATATCTCTTCAAACAACTACAAGACCCGTCATCATCACGGCGTCTGCAGGGGATAAGTCCAAGGCACTGGCCGAGATAGCGGGTTGTCGTCGTGACGATTTGAATTTTCAAAACGACGAGGTTGATATCAACCTACCCAGTGTGCTTGGCAAGCAATGGCATGAGGCTGTGCGGAAAGTGCTGGCCACAGCTAAACCCGAACATCGTCAGTGTTTACTGGATGAACTGGAAGGCCAGTTGCGCAATCCAGGTAAGCAAATCGCAAATCCTCCTGGTTACTTGCATTCGCTGCGTGTTGGCTTGGAATCGGGGCGTGTGCATCTGGCGTATGCACAAAGCATCGCGAGCCAGCGTGAACAAAATCGACATGCGCAGGACGCCGTCCAAGAGCACATCAAGGCGCTCAATACAAACCTAACGACTTCTCTGCCTCCAATGACAAAAGAGGAGGCTTTTGCCCAGTTGCGCCAGCAAGTGCAAGCCATGAGGAAGCAGTCATGAGGACCTGGCTGACCAGAACTTCATTCAGTAGGACATTTTGTCCTAATCCCAAACAGTTGGGAGGTAGCCCATTTTGGGCCACCGCACACAGTGTGGGAGGTGGCCCGTTTTGGGCCACTTAACAGAACACATTCAGGAGATCGTATTAATGACCAACGAACAATTGTTTATCCATCTTCTGCATAGACTACAGAAATACAGCGATGCCCTGGTTCTTCATGTACTGCTACAAGACCACGGAGATGAGCGCCGAGTTCGGACGTCCGCTACCAAGATGGCTTTGGACTCATTGCGAGGTCAGATCAACCGTCGTCAAGTTCAACGTGCCTTCGAGCGATTGGAATCAATGGGGCTTATTAACGTGATGCCTCAGCCTAATTACCGCACCTTGGTCACAGTCAACAGTGACGCCTTGTTGGAATTCCTCAATCAAGACCCTTTGAGCGGCATGTTGCCTGGGTTCCGTACCAACACGTTTCCGTTTCTGGATGCTGTCAACGCAACACCGCTGGCAGATTTCAAGGGGTCGACGATCTGATGATGTCCGTCACCTCCTATTCATTTTTCTTCTCAGTGACTACCTATGCCTACTTCGACTGATAAGCAGCCACGACTCAAGTCCAGCGACAAGCCCGCTGCCATTCCCGCACCCAAGTCTTTTATTGGCTTCTCTACGGAGGAGAATTCCCCCTTCGCCGATGGATATTCGATCACCGGCGAAGGGGCCTTGCTGGCCGCGTATATGGCAGGGCCGATGCGTGAGGATGATCCACTTTATGAGCGGTATATCGAACTGGAAGATCGTAAAGATCAACTGGCACGTATGCAGGCCAAGTTCCAGACGCGCAAGGGTTCGGACCCTGACGTCAAACCAGCTGAGTTCTTCGCTATGGATGACCTGGGCTCTCTGGTCGATTCAGAAGACGATCTGATGACCCTGCATACCAAGGAGGCATTTAGGCTGTTTATGGGGCGTGTGCGTGAGCCTGGCTCAGATGTGGCCCCTATCGTAGGTGGTCGCCGTGTTGCCAGTTCGTTGCGCAGCTTATGGCTATTGACGGGCAATGACAATCCCTACGCTGACTGGTCTTTGCTGCGTCATGAGCAATCCATGGAAGAAGTGAATGAGCGGCTGCAAGAGGAGATCAAGGCTGCCGAGACTTTGCTGTCAAGCCAGCAGCAACGTGGGTTGAGTTATTCCGTGTTGAAGTCTGCTCAACCGCAGTCTTTGCAGTTGGGATTCCGATCCCCCTACGGATACAGCATCAGCCGCTTGATTGTTGATTATGACTACTTCATCCGTTTGCAGAAAACACTGGGTCGCAAGACGCTCTTAAGCGATCAGCAAATGCGCCGCTCGATCACAGAAATGACTCGCTTTATCCGTCGCGTATTCAATGAGGTCGCCAGGTTTTCACGTTGGCTCATGCAGCCAGACATCAATGCGCTGTCCCGACTGGACTTCATTACGGAACATGCTTCAGAAGAGGGTAAGCAGCGTGTGGAATTCGTGCGCGAAGTATTCGGCATGGTGCCTGCCGACGTCTTTACCGCCAAGCTGCAACCACGACATTCTCGGCGTCGGTACACATTAACTGAGAAGGAAAGGAGCCTGTTGCAGTCAGTAGGTGTGCAACTGGCCGAAGCTGAAGCACAGCGCGAAGCCAATCAGTTTCAAGATGCCGATTCGGATTTGGTGTGAAGAAAGGGATTTGTGAGGGAAGGGCGAAAGGATGACGAAGCGAACTCGAAGTCTACGTGTCAATGTGGTTGAGTGGGCAAGGAAGACCTTGGAGAACGAAACGTGTCAGAGTGTGATTGACACAAAGCCCTTTACGGGTAGGGGCACCGCCCAGTCGCTGCGCCACCATCTCATGCAAGTTGACCAGGTTGAAGCAGATATGGTCGCTCTCTGTGCTGCCACAAAGAAAGTGGCTGGCTATTCCATGTATCTGGCTGAGCACCGTCGTAAAGCGGACGGCTATATGGCGCTGCGTTGGCGAGAGATTGGCACAAGAAAGCATCTGTCATGGGAAGAGGCGCACGCAAGATATTCGGTCTTACCGACCGTGCTGCGGCAGTGGTACGAACAGGCCAATGCTCAGGCACAAGAATTCAATTCGCAACATCTCAAATTGCGTGGGCTCGTACGTGAGCTGAAGTTACTGAGTCAGCAACGCAAAGTGCCCACGTTTGCCAGGACAATTCCGAGACGAAGTGGGACGTGATCCAGTTAATGCAGGGCAATCCGACCATATGGTCAAGTCGTTTGTTTTTCACCGAAAGGAGTTGATATGCAGAACTTGTTTATTGGTAAGGGCAACCTGGGTGACTCACCCACCTTGAAACGTATTCCTCGTAAGAACAATTCGGGGGAAGAGTTTAGTGTGTGCAGTATGCGTGTGTACTTTGGGCGTTATGGGGTGGACCAGGCCACCGGCGAAGTTGGGCAGATTGGGGGCTTCTGGCGCGAGGTTGAGATCTACGGCAGCAAGGCCGAGGCGTGCGCACAGTTTTTGCGCAAGGGAGCTCGCGTGCTGGTCATTGGTGAGGAGCGGGATTTCTTTGCCAAAGATGAGACCACGAATGCCGAGGTACAGGTGATCAAGATCGTCGCTGAGGATGTGGCCCTGCAGCTCACACGCATTGAATCGATCACCTACAAGCAAGCAAACCGGCCTGCGGCAGCTCGTGATCAAGATGTGCCGTCGGATGAGGATGTTCCAGCGTAATTAACAAGATAGGGGGCAATGTTCATAGATATGGAGGTGTTATGAAAGTAAGGTGCTGCCGTTGAATATTGTCCCAATCTCGCTTAAGGCCCCTGAGTTACTTATTCAAGCTGTTTTTGATGGGCGCAGGCTTGGGCTACAACTGTTCAATATTTCAGGAATGGCCGCCCGGTTGTCTAAAGCTGGAGCATGGTGGTGCCCAGGACGGCGGATGTGGGTATTGGAGCAGGGCAGTGCAGACCATGCCCTGGCGTGGTTGCAGGCGCTCTATCAGCATGAGCACGTTGACTTTGAAAGAGCGTCTGCACTTTTAAGAGCGGCTATTAGGGTACCAGAGCCTGATTATTTTACCCAACTGCTCGACATTCAAATTTTTGAACTGGCTAGACGCGAGCTTATTAGCCATTCAATAACTTCGGGGGATAAAGCATGCCTGGAAGATCGATGAAAACGATCATGAGATTTCGGCTATTAAGCCTGACGACGATATCTTTGTTCCGGCAGGTCTAGAAAATCTTCCAATCAGCCGCGCATTGGCGAAGATTCGTTCATTTGAAGCAAGATAAGGATTCATCATCGATCTCATATATCCCATCAGCATAACCCTAGGGGCTTTCGAAAGATGACGCCCCAACTTTTAGCCGATAGCATCTCTATCATCACGAGTCGCGTCACGGTGTTAGCGGAGCGAGCATGCACATGTTGCCTCTATCGACAGAACATCTGTTCGAAATCGATGAGCTGTGAAGTTGCGGCCACGAGATCAATCTTGATTCATATGCTGACAAGCCCTGCATGTCTCGACTGCTATGCAGTAGCGTGGTCTTATACTCGTCTTGGATGCGACGTAACAGTCGCCGGTTGCTTTTAGCGCTTAATGGTAAAGTACGATAATGCGCTGCTCGGCCAGCGAATAGCTTTGTTACCCAAGGTGTTGCAGTTTCTCCTGGTAATCTGCTTTGAGCAGTAGGTCGTAGGAACGTTCTGCATCGTTTTGAATACGGTTCGACAAGACAGACTGGTACCAGCTACTCGATGCAACTTACTCGTGGCGAGGAGCAGGCCATCCTGTCTCAGGCTATCGATGGATACAGGGTGGGCCATAGCATTTAATAATCGCGCCTTTAACCTGCGCATGGGCGCTCAGAGCGTTTCACAGAAACTTACTATGATGTCACCAAAATATGACACCTTCTAATAACCAGCCGCTCGAACTTGACAATGAGCTTGCTCCAGATGTCGTCGACGACGAAGACACAGGAGGGGAGGGGTTCACCGTTCAGCCGTGGAATCCGTCGAAGATCCGGATCACGACGAAGAACTTCTCGCTTAGGGAAGTCGTCGAACAAATCCGAATGGATGAAATTGACCTGTCGCCCGACTTCCAACGCGAATACGTCTGGAAGCGGCGCCAAAGAACCCGTCTCATCGAGTCCATCTTGCTTGGGATTCCATTGCCCGCGTTCTACTTTAATCAAGAGGAAGACGCCACCTATCAAGTCGTCGACGGGGTGCAGCGTCTATCGACGATTCATCTTTTCATGAACAATGAGCACGAACTCGCCGCTGCCGATCTCGAGTACCTAAAGGAGCTCGACGGCCTCAGATATGACCAACTCGATCAAGCGGTGATGCGACGTTTCCGAGCTGCGCAGATCGTTGTCCACATCATCGAGCCTCAGACGCCCGACGAGGTAAAATACGACATTTTCAGTCGAGTCAACACTCTTGGTAGCCCCCTCTCTGCCCAAGAGATTCGCCACGCAATGAGCCGTCAGCGGTCGCGTGAGTTCCTATTAGTGCTGTCCGAACTCCCGTCATTTGATGAGGCGACAGCGCGGAATTTCTTTCGAAAGGACCGCAACGACTCCTCGCGCTGGGTGAGAGACACCGGCCGCATGATGAACCGGGAGCTGGCACTTCGATTTTGTGCCTTCTTGAACTTCGATGAGGAGGTCTACCGACAGTTCTCGAGCCTCGATGCTTATCTCGCCGACTTTACTAAGCGGATCGACGGTCGTCCCGCGAGCGGCCCAAGCTTTGACGACAGCCAACTCATCGACATGTGTCAAAAGTTCGACCTCGCTATGAGGAACGCCATCTGTGTCCTTGGCAAATACGCATTCCGACGAAACCCCGCTTACGCAAGCAAACGCGGACCGCTCAATCGGGCGGTCTTCGAGGCCCAGGCGATCGCGCTGGCAAAGTTCCCTCACGACTTGTTAGCTTCACACGCAGACGAGGTTCGGGGGAGACTGTTATCGCTTTTCGAAGAGGATGAGTACGTTCGTTGCATCACTGTTGGAACAGGCGATTGGCGCCGTGTTGCACTAAGGCTGCATTGCACATATGACGCGATTCGCGAGGCGTTCTTATGATCGATCATTTGACTATTTGTGGATTCAAGCGATTCGACACCGTCTTGTTATCGCTGAAACCGTTGACAGTCCTGACAGGTTTGAATGGCGCAGGGAAGACTTCCGTCATCCAAGCGCTGCTGATGATGCGTGAAGCTAATAGCAGCCAGCACGTCAAGCTGCGTGGCCCGTTCGACCTGGAACTTGGCACCGCAACCGACGTTGTCAACTGGCAACATGCCTCCGACGTCGAGTTTCATGTTCGCGAAGATGGCAGGACATTCGACTGGGTCCTCAAAGCTCCTAATGAAGAGGCACGTCATCTCCAGGTCATCTCCAGGCCGGACCCTCCGCCTATTGCCTTTCAAGCAGGGCCAGGCAGGTTTACCTACCTGTCTGCGGAGCGTATTGGTCCGCGTGTGCGCGTCGACGCATCGTCTCTACCAGTAAATGAGCTTGAGGTCGGGGTACGAGGCGAGTTTACTGCTGAGATAATCGAGACACGGGGTTTGCGACCTGGGATCGATGGCCGGCATCACCCGAATCTGGACGATCAGTCGTTGCTGAAGTATCAGATCGAGATGTGGTTGGGAGAGATCACTAGGCCGTTGCAGATCAACGCCGAACATCACGCGGGCGCGGATGCGTACGCGCTGAGCTTCCAGGCGCCCGATGGAGAATGGGTGAGGGCGCCGAATATGGGTTTTGGGGTGTCCTACTCCCTTCCGATTATCGTGGCAGGACTGACAGCGGCGACAGGTGGCTTGATGATTGTAGAGAACCCCGAAGCTCATCTCCATCCCGCAGGACAGTCACGGATGGGGGCCTTTCTCGCTTGGCTGGCGTCCAAGGGAGTACAAGTAGTTGTCGAAACGCATTCGGACCACGTCCTTAATGGCATGCGCCGCGCAATCGGCGAGCATGCATTCTTGAGTCCAGATAAGGCCATAGTTCATTTCTTTGATCATTCGACACCTCTCAACGTGCAAGAGCTTTGCTTCACGGAGCGCGGTGGCATCTCGCATTGGCCACAAGGTTTCTTCGACCAGTATCAGATCGACGTCGCTGCGCTAGGACGCCTGCGTCGAAAAGGGACGACCGATGGCATTCGTAGTTGACGGTAATGATTGGAAGTTTGACGGGAAAGCCACTGCTCAGATTCAGGCCGCGATCGAACAGTTCCTGGGGATTCTCGGTGACGCCAAGAATGCGGGGGTGCCAGTTTGGTTCGGTGAGGATTTTCAAGTTGATCCTGTTCTTGGAGACCAAATTATCTGGGATCTGATGAGCTCAGACTCGCCTTTGCCTTTGCCGACGGAGGTTTGGCAAGAGTTGACAGTATACCTTGCTCAACCTTTACACTACGTCGACGAAGAGAGGCAACCGCCAGATTTTCCGACCTACGTTGACATTGCAATAGATGTCGGCCCTACTGTACTCAATCGAGACGTTGCCTGGGCGCACCATTCGGTTCGTGATGGGCGTGCGGTCGCCTGCATCGGATTGTGGCGCGAAGGAGTACTTGATACGTCATCAGCCGTTGCCACTCAACGCCTTCACTGGTTAAGCAATCCCAGTTCGGTTGTCGAATTTTGGCGTGAGGGCATCGACATTGAGGGTAATTCCCCTAGGGCATTCGAGCGTTTGGCGACTCGTGCTTATCCTGAGCTACATTTTGTCGGTAACGTGCTCCATCAGGCAGGCAATTTTGTTGGTGGATATTACGCCAACGCACCGAATCTGAAGCGGCATCTGGCCGTTCTCAACGACTATGGTCACTGGGCGTTCACTGCTGCACCTCCAGCGCAAGATCCTGCTGATTCGCCCGGCAATGCAGGCGACCATCCCTCGGACCAACTCGTGCAGATTAGATTCTCGCGTAAGCAAATCGACATCGCCCCAGAGCATGCGAATGTTAAGTCGAATAAGAGCTGCCGGGTTGCTCGGGAAGTGACTTTGAATGGAAAGGTGCTGTACTGCGAGTGGCATTGCAAGTTAGAGGGTCATCAGAACCGTATCCATGTCCATCGGCCCGTCACGGAGAGCAACGACAAATTGGTCGTCGCTATCTTCGCCGATCATCTCCCTTTGCCGGGCGTTTGATCGAAAGCTCTTTGGAAGAACTGCTCTGTAGACTGCCATCGTAAATAGATAAAGACCGCCCGATAGTTTGTCGGCCGTGACTCTCTCCGCTGCTGGCTGGAGGCGGGCATTTCTAGGCCGCTGAGAACTGATCAGTTAATACTTTCCAGTTCAAGTCTGAGTTTATGTATTTACCTCGTGCTCTTGACTTTATCATTACTCATTGATAACTTTGCTACGTGAATCGCCATAAGGCACCCCGCAGCGGCGTCTCAACTCTTGAAAGACGCACGTACTGATCCTCTAAGACAGTACCAGAGTACATCTTCTTCTTTGCTACCCGGACAGGGAACCCGCTTTCCCTGTCCAGGCCATTCGGCTCTTGGGTGGGTGCGTGTTCCTCCAGTCCATTTTTCTGGAGTTCACTATCATGACTAACGCTTCCACTCAAACTTCTAACCACTTCAATCTTCACGTTAACGGTGTCGGTTATCTGAACCGTATTCGTTGGGTTGAAACCAAGGGTTCTGGCCGCAAAGCAAAGCCTTTTCTTTCTTGCTCGATTTCTGCCATGCGTGGAAAAACGGACGAACCTGACTACACCTACTTTGACCTCCGGGTCTCGGGGAGTGAAGCCATCGAAATGGTGGAAAAACTCAAGGGTGATGTCGAGGCTAAACGCAAGGTTTTCGTCTCGTTCCGTGTGGGTGATATTTACGCCCATTCCTACATGCGCAACCTTCGAGATGAGAATGGGCGCACTACTGGCGAGCAAGAGCCTGCCGCACTTATCAAGGGACGTCTGTTGTTGATCAACAGTGTCACTGTTGATGGCGTTAATATTTTCCGACGTGAATCGCAAGAAGAGTCCAGCGTGGATGACACTCCTTTTCAAGAGGAGACTCCTCTGCAGAACCCCTCGACCGATGATGAGTCTTCTCAGGATGTGCCTGAGCAAGTGCAGTCTGAAAATAAAGCACCACAGGAAAACGCTCAAGGTACAGCAACGCCAAAGTTCAACAGCACTCCGGTGCCCGTGAACCAAGGCGCTGCGGCATATCAAGCAGGATATGGAGCAAGTAGTGCGCTTCGATACGCTGCAAGTTATGCCCATCAGAGCGTCGCTTAACTTTTAATGCCTCATCAAAACCCTCGTTGCTGTTCCCACTAGGGGCTGTGCGAGGGTTTTCTTCTCCTTGATGCTGCAAAAATTAGCGACTAAACTAATTCGGTTTTGCGAGTGTTTTCAGGTGTCACTTGAATAACCTGGTCGCCTTCGGGCACGACACGTCAACCCCTGAAACGTGAACGCTCTGTATAGAGTTGGGGTACATCTCATACGAGTACGTCCGTTGAATTGCACGTTCAAACAGGAACCTCACGTGCTCTAAAGTACTATCCGATCGCAAGTTGGATGGCCACCATTCAAGCCCCCCTGTACCCGTCCGGCGTAAGCTGAACGGGTACTTTCATTTCACACCCCACCGGGAGATCTCTTCCGGCTGGATGTGGTTTCCCTATCTTTATGAAGGAGATCACGATGATCCGTATAGATGGAGCGCAGTTGCGCGTAAAGCGGATTCGACAAAGTCGAAATGGTGCGTTCTGCGTTGCAGACCTCTCAACTGCTTATGGTGAGTTCAAGGTCAAAGACCCTCTCCTGGATCAGTTTGAGGAAGGTGAGTACCAGGCAACTGTGTGGATTAGTGAAATCTATCTGTCGCAATACATCGCGTTTGGCAAAGGTGTGACAGAAATTCGTGCTCGTTTGCACGATTTACAAGTTGAGAGCCAGGCCGAATTATCGACTGCTCATGAGCAAGCTGAGCCTGACCCCATTGACGAGCAAAGACCTGTACGGGTTGCACCACCTAAAAAGCCAGTACCCCCGCCATCTACCGCAAAAGACTTTAGCCACTTTAACAAGGGTGGGAAGCCCCAGTCAGGGTCTTCGGGTTCTGGACCACAAGAGTCAACGCAGGGAGGGCACGATGGGTTGCTTGACGCAGAAATGCTCCGAGCTATTGCCAACCGAGATCCCATCAAACTTGATGCGACTGTAGAACGTGCGCTGCTACGACGGCAAGCAGCTGAACTTGGCCAACGTCATGGCTACCGTTTCGATGCGAAACAACAAATCTGGTTTGCCCAGTAAACCCTCATTTCTAAACCGCCCGAAGGTGGCGGTTTGACTTATGTTCTTGATGATATCGAGACCATGAGCCAGACCGCACAGTGCATTGGTGCATCGTTGAATCTGGGAGGCGGCGTCCTTATGCGTCCGCAGCTTTTGCGCTAAGCCGGAGCTGGTGATAGCAAAACCAGCCACGTACCTTGCGCGCCGTTTCTTTTGTCACCAGGACCTCCATTTCGGTGACGCACACCTTGGGTTCGCCAAGGGGAGTGAGGGGGTATGAATTTTAATTTGTTATTTAAGCCCGGAACCTAGATGGGTTCCCTTGCGAGCCAGGACAATCATTCCCGGCCTTCAAGGGAAATCATCTAAGCAAACCAACGATGGTTTCAAACAGGTGCGTTCAACCCTGTAAACGCACCAAGGTGGCTTTGGCTACCTGGGTATTTGCTTTTAACCGATGCATGCGGGGTTCTCCTGCGCTTCTTATTCATCCCATGGGGACACCGTGTCCCTGGGGGCTTGGTCGTCCCCTTTTCTTAGAGGACGATCATGGCTCAACTGCATTTTTTTCCTATCACCGTGGCTCAGCGTAAGAATCTGCACTCGATCTTCAATGACTGGCTCTCTCAAGCGAGTGATGAAGGTTTTGAACAGTTCCTGGCGGTTCGACATGAGCTTGCACCTGCACAGGTGTGCTCCTTCGTACGCCTCGTTCAAGGTTGCTCCGTTCGGCAGGATGTGGCTCAGCGTCTACCTGGCGATCTTAAACAACGTCTGCAAGCTCATCGTTGGCTGCGATCCGGGGCTACAGTCGTAGCCGCTTAACGTATTAACTCACCCTTGAGGGCTTTGACCCTCAAGGGTAATAGCCCTCTTTATTTTTTAAGAGGTACTATATGTCAATGAGTCCATCTGACTTGTTCCTGCTACGGCAAGGTCTGGTCGATGCCGGTATGAAGCAAGAGGTTGCCGAAAAGGTGGCCATCGCAATGGAGGGTGCAATGGCACTCACACTTGATCAAGTGCTGGAGAAGTGGTCAACCAAGGTTGAACACGACATTGCCGCGCTTCGCACTGAACTGAAGCACGATATTGAAGTGACCAGAAAAGACATCGAGGTGACCAAGCGGGATATGACCATCCGTCTTGGCTTGATGCTGGCTGGTTTTGCCGGTCTGATCTTAAGCGGCATGAAGATGTTCATGCCCTAGCGTTTAGCACGCGACCATTTCAGCACACCTCGGTGTGCCCGATGAGGAGTCCGCTCCTCCAAATTAGCGAATGTCTACCAGGTCTTTCATAGGCTTGGTGACATTCGCTTTTCTTTTGTTTTTCCATTTTCACCCCTGCGGGCACAGACCCGCATGGGTATGGCCTGCGCATTTTTTAGTGAGGCCGACTATGACTGAACAGACTCAACCAGTGTGCAGAGATTTCTTCGATCTCTCGCCTCTTGCCGATGTGCTGCCGCGCTTTGAGCTCGGTGTGGTTGTGGCTACGCCAGGTGTTACCAAGCTGGATCAAGAAGGCACGATCAACGCTTGTGAGTACCTGGCTCGTCACGCTGTTGGTGATTGGGGGGATCTGTGCCACGAAGATTGGCGATTTAACCAGCGGTCCCTAGCGTGTGGAGGGCGACTGATGTCGTCGTATCGCGTCAATGACCAACTCAAAATCTGGATCGTTACAGAATCGGATCGATCCTGCACCACGCTGACATTGCCATCGGAGTACTGATCCTCTAACCCATGCAAACCCATCTGAATGGGTTTGCATTATCTCTATCACTTTCCCGGCGGGACGATCCGTCTGGGTCTCTCGTCGTTTATTTTTCGGAGACCTACATGCTCGTTGTCCGCTATTTCACCTTACCGCTGTACACAACTGACAGAAACCGTACCGATGATCGACTGATCTGGACCGGGCCAGAACCTGTTCCAGCCATTGGCGAAACTGTGATGGTCAGGTTTAACAATATTGGTAAATGCAGAATCGTTTGCTTTGCCTCACAAGGTCCATACCTTGGCCTGCTTGTTTACCCCCTTCAACCACCCAGTTGGTGGATATCTCAGAATGGCGAGCCATCGCCTGAAACAGCAGGTTTGGTGTTTGGCCGCGAGATCTCACTCATTGATGCTCAGGAGGCGTGACATGGCTCTTTTGTTCACTCGCTTGGCACGTAACTTCGTCAAAGCCGGGTACTACCCGACCGATGATGAGACTTTGCAGCGGATTCAACACTTCCTCATGCCAGCATCAAAACCTATGCGATTGCTTGACCCATGTTGCGGGGAAGGTGCGGCGCTGGCTGACATTCGTCTTGGCCTACAGGAGCGGGCTGGTGAGGTTTCAGTAAGCATTGAGGCTCTGGGTGTTGAGTTTGATAAAGAACGTGCCTGGCATGCGAAAACCCTCTTGGATAGGGTTATTCACGCGGACCTTCATGACGTTGTGGTTAAGGCTCGTAGTATTGGCCTACTGTTTCTGAATCCTCCTTACGGGTTTGGAATCAGTGATGCGGCGAACATGGCCAACGCCGACTCTGACAAAGCCGAACGTCTGGAGCGTACGTTCTTAAAGAAAACGGCATCATTCCTGGTTGAGGGCGGGGTACTTATCTACATCATTCCGTACTACGCCTTAGATGCTGAGATTCGGACATTTTTGGCCCGTAATTTCGACAATTTACGGTTCTTTATGGCCCCTGAGCAGCAATTCAAACAATGTGTCATTTTCGGGACCAAAATCCGAAGCACACATCCACGTAAAAGCGTTCTTGACTGGCTTGCGCAGGCTCAGGCCGGAGAGTTTGTAGATCAAGTATTGCCAGAGGTCTGGGATGATGAACCCTACCAGGTGCCAGCAGCTGATGCGGAGCTTGACTTTCATGCGGTGCGAATCGATGCCGCTCAATTGAAAGACGAGCTCAATACATGGAAGGCGAGTCTATTGTGGCAAGGCTTTGATGTTCATTTCTCTCAGGTGCGGACCAGTCACAGAAGACCACTTCGTACGATGACTCAATGGCACCTGGCGCTTGCGCTGGCGGCCGGCCAGGTGACTGGCTGCATTAAATCGAAAGACGGCCGGATTTTTCTGATAAAGGGGGATACCTTTAAGAAGAAAGAACGTATCCAGAACCTGGAGGTGGATGAGAAAGGGAATGTCTCAGAGACCATCACGATGCTGGATAAGTTTGTACCTACGATCAATGCCATTGAATTTACTGCCGATCATCGGCTTGGTCAGATAGTAAAGATCAGCTGATGCTTTATTCCTCGGTGCCAATAGTTGGCGCTATTCACCCTTCGTTAGAAGGGTTCCTCAAGGGGCCTGGTCCAGGCCATTTGGGGAAACCTTCTCATCAAGCCAAAAGTGGTTTCAAACAGGTGCGTTCAACCCTGAAAACGCATCAAGGTGGTCTTTTACTGCCTGGGTAGTTTTTTTTTATCTGCTGCAGTCATGCATGGTATGTCAGCAGCCCGTCTTATCCCTTGGGGACATCCGTCCTCAAGGGGCCGGCTGTCTCCACTTTTTGGAGATACCCATGTCTTCTTTTGATACGTCGATTTTACCCATTGCGCCGCCTGTCTACGCTCAGGCAGCGCCTGAACCCGCGCAACTGCATGTTGCTGATGCGCATGGGCACTACGTGTTGGCGACGCCAGGGCAGATATTGGAGGCCGCACGTGAGGCGATTGTGTCTTTAGTGCCTTCGGGAACTCCCATGTCAACGCCGAGCATTGCGGAACGCTATGCCGTCGCTCGTTTGGCTGGCCTAGAACACGAGGTTTTTGCTGTCTTCTTTTTAGACAACCAGCTTCGCCTGATCCAGTATCGGGAGTTGTTCCAAGGCACCCTGAATCAAACGGCTGTCTATCCTCGTGAGGTCGTTAAAGAGGTGCTCAAAAACAATGCTGGCGCGGTCATTTTGGCTCACAACCATCCAAGCGGAAAATTAGAGCCTAGCCAGGTAGACCGCCAACTTACTGAGCGGCTTAAAAAAGCATTGGAGCTGATCGATGTAAGGGTTCTGGATCATTTGATCGTCGGGCCTTCAGCCGACAACACTAGCTATTCGTTCGCTGAGCACGGCGACCTGTAACTTGAGTCATTTCTTGTTTGTTTAGCCCGCATTTGGGCGTTTTTAACCTGTACCCATAGGGTCGCTGCGGCCCTTATGGGGCCTTGCGACTCATTTTCTGGAGTTTGTCATGAGTCGTCATTACTTTGAAACCACGTATAAAGATCATCCCGTCACTGTGCTCTTGGGCTGGGATAGGCCTTTGGGTCATTATTTTCTGGTCATCGAAAAGCAGGTGGATTTTGTGGATCCGGATGTGACCGGGTTCGATGATCAGTATCTGTATAGCAATCTTTATGAGTCCAACCCATTTGGTTTGAGCCTGGAGCATTTTAAAGCGGTGTTGCACCGGCTCAAAATCACTGTGCCAGCAAATATGTTCACTGAGGTCGAACGCGACTCCTGGAACAACTTGGGGAATCGAGACATCACCCATCAAGCTGACGGCTCATTTGCCGTGCGCTCGGCTTGATCATCTCTCTAAACGACGCGGCCTGGCCTCTTCCTCCTTTTTGCGAGGAAGGGGCTAGTCGCATAACTATGGAGCTCGGTGATGTACCAAGTAGAGGAGTTTCCTGAAGTCTGGGCAGATGCCTGCATCCGAGAGTCGGACGGCCGCTTTTTATTCGTTTCACTGTATGGGCGCGATGGATCGCTGATGCAATTCATGGCTGCGATGCAGTTGGGCAATAAGGAAGGCGGTATACAACGCTTTCACTTGCGCGGCGATGATGGCCAACGCCACTTAGTGGAGGTTGGCGGTGTGGATCGCTTAGGTAAACACACCGGCAGGTTGCCTAAGCAAAACCTGTTTGGTCCTCTGGGGCAACTGTGGGTATTTGACAAGAATCTACAGGAGCCAGACCGTGCGAATCGAATCGGTTGGGCTCTTCACTACTCAGCAGAGAGCGACCTGGCCAGCCTTAACGAGGCTCAGGAGCATGATCTTGATGATCGTGCCTGGCAACTGATCAAAAGCTTGTCGCCGGTGGCCCTTCTGGACCATTGGCGTGCAGAGGTTTTGGCGTGGTGCCGTGATAAGCAAGCTGTGCAGATAATGGGCAGCGATCTGTATCCCACGCTTGGCCCTGTCAAGGCAGTTCGGGTGAGCCTAAGTGAGCATTTTCTTGATTTCATCTCTGATGGGGTCAGGGTAGGGCGCCTACGTTTGCAGTTGTAGTTTTTCTAAGCTGATTGGCTGATTTCCGGATCCAGCCTTTTCTACATTTTTTTCTAACCCATGCGGGGAGCAGCCCCGCTGGCTCCCCGTATCCCTTTTGTGGAGAGCCAGTATGGGCGCTATACATCCCCAGCTAGATACCCTAGAGCAAGATGCCGATGAGCTGCATATGCCTCTGGCCAATTTTATTGATCAGTTTGGTGAGGGCTTGTTGGAGCAAGTCCGTCGCCAGAACCCGCCTATTTACGATCCGGACCTGGACACTCAAACTCCCGTTTGGCGTGCGCGGCAACACGTTCTGGACAATCTGACTCGTCAGCCATTTGAAGCCCAGGCCCATGCTGTACACGCCGTTGTGAAGCTGTTGTTGGATCACAATGAACCGGCCGCGGTACTCAATGCGGATATGGGCACGGGCAAAACCATGATGGCCATATGTGTTGCGGCTTTAATGCAGAGTACGCATCCACGTACCCTGATCGTTTCGCCGCCTCACCTGGTCTATAAGTGGCGACGTGAGATTCTGGCCACCGTCCCTGGCGCCAAGGTTTGGATTCTGAACGGGCCGGATACGTTACGCAAACTGTTGGCGTTACGAAATGCCCTCAGTTTGAAAACCAGCAAGCCAGAGTTCTTTGTGCTTGGGCGTGTGCGTATGCGCATGGGGTTTCACTGGAAACCGGCATTTTTGACTCGCCAGGTATTGCAAGATGGTCAACGGTTTAGGTTTGCTTGCTGCCCTGATTGCATGGAACCCATCGAACGTGAGAATGCGGATGGTGAAATGATGCCGCTCTCCGTTGAGGCGGCCGCACTCATGCTTGCTGATAGACGCTGCAAATGCAGCCACTGCGATAGCACGTTTTGGACGTTGATTCGTGCAGGTAAGCGTATCGACTCCATGCACGATCTGGTGTTGGGTGCTTTGAAGCAAATGCCGACGATCGGAGATAAAACCGCTCGCAAGTTGCTCTCGATTTTTGGAGAGGATCTGCTTGGGGGAATGCTCGACGATAACGTCTATGAGTTTCTCAACCTCATGGATGAGTCTGGCGAGCTTGTTTTCTCCGATCGGCAGGCCATGCGTATGGAGCGATCCCTCGCGTCCTTTGAGTTCAGTATAGGGGAGGGGGGCTATCAAGCCACTGAGTTCATCAAACGCTACTTGCCTCGTGGGTATTTCGGTCTTTTGGTTGTAGATGAAGGCCATGAATACAAAAATGAGGGCTCAGCCCAAGGCCAAGCCATGGGCGTGCTGGCCAGCCAATGCCAAAAAACACTGCTGCTCACTGGGACACTGATGGGGGGCTATGCCGATGACTTGTTTCATCTTTTGTGGAGAATAAATCCGACACAGATGATTCAAGATGGCTTCAAACCTGCTCGTAATGGGTCAATGGGAAGCGCAGCTATGGCGTTCATGCGTGAGCATGGCGTGCTCAAAGACGTGTACAAGGAAAGTACTGGCCCATCGCATCGCACCGCTAAAGGTAAGCAGATGACGGTACGGACCAGTAAAGCTCCTGGCTTTGGTCCGGTTGGCATTATGCGGTATGTAGTGCCGATCACCGTTTTCCTGAAGTTGCGCGACATTGGCCAGAACGTCTTGCCTGACTATGACGAGCACTTCATTAACGTACCAATGAGCCAGGCGCAGGATGAGGCCTATCAGCGCATGGCAAAGCACCTGGTGTACGAGCTCAAGAAGGCGTTGGCCCAAAAGGACAATAGCTTGCTTGGGGTTGTGATGAATACGCTACTGGCTTGGCCAGAGTGCTGCTTTCGCCCAGAAACCGTCCGGCACCCTCGAAGTAAGGCAGTCTTGTTTTCGCAAGGGCCTGTTTTTCAGGAGTCAGAGCTTACCCCCAAAGAGCAACAGCTCTTGGATCTGTGCAAACAGGAGAAAGCCCAAGGAAGAAAGGTGCTGGTGTACTCGATTTACTCGGGTACACGTGACACCACCGCTCGACTCAAAAGCCACCTTGAGATGAACGGCTTCAAAGTTGCTGTGTTGCGTGCTTCTGTTGACGCAGCTCGACGCGAAGACTGGGTTGCTGACCAGGTGGAGCGGGGTATTGACGTCCTTGTCACCAATCCAGAGCTGGTCAAGACTGGCCTGGATCTGCTGGAGTTTCCTACGATTGTGTTCATGCAGTCTGGCTTTAACGTCTACACGTTAATGCAGGCGGCCAGACGGTCATGGCGGATTGGCCAGAAGCATCCAGTCAAGGTCGTGTTCTTGGGCTACTCAGGTTCCAGCCAGGTGGAGTGTTTAAGGCTGATGGCCAAGAAGATCGCTGTTACGCAGTCAACGTCAGGGGATATGCCTGATTGTGGTTTGGATGTTCTGAATGATGCTGGTGACAGCATTGAGGTCCAGTTGGCCAAGCAGTTGTTGGCCAACGCTTAGCATATTTTTTCCTTACACTTTGCCCCTCAATATGAGGGGCTTTTTTTTGTTTCACGATGACTCCAACATCGCAATTCGCTGGACTACGCCAAGGCTTCACCTTCGTCGGGCGGCAACGTCGGTTGCGTATCGACCGGACCTGGTACTGGATGGATCTGTTGTTCTTCCATAGCAAGCTGCGCTGTCTGGTCATCATCGACCTGAAGTTGAGCCGCCTGACTCATGCCGATATGGGGCAGATTCATATGTACTGCAATTATGCCAAGGAGCATTGGACCTACCCGGACGAGAACCCGCCGGTGGGCCTGATCCTGTGCGCTGACAAGGGCCATGCTTTGGCGCGAGATGCGTTGGACGGCTTGCCGACCAAGGTGATGGCAGCGAACTATCGCACCGTGCTGCTGGATGCCGAGTTGCTACAAAAAGAGTTGGAGAACACGCGGCGTCTGCTCGAATCTCGTGGAGCCGCGCTCGCTAAAAAAGAACAAAGACTCTTCCGTAGACTCTGACAAGTCTCAGAACTAATGACCACGTAAGTTTAGGTGGCGAGAACAGGGGGCCTGCCAATCTCTTGGAAACCGCTCGCAACTAATTTAGGCCGTAGTTCAGATAGCGAATTGGCTGGAACGCCCAGCCACAAGAGGTCCCTGGCGCGCGTCACCGCGACGTATCCTATGCGTCCTACCTCTGAGGTCACTCCATCCAGCATGGCCGTGACATGTTCTTTGGTTGCTATGTAGAGAACAGCGTCCAGGCTTTCGCCTTTCACCTGATGAACTGTATCCACACGAATTCTGGCATCATTGGATGCCGACAGGTCTGCGGCAGCGGCAAGAGGTGCATTGGGCAATTTCGTCTTGGCGAGTTTCATGCCTATGTTGTCAACAATCTTGATCTGCAAGGGAATGATCGCCATCGACGCCCAGGACTGAGGCAGCAGTTCGAGTGCGCCGTTGAGCAGCGCGTAGTTGAGGATGGATTTGTCCAGTTCGGCATCGCTCGCCAGGGCTGGTGACGCAGCGACCGCTGCGGCGCCAGCCGCAGGGGCGAGCGGAATGACTGCGCTCGCTTGATCGGCAAGCAGGTCTGCCTCGCCTTCGATCAGGTCGGTTTCGCTCGCCGTCAATGCCAGCAGGCGTTTCAGTTCGTCGAGAAAATGCCGCTCGCTGTCAATCAGACGGCCATCGGATTCGCACACGCACAAGGCCATTTCATAAGCCAGCTGGCGCTGGCTGGCGTCGGCCACCGCCATACTGGCCGACGCCAGCGTCAGGCGCTTGAGCAGCACGTCCTGATACAGACGGGCGAGATCCGGCGCCGCCGTCTGTTCGGCCAGGGATTCCGCGATACGCCGAATTTCCTCCCGTTCGCGATCATCCTTGTTGCTGTCGGCAAAAGCGGCGTGAATGGCTATGGCAAGAATGGCCTTGATGTTTTCCTGAGTTATGGATTTACCTTTCATGTCCGGTGGTGGCGTTGGTGTTGCTGCGGCAAACAAGCGAAACGAGCAACTTGCGTAGCTCTTCAATGAAGAGCACCGAGGAAGCCACGGCGGTTGCCAGCAGCCATTCGTTCAACGACAGATCCACCGTGTCAAAAATCACCTGTGCCGGCGCCCAATGCACCGCGACGATCTGCAGCAGGACTACGCCGGCCAGCGCCAGCCACAGCTTGCCGTTGGCGAAGAACTGCCGGTTGAAGGCACTGCCGTGTTCGGCACGGGCATTGAAGATGTTGAAGAACTGGAAGAGGACGAAGGTGGTGAAGGCCAGGGTCATCGCCTTGGCTTCGCCGGAGGCCTCTATCGCCCAGGCGTAGAGGCCGAGCGTGCCGACGGCCATGGTCGCACCGTACAGACCGATGCGCCACAGGCGCTGCACCGAGAGGATGCCGGCATCGGCCTGACGCGGCGTATCGCGCATGATGCCCGAGCGCGCCGGTTCGACACCCAGGGTCATGGCCGGCGGGCCGTCCATGATGATGTTGACCCAAAGGATCTGGATGGCAGTGAAGGGCGTGGCCAGGCCGAGGAAGGGCGCGCCGAGGACGGTGAGAATCGCCCCGACGTTGGTCGATAGCTGGAAACGGACGAACTTGATGATGTTCTCGTAGATGGTGCGACCTTCTTCCACGGCGCGGACGATAGAGGCAAAGTTGTCGTCGGTCAGCACCAGCGTGGCTGCTTCCTTGGTTACTTCGGTGCCGGTAATTCCCATGGCCACGCCGATGTCGGCGGTTTTCAGGGCCGGCGCGTCGTTGACCCCGTCGCCGGTCATTGCCACGACATGGCCCTTGGCTTGCAGGGCTTCGACAATGCGCATCTTGTGCTCGGGCGCGACCCGGGCGAAGACGGCACTCTTTTCGACCAGCCGGGCAATTTCGTCCTGACTCAAACCATCGAGATCGCGTCCTTCGTGAACTTCGCCCTTGAGTCCCAGTTCGCGGGCGATGGCCGCAGCCGTCGCTCGGTGGTCGCCGGTGATCATTTTCACCTGAATGCCGGCGGCGTTGCAGGTGGCGATGGCCTCCTTCGCTTCGGCCCGCGGCGGATCGATGATGCCGACCAGCGCATTCAGGGTCAGGTCCTGCACCCAGAACAAGAGGTCGCCGGCCGGATCGAAATCCGCCGCTGGAATGACCCGGCCAGCCAGCGCCAACACGCGCAAGGCCTGATCGGCCAGCGCCTCGTTTTCGGCAACGAAGGCAGCCCGGATCGCTTCGTCGATCGGCAACGCACTGTCGCTTGTCCCGATATACGAGGAGGTGCGCGCCAGCAGCACGTCAGGAGCACCCTTGACGCACATCATGACTCGGTCGCCATCGTGGTGGAAAGTGGCCATGTACTTGGTGGCCGAGTCGAACGGAATTTCGGCGATCCGCGGCCGGTGTTCAAGCACTTCATCGGGCAGCAGCCCCGCCTTGGCCGCCAGGGTCAGCAAGGCTCCCTCGGTTGGATCGCCGATCAGGGCGCCATCCTTGATCCGGGCATCGACGCACAAGGCCGCCGGCAACAGGACATGACCCAGTGTTGGCGCGCCGGAGGCGACGCCTTCGAAGCGGCCTTCACCGCCGTAACCCTCGCCGCTGACCAGGTAACGCTGGCCCTGGGTGTAGACGGCGCGGGCGGTCATCTGATTGAGTGTCAGCGTGCCGGTTTTGTCGGAGCAGATTACCGTCGTGCAGCCGAGAGTCTCGACTGCGGCCAGCTTCTTGACGATGGCGTTACGCTTGGCCATCCGGTGCATGCCCAGGGCCAGCGTCACCGTCACCACCGCCGGCAGGCCTTCGGGAATGGCGGCCACGGCCAGGGCGATGGCGGTCATCGCGGTCTTGATCAGTTCATCCCCGCGCATCAGGCCCATGAAGAACATCAGGCCGACCACGACGGTGGCGATGATCGCCAGCCGCTTGCCCAGGCCATCGAGTTGAATCTGCAAGGGGGTTTCGCCTTCTGCGGTCTCGGCCAGCAGACCGGCCAGGCGCCCCATTTCGGTGTGCATCCCGGTAGCGGTTACCACGGCTTCGAGGCGGCCCCGGGTGACCACGGTGTTCATGAACACCATGTTGTAGCGTTCTGCCAGCACCGCCGATTCCGCCACCACATCCGGCAGCTTCGCCACGGCATGGGATTCGCCGGTCAATGCCGCTTCCGCGACCTCGGCACTGTGCGCGCTCAGCACCCGGGCATCGGCCGGAATGCGGTCGCCGGCTTCGAGCAGCAAAATGTCGCCGGGCACCAGATCAGCCGCCTCGATCTGCTGCATCTGACCATCGCGACGCACCCGGGCGCCGGGCGCCAGCATGTTTTTCAATGCCGCTAGTGCCGCCTCCGCACGATGCTCCTGGAAAAACCCAAGGGCAGCGTTGAGCAGCACGACGATGCCGATCACGATGGCATCCTTGAAGTCACCAATCGCACCTGCCAGTACGGCAGCACCGATCAGGATCAGCACCAACAAGCTCTTGAACTGGTCGAAGAATTTCAACCAGGCGGAACGCGGTGGCTTTTCCGCCAGGCGGTTGGGGCCGTGTTCGGCTAGGCGGTTTATCACTTCCACGCTGCTCAGTCCGGCGGTCGGATTGACCGCTAGTTGCTCAATGCAGTGTTCATGGGCTTGTGCGTGCCAAGAGTCGGCCTGGTGTGTCGCCATGGTGTTTCTCCCTTATGTGGCGCCAATCATGGCTGCCGAGTCGTGATGCTTACCAAAACCCTGTTTTCTTTCTGCTGCACGAAGGTTACGCCAATACGTTCTTCTCCCTTGTGGTAATCATGGCGCTCCTCGCTTGGTGTGGCGGCGAGGAGTTCCTGTCGATAACCATGCTCGGCAAAGCCCTTGGCATAATGGTCCAGGACCGCTGCCAGATCAGCCTTTCCTTCGTAACGTACCGTGATGCCTTGATCTTCACGTTGCCAGTGCGTACGGGCTAGGCCAGGAAAACGCGCCACGGGAATCGGGTCGGTTCCTGAAACATCGCGGGCAGGCGGCGCCGCTTGACCGATCGCCCGCAGATCCTCGATGGCCTGGGTTGCCCCCGGCACGACTTTCTCAACTTGTTGAACGGCACTGCGCGCGACATCCGGCACAGCCGAAACCCCCTCCTGAGCCATGCCGAACAGCCATCCAGCCAAGCTGATCGTCAGCCAGACGGCCAGAATTGTGAACATCAGGATGACGACCGAAATCAGAATCCAGGTCCGGCGGCTGATTGCAAAAATCCGGCTCGCCAGCATGCTGAACAGGGAAAGTTTGGAAAGGCTCATTTCAGTCCTCCGTCGGGCAGGATGGCGGCAACGGGCCGAACTCACGCTGTCGCGACAAGCGACGCTCCAGACTACGGGACGCCCGGTCGACGGATCGGGCGATAGCGATCTGGAGATCATCGGCAACTTCCTCGATCACGACATCGCGCATCCGGGGTAGCGGTATTCTTAGCTGACACCGCTTATCGTTGCCACCACGCGGTCCATTGATGTCAGACAGTGTGATGACGACGCGATCTACATCTTGCTGGGCCCAATCCAGGCCAAAATTGAGGCAGCGCTCGGTATGATCACGCAAGCCTTCGCTCATTTCGATGCCTTTGGCGCGGATGTCGATCTGCATGTTTGCTCCTTCGTTGTGAATATGAGAGCACGATAGGAGCAAAAAATGCTTTAATAAACACGAATTTTTATTAACAATATTTCGGCAATTAACGAACAGTCACATGAACCTCAAGCATCTTCGGTATTTCTGGACGGTTGCCCAGGTGGGTGGCATCAGCCGTGCTGCTGAGACGTTGAATCTCACGCCGCAGACCATTAGCGGACAGATCCGCCATCTTGAAGAGGACCTCGGGGCGGCGCTGTTTCGTCCGGCTGGACGTGGCCTGGAACTTACCGAAGCGGGCCGGCAGGTTCTGTCCTACGCCGATGAAATCCTGCATCTGAGCGGGGAGTTGAAGCAGGCATTGTCGGCCCGCCAAAGACAACCGATCCCGGTACTGCGCATTGGCATCACGGACGTCGTCCCGAAAACATTCGCATACCGTTTGCTGGCCCCTGTTGGCAAACTACCTGAGTCCGTTAGGCTGGTTTGCCGGGAAGGCACTATCGACATGCTGCTGGCCGAATTGGCCTTGCAGCGTCTTGACATGGTCGTGGCAGATCGTCCGATGCCGTCCGGGCTGGCCATCCGCGGGCACAGCCATAAGTTGGGGGAAAGCCCCTTGGCGTTTTTCGGGGGGGCGTCTTTGTGCGCAGAACTTGGCGATTTTCCGCAATGCCTGAACGATGCGCCGCTGCTTCTACCGGGGGGACATTCCGCTATTCGTGGTCATATCGATCGCTGGTTGAGCGACCTGCGCTTAGTGCCGCGGCTGATGGGCGAGTTCGACGATGGTGCATTGATGAAAGCTTTTGGGCAGGCGGGCGCTGGGTTTTTCCCGGGGCCCGCCGTTCAGAGGGATGAAATATGCACACGCTACAATACGCGCTGCATCGGCGTGGTCAATGAGATTCATGAGGGGTTCTGGGCCATAACGGCCGAGCGACGGGTTGTTCACCCGGCGATCATGACAGTCATGGAATCCGCACGTTCAGCATTATTTCCCAGCATCACCCAGCCAGTTCCAACAACGTGAGTTTCCTCAATCGGCAGCCATCATGCAAACAAACGAACAGTCAAATCACCAAACACAGGATCCTGTACTGTCCTTCTTCAACAGGGTAATCTCCCAAGTTGCACGCGTACTCGCTGCGGTCATGGTAATGGTCATCATCTGGGGCGTGGCGGATGTGGTCTATGTGCTTTACCAGCGCTTGATGGCACCGCCATTCATGCTGCTTGAAATCAAGGATATTCTCGCAACCTTCGGTGCATTCATGGCAGTGCTGATCGCAGTTGAAATATTTCACAACATCATTCTTTATGTCGAAGACAACCATAACCGGCAACTGGCCGTTGAGATTGTCCTCGGGACGGCTCTGATGGCCATTGCTCGCAAGGTCATCGTGCTGGACTTCAACGAGGTGGGGGCTGAGCATGTCTATGCAACAGCCGCGGTAACGCTGGCATTGTCCGTGGGATACTACTTGATCGTTATCCGGAGAAAAGGCTCGAATTCGTGAATGCCAGGCTCCATTATTCCTTCTGTCAATGGCTGACCGGAGCGCCGCGTTGATGCCCATGCTGCATGAACTGTTTGTCGCCATTCCTGGCCAATGGGAGAGGGTCATTGCGACCTTCTTCCTGATTGCCGTAGGTGCCGCTCTCTCTCACCTCTGGGCGCGCTATCTTGTGCGAGGGGAAATTTCCGCCGAGAAGCGTCGGATGCATCTGGTCTGGGCCCGGAACGTCATCTGGTTCCTGGTTTTTTTCGTCATCATCTCGGTCTGGGCGTCGACGATTGCCGGTTTTGCCCTGTCCCTAGCAGCGGTTGCCGGGGCCGTCCTGATCGTCAGCAAAGAACTGCTGATGTGCGTGCTGGGCTATCTTTACATCACCTTCGTCCGGCCGTTCAAGGTAGGTGATCTCATTGAAATCAACCAACTTCATGGCCAGGTCATCGACATCGACATATTTGCCACGACGTTGGCGGAGTTAGGCTATGCCGGGCAGCAGACCGGCAAGATGGCTGAGTTTCCGAATGGCTTGTTGCTGACCACGCCTTTGAAAAACACATCTCTCACCGGAGATTACGTATTGCATCTGTTTCGCATGCCGATCCCCGATGAAGCAATGTGGGATCTTGATCGCGTGGAATCTGCGGCGCTGGCGGCTGCCGATGAGGCGACACAGACTTGGCAAAGCGAGGCCGAAGCGCATTTCCGCAAAATTTCCGACGAAAGCTTCATCGCTTTTCCCTCTGGCCGCAACAAGATTCTGTGGGATTTTTCCGACCCCGAGCAACTAATGCTCGTGATCAGAGTGGCCTGTCCGAGTCATCTGCGGCTGAAAGTGGAGCAGGCCGTGTTTCGCGATACCTGGCGAATATTGAGACCGGGTCAGTTAACCAAACCGCACTGCGACATCAGCGCACAGTAGCGTCCGGTTCACCCGATTGCGCCAGGATGACTGCCCGCGCGGTGTCGCGCAGTACAAGGGCTGCGTGCCAGTTTGCTCCTGCGGGAATGATCGGTGGATGGACGGTAACCGTCAATTTGCTGTAGCGTGGCCACAGACTAAGGTCAGGAAGAAGACGGCGGGTGCCGCTCAAAGTGACAGGAATGACCGGAACATCGGCGCGGGCAGCGGCCAGGAAAGCCCCCATGCGGAAGGGCAATACACCGGGCGGTTCACGGAAGGTTCCTTCGGCAAAGACTACAAGGGCGTTGCCTGCTCCAGCCCGCCTCTCCAGTGCATGCGTGTCTTCAACACCGCGCACAGTATCAAAGCGCTCAACGAAAACTGCGCCTAGGCGTTTCAACGGTATCGCGGCCAGCGGGTGAGCAAGCAATTCCTGTTTGGCAACAAAAGCGAAACGTGCGGGTAGCGCAGCCGATTGCTCGTGGCTGGATGCCAGTCGCAGTCAGGGCAAGGCGTGATCCGATTCGGGCGAGACGCCGCGCGGCGAGCGTTGGCGCAAGCGCTATCGCAACCCAGAAGACCGGTGCCAGGAGGCCGAAAACCATCCACACCCAGAGTCCCCAGAGTGGGCCGGTGAGTTCTATAGCCAATTGCTCTACCTCAGCGCGAATTGCTTCATTGCCATCCTGCGCCGTACGAGTTTCGGCCAGTACCACCAGGCGCTCGGTCCCGGCGCGCACGCCCGTGACACGACCGACAGCTTCTTCCAATTCTTGCGGGTAGCTGGAACAGGCGCAACATATTGAATTCCAGTGTAGCCAGAATGTCCGTTCGTAATTATGTTCAAGACTTTGGGGTCACCATTGCGTATTACAACAAATAATCAACCATTATCGCGTCTTATATTTGCTACTTTCGCTGCATTGAACTTCGTTTGATTAGTATGTAATATCGTAATACGTAATACGGTATGAAATACGAGGATGCCATGGCCAGAGCAGGAATCTACAAGTCAGAAGTCGTCAGAGCGCGTAACAAGCTGTTGGCGATGGGGCGCTACCCATCGATCGACGCAATTCGCAGCGAGTTAGGCGATACCGGCTCGAAAGGCACGATTCACCGCTATCTGAAGGAAATCGAAGAAGAGGAAGGCGGCAGTACCGGTACCCAGGTCGCGGTCAGTGAAGCCATCCAGGATCTGGCTGCCAGGCTCGCAGAACGCCTGCATGAAGAAGCTGATCAGCGTTTGGCGGCTCTGACCGATAAGCACAAGGCAGAAATTGCGGCGCTGAACGACACCATCGCCACATTACGTAATGAAGTGGAATCCTTTCGCAGCCAGTCTGAACGCCAGGCCCTGGAGTTGGGTGCAGAGAAAGCAGCCCACAGCGAAATACTAAGCGTGCTCCAAGAAGAGAGAATCGTTCGGGCACAAATGGCTCAGCGCATCCAGGACATGGAAGGGCAACTGGTAAAGGAAGAAGCGCACCGTGTGTCGCTGGAGGAAAAGCACCAACACGCCCGCGAGGCACTGGCGCATTTCCGAACCGCAGCGAAGGAACAACGGGAGCAGGATCAGCGCCAGTTCGAACAGCAGATCCAGTTCTTGCAGGGGGAGTTGCGTAATGCCAAGGAAACGGCAAACGCGAAACAGCAAGAACTCATCCGCAGTCATGAGGACAATGCCCGTCTATCAAGCGAGCTCACCCATGCGCACAGTGAACTTCATCGACACGATGGCGAAGTACGAACATTGCGCTCGGTCAAAGAGCAGTTGGCCGTTGCCGAGGTGAAAATCCAACAGTTGACGGATCAGTTGGCGCAAGCCAACGGGCGAGTGTCCGATCTGGACAAGGAAAACCAAGCGAACCTCTGCAAGCTAAGGGAGAGCATGGAAACGGGGCAGCGGCTGGCAGCCGAACTGATGGCGGCAAAAGCCGTTGCCGCTAGCCACGAGAAAGTCTTTGAAAAGCTCGCGACATTACAGTCGCCACAGGCGAAGAGCACCAACGCCAAGAAAAATAGCGTTGACAATCAAGATTCGCTTTTTAATTCAGAAGAGTAGGCAGTTTTCGGGGAATTTTTCATGATTCCCGGCCGACCCTCATGGAGATCTTTACATAAGCTGTTTATTTGGTTGGGTGCTTGCCCCACGATCCCATCGCTGTAGGTGAGCTCACGCCGCCGTTATTGGCAGCGTGATCGCAGGCATCCAATTGCTGCTGTCGCCGAAGGTTCTGGGGCAGCGCCCGCTTGTCAGTGAAACCGTGAGCCTGAGTGTTCATCGTCTCTCTACACCTTGCGATTTGTTGACTGTGCTGTCTGGTTGAATTTAATGTGATCGGGGGATCATGAAAATCAGATTGTTCTGATGCAAGTATCCGAAAAAGCAGAGCCATCAATCGTGGCTGCGCGACATGGCTGCTGGCGGCTCATGTCAAGCATGGAGGATGCGCGCGCGTCACGAACGCTACCGCGCGTCCGTCGGTTCTTATGCCTGGTCATCCCGCTTCTTCACATCAAACGGATAGGCGCCGCCTGGCGTCCCCTTGGGCGGAATCTTGAGTGACAGGATCATCGTCACTGCCAGCGTGACTGCGGTGAATCCGAGCGAAAAAACCACCGGGATCTTATAGACGTCGATCAACAACATCTTTGCACCGATGAACACCAGTACGATCGCCAGCCCATAGCTGAGCAGGTGGAAGCGCTCGTGCATGTTGGCCAGAAGAAAGTACATCGCGCGCAGGCCCAGGATCGCAAACACGTTGGAGGTGAGCACGATGAATGGGTCGGTCGTGATCGCAAAGATGGCCGGGATCGAGTCCACTGCGAACACAATGTCAACGATACCGATGAGCAGTATCACCACCAGCAAAGGCGTGGCCATCCTGACGCCGCCAAACATGGTGAAGAATTTCTCGCCGTCATAGTCCGGCGCAATCTTGAAGCGGCTGCGAATCCACTTGAGAGCTGGATTGTTGTCCAGGTCGGGCTCTTGGCCGGCGGCCCACCACATCTTGATGCCAGTGAACAGCAGGAAGGCGCCAAACAGATACAGGATCCAATGGAACTGAGCAATCAGCCAGGCGCCCACGAGAATCATCACCGCGCGCAGCACGAGCGCGCCGAGGATGCCGATCATGAGTACGCGCTTTTGGAACTCTGCCGGCACTGCGAAGTAGGTGAACAACATCAAGAACACGAAGATGTTGTCGACAGCAAGCGCCTTTTCGATCAAGTAGCCGGTCAGGAACTCCAGCGATTTGGCATTGGCCAGCGAGCGCGCGGCCTCATCCGTTCCGGTGCCGCCAAGGTGCCACCACAGCCATCCCATGAAGACGAAAGACACGCCGACCCAGACGAGCGACCAGATGGCAGCCTCGCGGGTGCTGACGCGGTGTGCGCCCTGTTTGCTCATCGCAAAGAAATCGACCAGCAGTGCGACCAGCACAAAAGCCGTGAACAAGGACCACATGAGTGGAGAGCCGATAGATTGCATGACCGCCATTGAAGTGAGTTGCAGAGAGTCGCCCAGATTTGAGAACGACGACGGGGACAGGACGGGCGATTATACATGTCATTTTCAGAAGGCGATAGCACGAATTATCAAAAGTCGGCCGCACGGTTTTTTCTGACGGTTGACGTCACCTCAGAAAACGGAAAATAAAGCACGCTTAGGCGTAGTTCCCTTGGCTACACCGCGTCGGTACTGCGCGGTTCTTTCTTCCCTTGCAGTGAAGCAATCAGCGGGCAAGAAACATTCCCCTGCCGCAGGTGGCAGGCACACACAAGTTCGGAAAGCACCGACTCCATACGCGCCAAGTCAGTCATTTTTTCGCGCACGTCCTTGAGCTTGTGCTCGGCCAGACTACTGGCTTCCTCGCAATGGGTGCCATCCTCCAGCCGCAGCAGTTCGGCTATTTCATCCAGACTGAAGCCCAGCCGCTGGGCTGATTTCACGAACCGCACCCGCGTTACATCCGCCTCGCCATAGCGGCGGATGCTGCCGTAAGGCTTGTCCGGCTCCGGCAACAAGCCCTTGCGCTGATAGAACCGGATGGTCTCTACGTTGACCCCGGCCGCCTTGGCGAAAACGCCGATGGTCAGATTTTCCAAATTGTTTTCCATATTGCTTGACTCCGTACATGACTACGGAAGTAAGGTTACGCTATCCAATTTAAATTCGAAAGGACACGCGCATGTCTGAACCACAAAACGGGCGCGGGGCGCTCTTCGCCGGCGGGCTGGCTGCCATCCTCGCCTCGGCCTGCTGCCTGGGGCCGCTGGTTCTGGTCACCTTGGGGTTCAGCGGCGCTTGGATCGGCAACCTGACGGTATTGGAGCCGTATCGGCCGACCTTCATCGGCGCGGCGCTGGTTGCACTGTTCTTTGCCTGGCGGCGCATCGTCCGACCGACCGCAGCCTGCAAGCCGGGCGAGGTGTGCGCGATTCCGCAAGTGCGCACCACCTACAAGCTCATTTTCTGGTTCGTCGCCGTGTTGGTCTTGGTCGCGCTTAGTTTTCCCTACGTCATGCCATTTTTCTACTAATCAGGAGTTCATCATGAAAAAGCTGTTTGCCTCCCTCGCTCTCGCCGCTTTCGTTGCCCCCGTGTTCGCCGCCACTCAGACCGTCACGCTGTCCGTGCCTGGCATGACCTGCGCCTCTTGCCCGATCACTGTCAAGCACGCGCTTTCCAAGGTTGAGGGCGTGAGCAAGACCGACGTAAGTTTCGACAAGCGCCAGGCCGTCGTCACCTTCGACGATGCCAAGACCAACGTCCAGAAGTTGACCAAGGCGACCGAGGACGCGGGCTATCCGTCCAGCCTCAAACGCTGATCCGTTAACCGAACTCGGGAGCGACACATGGGACTCATCACGCGCATCGCTGGCAAAACCGGCGCGCTCGGCAGCGTCGTTTCCGCGATGGGCTGCGCCGCCTGTTTTCCTGCCATCGCCAGCTTTGGCGCGGCCATCGGACTGGGCTTCTTGAGCCAGTACGAGGGGCTATTCATTGGCATCCTGCTGCCGATGTTCGCCGGCATCGCGTTACTCGCCAATGCTATCGCTTGGCTCAATCATCGACAGTGGCGACGCACGGCGCTCGGCACGATAGGCCCGATCTTGGTGCTGGCAGCGGTGTTTTTAATGCGGGCTTACGGCTGGCAGAGCGGTGGACTGCTCTATGTCGGCCTGGCCTTGATGGTTGGGGTGTCGGTCTGGGATTTCATCTCGCCAGCACATCGCCGCTGCGGGCCGGACAGCTGTGAATTGCCAGAACAACGTGGCTGACGGCAACAGCCGTAGCCACCACAGAAAAGGAAAAATACATGACCACCCTGAAAATCACCGGGATGACCTGCGACTCGTGCGCGGCTCACGTCAAGGAAGCCTTGGAGAAAGTGCCCGGCGTGCAATCGGCGCTGGTGTCCTATCCGAAGGGCACAGCGCAACTCGCCATTGAGGCGGGCACGTCATCGGATGCGCTGACTACCGCCGTGGCCGGACTGGGCTACGAGGCAACGCTTGCCGATGCGCCACCGACGGACAACCGCGCCGGCCTGCTCGACAAGATGCGCGGCTGGATAGGGGCCGCTGATAAGCCCAGTGGCAACGAACGCCCGTTGCAGGTCGTCGTCATTGGTAGCGGTGGCGCGGCAATGGCGGCAGCACTGAAGGCCGTCGAGCAAGGCGCGCACGTCTCGCTGATCGAGCGCGGCACCATCGGCGGCACCTGCGTCAACGTCGGCTGCGTGCCGTCCAAGATCATGATTCGCGCCGCCCACATCGCCCATTTACGTCGGGAAAGTCCGTTCGACGGCGGTATCGCGGCGACTGTGCCTGCGATTGACCGCAGCAAACTACTGGCCCAGCAGCAGGCGCGCGTCGAAGAACTGCGCCATGCCAAGTACGAAGGCATTCTGGACGGCAACCCGGCCATCACCGTTGTACATGGTGAGGCGCGTTTCAAGGATGAGCAGAGCCTGGTCGTCCGTTTAAACGATGGTGGCGAGCGCGTGGTAGCTTTCGACCGCTGCTTAGTCGCCACGGGTGCCAGCCCGGCCGTGCCGCCGATTCCGGGCCTGAAAGAGTCACCCTACTGGACTTCGACCGAGGCCCTGGTCAGCGACACCCTTCCCGAACGCCTAGCCGTGATCGGCTCGTCGGTGGTCGCGCTGGAACTGGCGCAAGCCTTCGCCCGGCTGGGCAGCCAGGTCACGATCCTAGCTCGCAACACGCTGTTCTTCCGCGACGACCCGTCCATCGGCGAGGCCGTCACAGCGGCCTTCCGTGCCGAAGGGATCAAGGTACTGGAACACACGCAAGCCAGCCAGGTCGCGCATGTGAACGGCGAATTCGTGCTGACCACGGGACACGGTGAAGTACGTGCCGACAAGCTGCTGGTCGCTACCGGACGGACACCGAACACGCGCAGCCTGGCACTCGACGCGGCGGGAGTCACCGTCAATGCGCAGGGTGCCATCGTCATCGACAAGGGCATGCGCACCAGCACGCCACACATTTACGCGGCCGGCGACTGCACGGACCAGCCACAATTCGTCTATGTGGCGGCAGCGGCCGGCACCCGTGCCGCGATCAACATGACCGGAGGGGATGCTGCCATCAATCTAACCGCGATGCCGGCCGTGGTGTTCACCGATCCGCAAGTAGCAACCGTGGGCTACAGCGAAGCGGAAGCGCATCACGACGGGATCGAAACCGACAGTCGCACGCTCACGCTCGACAACGTGCCGCGTGCGCTTGTCAACTTCGACACACGCGGCTTTATCAAGCTGGTCATCGAGGAAGGTAGCGGACGGCTCATCGGCGTGCAGGTCGTCGCCCCGGAAGCCGGCGAATTGATCCAGACGGCTGTTCTCGCCATTCGCAACCGCATGACGGTGCAGGAACTGGCCGACCAGTTGTTCCCCTACCTGACGATGGTCGAGGGGTTGAAGCTCGCGGCGCAGACCTTCAGCAAGGACGTGAAGCAGCTTTCGTGTTGTGCCGGATGAGGAAAAGGAGGTGTTCGATGAACGCCTACACGGTGTCCCGGTTGGCCTTTGATGCCGGGGTGAGTGTGCATATCGTGCGCGATTACCTGCTGCGTGGATTGCTGCGGCCAGTCGCCTGCACCACGGGTGGCTACGGCCTGTTCGATGACGCCGCCTTGCAGCGACTGTGCTTCGTGCGGGCCGCCTTCGAGGCGGGCATCGGCCTCGGCGCATTGGCGCGGCTGTGCCGGGCGCTGGATGCGGCGAACTGCGATGAAACTGCCGCGCAGCTTACTGTGCTGCGTCAGTTCGTCGAACGCCGGCGCGAAGCGTTGGCCAATCTGGAAGTGCAGTTGGCCGCCATGCCGACCGCGCCGGCACAGCATGCGGAGAGTTTGCCATGAACAGCCCCGAGCGCATGCCGGCCGAGACGCACAAACCGTTCACCGGCTACCTGTGGGGCACGCTGGCCGTGCTGACTTGCCCCTGCCACCTGTCCATCCTCGCTGCCGTGCTGGCCGGCACAACCGCCGGTGCATTCCTTGTCGAGTATTGGGTCATCACGGCGCTCGGTTTGACCGGCCTGTTTCTTCTGTCACTGGCGCGGGCGTTGCGGGCATTCAGGGAAAGATCATGAGCGCTTCCCGGCCGGATGGATGGACTACGGCGGAGGGCCCAAGCGTTCGAGCGCGGGCAAGGCTTTCTGTTCGCAAAGCCGATGCCGGCGGCGGCATTCGCCGTCTTCGTCAGTCAATGGAGGGGTGCCACCATGAATGCAAATGATCCGACCGCCACCAGTTGCTGCGTGTGCTGCAAGGAAATTCCGCTCGATGCCGCCTTCACACCGGAAGGCGCGGAGTACGTCGAGCACTTCTGCGGGCTGGAGTGTTATCAACGTTTCCAGGCGCGGGCCAGCACTGCGACCGAAACGAGCGGCGAACCGAACGCTTGCGGTTCGCCGCCGTCAAATTGAGACAAACCACGCTTTCGCTACGTCGCCTGGTAATCCCCCCGCAAAACCATCATTTTGAGAAGTAGAGATATCCAAGGAGAATCTCTACTATGAAGAAGTCACGTTTTACAGACAGCCAAATCATCGATGCCCTCAAACGCGCAGAAGCTGGCTTGACGGTTCCCGAGCTTTGCCGTGAGCTGTGCATCAGTTCGGCGACATTCTACAAGTGGCGAGCCAAGTTCGGTGGGATGGATGCCTCGCTCATGGCCCGCATGAAGGAGCTCGAAGCGGAGAATGCACGACTTCGTAAGATGTATGTCGAAGAAAAGCTCAAGGCTGAGGTCGTTGCTGAGGCACTCGCAAAAAAGTGGTGAAGCCATCTCGCAGGCGCGAGATGGCTCAACAAGCTGTTGCGCAACGGGGCCTGTCCATCCGGGCTGCCTGCCAAGTATTTCAAATTAGTCAGGCTTGCTATCGATACAAAGCGCTGCGTTGTCACGAGGACGATGAGATTGCCCAGTGGCTGCTGCGCTTGACGGACAACAACCGCAATTGGGGCTTTGGCCTGTGCTTTTTGTATCTGCGTAACGTCAGGTGCTTCAAATGGAACCACAAGCGTGTGTATCGCATTTACCGCGAGTTGGAGTTGAATCTGCGCATCAAGCCGCTTAAGCGCTTGGTGCGTGACAAGCCAGAGCCATTGGCAGTGCCGGCTAGTCGTGATGTCGTTTGGTCTGTGGACTTTATGCATGAGCAGCTTGAAGATGCTCGCAGCTTCAGGCTGCTCAATGTCATTGATGACTTCAACCGCGAAGCACTCGGTATTGAGGTGGACTTCTCGCTGCCTGCGCTGCGCGTCATTAGAACGCTAGAGCAGATCATCCAGTGGCGTGGTAAGCCTGAGGTAATTCGTTGTGATAACGGCCCTGAGTACATCAGCGCAACGTTGCAAAACTGGGCGGCAGCCAAAGGAATTCATCTGCAATACATCCAGCCAGGCAAGCCTCAGCAAAACGCCTATATCGAGAGGTTTAATAGGACCGTGCGCTACGAATGGCTGTCACAGTACCATTGGCGCAACCTCGATGAGGTGCGAGATTATGCTACCCAGTGGATATGGCAATATAACCACGAACGCCCAAACATGGCCTTGGGCGGCATCACCCCTAAACAGCGGCTGGCCATGGCCGCATAGTTCTACTTCTCAGAGCTAGGGTTTATGGGGGGATTACCCTCGCCTTCGAGAGAAGTCACGAGTAAACGAGAATAACGGATAGAAGTCAGGATATTGGTCTCACCAGGTCTGACGTCTGTAATGAAAGTGATCATTGATTTTGAAAAACAGAAATCGCTTTTTGGTCAATGATTAATCTGTATCAGCGTTATTTCCTCAACGGTATCCACTTAGCCTCCTTTTCATTGATATCGCGCTAGTCACAGCATAGAGAGTCATCAATGCACCGATTAACACAAAAATATAGTATGGGTAGGGGCCTAGCGCTCCTCCAATGGTCACAAAAGCTGAGTCAGGTGGATCTGGTTTCCACTCATAGATGGCGATTAATCCAAGAATTAACGAGGCTAAGCCTCCCACAAATGTTAAGCCGTAGAATCGAAATAAAAGAATTACTGTGGATGTACCCATTTTAGTTGGCTCCTTCGCAGGTTTGTGTATTTATCAAGGTTTGAGTTCAATTACTGCTAACAGCAAAGTCTTCACGGGAACGGCCTTCCGATTCAATTTGCTTGATCCATGTCGGCGTGCGTCCTCTACCAGTCCACGTATGACCATCTGGGTGCTGATACCTGATTTTCGATACTGCTTTCGTCTTTAACGGGTTTTTGTGAAACGCCTGGGCAATATCTTCAGGTGTTAGGTCGTGCTCCTTCATCGAGCGAAGAATATCGCTGATTACTTTAGATCTTGTTTTCTGTTTCAATTTATCGGCATCACGTTGTAGTCGAGCAATTTCATTTTTTATTTCGGTGATGGAATTAAATTCTTTTCTCATGCGTTCCTCTTTATTATCTCTCAACCGGCGAAACTGAGAGGTGGCCTTTCTAACGTGGATGTTGGCCAGGCACCAGCGGCCTGGCTAACTTTTTTTCTTGAGTTAGAACAACGACATCACAACAATGAATGACATTCCGATCATGATGGCTTTCTGTACGCCACTTACAAGCTCAACCTTTTCGATTGAACCAGTTGAGTAGTTTCGAAAAAGCGCCGTAATAAACGACATCAAGATAAGGGTAACAAAAGCAGTTGATATCGCAAAAATGATCGCTCTTAAATTGCCCATGCTGACGCCAGATCCAGATGCAAATCCTTGCTCCAGGCTTTCGGTTAAAGGCAGGCAGGCTTCACCTTCACGGATACACGGATCGATGGGTGGTCGGTAGGTGCCACCTTGATCAGGGTTTGGTCGAATGATGTCGTCTACTGGATCGCCGTTATTACCCGTAGGCGGGCCATTTCGTATTCGGTCAGCCATTTTGCAGATGGTCGTCCCATTGATATCCGCAAAGCCGTTACAACTGCCTGAGTTGATCATTTTCTGGCAATTCCCGATTCCGAGCTGGACGCATGCCAGTACCATATCACCATCGACTTCTCGGCCATCGAACGTTCCCAGTCCCGCAAGAGTCTTGGGAGCCCGTGCTTGCATGGCATCAGTGGTCAGTTTTGTCCAAGCATCGACTTGGCGTTGCAAGTCCCAAGTTGCAAAATCATCAGGGGTTGTTTTTGCATATTCACGGATATTGGTTTTGTTCATCTGCAGGATGCCTGTACAACAAGACCCGTTATAGATGTCAAGCTGCCCACTCGATTCAAACATGGCCAACCGGCCTACGGCATCCGCATTTGCCTTGAGCCATGGGCTGGCGTTGGGTGAGTTGCGGACAGCATCCGCCACTTGTGCTGCCGTAACAAGTGCTGCTGCGAATGCTACCGCTGAGGCTGTATATAAAAGCCACCCTGAGATCGATCGCTTGCGTATCACTGTTTTGCCTTTTATTGGATTCGTAGGGTTCTATCGCACGATTTCACGTGCTTGCCATGTTGGATAATGCGAAAATAAGCAGTCATCGTGTTTCGGTCGAAAGCAATTTGAGATTGATTGATTTCTCCCGGTTTATCAGCTGGCTCAGGATAGAGATGGCAGTATTCAGGAAAATCCTTCGATACGGACTTGCTGCTATTCATTTGAGTCACGCGCATCGGGCAGACGGAATACATATCTTCAATTCCACGACCGTTGGCGGGAGGAATGCAGCCATTAGAAAAACCGGAGCTAAAGATTGAAAAAACGAATTGGCTGCCGTTTACTGAATACGGTTTTATTAAGATGAAAGACGCCATTTTCGATCCGGGCGTTAAGCCAGATCCAGTTGATTCAATTTCCTTTTCCCAAATATTTCTAGCAAGACTCATTTCCGCACGAGAAGCGTGAGGAAGCTCCATAGATCCTGTATTAAAACCGACCACCGTCATCGGCTCCCACTTAAGCCCAGGCGGTAGATTGCTTTGGCTGTTAGTGCCTTGTGCCTGTACTAGGTTAGAAATTACTAGCGAGAATGAAATTGCGATGCTGGCTAATTTATTAAACTTCATCTTTATCTTCCCTTAGTTTTTTGATAACTCTGAAGCATCTAATTCTGCAATAAATTGCTCTGGAGGTGTTGCGCCAACTAACCGCTTTCCGTTGCCCAATATAACTGTCGGTGTGTTAGCGATATTGTTTGCTTCTCCAAACTTTAAAATCTCCACCAGACCAGAAATGTCGCAGTCCTCACGGCCATCAATATTTCGACCATTCATGACTATGTTCCAAGCGGTGTTTCGGTCTGTTGAACACCAAGCTTTACGGGCAATGGGGGCTGATTGCGGGTCAATAACGGGAAAGATAAATCGATAGACCGTTACGTTTTCAAGCTGATCGACGAATTTTGTGAACACGCGGCAGATGGGGCAGAGCGGATCCTCAAAGACGGCCATCTTGCGTTGCCCGTTGCCATGGACCTGCACAATGGCTTGACTCAGCGGTAGTGATTCCCATGGGATCGTGTTGAGCTTTTCAAGGGCTGGTGCGGTCACGTCACGGCGGTCTTTCATGTCCATGAGGGCCCCCCCGACAAATGCGTACCGTCCGGTTGAGTCGCTATAGAAAATCTCGTTGCCACTGACGACCTGGTACATGCCGGCAATAGGCGTGGTTGAGATGCTATCGATGGGGACAGAACCTTGAGTGTGTTCCTCAATAGCTGCTTGCACGTCAGACGGTACGCCTTGAGCCCAGGACGCTGTGGCCAGTCCCAGGCTAAGGCTTGAACTGGCTGCCAGGCGAATCAGCAAAGAAGAAGGGGAATAGGTTGAGGTAAGCATGGTTCGGAAGAATCCTGGTTGTCAGTAATCAAAGGCGCGAACGCCTCGGGCGACACGGCATTGTTCGACCGCGTCACGAATAAGTTGGGAGACGTGCTGAGGGCTAGCGATCGCGCTGATGTGCACGGTCGGCGTCGAGGTGTCAGTGGTTTGCAAAACGACACGGCCATGGCCAAACAGGGCTTGAAAGAGGGTGCCGGAAACGGCGATGTCTTTTACCAGGTATAACTCCAGGGTTTCGACACGTTTGACGAGGATCCCGCTGTATTCCAGTAGGCGCTGGTTCGTTAGCTCATACCGATGATTGGCAACTTTAAGATAACGGTATATCGCCCATAGGACAGGAATGACTGCCCAGCAAAACAGGATGGCGACAATGAACCAGCCCGCATTGACGAGCTGGCCTTCAGTGCCTGCCCAGATAAGTTCTGTCTCTCGCGTGGATGCAGGAGGCGCAATATGGCTGGCAGCTGCCTGTGATAATTGAGTAGGAGTGTCGAATGGGTCCATGTGGCCACTGTAGGGCCGCATGAAGTGTGTGTCTGTTCAAACCCTTGGGCACATAACCAAGGGTTTCGACTTGACAAGCCGTTAAATCAATTCTAGGCCGATCCGCTGTTGGTGCTTAGTCGAGCTGCGTCCGGCGATGTGAATGTGCTTTCACAGGATCCGCAGATAATCTTCAACTTTGGTTTACCCCAGACGCTTGTGCCGCATGGGCAGACGTACTTCCAGCGGTTTGAATTGCCGGTGGGTTTTACCGGCATACTCTCGCCGCCCTGGGCGGCGTTGCTCGTGGAGGCGGCATTGGATGCCAAAGCTTGAGTGAGTGCTGGAAGTGCGATATATGGAGGAGCTCCACCTCCTACTGAGATGTCCAAGCGCTCAGCGGCGCTACGAGGTGCGTCGGCATGTGAGAAGCGATCGTACCAGGTCAGACAGAATGACTGGGTGAGCAGATCGGCGCACGCTTTCACAAATTTACCATCCTCAATCGCATAATCAGCCATGAGTTGGCCAGTGCGAGCGCCACCAGGTTGGCCAGTCGAAGAGGGCATCAGTCCAATCGCTTCCATCTTCGAGGCCCACTCTTCATTGTGATACCTGCCACGCCCAGGCTTGCCGAAATGGAATTGCCAGAGATGGCACATTTCATGTACCAAAGTCTGCATAGTTTCGATCAAGGGCACGACGGCAAAGTAGGCCGGGTTCATCGCTATTTCGTCTGTATAGGTGCCTTGAGCATCTACAAATCGCTGGCTTGAGAAATAGCCCATTGAGCGTTTCTCTCGTTGCAAGGTAATCAGACAGTTGGGCAACCCTCCGTCGAATAGGGCGGTATTAAAATGATCGTAGGCTTGTTGCAGCTCGGTATATGTTTGATGGGTCGGTGCCGTTTTCATGTTCATGGCGGTCTTAAGGTATGAATTTGTATTGCACAATACACTACATTTGGCGTCAAAGCATTGGCCGAATTTGAGGTTGGAGACAGTTAAACTAGTCACCGCGTGAGATCTCGTGCTCCTGAAATTGCAGTTTTTTTTAAGTCTATATGGAATGAAATGAGTCCATCCAACATTGAGGCCCTGGCCAGCATTTGGGCACGGATTGCTGAGGAAACGGAATTCCCAACCGACTACGAAGGGACGGCCACGCCTGCGGCACACCAAGCCAGCGTAGCAATACAGGAACGGATTCGGGATCATATCGTCGCGACCAACGACATGCGGTTGTTCGGCCTGCTGCACTTGCTGGGGCAGGCGTCGCTGTGCATGGAGCAGGTGCTATGGCCGGAGGAATACGAGCGGATGGCCCGCGAGGTTGAAGAAGCTCTGGGTGAAGTCAGTGATCCCAATGCCAGGTTGTACACCCATGAGGAAGTAATGCAGGTGATGCAAGAGCGGAACCACCAGGCACGAAGCAAGCTCCGTTGATGGGTTGATGTAATTGATGGCTGTTTCGGCTTGAGCGGGGGATGCTGGGCTATCGATCACGAACTCAAGGAGTCTTGTCTTGGCGTTGCATACAACTGTCGAAGCATGTTGCATGTTGCATGTAACGGGTAATGGCCGTACTATAAGTGCATAGTTATGGAGGACAAGATGGCAAATGTAAACGCGAGAGTTCAGAAGCACCGGGATTCCCTCCGGCAAGCAGGATTGCGCCCAGTGCAGCTTTGGGTGCCTGATACACGTCGGCCTGATTTTGCGGCGGAATGCCGCCGCCAGGCGCTGCGGGTAGCCAAGGCAGACAAGACCGATGTGGATACAGAACATTTTATGGATGAGGCTCTGGCTGACCTGGATGGTTGGACAGAATGAGACGTGGGGATCTAGTTACTGTTGCAATGCAAGGGGATTTTGGAAAACCACGGCCTGCGTTGGTTATTCAAGCAGATTTATTTGCTGCCCATTCCTCGGTCACTGTACTTCCAGTGACCAGCACAATAGTGAATGCGCCCTTATTGCGCATTAGCATTCAGCCAGACCCAGAAAATGGTCTACAAAAACCATCACAAATTATGATCGATAAGGCATTGACCGTTAAACGGGATAAGATTGGCCAAGCCTTTGGATCTGTTAGTGCTGATACACTGGTGGAAATTGAACGATGCCTTGCTGTTTTCTTGGGAATCGCTAAGTAATACTGGGTGTGAGGAGGGCTAAGGTAAATGAAGTACGCTCTGAAACTAGCACGACATGGAAGTATTTTTCTTGCACGAGTGGCATGGATAGGGGTGGTGCTCGCTATCGATTTTATTTTGTTACTGGTGAACTCAAATAGCCCTCGGGATGCGGCTGCCGGACCAGAGGTTTCTGACGGTCTTAATCGGCTCCACCCTAATTATGACCTTGACTGGGGTTGGCAGGAGAGTGATTCTGATAAAAGTTAGGTGTTGCTCTTCAATTAGATCAAAAATAATCGTTGCTGTAAGACAGGAAACGCCATAGGGTTTCAATAAACATGTCAGGCAGTAATCGTTACCAGGCTATGAACGAAAACTGATGAGTGAACTTTCTAACATAATCACACGCGCAACAGCCTCAATTCAGAAGGACTACTTTCAGCTCCAGATATGTGGAGGCGATCCTATATACCGTGAGCGCGTATATTGTTATGAGCTATATCATCAGATGAGGCTTCTGTGGCCGAAAACCACCGAGTTTTGTTTGAATGGTGAAATCGATAAAGCAGCACACCCAATTTTACGTAAACTTGGTGCTGCCCAGGTGAAGCCGGATTTTCTTGTTCACAGACCTGGATGCATGAGTGGAAACCACGCAGCTATCGAAGTTAAATCGTCAGAAGCCAAGCCTAAAGGCATAAATAAAGACTTAATAAACCTTTCGCTGTTTAGAGATAAAGTTCGGTACGAACGCGCCATTTACTTGATATATGGATATGAAGCAGAAAAGACTTTGCAGCTGGTTCTAGAAGTTAAAGAGCAATTGGATAATTTGTTGGAGATTGAATTTTGGATCCACAAGTCTCCAGAGCAACCCGCCATACATGTCCAGACAATGTAGCGGCACGCCGCAAGCGGGCTTTCCAAGATAATACGACTGAGCCAACCATACATGGCAATGAATATCTGAACTAAGCTCAACTCAGGCGGTGCCCTAGGCTTCATATAACTTTTGTAGAGCTATAGGTATGTTTTCCAGAACGTTTTCTTAGTCTGCAATAAGCCTTTATTTCTTTCCCCCAAAAAATTTTCCTAATAATGGGGGACGACCAGAACTAGCTGCAGCATTACCATCGTTACGCATCATGGTATCAATACCCCCTGCAACTTTGAATCCGGCCCACGCCATCATCGACGACCAAATGATCGGTAGACCGACATACAACGACAATAATATCGTGTTCAGTACCATTCTCTTGTAGCCAGCCGGAATAGCTCCTTTACCGATCATCATGGCTTCTTGGACAAATATATTGCCCAGAGCGCCAGGGTACATAGCATTGATTAGGTGGCCGTCGATCCAGGTGGCGATGTACCACATCGACGCCCACATCTTGATAGTAAGAATGGCCATGGCACCTAAGAACAAGACGCGAAGACTGAAGCCGCTGACCAAGGTGGCCAAAGGAAGAAACGCGTAGATACCCATGAGGACCAGTGCTTGGATCATGGGTAAAGAGGTCACTAATGGCATCCATGCCATGCTGGCCATGAAAGCTGCCCCACCAACACCGATTGTGCTGCCAGCCCCCGTTATTGTTCGACCTGCGATTGTGGCCGCGTCATAAGGGGAGCCCATTACCTGGTCGAAATCAACAAAGACTGGATTGGCGGCGGTTGACGCCAAACGAGCCACTTCATCCTTTTGTTTGTCGAACGACGTAAAGGTGAGAACGTTCGCCGCTCTGGATGCGAACGCTCGAACACCTGGGCTGCCATCGATCAGCTTTTCTCGTAGCTGATCCTCCCACCATTGCTTGCAGGTTGGGCGTCCAAACTCTGGGTTTACGGCACCGGTAACTTGTGGGTCCACGTCGCTCGATGGGTCGTAGTACTCCGTATCGCGGGAGTAATCGATCGCAAAACCAGTTACTGGAGCACGACTGCGCATGGAGGCGTAATACCCAGGCTCAGTTCTGAAAAACTGGCTGCCCATCCAATCCACATCGGTAGGCCCATAGTCGGTATTGGATTCTGCCAAGATCGAGGCACCTGATGCACTGATTCTGCTGCGATCGCTGCGCAAATACTGACTGCGTGCCGGGATAAAGCATTCGCTATAGAAGCGTTGCACATCACCGAGCAAGGCGGGGTCTTCGATTGTGGCATTCTTGGCCATATCCTCCAGAACCCGCATATCAGATCCAGAATTATTCATGCCATTGCGAAAGGCATTGTTGATCCCAGAGCTGATGGACATGATGGAATACCACCATAGGGGCACGTTGCTCAGCCCGCTGGCCTGGCTCATGCTCCCATCAATAGCATCGCGTAGTGCCGTATCGTAGGTGCTGCCACTGGCTCCAGGCGTTGCCTCTACAGGGTTAGGGTTATCAATCGAAGGAGGGGGCATGTACGACAAGCGCGCATACGTTAGGCTTGTGATGGGCGATGTGAAAAAGCAAACAGACATCACAAACAGCATGACGATGAGCTGCGTCTGTACGCTTTTGATGACACCCATAACGCCGATGTCTTGCATTCCCCGCTGGCCAGCTTCGCGCCAGGCATTGATGATTACCACCAGAAAAGGGATGACGACCAAGCCGATGCCGGTCACGATCTCGCCAAAGATATTGGCAAACGCCCATCCGTAGAAAGTGGTGAAGAGCTCAAGATAACTGTCTAGTTGCATGGCGTATTCCCCAGCTAAGCCGCAATGAGCGCTGTCACCCAGCGCCAGATGCGGTCAAGGCCAATCGGAATCAAAACTAAGTACAGCGTGGCAAATGCCGCCACCTTCCGGCGGCTGGCCAGCACGGCGTCATATTCGAATCCTTGAACAATATGTCTGGCCTGGAGCCAGCGCACGACGGCTGGCCAGCGCCAAATAATGAGTAGTGCTGCCAGACATTGCGCGATTGCTCCAATATCTCGTACTGACGATGTCCTCTCAAGAAGGCTCAGAAGTTTATGTTCCTGTCCGATAAACGACTGCGCTAGTGCGCCGAGCAGCCCAATGAGCAGGAGAAATCCGGCCAAACCGATGGCGAGCCATATCAGTGCTCGCCACAGCCAGCTGCGTTTTTTGGTGAGAGAGACTTGTGTCATAGTCCAGGCACCCGTCCACCCACTGCTGGGGCAGGATCAACAGGGTTGCCACCCGGTACGTTCAGTGATTGTGTGTCAATGGCGGACTGGGTGTTGATGATCGACAATGCCGTCTGGGACGTCAGATCCTTGCGGATCCGAGCCTCATACATCAAGTCGTCAATGTAGCCACTTAAGCGATCGACCGAAGCCTGGGTGTTTTGGATTGCATCTCCTGCGGCCGTAACCTCCGGTAAGGTCAGACCTGTCATCAACACGCTACGCGCCACCAGTGCTTTATTGATCACCCGGTGCATCGCCATTTCCTGAGCAATGCGGTTCACAGCGATGCTGCGGGTGTCAGGCGGCATTGCTCGTAAGGAGTCAAGCAACTGAGGAGACACGGCAAAGCCAGGAGCTGAGATTTCTGCGAGATCGGCATAAGTGGCCGAGTTCGATGGGTTGGCCATTGCCTCTAGCTTAGGCTGGACGAAATCGACTTCGGCTTCATATTTGGGCCCCAGGCCGCTGGAGGTGACGACCGTGGTTGGGGCGGGGCAGTGATGCTGGCCGCAGGTATAGACCTTCTGATCCCCAAGGACTTCGGTTGTCCATTGGGCAAGTTCTGCCGGTGATTTAAACGCACGAACCAGGCGAGAGTTTTTCTCGGCAGGTGAGTTACTGTAGTCCGTGGTCTCTGATGCTGTGATTGGTTTGTTGAGGGTAGCGTTATAGCCTGCCACAGAGAGATCTCGCACCGGCTCAATAGGTCGGCCTCCTACACCCCCGGCATTTTGGCCAAAGACCCATGGCACCCCGGCTTTATTGGCCTCTTCATTCTTCTCAATGTCGATTTTTGCCTGGTAAATATCACCTTGCGCGGAGGCCTTGATCTTCCAGCCTTCACCTTTGGCCATCTTGATCCAATCCTCATAGGGGTTCTGCCCCGCTTTGACCATGGCCTCCATCTCTTCGCAGGATTTAAGGCTGGCCCCGAGCAGGAGATCCACCTTTTGCGAATAGTTTTGAAAAATCTGATACAGGCCTGGCTGTGCGCGTTGCAAGACGTACAAGGGGAGGGCAGCGATACCAGATTGAATCGCCCCAGTCACCGTCTGGCCCAGATTGTTGAGGTTGTTCATGATGTTGGCCCAAGATAGGCCTATATCAAACTTGCCACATGAATAGTTCAGTCGAGCATTTCCTCCAAAGCCTAAGTTGTGAGCGACCTGGCCGCGATAATTTGCAGAGCCGCCGGGCGAGCCGCCTCCCATTCGGTAATACAGCGAAGAGCCGCGTACGGGTTGCGCGTAGGCGTCGGGCATCACGCTCATGGAGGTCAACGCAAGAGCCAGCATCATGGCGGCTGGTTTCAAGCGCAGTGTGAACGGGCGTTGTGGTTGTTGCATAGATATTCTCGTCCTTCGCTTAAGGGATGCTGTATAAAAACTCACCACGGATGCGGCAGCAGTCATAGTGGTTCCACATATTCCACATATAGCCATCGGCACCATCGGTTTTGTAATCGCCAAAGCTGGCCAGGCTCATTGAGTCATCTGCACCAAAGGTCATGCAGGACCGTTGAGCGCTCGGATAGATCATCTGCCAGGTAGTGGGCTTGGAGGTGGGGAAGTACTTGTAGCCACTACCGGGTTGCAGACGCTTGTAAATGTGGGGCTGTGCCGATTGCGAGATGATGCTTCCGACACGCGTGGCCAGCACGGCGGAGGCCTTTACTGGGTGTGACTGCACAAGCTCGCCGTTACGTGGGTATATAGGCCCCCAGGTAGTGGAAAGGGGCGAGGTGCTTACTTCCCCTGTACCAGGCACCCATGATTGGGGGTAGAGCATCTCTAGCGGCCAAAACCCTCGCCAGCTCATCGCGTCCATGTCTGACTGAAAATGCAGATTGAACACCGACGCTGAGCCGGGGCAGAACATTTCAGATAGCCCACCGGAGGCACCCAGGCGCTGAGCGATCTGCACCATGTCTCTGATTGGCCCAAGATCTGCACCCACCATATCGACGCCGGACAAGCCAATGGCTTGGGTGCTGACGCTTCCACCAAAGACATTGCCTAAATTTCCAATTGATGAGCTCAGCTCGCCAAGTTTTGCCGGAAATGCAGAGACGGAGGAAATAATGTCTGCTGGTGCATTGGCCATGGCACGGGCTGCTTCGATGAATTCGTTGCCTAGCTGTTGGGGGACTTGCCGCCAAGACTGCGCGATACGAGGCAGTTCTGTGCGAGTGAAGGCCAACAATTCGCTATAGCCCGGAAACTGGAATGAACTGCCAAAGCTGGGGATGTAGCCGCTGGCGATGCTGGCAATCAAGCCTGCGGGGTTACCAATGGCGTCCGCACTTTTATAGGTAGTCACCTCTGTGCCTTCGCGCTGTGTTCCTGCTGATGCGTCGATCGGGGCGCCGACTACGGCTGATCCCACTGAGGATATAGCTGTCGCCAATGGCTTACCCACCTCAGCCCAAGGGTGAGCCAGAGGATCGTTGTAGGTGCTGATCACGACATCGGGCACGTAATGTGCAACCCGAACCGACGTCCGGATGAAGCAGCCAATGAGCGGGATGCAAACCAGCCAGACGCAAATGCCTTTGACCTGATAGGATGTGCAACTGGGTAATGCTGCGACCGTATTGGTGACGACGCCCGCCGTGGTTGTGGCAGCTGTTGCTGGAACAGGCCGCAGTGCGGTTGCCAGCACCAGCAAACTAATCGCCAGCATGTGCCGAAAGCGCAAAGTAGTGATTGACATGAGCGCTCCTTAATTTTGGCTATCACGCCAGGCCATCAGTGCCTGATCAACGTCGACATAGCCAAAGACTACATAGCGCTGGTTGATGACCACCGCTGGTAATCGGTCAATCTGATAACGCTGTGCGCGTGCCAGGCCGTTAACGGCACTCGCGACCATGGGTTGGATCATTTGTCGCAAGCGGGCTTCATTGTTGGCAACCCATAGACGTGCTTCTGCTTCGTCTTGTGGCATACCTTCATTCATCTGAGCTTCGAGATTATTCATTGCATCCAAGCGATAGATGGAAAGAGCATAGTGAGGAGACGTAGTCGGGGTGACTGGCATCGCGGTATTGGCAAACACCTCTACGGTCATGACGCCTGTATACAGATCCTGGCCAAACTGTTGTGCAAACGATGGTGTAACAACTGCAGAAAGTGCAGACATCACTACCATGCGAGCTGTAAGACGAGAGGCGGCGATGAAAAATGAGCGTGTCTTAGTCATGAACGACTCCGCGCCAGCTCTTGTGCCACCATTTGAGCAGCCCCCATTTCGTTGATCCCATGCTTTTCCATGAGGCGACGTCGGTGTGCTTTCTCATGGCCCTCAGTCATGGCCAATGCAATCGGGAGAGCTGGAGGGACGTTGCGAAAGAGCATCTGGCCGGTCGCAGAGATCAGAACCCCTTCCGTGTATTTCGGGGGCTCCTTTTGGGCGGATTCCATCATGGCTCGCTGCTCGTTGGTGAGCGACCGAAACCGCACCACCTCTTCAATCTCCGCTTTGTCCATGGTCAGCAGCATCCAGTACTCACACATCGAGAGCACGCGCTCCATGGAGTCGGGGAAGTCTTTCAGGTTTTGTGTGGCAAGCCAGAACCAGGTATTGAATTTGCGCCACATTTTGGTGCCCTTGGCTATCTTGGGGCCAAGCAGCTCATTGGTGGTGATCAAGTGACCCTCGTCCGTAAGGAACACCATCGGGCGACCAGAGTGTTGGTTCAGCTCGGCACGGGACTGTACGGAGTCGATGAGGCTTGTGTATGCAACTGCCAAGGCGTCTTCATAGCCGTCTTGAGTGAGCGTACCCATCTCAACTAGAGTGACATCTGCATCAGGCCAGTCCTGGCCCTCGCGATTGAATAACTTGCCTCGCAGTGCCTGAGTGAATGTCATCATGGACTGGCCCATTTCTTCGGCGCGGGCCCGCCGCGCCGGTGACATAGTCTGGTCTTTATTCATGTGCATGAGCTGCAGGGCCACATCTTGCGTCAACGGGTGCTTGGCTCCCCGTTCTTTGCAACTGATCGCGGCCATGATGATGGCGCGTGATACCAAGTACCGGTCGGCTCGACTCATCTGTGCGACTTCGTCCGCTTCACCGCCTGTGATCATCAGGATCGCGGCAATCAGCATCTCGCCAAGTAAGTCTCTTTTATCCAGCTCGTCGTCCTGCTCTTCGTCCTCTTCCCTGGCCTGGAACGTTTCATGAAAAGACACGTCGGCAGTCGACGGCTCATCATCTTGGCCAAGCAGGGCATTGAGCAGCTCGTCATCGGGCAGGCCTGCGTTGCTTCGTGCCTGCTGCTCTGCGGCCACAAAACTCTCCATGACCTCACTATCATCAAGTAGCTGGTACGCATGGACGAACGGTGGCAATGACACTTTTGCACTACTGTTCAGTTCTACTTTGTATGTTGATAACCCTCTGTCTTTAAAAAAATCCACCAAAAGGCCGAAGGAGTTCCCGGCATCGACAATCACCAGCCGTGGCCGATGAATGGCCATCGTCATCATGGCGATGTAGTTCAAGGTGGCCGATTTACCGGCTCCGGTCGGACCCAGCACCAACATATGGGCGTTCTTTTTACGATCGCGTTTGTTGAGCGGATCCACAAACAAGGGTTCCCCGCCGCGATTCCAGAACCACATGCCAGGGTGGGGTGTGCCACGGGCACGGCCATACAGCGGTAAGAGACGCGCAATATGGGAGGCGAAGGTCAGACGGGATCGACGAAGTACCTGGTTATCGAAGGCGGGGTCATAGTTAAACGGCAGAGCACGCATGAATGTGTCCAGCGGGACCAGGTCATGCTGATTACTGATGAACTTCAGGCCTGATGGGATCAACAGCGCATTAATTGTGTTGATGTTGCTATCGAGTTCATCCGTGCTGGTGGCGGTCGCGTACAGGGTCACCATCATTGGAAACAGGTGGTTGCCCCGAACTATTTCATTCAAAACGTTGGAGCATTCCCGGTATGTTTCGATGGCCTGCGCCGTCTTAGCGCGTGAGGCATCACGGATCCGCTCAATTTGTGACTCGACGATGTGCTGCGGCGCAATCGTGATGGAGACCGAGAGCATCGAGCCAGGAGGTAGACGGTCAAACCGTGCAAATCGCTCTTTACCGTTGGCCAGCTCCGCCGTGAAATGACCAATCTCAGGTTGCTTACGCATATTTTGCAGGGTCAACGCCTTGACGGGTACGCCATCAAACTCAAACAATCCCTGTTCCAGGTTCGAGCGGGGCTCATTGATGCTCAATAGCTCTGACAAGTCCCATCCAAAAATGGGCGTGCCCTCGTCATCGGTCAACGGGGAGTCGCCGGGATAGGGTAATTCACGCATCATTTGTGTGCCAGGCGCCCAGGGCAGATCGCGGTTAAAAAACGGCAGTAGCCACTCATAGAGGTCCTTGCCGGTGCAGCGGCGAACGGCCACACCGGCTTCGGAAAACGTGGCCATGATGGTGTTGGCCACCGACTCGATTTGCTGCACCGGCGTTTGTGGGTCATCGGCTGCACCGCCAAATCGACGATACAGGCAACAACGGACACGGCGGATCTGCCCGCGCCAGACTTGACCAGTGACAAGCGTATCGGTGAACAGGCCATTGGGTTGCGAGACATTCGACAGATGCGAGCGCACCTCATCCAATACCGCCTGGGTAAACGGCGAGTTCAGGATCTCCTGGCCCAGGCCATCGTCCTTGTGTTGCTCCAGGATATAGTCGGTAAAAGTGTCATTAAGATGATCCAGGTTACGGTCATCATTGACAAAAAACTGAGCAATCCACGGTGCGCCGTTGACCGATGGCATGGCTTGCAAGGCCTCCTGAATCTTCTGGGCGTGTTCATTCAGAATTTCGATAGGCATGGCCTCGGTCGCAATCGGAGAGAGCTCAAACAGTGCACCGAGCGTATTGCCATCACGCAACACGAAAATGCGCTCATCAGGGGCATAGCTGATATAGGGCAGCATGTCGGTAAACGACGGTGGCCGTAGGGCCATGCGTCGACGATCTGCAACGGTCTGGCCAGGAGACGATGCCTTTGCGGTGACTTGAGGAGCGCGCTTACTGCCTGGTTGCGCTGCACGTTGACGCGTGAATCCGAGCAAGCTGGCCACATTAGCGATCATCTGCGCCTCCCTTTTTCTTGGCGCTGGATTTAGCCTCAAAGTAGTCACCTCGCCACTGCAGCAGATCTTGGGTGACTTCACCAGGTAGCGCATACTGTGTCTGGTCATACATCGGGAAGACGGTCACGTAGCCAGGAACCGGATACTGGCCCTTGGCCAAGTGAGGAAACACCACCATTACCAGGTCAGGGTTGGGCAGCCGAGCGAATCGCTGGTTCATGGAATCAACAGCTGACCAATATCGCTGGGTTAACTCATCACCTGGATTAATCGGTCTAGCCTGAGTGCGCTCACGCATCCGCTCCTGGGGGGTAATGCGCGACTGACGAGTCGCTTCGTTTCGATAATCAGTACCCCGGTAGACGTCCAGCACCGTTGGCGAATCCTTAGTGACCTCATTAAGTGGGGATTCGCGATCCATCATGACGGTGCAACCGCTGAACATGGCGGTGGTTATTAGAGTCAGCGCCAGGCGTTGGGCAGTTTTATTCCAGACCATAATGTGCTCCACGAGAAAGCTGCTGCGTCCCTTGCTGGCGGTACACCAGCTTGCGGGCGTTGGGCATCTTGTCAATTTGCAGTTCTTTATCCAGGTGAATAACTATTTGCTTGCCAGCCGGGGTTACAACGGCGTCGAAGCTATTCTTCAAACGGGAGGTCATCCATGCGACGATCTCATTGGTTGCGCCAGAGGCCGCTTGCCCCATGGCGTAGCCACTGCGTGAGCCGGTGATTTGAGAGGTGGTATTGCCCGTGCCCAGATTGTTGGAGACGGTGCGCTGGGCATCGGAGTAAGCTTGTGCGGCGACATCCAGCCCCTTGAGCATGGCCAGGTCGGCCAGATAGGCCGGGGCATTGGTGACGAATTTGCCGGGAATGCAGGGATTGCCGTGTACGTCAGAGATGTAGCCCAGGTCCTGGGTGCTACCGCCGCCATTGACGTTGGCATTCCCCCCGCCTTTGGAGCGCTCAGAGATGGTGCGAACCGTGCCGTCATTAAAGACAAAGGTGACCGAGCGCACTTTTCCTTCTGAGCACGACAGCGCCATATCGCCGATTGCCACACCGGTGACGATCATCCCCTCAATGTCTGCTGGTAGTTCAAAGCCATTGGCTGCCAGGTTGTCGCGGCCGACAATCGCTTTAAACTGCATCGGGTCAGTGACACGGCCATCAATGGGCACACGTCCGATGAGACTGGTCATCGATACTGCGCCGACCAGTGTCGAGTTCTCGGGAACAGTAAAGTACGGAATCGGTTCAGGCTTGGCGGCTTGTGGTGCTGACCGTGTTTGTGTGGCGGTGGGCCTGGACACAGGGCCCATGGAGCTATTGGCATAGGCCTGATTGCCACTGGTGCGGACATAGCGCGTAATGGCTGGTCCGTCATTGCCATTGCGGCCCTGCTCGGACTGCGTTACCGCGCTATACCCCATGGGAGGTAAAACACGGTATGGCCCTGATGAGGTAACAGTCGGAGTGGGCGATTCTGTTCCCAGGGAAAATGATTGTTGTGGGACCAGGGGAGTCGTTCGCATCTGAGCAGCTCGATTGGCTGCTTCGGTCTCAGAGCGGGCCGGTGACAGTTGAAAGGCGCGTGAAAACGTATCGACTGCTTCGGAGCCACGCTGCAACGTTAGGTTGACAGCGCTTTTGGCGCTTGTCTCATCGCCAGTTGGATCGATCGAGTCCGTCCGAGGTCCGTCAAGGTTGAGTGTGTCGCGCTGTTCTTGTTCGATTCGACGCGAGACCGTCGCATTAGCGCCTCCCATGCGCTTATTCTCAGCGATGAGTTGATTGTTCATCTCGATCACGCGTGCCACATCACGCCGCAACTGTTCATTGCTGGCGGTGACGGTGCGTAGGGTTTCGGCGGCGTTGTCGTTGTCCGCTCCTTGCGCGGTAGGCAGTGTGGCACTTTCAGGTGTAGGAATGGAGGTCAATACCGAGTTGGTAGATTCTCCTGAACCCGTAAATTGCCTGTATATCACCACGCTGACTATTAAGACGGCGACACCACCGAGGATGGGGATCAGTTTGTTGCTGGACGTGCTGCTCATGCTGTTGTTCCTTTATTACCGGCAGGCTTCAAATCGGCGCTGGCACACCAGATAAATGGCGGTGGTGTCCGTCTCGGAACCGGCTGGGCCAATTCGACCGTGCTGCGCGGTGGCTGCAATCCATTGGCCGCGCACTTGCTCAAGTGGAATCTCCAAGGGGTTATGTGACCGGTTCTTGATGAGAACGGCTGTCACATAGAGCTGGCCAGAACGCCATTGACCGACGGGGGTGGATACAACATTGACGCCGCGTATTAGGTTGGCAATTGGCTCAGCAGTGACTTCGACCTGCTGCACACCAGAGAATGGCGTGGCAAGCCGCTTTGGGGCATAAAGCTGGCGTGCGGCGTAGCGGGTGAGCTGGACCATATCTGTCGGTGCCGATTCCGCCATTTGCTGGCTCAATGTGTGTGCATTCGCCATGCTGGTCGCTTGCGCTGCCGCTTGGGAGGCGGGACCATCACCTCCGATCCCCTCTGTACCAGGCGATGATGAAGCAACGACAAAAACCTGAAGTTCGCTACGGGCACTGGCTGTTGTGCTGTCGGCAACCAGATCGAAGGGAATTTGCTGCCCAGAATCAATGAGCTCTGCAATGATTCGCACGGGTGTGAACTGCTGGAGGGCCGTGATGTACATCGTGCGATCAATGACTTCGATTCGGGCAATCTTGGACATATCCGATGGCACATGCAGGGCGGCAGGCGCAGGCAAAGTAATCATGCGTTCGATGCCCACAGGCAGTGGCGCACGTACTGGAGCTCGATTAAACACGGCTCGCTCGACGCCATGCGGTTTGTTTTGTGGCGGTTTGCGGATGGTCGTGCCGCTTTCGTCCTGATTATCCTTGGCCTGTTGAATGGCCGCATCCACAGTGCTCACCACCATAGCTTGGTCACCCATCACATTGACGCTAGGGTTTTGATACTCAGCGTTAGAGGGTGAGGAGCCAAGATTGGGAATCTCTCCCAGATCGGGCGCGTTATTCACTGCTGCGTTTGTTGCAGAACCCACATTGACACTTGAGTTGACGCTGTCAGGGGCTGGAGCAATAAGATCTGCTGGTACGCTCTCCAAGTTTGGCCCCAAGTCTCGCACTTGTGCCTGTGCGTACTGGGCCAGCCCCAAAAGAGCGCAGGCCAGAGCTGTTTTGCGAATGCTAAGAATGGCTTTCATGGATGACAATCTCACTCGCTTTGAGGTTGGACGGGTCGCACCTGGATAGGTGTCGGAGCGGGGTCGGTCACGTTGGTTGCCGGGTCGGTGATCGTGCCGGGCAATGTGGCGGGCACGATTTCTGACTCAGTTGGCAGCTCGGGACTTTGGTTGTTCTTCTGGACTGCGGCGACTTCGTCAGGATTCAGGCGGGCAGGGCGGTTGTTGCCATAGCAGTCAATGGCCAGCTTCCAGGGGTTTTTCTCGGGGTCAACGTCATATCGCACGACACGCATCGGATACCGTATGTAGATGTCTTTGATTTGTTGACCGCGAAATGTCTCTTGCAATTGCATGTCGAGCAGTACTGTCCAGGTGTTGGTGCCTTGCGAAATGACTCGTCTGGGTGAAAACCCAAACCCTGGAATCTCGGTCATGATGCGTGTGCGTGATCGCAACTCACCGGCTCTATCTCTTGTGTTCATGTCGTTCTCTAGCTGAGCGCGACAAGACGGGGTGATGTAGGCCTGGTAGTAGTAGATTTGCTTGCCGTAGTCCTTGTACCCGTCGGCTTGCCAGCGGTTGACCTGCTGCCAGATGTAGTAGGCAAAGCCATACACATTGACGTCAGGGACCGGCGACTGGCCGTCGGTCACGGTGACGACATCCCCGCCTTGAATGTTGGGGTGCAAATTGACGTCGATTCGATGCGGTGTGCGGGCAGCAAAGTACATACCCACAGCCCCAAGAGCGGCGACAACTAAAACAAGTGCGCCCAGTCTTTTATTTGTCGCCTGAACAGTGGCCAGGGCGTTTAAATATTTTGAACTCATACGTTGTTGCTCGCTTTATCCGCTATCGATGTCACACCTTGAGCAGCGCAAGAAGAGGGGATGGCCGTTTCGCCCGTAGAAACAACGTTCTGACGGGACGGTTTAGGGTTGAATGAAGTGGACAAGCTAAAGGGCAAGGTCCGGCCCAAGCTCCAATAACCGTTGTGGCGGATGAATTTGGCTTTCACCCACCCACGAGAGGCCATCCAGTGGTGCATAGCCTGGTTGTAATAGCCGTCAGGACGGTTGCGCTTAAGTCCCGCCAGGTATTTAGAGGCAAACCACAAAATGACTAATGGTCCAAATAGCATGATGGCCAAAAGTGTTTGCCAGAAGCCGGTTATGGCCAGCAGTACCAAGCCCAGCAGCAGACACACCACGACGGAGATCAGACCGATGATTTGTGCTTCATCGACCGTCATACCGTTCAGAATGGCTGGTTGAACATTCACGCGATCGGTTATCGGCGTAGCGATGCCCTGGGTAACTTGCTCATCTAGCTGTTCAAGGTGTGGGGCAGAGGGCTTGCGAGCCATATCGACTTTTCCCCTTTACCCGAGCGTGGCGATGGCATACGTTGCCATGGCAACGAGTGCAATGGCCAACACGCCACCAGTAATCACGTACTCTTTCAGGTCACTGATATCAGCTTGACCGCGGGTGTATTGGTTCCACTTCGTGATCGCACCCATGACGACTTTCAGGAAAAAGTAGCCGACAAAGATCATGGCCAGAATAGTGATGCCCTGTTTCCAGTAAGCGCCCATCGCTCCAAGCCAATCGCCATCGGCAACTTGAGCCCCGTCAATGCCAGAACCCGGTGTCGGCATTGTGGGCAAAGCCGCCCTGGCAGGTGACGAAAGTAACGCTACAGCAGGGATCAAAGCGGCTTGCGCGAAGTGACGCTTGGCTTTTTGCCACCCCGCTCGGGGTGCCGCCAACAGAGCGTTCAGTGTGGTCATAGCTAAACTCCGTATGGTTTGATGTGTTAAGAAGTCCTGTGAGCGTCAAACCAACACCCACAGGATTAAGGACAACAGCACAACTAATTTGACGCAGGCCCAGACCACCTCTTCCTGCTTGAGTTGGCCCTCCCGGTAGTTATCCAGGGCGGTCATCACTAGCCAGGCAAAGAACAGAACCACAATCGCAACCGTGATGATCGTCAGCACGACTTTCATGGCGTTTGGGTCAACACCAGAGCCCGCTGCAAACGCCTCTCTCATGCTCGAACCCAGCTGTGCATTGTTCATGCCCATAAGGAGAACTCCTGAAGCTGCGTCATTGGCGGTAGTCGCCTCGCAGTGGCTCGACCGGGCGCGGCTGCATAGGGGCATTAAGGTGTTGTTGAATTCCCCGACGCATCACGTCCAGATCATTGATCAACCACTCATATCGAAAATTGACACGTTGAGATGGAGGGGCATCACGAGAGGCCGCGGCCACCATCTGCTGTACGACGGCCAGCTCGTTTTCAATTCGTGCCAGACTTTCGCGCTCACTATCGGCATCACCAGCCTGAACGGTGGCGCATGCGACGAGCATGAGCGCGGCTGCCCAGGCGCGATGAGTCTTACGTTCTGAGGGGCCAGATTGCTGTGGTTTCATTTCTGTCGTTTCTCCAATGTCGTGATGTGAGCGAGAGGCGCTACATATACTTTTTGAGGGAAGCCACTGTGGTGCTGAGCGTTGCAGCAACCAGCGCGGTGAAAATCAGAACCATGTAAGCGGGGTTGAAGCCACCGAAGGGCCAAGTCAAATACAGTCCGAATCCGCCAGTCAGCGCCCAGGCGGTGTATCGCTTAGCGTGGTGATATACAAAGGAGGACTCACGGCCGCCGCTCCACCGGCGCAAGTCACGCCGAACCAAGCCATCGACTGCACCGACAAGGCACGCAAGAACGAAGGCCGGTAGTGCGTAAAGGGCAATCGACAGCCGAAGCGCCACGTCCATCGCGACGTACATGGACAGCACAAGCACCGTGCTGATAAATTGGCTGGCATCAGCGCCTATCGTTTTGAGCCTAGATGAGAGGCTGTTGTCATTTGCCGCTGCCTCTTGTGCTCTGCGCATTGCGCGTTGACGTGCCATGACAGGGTCGTGACTGTCGGCATACCACTGCAAGATTCCGAATTTCTCGTAAGGCCATGAGATGTAGCCGAGCATCTTGTTTGAGAAGGCCACTGTATTGGGAATAATCAGGCTCTTTGGGGCAGCCTCGATATAGCTCAGGTCCTGTTCCACGATAGAGCGAGCATGGCCTGTGCCCTGGTCCTTCCAAATCGTATGAATGCCGGCCAGTTCTATGAACAATCCCAGTACACACGCTGAGACAGAGACCATAAGCAAACCCATGACCATCTCAAAGGTCATCAAAATGGGGCCGCGAGTGGTGGGCTTAACAGGGCGGCTGGTCGAGTTGGTACTCATCCGTGCCCCCTTGTGATCAGGCCCATCGTGTCAGTGTTTATCGCGCTGTTGCTTTGAGTGTCGTCATCGGGGTCAGGATCCTGCACCGCCAGATCAGTGGCGATCATGCCCGTGCCATCGGCGATTGGCTGGCTATTGAGCCAGTTTTCAGTGAACCAGTCGGTTTCACTGGCCCATTGCTCGGAAGTCCGGTAGCGGGCCTTCATTTGCGCGGCGACGTTTTGCAAAGACTGCGGTACAAATTCGTCGTTTCTTGCATCAGCCAATGGGATTCGGATCTTGAAGCGTCGATTGCCTTCAAGTAGCGCAAAGGCTTGGCCTTGCGGTAGTTCCAGCACATCGGCTGGTTCAATCATAGGGACCTTGGTTTTGGTCCAGATATCATCGTTGCGACTGATGAAATCGACGCCGGTGCCTTGGGCGGCGGTGTCTGTGACGCCTGACATTGGCGTGAGATGGACCACCTCGACTTCGGGAACCTGGTCCGTCAGCAGCTTGGCCGTAGTGACACTACGCACGCGCAGCATGACCAGGTGATTAAAGTTGTCCAGGATCTGGCCCGCTTTGGCCTTATCTCCGACTTTGGCCTCAATATCAAATGCTGACTGTGTGTACGCGGTGATCCGAAAGCCCGAGCCCCCCAGCTTGTTCACCATGGGCACAAATTCAGGGCCTGCAATCTCATTGACCTCGTCAAAGTGCGCACAAATGGTCGGCAACACGATTTTTCCGTCTGGGGCATGAGGGTCCAGTCCGGTCTTGTAGAGTTTGCCGCCCACACTGACCAAGTCGGCCAGCATGGAATTACCGACCGCAGAGCTGACCACGGAATCAGAGAGGGCATCTAAGCCTACGTAGACCACGCCTCCCTGCCGGATGACGCTCATCCAGTCGAAGATGGGACGCTTATCGCTTTGGTCGTAGTAGTCTGGTGAGATCAGTTTGCCCACCGCGCCGGTGGTCAGTTTCTCTAGGAATGGCCCCAAGGACGCGATGATCTTCTCGTAGAAGCTACGCTCATAGCTAAAGGCCGCTGCCAGTCCTGCGAGGACCGTATCGTTGATCTTGGCCTCTTTGATGAGCAAAAACATTGCTACAAATTCGGGCTGTCGATCGGCCAAGGCTCTTGGCACCGGCGGGGCGGTTTTGCGATCCTGCAGCGCGAGCTCAAGGCTGGCCAGCCTTACTTCCCAGTCGATCAGACGGCCTTGACGGGCTTGTTGGCCAAACACCATGCGGGCATAGTCCATGAACAGACCATCAATGCCGGTCACATCTTTGAGCAAGGCTTCATAGGTCGGGACACGACCCAGCGCAACCTGGGCCTGAGCCACAATATTGGTAAAACGCCAGGAGAACTCTTTAAAAGCGGCGGAGTTTCCGCTGCTGGGCAAGGCGTTGGTGGCACGGGTGGCTACCTCAGTGATGCGCGAGAAGTTGCCAATGCCGTTGTACCTGGCCGAGATCTCGGGATAGCCAAGATGGAACATGTAGAACTGGTCCAGGCGGCCTGCGCGTGCGCATTCTGCATACATACGCAGCATCAGATCGGCATCCCCTTTGGGATCGATCACGATAGTGACGTGCCCAGCATGAATGTCCTGGGTGGCAAATAACTCCAGCAGCCTGGTCTTGCCCACGCGCGTGGTGCCCATGACCAGCATGTGTCCATTGCGAGAAGATTGGCGAATCTTGACGGGGGCTTCGTCCATGCTGCCCACGCCATGCACGATGGGTGAGCCACCTAAATCTGGGTGAGGTTGCAATGGGTTGAGCCAATGATCAATGCCCGCAATTCCTGCAATGGCTTGAACAATGGGTTTAACCGGGCCTTTGCCTTGCGCTTGCTCGATGGCTTTTAAACCCAGGCTACGTAGAGCCAGCTCTTTGCCCGATGGACGTACAAAACGCTTGGCCTGCGGTTGCAAGGCTTCACGTTTACGTTGTGTGTGCGCTTGCGACCACTCGAACCCTTCGCCCAGGTAAAACTCGCCTAGTGCAACGGGGATTTTGGCGGGAGCAATTTTCGTGACTTTGTAGTATTTCAGGTGATGGTGATAACGCTTGATCCGCATCGCTTGCTTAAAGCGGACCCCGCCGAAGTACCCCGACCCTGCGGCGGCGACGTAGCCCAGAGAAGGAGGCATCATCAGTGCCCAAGGCGCCAGGGCAGCCGTGGCCGTGACGGACCAGGCCGTTGCCGCACTCCAGATCTCGACAGGCGGACGCAGTAACGCTTCCAAGACGGCGTTATTTTTCATGCGCTTCACCTCGCTCAAAACCTTCTGAGAAGATGATCTGTCGCGCTTGACCGTCCAAGCCAATCAGCACGGGATAGACAGTCACATGCGCTGCGGCAAGACGGCTCTGTAACCAGTGGCCGGGATCAGGGACGATTGGCAATGCGTTGGCTTGTCGCTGGATGTCTTTAAAGCGTTTTTCACTGGCTGCGGATACCACAATGACAGTGGCCTGCAGAGAAAGCAGGCGTTCCAAATGGAGCTTGAGCCATTCTTCTGAGCCTTTGTCGTCACCCACAATGGCTAATGTTTGGGTCATCCATTTTGGGTTAAATACTGGAACAGCCGATGGTTTGAGCACGCCAGGTTGTAGCAAGTTCGACGTCAGCGGAAACTGGATGCCGGCACCAACACCAGGTTGGTCTGCACCTGAAATTAAGGCCGAATAATAGGAAACAGCCGGAACCGAATCGTCCAGGACGACCGGTGCAGTCTGAGCGTTGACCGAGCTGGAGATCAGTGTGGTCGCTGCAAAGAAGGCGAGGGCGAGATTACGGTGCATATCGCCTCCAACCGGTTGAAGTGGCCAGTTCCGACGCATCTAAGCCCAGGTTGGCTAATTTATTGAAAACGCCACGGCTATAGCGATTGCCGCGGCTGATTCGTTCTTGCGTATTTCTGGAGCCCGTGTGATAGAGAGCGACCGCCAAACGCCAGGAACTGTTGCGGTCAAAGTGTTCACGCAGAATTTGTGCACCTACATCGAGATTGGGGTAGGGATCCAGAGCACGTTCAAAGCTTTGGAGCTTGTCGTTGTGGTAGCCCCAGTTCACCTGCATCGCACCGCAATCCACATTGCGGATACCTCTGACATCCACATACTTGCGCAAGGCCATGAGGGTGGCCTCATAGGAGCCATAGCGCTTAGCAGCACCTCTGACGCACAGAGTCCAAGGGTAGGGCAGCGTCTGCCGACCAAATTTCATTTGCGACTCTTGCAGTGCCACGCCGTAAAGCAGCCACGGATCTATGTTCCAGCGCTGTCCCGCCCAGTCATAAGCGCGGGGTGGCAACAAGGATGCCGTCACGATCGGCGCACCAGGACGGGTGCGTGTGCGAGGCATCTGACGAACATAGCCGTGGGGGATAGTCGTCTGCTCCTGGGGTGTGATCTTGGGCTCAATGCGCACAGCCGTATCTGACCAATATGGCCACCATTGCGGGTCCAGGCCTTCAGGCTGCGCCAGCTCCGATTGCGCAGGTGCAGCCATTGCCCACGAGCGCGTCATGACGCCACTGGCCGTCAGTGCCGTGAGGGCGCCAAGAAACTGTCGGCGGTGCATGGGGGTACCCATCACTTTGCAGAGCCCTGTGCTGGCACACTTTGAGTCAGAGGTGTGTAGCCCGGAGCGGGGGTCTCGATGATGGCCGTGCGCGGCACGTTCAATGTGTCAGCCGCACCTACCGTGGCGGGAACGGGTGGGATTTGACTGAAATTGACAACTGGCTCATTTGGGTAAAGGCGTGCCATCGCTTCGGTGAAAGCACGATTCCATGCCAATGAGCGCTCCACGTCGGCATGAAAGGCGCGGGCGAACATTTCGGCATACTTACGGCGCTCTGCTTCCGAGGTCGCGTGAATGCCCAGCGCTTCGATAGGCGAGAGGTTTTCCACCGAGAATGCTTTGCGAGGGCCTTCCAGCAAGGTTTTGGCGCGCAACATTTCTTCGTCGGTTAAGCCCCAAATATTGGCGCGCAGGCGATCTACGGCATCCAGCGCAATCGGATTACGCCCTTGTGACTGCGTAGCATTGGCGACTTCTTCGGTACGCTGCTGAGCGGTGGCCTGGGTTTGCGAATGCGCCATCGCAGGGAAAAACAGGGGCAGGCTGATGGCTACTGCTTTGATTTTCATAAGGCGCGGCATCACTGGCCCTCCACAGTTAATTTGGTGGTTTTTCCGTTTACGAGAAAAGAGGCGCTGCGCTCGGATGCGCTTGCGCTTTGCAGCGTGACGCCGTTGACGGTGTCACCTGGTCGCATCACTAAGGTTTGGTTGTCGCCTGCGCGTGTACTGGCGACGACAACGGAGGGTTTGCCATCCCACATATCGACTGAGACCAGACGAACGCTTGGCTTCGGTGCGGCCTTGGCTCGACGAGTGACCGGCTTTTTCACGGGGGCAGGTTCAACAACTGGCACCGCCTCTGGTTCTGGTTCAGGTGTAGGTGCAGGTGTGGACAGAGCAATCAACTGTTCGTTTTTTTGTAAGAGTTCATTGAGTAACTGCCTGATTTCGTTGACATCACGTTGCAGGGACGAGATTTGCACCTCAAATGTTGGTGTTTCTTGAACGGCGTACGAGGCTTGCGATGTTTCAAGGTTCGATGGGAACGACTCTCCGAGATCAATGGAAAGTTCTTGGAATTCCGTTGACTCTGCCGTGTCTATCGGATCTGTTCCCATGGGCATGTCAGAAGCTTTCTCTACATTGCCTAGTTCACTGGTGGTGGGAGCAGGGGAGGGCTCAGAACCCTTTTCCTCATCCTCAACAGGGGCGACCTGGTCTTCGATTTCAGCCAGTGAAGGTTCGGCTGCCGACAAGGCGGCTGTTTGCTCAACCACAGGTTGGTTAAACAGGTATTTCCAGCTCAAGAAAAGGACAGCAAAAAGCACCAACGCCAGGATTAGCTTCCACGGATAGCCTGTCTTTTTCTTGAGCGTTGGAGCATCGGTAAGCGCTGCGGATGCCAATGGGGATGGCGTAACGCTGGCTGCTTGCGGTTGATTTTCTTGTTCAGCAAAGAAATCGGTGACTGCTTCATTGTTTTGCGTCTCGGTCAGGGGATCCACTACAGACGAAAACACGGGCTCCACGTTCTGTTTTTCAACGCTTGCCGTTGGTTCTTTGCGAGAGAACAAAATTTGCATGAGTGTTCGCAAGACACCTGGCTTGTTTGGGGTAGCGTCCTCCAACTCACGACGGGAGTCATAGTCGTGCTGATCCAGCTTTTCTTGGCGTTCACGCTCAAGCTGCTGGTCTTGCTCCATTCGTTCATGTTCCAAGCGCTCGAGCCGTTCACGCTCTAGCTGCTCGGCTTGTTCCCGGCGGCGAAGATCGTCTTGCTGCTGTTGCCATTGTTGATCTTGTTGGTTCATGGCTGCACCCCGCTGATGCGCTCGGTCAGGGGCAACCACGGCTTTTTAGGGTCAACTGTGACGGGGTAGGTTTGGGCGTGGAGCCAATTCTGTGTCAGTTCGACGCCTGACAGAGTCGGCTGTGCCGCTAGACTGATCCACAGTCTGCGACGGATGGGGTCCTCGTCCCAGCGCCAGGTCTCACCTACGAGTGCATTTAAGACATCACGCACTCGATACGTGCCCAGCGACCGCTGGGACTCTGGAAGGGGTAAGCGAAGAAACTGCGCGGCTTCTAGCGACAGCTTGGAGCGATCAAGCTGCCAGCCAGTCCGTTTGAGGGTGTACTCAATCGCACCATCAATGGTGGCTACGTCTTGACGTGGGTAAGTCAGTGCCACAAACACAGACAGGGGATCAGAAACGCTATGCCCTGGTGTGCTGGCTTGTGTGCTGTATTGTCCTATTCGCACCTGTGTGCCGTTGTCGTAGGTATCCCCGACCTGGGCTTGGGCCTGCAACGCCAAAACAGCCAGTGGCGCGGCAACAGCGAGTCTAGCTGTCCAGCTCATGAAGTACTCCATCCGATTGAGAATGGCGTTCAGTGTTGCAAAGGCACCCCAAGGTGTCGCTCGTTAACCCAAGGTCACGTAACACGGGGTTTCAGCTTGACGAAAACAGTTATGTGCGTTATCCGCGCGGCCTGCTATATGCGTTTTTGAGTAAGTGAAGAAAGGGTATTCAAGTTAAAATGTTTTGCATTGCACAATACAACTAGAACAAGAATGTGTTGACGGACTGCCGGGGCGTCAATCCGCTACTGGGAAAAGGTTGCTACGGGTCAAGGGCCTTATCCAAAGGGCCGCCGTCCACCTAAAAATCCGGTGGCCGTCGGGAAAGGCTTTACAGGTAGGGGAAAAGGGGGCTTACGGGTTACGCAGCGCTTCACCCAGGGGCTGGGTGAAGCGCTGCAAATGGCCTCGGCCAGCATAGCGGGCTGTGACTTATCAGAACTTAACGTTGCGCGCAAGCGAGAACCCTAGGTTACGTCGCACCCGGTATCGCGTTGAGTGATAGCAAACCGCTTTGTAGAGTGGCCGCTATGACTATCCTCGCCCACCTCGCTGAAAACGAGCATCCATACCCCGATCCTGGGTTCCCCCATTTTGGGCGTGATGCGCACGACCGTGCTCATGCGATTTACCGCATTGTCGAGCTCCTGACTGAGCTCGGATTGGCTGAATGGGTCCCCCATTTTTCAGCCTGGCTATCGCGTTATGACGGATTAGAAATTTATGCCGAGGATGAAGATGATCCTCATCTGTGTGTGAGAGAGATTTTGAAGAATCATTGTCAGAACCTGGCGCAAGAAAGCAGCCAGGCCGTAGATCTGGCAGGGCGCAAAGAGAGCATTGTTGAAGATATTTTGCAGCAGCCATTTGTCCATTATCGGGCCCACTGGGGCAAAAATATGCTGCCTGATCCTGATTCAATTCAATGGAATCCACTGCAGATGAGCTGGTTCCATTTCCTGCAGCTGGGCGATCCGCAACATCCCACTGAGTCACTGCATATTTTGCTCACATTGCGACATCCTCGTCCGACTCTGGAGACGTTGCGAGCCCATTTGCTTGAACGTTAGAGCATGACTCACCGCCGAACCCCGCCTTGGATCTCGAAGTTCTCCACTTTTATTCCGCGACGCGCCTCCAGTACGACTAAGCCCGCACCGGTTCCGCCACCTCCAAGCCCCCCACCAGTTCCAGTTGCCCAACGTGTAGCAGGGCGGGAGGAAGGGTGGTTGCGTGTTCTTGAGTCTGATGACTTGATCCGTCTGCTGAAAGCTCAAAAAGCGGTTCATCAAATGTTCCTGCAGTCTCGCGTAGCAGATCCTGTTTTTCGACGAGATTTCATCCCAGCTATCCGACGATATGCAGAATACGTCCAGCTTATGCCTGCCTCAGAAGCACACCATCACGCCCACGCTGGTGGTTTGTTGGCCCATACGCTGGAGATGGTATTGGCAGCCATGACCTGGCGAAACGCGCATTTTTTACCGACGAATGCTCCCGTTGAGCAGATTGACGCCGAGCGCGATCAGTGGACCTATGTGGTCTTCTACGCGGCACTGCTTCATGACATTGCCAAACCGATGACGGACCTACGGATCTTATGGCGAGGCGGGGCGATGGATGAACCGTTGCGATGGAAACCGCTGGCGGGCTCCTTGTTCGAAGTGGGGCAGGGGCGTCTGGATCTGGAGTATCGAGTCGAGTTTGAGCCAAAAGCCAGCCGGGACTACCAGGCCCATAATCGCCTGGCACTGACCTTGCTTCATCAGATTGCCCCAAAATCTGCCTTAACTTTTTTGTCTCAAACGCCTCACGCCTTTGATGCGCTGACTCATTATTTGTCTGGCCATAAGGATGGATTATTGGCTGACATTATCAAACGCGCTGACCAGGCCTCCACCAGCAACGCATTGATGAAGGGCAGTAAGGCTCGTTTTGCGACAGCCAATGCAGTACCGCTGGTGGATTTACTCATGCAAGCGCTCAAAAGCATGTTGCAGTCTGGAACGGAATTGCCGCTCAATCGTACTGGAGCTGCCGGATGGGTGTATGACGGCTCTGTGTGGTTTGTGGCTAAGCGTTTGGCCGATGCCACGCGGGCCTGGATTAAAAAGCATGAGCCTGACGAGTCTGTACCTGGAGAGGCCAAGAACGATAGGCTGTTTGACACATGGCAGGAATATGGAATCTTGCAAGTCAGTCCTCATTCTGGCCAAGCTATTTGGCACGTTGAAATCAACGGGCAAACGCCGGCAACAGAAGAGGGCACAGAAGCCCATCAATATCGACACAGACTAAGTGTGCTGCGCTTTCCACTGTCAAAGCTCTATGATGATCCAAACTTATACCCACCGGCGATGTCCGGAGAGATCCATGTCCGGGCCAAGCGTGGCGATGATGAGTTTGAAACAGAGGCTGATCCAGCTGCGGTTGATTGTGAGCACAGCGCTGACACAATAGTCATTCAAGCCAAAGCTGCTCCAGAACACATTGATGAAGGAATATTGCCGCAAAAGGTGGCCACAACGGCCAAAACTGCTACAGCTCGTTCCCAAACTGCAGCACCCAAGCGTAATCTCGTACCAGCAATGGAGTTTAGAAAGCCCAAAAATGCGTCAACTGGCGCAGCCAAGCGTCAAACACCGAAAAATGGCGCAACGCAAAGAGGCAACCAGCCCAAACCTGTGCCAACCTCAAGCAATACTCACCAAACTGCTTCGATTCAGGCATACGACGACGAGACGGTGATTTTGCCAGCCGAACTCGCCGTAGATGGCTTTGATGTTGACGATGACTTTCTAGATGAAGCTGATACAGCATCCAACATTATTCATCGCAGCCCACCGCAAGCGTCTCATAAACCCACGCCTGTGCCAGGCAAAAAATTACATAAACATGAAGCAACAGCCCTAGCTGCGGCACAGGCTAAAAGTGTTGAGCCAGCCTCTGTTGAGCACACACCTGGAGCATTACCAGCCTTACCGACGCCTAAAGCGCCGGTTCTTGAGCCTGAGTCTGCTCCAAAGACACAGGCAAAATCTCAACGTATGTTCAGCCAGGCAAGCACCACGCCGGTCGTGTTGACGCCTAGCTTGCCAGAACTGCCGCATGAAGCACCTGTGAAGGAACCTAGCGAAGCGGCGATGGCGTTTATACAGTGGCTGCAGCAAGGCTTGGCCAGCCGTGAGATTAAGTACAACGAATCTGGGGCACCCGTGCATTTTGTAGAAGAAGGCATGGCACTGATTTCACCCAAGATTTTCAAGCTCTACGCGGCTCAAACAGGGCCTGAAGAACAGGCTGACGCCATGGGGATGCAGATTCAGCGAGAGGTTATCAAAGCTGGGTGGCATCGGATGCGGCAAGTAGAAGGTGGTGGCAAGGTCAACATCTTGCGCTACCAGATCATTGGCAAAGGAAATGTGCCGATCGCCTCGCTGGCGGCGGTGGTGTTGATGGACCCGGACCGGTTTGTTTTACCTGTGCCGCCCGTCAATCCAGTATTGAAGTTGGATCGTTGAATGAAGGGGATGTTTGACACAGGATAAAGTGCTGTGCTACCGTCCGATCAGTCGTGCAATTCAACGTTTCGACGGGGTTTCGGTTTAGATTACTGTGAGGTGCCTAACTTCACATAATGCAAAAGACTGCTGAACAGGCTCGTTTTCCTCCCTAGAGGACGGCTGGGAAACATCGCATAATGTATATTATGTAAAGTCACTGAATAATCGATTTTACTATCTGCCCACAAGAACGCCTTTCTACCTCTATTCTGGCTGCACTCTTCTTGCAGATTATTTTTCCTCCAAGGTAGTTAAGTTTTCCCTCGCATGGTTATAGTGACGGGCTATGTGAACCGGAGCGAAACACCATGGGCCATGTATTACAGTTTGCCGAACGCGATCCCAGCTTGAGTGATGAACAGGCCAAACCACAGATAGAAATGCTGCGCGAAGCGCTGTTGATGAAGCAATACGAGCGCCTGCAGAAAGCAGATCAGACGCTGCTGATTGTGGTAGCTGGGATGGACGGCGTGGGTAAAGGCTCTGCTATCAACACCTTGAATACTTGGCTGGACCCTCGTCACGTCCATACCTTGGCTTTTGGCAAGTTAAGTGAAGAAGAAGCCATGCGCCCTTTGATGTGGCGTTATTGGAATAGCCTGCCTGCTCGTGGCCAGACGGGTTTGGTGTTCGGCTCCTGGTACGCCCCTTTGATGAAAGAACTAGGCCGCAAAGAACCCGATCCAGCCAAGATCGCGCTGTATACCCACCTGATCAATCGTTTTGAGGCGCAGTTGGCCTATCAGGGCGTGCAGGTTTTGAAATTGTGGTTCCATCTTTCCGCCCAGGCGCAGTTGAACCGATGCGCCACCTTGTTGGCTGATCCCAATACCGCCTGGCGTGTCAGCAAGGCCGACCTGAAGGTTCACAAGCAGTTCAAGCACTTGCGCAATGCGGCTACGCAAACTATTAATCTGACTCACAGAAATTACGCCCCTTGGGTCGTGATCCCCAGTGCGGATCAGAATTTGCGGGATGTATCGTTGGCGAAAGTAGTTCTGCAAGCCATGGACAAGCCAATCGTGCCGCGACAGGTCAAGGAGCCTCATGCGTTCCCCTTCCGTTTGAATGTGCCGACCGCCACCTTGCAGTCCCCTCCTCCTGTTGAGCCCGTGCTGGATTACGATGCAGAGCTTTTGCATTGGCAGGGGCGTTTGTCCTGCGCGGTGCGCAGCAAAGCCTTCCGCAAGCATTCTTTGGTGCTGGTTTTTGAGGGACGGGATGCGGCGGGTAAAGGCGGTACGATTCGTCGTTTGACCGAAGCCCTGGATGTGCGCACTTACGACATCCACCCTATTTCTGCCCCTAATGCTGTGGAGCTGGCGCGCCCTTATTTATGGCGCTTCTGGCGCAAATTGCCGCGTCTGGGAGAAATATCCATTTTTGATCGCTCTTGGTACGGCCGTGTGTTGGTGGAGCGAGTGGAGAAACTGATCTCCCGCGCTGCCTGGCAGCGCTCTTACGAGGAAATTAACGAATTTGAGGCGCAGTTGCTGGCCAATGGCACGGCGGTGATCAAATTCTGGCTGGATATTGATAAGGACGAACAGCTAAAGCGCTTTAAAGCCCGTGAGGAAACGCCCTTCAAGGCGTACAAGATTACGGAGGATGATTGGCGTAATTGGGAGAAATGGACGGCCTATCAACGTGCGGCTGAGGAGATGTTTGCCCAGACCGATACCCACATGGCGCCTTGGCATATTGTGCCCAGCAAGGATAAAAAGGCGGCGCGTATTCAGGTGCTGCGTACAGTGGTCGAAACGCTGGAGTCCCTGGATGAACACATGATCAGCCTGAATGAGCCGGCCTTGTCTGATCAGGTCAGTGAGCAGGTATAAGGCTGCAAGTGGTTTTTACCGGCGAGGCTGGGCTGCGTACTGTATAAGGAAGCGACGGCTTTACTTTTGTTGAACGTATTGTCTGCTTGGAGAGACGACAAGCCTTATAAATCCTGCCGCGCTGCCAGACTAAGTATCTTGTGCCAACGTTTGGCTTCTGCAGCATGGGCAGGCTGAATGTCCCAGCTTTGCGCCGGGTTACGCAAAGTCAGTCTCAATCCCCTGCTCTGCAACTCGACCGCTTCTATATCCGCAAAAATAAACCCGCGTGTCCCCTGCCCGGTTTGAATCTGGCCGCGTTTTTGCAAGGCATCCAGGCGTATCGCGCCATCGGGTAAAGCCAGTTCCAGAATGCGCTGGCCTTGTTGTTTTTTGCCGTGGATGGCCAGATAACGGCGTCGCCATACGATAAAGGGAGCCACCAGAATGGCCGCCGCGATCAGCAGGCTCAAAATAGCGGCGATGACCCCGGCACTGGCGCTGACCAGAGTAAAGAGCTGCATTCCACCATACACAAGCGCCGCAATAATCCCTATGAACAGCAGGACGACGATGATGGGCATGGTGGAAAACTCCTTGTTTTAGCGGGCTTGGACTTTTACGGTGGCAGCAGCTTGGCGAGCGTTGGCGCGGGCTGTTTCCAGATCAGCGTCTGCTGCCAGGGCGACACCCATGCGGCGCTTTTCAAAACTCTCGGGTTTGCCGAACAGACGGATATCGGTTTGCGGGATGCGCAAGGCTTCGGCCACATTCAGAAAGTCCACGTCTTGTGCGTCTACACCGCCGTAAATCACGGCGCTGGCGCCGGGCATGCGCAAGGCGGTATTCACAGGCAGGCCCAGAATGGCGCGTGCGTGCAACTCAAATTCGGACTGCCATTGAGTAGCCATGGTGACCATGCCAGTGTCGTGTGGACGGGGGCTGACTTCGCTGAACCAGACCTGATCGCCTTTCACGAACAGCTCTACGCCAAACAAGCCCTGGCCGCCCAGGTTCTGGGTAACGGCTTGGGCAATATCGCGCGCGCTTTGCAGGGCTTTGGGGCTCATGGGCTGGGGCTGCCAGCTTTCCACGTAGTCGCCATCCACCTGCTTGTGACCGATAGGGTCGCAGAACTGGGTTTCGATCTGGCCGTCTGCGCCGATGGCACGGACGGTCAACAAGGTGATCTCGTAGTCGAAGTCGATAAAGCCTTCCACAATGACGCGGCATTGGCTGACACGGCCACCGGCCATGGCGTAGTCCCAGGCTTTGGCGACATCATCAGGGCCGCTGATTTTGCTTTGGCCTTTACCCGAGCTGCTCATCAAGGGTTTGACCACGCAGGGGTAGCCAATCTTGCCGTCGATAGCGGCTTGCAGTTCTTCCAGCGATTCGCAGAACTGGTAAGGGCTGGTGGGAACGCCCAGGGTCTCGGCGGCCAGGCGGCGGATGCCTTCGCGGTCCATGGTCAGGCGAGCGGCACGGGCGGTTGGTATGACGCGCACCTTGCCTTGGGCTTCCAGCTCTTCCAGCACGCCGGTAGCAATAGCTTCGATCTCGGGCACGACCAGAGTGGGCTTTTCCTGTTCGATCAGGGCGCGCAGTTGCTCGGCGTCGCTCATGGTGATGGTGCGCGAATGATGGGCCACTTGCTGGCCGGGTGCGTTCTCGTAGCGGTCCACCGCGATGGTTTCTACCCCCAGGCGTTGCAGCGCAATCAGCACTTCCTTGCCCAACTCTCCCGAGCCCAAGAGCATGATTTTGTCCGACGACGACGATAAAGGGGTGCCCAACAGGCTCATGGCGCGTGCTCCGCTGAAAATGAGAAATTCAAAAGCAGTATTGTAATGCAGGCGACGTCGGGTTTTTTTCAAGCAGGACTGCTTTGTCCGCCCTGCTGGCATACCAGCCAGCAGGGCGGACTTTCTCAAGACTTCAGCCTGAAAGGCGGACGATCCTTATTCCACCATTAGCTGCGCCATCATGCCCAGGTCTTCATGTTCCAGAATGTGGCAGTGGAACATGCGCAGGCCCGGCAAGTCCTGGCGGAATGCAAGGCGAACGGTCTCGTTGGGACGCAGATTGACGGTATCTCGCCAGGCGCGGAACGTCTCGGCAACAGATCTGCTACCGGTTTGGCGCTCCAGAACCTGAAACTGCGTTCCGTGCAGATGGAATGGGTGATCCATATGGGAGTCGTTGATGACATCCCAGTATTGCCACTCTCCGGTCCGGCATCGCAGGTCTATGCGCTCCATGTCGTAGACCTGATTGTTGATGCGGAACATGGAGCGCATGGCCGCCATGCCGGGCATCATGGTTTCCTGGTTCATTCCCCCCATGCCCTGATGGTTCATACCCGACGAGCTCTCCATGGCTGGCCCGTGCCCAGACTGCATGGACATATCATGATTCATGGGCATGACTTCGCTGAACACCACTTTTGCGGTACTGGCGGCAGCAGGAATCGCCGGAATTGTCCGTAGTTGCTTGGGCAGGTCGATTTCCTGATGGCGGATTGTCAGTCCCGCCAGGGCGAAGGTTTCGGGCTTTTCCTTGACCATCATTTTTTGCCTGTCGTAGTACAGCGCTTGCAAGGTGCTATTCAGGTCTTTTTCCGCCTGAATAAAGAACTCCACTCGTTCGGCAGGCGCCAATAGGATCGAGTTGGCGGCGGGCAAGGGTTGCTCCAGCAGGCCGCCATCCGTGCCGACTTGAATCAGCTGGGCGCCGGGGATGTGCAGCCTTAAATAACGGGCAGAACAGGAGTTCCAGACTCGGATGCGTTCTGCGGTGCTGGTCTGGATCAGTGGCTGGCGTTGACCATTCAGCAGTACGAATTGCCCTTCCCTGCCATTCATCCAGTCCGGACCAGTGTTGGCCGGGATATGACCGTTGATATCCAGTCGCAAATCACTGATGGCCCAGTGTTGCTCTGTGTATTCCTTCAACGGGTCTTTGGGAGAACGAACAATAATGGTGCCGCCCAGCCCATGAGCGACCTGCTCGCCACTTTTCCCATGAGGGTGCGGGTGATACCAGTAGGTACCGGCGCAGCCTTCGGGCAAGGTAAAGCGGTAGTAGCGGCTTTGTCCCGGCAAAACGGCATCTTGCGGGTTACCGTCCTGATCAGAGGGAACGGGCAAGCCGTGCCAGTGAATCGTAGTGGCTTGATCCAGCTGGTTTTCAAATTCGATTTCGACGTGATCGCCTTCATACAGTTCGATCAGCGGGCCGGGAGCTTGGCCGTTGTATAGCCAAAGCTCGGTCGTTTTGCCATCTGCGAGCACACGTTGGTGGGCGGCTGCGGTAATTTTCGCCTGAAACAGCCCTTTTTTCTGACTACTGTTTTTCAGCACTGGCAGAGCTTGCAGTGCCTGACCCGCCGGCATTTTTTGTATGGGCATCAAGCCTTGCCGAGCCATCATGCCGTGGCCTGACCTGTCTCCCGACATGGAACCGTGGTGGCCCATCATGCCTTGTGCCCACGTTCTCATGGGCAGGCTGCTCAAGAGGCTGGCACCTAAGGTCAGTTTGAAAAAGTCGCGTCGTTTCATGGGTTTATCCCTATTAATCATCAATACACATGTGCCGCCCGTACTTGGTGAGTACAGGCTTTGGAAGCTTGGGGCGGCCGCTAAGACGAAATGATCAGGACGAGCGCGGAGGTGGCTGGGCGGGGCCAATCAGCCGGGATATGTAGTTTTGATGCAGGGGAACGGGAGGGAACGCGGGCTGTAATGCGACCGTTTCAGGTGGTGAGGTCTGCGTTGCCAGGCAAGCGCAGCAGCCACTTTTCAGCGGAGTGCTGCAATGGTTGGGAGCGCTATGGTGCGACTGCCCCGACGAGGCGTGGTGCCCCTGAACGGTGCTGTGATCTGTATGTTGAGTTGTAGCGTGCGCGGCAAAGCTGGTGCCCAGGCCCATGCTGGCGAACAAAACAAGCAGGCCGACCAATAAAAGCCAGCCTATCGTTTTGCGAGATGAAATGGGTGCGCGCAGCATGGCCAAAAGCTTAGCACGAGACATCTGTGCATCGTTTGCGCAAAAACAGACCGTTACACGCAGTGGACCATTCATGAGGGCACTAGAAGCAGGAGGACGAAGGGACTCAAGGCATGAGGGGAACGATGAACTGCCCTTGCCTTCGGTGCGGTGGGCTGTTCATCAGAGTAGAGGATCAGCTTTGTCTGATTTTTGATTGAAATCCCGCTACATTTGCCGCGATCCATTTAGGCGATTGAAAGCACATCAAGCTAGCCGTCGTGCCTATTGGTATAGGCTTTATTGATCAGGATCGCTCTTGATCAACCGTCGTTTCAAGCGCACGGGTCGTACAGGCTGAGTTTGAGCCTGTTCCAGCTCCTGGCTGAGCTGCTGAGCTTTCTTGCGCGCCTCTTCATTCTCCCGCTCCAGCAAGGCAGTACGTGTGCGCAGCATTTGCAGTTGCCCCTGCATTTCTTTGGACAAACTGTGGCTGATATCCAGGGCCGCTTGCATGGCCCGCCGTTCGCCCTGCTCCTGTCCCAACTCCTGACGCAGTTTCTGCAGTTGATCCTGTTGTTTGTTCAGCTCTTGTTCGTGAGCCTGACGCTGGGTTTTGTTTGCTTGCTCGGCTTCTTCTATTTGCTGACGCAGTCGCGTCTGAATGGAACGTTCCTTGTCGATCTCCAACAATGCACGGCGCTCGTTGGCCTGGGCGCGTTCTTCAGTCAGTTCAATGGCTTTTTGCAGACGTTCCAAATCCTGGGTGAACTGTTCACTTTGGCGGCGCAGCTCTTGTTGAACCAGCTGCTTTTCAGTTTCCAGCTCGTTTTGGCGTTGTTTGGCGTGCAGCAAGTCTTGTTTTAAAGCTGCTTGCTCCTGACCGGTTGTCTGCAGCGCTTCTTTCAGTTTTTCTATAGTGGCTTGGGCATTTTTCAAGGCCCCCTGCTCTGCTTCCAGCGCCTGTTGGGCTTCACGAGTTTGGGCTTGAGCCTGGGCGATGCGCTCATCAGCCTGGGTCTGGTAATGCAGCATCTGCTGTTTTGACTGCCCAATCGCTTCTTGCCAGAGACGGCCCAGCAGATCCCCTGTCAGGGTTTGCAGCTCTTCGGGCATGTCAGCCACATCCAGCCGAACCCGGCTTTTGTCCCGCAAATCTTCCCAGAACGTCTGTAGTGCCTGAGCTGGAGCGCTCATGCTGCCTTTACGCACCAATTGGTACAGCTTGTTGGCCGTAGGCGTGACGCCATAGCGAAAAAACAGGAGCGCAGCCACTTCTTTGTACAAGGTCTGCGTATGGCTGAAGCGATCACGCAATTGGGCAACATCGGCCAGGATTTGGCTCTCGTTTGGCTGGCTTTGCTCCATTTTTTCACCTCGGTTGATCATTTAATTAATAATACAACGTAATATATAAAATTATCAACAAATCGGATTCTATAATTTGACATTATCCCTATAATGTCAAATATCTAGTCTTTAACAGGCCATATTGCACAGGGATGGGTTTGAAAGCCCTTCCCTGCTCTCTTAACGCCTCCGTTTTTCTGCCTAAGCATGGAAATAAGCAAAACTTCGCCTTCAACAGATCTGGGATCGGACGATATTGCGCAATTGCTGGCCCGTTTTGATGGGCGGCAAGGAGCAAACCGTTCTCTCGGTGGGCGGGCGCAGATTGAGGCGCAAACAGATATAGAGGCGCTGCGAGCCTGGTTGGCACGCTATATAGATAGCCCGCGTACCTACGCGAACTATCGCAAGGAGGCGGAGCGGCTTTTGTTATGGGCGGTATTGGAACGGCGCAAGGACCTGTCCTCGCTTAGCCTTGAAGACATACTGGCTTATCGTTTGTTTCTGACAGACCCCCAACCTGCCCATCGTTGGGTGGTTCAAGGACGGTCCCGCCCTGCCCGCCACCATGCGGCGTGGCGGCCCTTTGCCGGGCCTCTGTCTGAAAGCAGCCGAAATCAGGCTTTATTGATCCTGAACTCTTTATTTAGCTGGCTGGTGCAGGCGGGGTATTTAGCGGGCAATCCTTTGGCTTTGTCCCATCAAGGCCGCCGTCAAAAGAAAACCACCGCCCCCCAGCAACGGTATTTGAGCCGACTGCAATGGCGCTGGGTGCAGGATTACATCCAGGCTTTGCCCGAAGATACGCAGAGCGAGTTGCGCTATAAAGCTCGTGTGCGTTGGCTCTTCTCTATTCTTTATGGTGGTGCTCTGCGTATTTCGGAACTGGTTCAGGCTCGCATGGCCGATGTACAGGAACGTGCCGATGCGGGAGCGACCGCCCAGTGGTGGTTGCACATCCACGGCAAAGGCGACAAATGGCGTCGTGTGTCTTTGACGCAAGAACTGTTTAGCGAACTGATGCGCTATCGACAGGCGCATGGTCTGGGGGGCGCCCCGCAGGCGTTGGAGCCGTACCCCTTATTGATGTCGGCCGGTGCCAGCGACAAGCACCTGACGCGAGCCATGGCGCATGTGCTGGTCAAACAGGTTTTTCAGGGCAGTGCTGACCGCTTGCGGGATTTGCATCCGGACCAGGAGTCTCAGGCCCGGATTCTTGAGCAGGCTTCGGCACACTGGCTGCGCCACTCGGCAGGCTCTCACTTGGCTGACCAAGGGGTGGATTTACGTATCATCCGTGACACCCTGGGCCATGAGTCCATCGCCACGACCAATATTTATCTGCATGCCGATGATGACCAACGTCACCAGGCCCTGGAGCAGTCCCATAGCCTGGGCTGGAAATAAGGGCTTCCATCTTATCCGAGACAGGAAAATCAGGTGTTAAGCGCTAGCAGCAATGCGGTAGGATACGACTCCTGACGTGGCGGCGCGCCAGATCCAAGGAGCACGTCCCACCCAAGCCCTGCTATAGATGATTGTTGGAGCACCTATCCTTTATGGACACATTTAATGTCATGCGCACTTTCCGGCGCATTGTGGAGTTGGGCGGCTTGGCCAAGGCCGCCGAGGACCTGGGGATATCGGCAGCCGGCTTGAGCAAGCAATTGCGGAGCCTGGAGGCGCATCTGGACACGGTCTTGATCCAGCGCACCACGCGCAGCATGAGTCTGACGGAAACCGGCCGCAGTTACTATGCCGAATGCTGTCGATTACTGGATGAGCTGGACGCCTTGGAGCGCTCGGTCAAACAACAATCCCAACGCGTAGCGGGTACCTTGCGCGTCAATGCGCCCCTGTCCTTTGCGCTTAGCGTTCTGTCGCCCTTGATTACGGATTTTCTGCGCAAGTACCCGGACCTGAAGCTGGAGCTAGTCATGGAAGACCGGATTGTGGACACGGTTGCGCATGGTTTTGATGTGTCGGTGCGTTTGCGTACCAGCCTGGATGATTCCACCCTGATTGCCCGTCGTCTGGCCACCATCGAGCAAAAGCTTTGCGCGGCCCCTGCTTATCTGAAGCTCCATGGTCAACCCCAGACTTTGCAGGATTTACGGCATCACCAAATGATCAGCTACAGCCTGGCGCATACCCAAGGCATTGTTTTTGATAGTGATATAGACAGCGCCCCTAACACGCCGGCTCCCGGCAGCACGGCATTGCTGTTTTCAGGCGAACATAGTCAGGTGAATAACAGCCTGATGCTGCGCGACTTTCTGATTGCAGGTTTGGGGATCGGTGCCCTGCCTTCTTTTCTGGCAGATCCGGCCATTGCCAGCGGGCAGTTGCAACGCGTTTTGCCCGAGTTCGTGAATGAGCCACGGCATATTTATGCCGTGTATCCGACCAACCGACACCTGCAACCCAAGGTCAAAGCCTTCGTGGATTATCTGGCCGCCCAACTGCCCAATGCCATGTCCAAAGCCCGGTAAACAGGCCTTTCTGAACCCAGAGTAAAAACAGTCTGCACCGCCACGTGCTTATTCTCCGCTCCGGGGAACGCTATTGTGATGACCATCTTACAAGGACATCACAATGCACGATCACATACACCCTGGCACGACTCAGCCGCTGGTCTCCCCCTTAATTATTGATTTTTTCCATGATGCCGTCTGCGGATGGTGTTATGTCATGTCGCCACGTCTGCGGCAAGTGGCTGCTGACCTGGGTATCCAGGTCCGCCATCATACCTTTGTTCTGCAAGACAGCCGTGAGCAAATGCTGCGCGCCTTCGGTTCCATGGAGCGCGCCAAACGTGAAATCCTGGGGCATTGGGCCGCCTGCGCTCAACACGACGATACCCAGTCCATCAATATCGAGGGCATGCGGGCACAGAACTTCGAGTATCCCCACGGAATGCTGTCCGCCCTGGCTTGTCAGGCGGCCTATCTGCTGGCTGGTGAGCAAGGTCATTGGGACTACTTTGATGCCGTGCAGCGCGCGCATCTGGCAGAAAGCCGCAATATCGGCGATATGGACACCCTGTTGGCGATTGCCGTGGCTCAAGGTTTTGATGGTGAAGCCTTTCTGAGCGCCATGGATAGCGATATTGCTCATCAGCGGGTTCAAGCCGATCGCACTCAAGCCGCCAGGCTGGGTATCCAGTCCATCCCCACCGTCCTGGTGTCCTCGCGTGAGACAGGCCAGGAGCTGGCTCGCTTGCAGACCCAGCCTGCCGACATGCTCAAAAGCCGTTTGCTCGCCTTGCTGTAAACGCGGCTCTCCCCTCTTTCTTACTTACGTTCCCTATAAGGACATCCCATGTCGATTCGTTTCTCTCACCGTCTTCTCGGTTTATTGTTGGTTGGCGCAAGCAGCATGAGCGTCTCCCTGGCTCATTCCACTCATCAAGCGAATAACCCCCCGCCTCTTGGTACTCAGGAAGTAGGCATCAGCCCCTGGGGCCCAGATGATGAAATTGGTCGCCTGAACCTGATTACCCCTGCGTCGCGAGCCGCCATTCTGTCCCGCCTGGATGGCAGCAAAGTCTATGACCTGGCGACTGACTACTACCTGGGCATGCCCAGCTGGCAGGATGCGGGCGACCCGCACTATCAGTTCTGGATGACTCACACCCCTCGTGGCACAGAGGTGGATGATCCGATGGGTGTTGGCAAGGACATGAACGCGGTGCGTAGCTATACGGGCACGGCCTTTTCCATGTACAGCCATACGGGGACACATATCGATGCCCTGAATCACTTCGGAATTCATGGAAAGATCTGGAATGGCTTCAAGGCTGATGAGCATCTGGGTGACCGTGGCTGGAACCGCACGGGAATTGAAAAATTCCCGCCCTTGATTGCCCGTGGTGTCTTGATTGATGTGGCCGCCGCCAAAGGCGTAGACATGCTGCCTGACCAATACCGCATCACGCGTCAGGACTTGAAGGATGCCCTGGCCCGTCAAAAAACGGTGCTGAAAGAAGGTGATATTGTCCTGATCCGTACTGGCCGCATGAAGCTCTTCAATGATCCCAAAGCCTACATGAATGCGCCTCCCGGCATGGGCCTGGATGCGGCTCGCTACCTGGTGGAAGAAGGCGGCGCCATGATTGTGGGTGCGGACAACTTGAGCTTTGAAACCTTCCCTTCCGAAGTGCCCGACGATTACGTGCCGTTGCACACGTACCTGCTGGCACAACAAGGTGCACCGATTATCGAGCTGATTGCGCTGGATGAATTGTCCAAGGACAAGGTCTATGAATTTGCCTTTATTGGTGGCCCGCTCAAGATCCGTGGTGGTGATGCCGCTCCCTTGCGCCCTGTCGCCATCCCGATTCGCTAATCAAGGGCCGCATTCAATGGAACGGCTCGCCTGCCCGACATCCTGAATGTGTTTGCAAATAAGGGCTATCGCGTTTGTCTGCTGTTAGGCAGCGCTCAATATGCTACTGTTGGACGGGTTTGAATGCGCCGGGCGCCTGTTGAAGAGGCGTCCGGCTTTTCTTTATGGAGTGCGTAATGACTTACACCGTTTATCTGTCCGGCGAAATTCACACGGATTGGCGCGAGCAGATTGCTCAAGGTGCAAAGGCCGCTGGATTGGAGATCACCTTTACCAGCCCTGTCACCGATCACGATGCCAGCGATGCTGCAGGCGATCACCTGGGGCCGGTCAGCGAAGGTTTTTGGCGTGATCACAAATCCTCCAAAATCAATGCCATCCGTACCAGAACCTTGATTGAGCAAGCGGATCTGGTCGTAGTGCGCTTTGGGGACAAGTACAAGCAGTGGAATGCTGCTTTTGATGCCGGCTTCTGTGCCGCCTTGGGCAAACCCTACGTGACCTTGCATGCCGAGGAAATCATCCACCCATTGAAAGAAGTGGATGCCAGTGCGCAGGCCTGGGCGACCACACCCGAGCAAATCGTCGAGATTTTGCGCTATACGCTGAAAGCCTGAGCGATAAAACGGAATCCTGAGTGTGGCGATGCTGCCTTGCTCGATCAAAATGCCGTCCATCCGTGGCGGCATTTTTCTTCTCTCTTCTCTGAGAGAGCAGAGAGAAGAAAAAACCCGCTGTTAAAACAACGGGTTGTAAAGACCTGCGGTATGAGGTGTGTTGATGCGCTCTTAATTCAGCTTCACACGCCGCAAGCGCAAGGCATTGCTGACCACAAAGACGCTGGACAAGGCCATGGCGCCTGCCGCAAACATGGGCGAGAGCAAGGTGCCGTTAAAGGGATACAGTACACCGGCGGCAACCGGGATCAGCGCCACGTTGTAGGCAAAGGCCCAGAACAGGTTTTGATGGATATTGCGCATGGTGGCGTGGGACAGGGAAATGGCGGTGACTACACCCTGCATATCCCCCGACATCAAGACCACATCAGCCGCTTCAATGGCAATATCCGTACCGGTGCCAATGGCAATCCCCACGTCGGCCACGGCCAGCGCGGGTGCGTCGTTAATCCCGTCACCGACATAGGCCAGATGTTGATGGGTTTCTCGCAGAGCCTGGACAGCCTGGACCTTGCCTTCAGGCATGACTTCCGCCACCACTTCATCAATATTCAAGCGGCGGGCAATGGCATTGGCCGTGTGGCGGTTGTCACCGGTAATCATCACCACCTTGATACCACGGGCATGCAGTTGCTCAATGGCGCGCGGGGTGGTTTCCTTGATCGGATCAGCCACGGCCAGCAAGGCAATAACCTGCTTGTTGCGCGCGGCATACATGGGCGTCTTGCCTTCCTGGGCCAGCGTCTGAGCTCGCTCCGTAAAGGCAGACAGGTCTGCACCTAATTGAGTCATCAAGCGGTCTGCACCGACATGCCATTGATCGGCTCCGATTTGAGCCGTGACGCCCAAACCGGTCAGGGATTCGAACTGCTCGGCGTCAGGCAGCGTGATTTGCTTGTCCTTGGCTGCGCTGACGATGGCCTGGGCAATCGGATGCTCGGAGTAGTTTTCCAGAGCGGCGATGGCAGCCAGCGCCTGATCCTGGTTTTCACCGGGAGCGCAGACAAAATCAGTCAGTTCGGGTGCACCTTTGGTCAGGGTGCCGGTTTTATCCACGGCGACAACTTTCACATCGCGCAGTGCTTGCAGCGAGTCCCCTTTACGGAACAGTACACCTGCCTGTGCGGCGCGGCCGGTGCCCACCATGATGGAGGTTGGCGTGGCCAGACCCATGGCGCACGGGCATGCAATGATCAGCACGGCCACGGCATTGACCAGCGCAAAGCTCAATGCGGGCGACGGGCCAAAAATCAGCCAGACAATGGCGGTCAAGACAGCCAGTGTCATGACGGCGGGTACAAACCACAGCGTGATTTTGTCGACGACGGCCTGAATAGGCAGCTTGGAACCCTGGGCCTGTTCAACCATGGAAACAATATTGGCCAGCACCGTATCCTGACCCACTGCCGTGGCTTCAAACTCCAGCGAACCTTTTTGATTGACGGTGCCGCCAATGACTTTATCGCCCTGGGATTTGGAGACGGCAATGGACTCGCCCGTCACCATGGATTCATCCACGTAGCTTTGACCGGCTACCACGTCACCGTCGACCGGAATGCGCTCGCCGGGGCGAACCAGGACGATATCGCCCGTATGCAGATCGGCTAAAGGCAGCTCTACTTCCTGGCCGTCGCGACGTACACGGGCGGTCGGCGGTTGCAGGCTGAGCAAGCGCTGAATGGCCTCGGAGGTTCGGCCCTTTGCGCGGGCTTCCATGACACGGCCCAGCAAAATCAGGGCCACGATGACAGCAGCGGCTTCAAAGTAGACGTAAACGGACTCGGCAGGCAGCCACTGGGGGGCAAAGGTTGCAACCAGCGAGAAGCTGTACGCTGCCAAGGTCCCCACCGCCACCAGCGAGTTCATATCCGGGCCGCCACGCAGCAGAACAGGAATTCCTTTGGTATAGAACTCTCGGCCAGGAAATAGCAAGACCAGCGTGGTGAGAACAAACTGGATCAGCCAGCTGTTTTGTGTGCCGATGGTGCTGGCCACCCAATGATGAAAGGCAGGCACCATATGGCCTCCCATTTCCAGAATGAAGACAGGCAAGGCCAGAACCAAAGCGAGCCAGAACCGCTTGCGCAGGGTTTCGTAGGTTTGCTCGGCCCGTTCAAACTGGTCGTTTGTGACGGCGGCTTCGGCCAGGCTGGCGGGATAGCCGGCTTTGCTCACGGCTTGGATCAGGTCGGCAGCTTTTACGCCTTGCACGACCTGGACGTGGGCTTTGGCAGTAGCCAGATTGACCGAGGCTTTTTGCACACCGGACACTTTCAGCAGGGCTTTTTCCACCCGACCTACGCAAGAGGCGCAGGTCATGTCCTGCACATCCAGAACGATGTCCTGTTGGGAAACTTTGTAACCACCCTTTTCCACTGCCTGCATAATGGCGTCGATCGGGGCGGCACCCTCGAAGTTTACGGTGGCCTTGTTGGTAGCCAGGTTGACCTGGGCTGATTGCACCCCTGGCACCTTGCCAATAATTTTTTCAACCCGACTGACGCAGGAGGCGCACGTCATGCCTTCCACGTCTAAAGTCAGGCGTGAGCCCTGGTTTGAAGCGCTTGTTGTCATCGAAATCACCCTTCAATGGATCGTCAATGAGGCCACTTTAGGGCTTGACCCGATGGGAAGGTCAACACATGGTATAAAAAAACGCCTCCGAAGAGGCGTTTCAAGGGGGGAACTACGACTAACTAGGGAGCAATCAGCTTAGTAAGCAACAAAGGTGCCGTTGTTGTTGTTCCAGTCTTTGGCTTCTGCTGCTACCTGATCGCGGCTCAGTTCGGAGCGGGTGTCGATACGTGGGTAATCGCCCATCGAACCCGTGCTGATGTAGCCTTGCTCTTGAGCAGCAGCCAGTTCCTGAACCACTTGCTGACGGCTCAACGGAGCGTCGGTCGATTGAATCGTTGGGTAGTTCAGGTTTTCACCGGTGGCGGCGTTGTTGGTGGCTGCCATGGCAGTGCCGCTCAAAGCGGTTGCACCAAGAATCAGGCTGGCGATAGTTGCGCGTGCGATGTTTTTCATTATTTACTCCAAATCTACGGTGTGTTTTTCGGTGGTTCGCTGTTGTGTTTAGCGAATCGTTAGATGGAGTATGAGCCTTTCTAAACCTAGTAAAAACCCTTAATATTGCAAACGTATTTCCATTCATGGAACAATTCAAATGAGTACCATTATCGCCGGCCCCCTGCTCAATGACATCGCGATCTTCGTGGAAGTGGCTCGCGCCCGTCACTTTAGCCGTGCTGCTCAGGCCTTGGGAATGCCCGTCTCCACCGTGTCGCGCCGTATTCGTGAACTAGAAAAAGAAGTGGGTGTGGCTCTGCTTAAACGCAGCACCCGCAATGTGGATGTGACGGACGCCGGACAAGTGTATTTCGAGCGTTGCCTGGCCGTGGTTGAACAAGCGCGTCTGGCCCATGAACAACTACTGGATGTGGCACAAACCCCCAAAGGTCGCTTGCGCGTTTCCATGCCGGCCAGCTTCAGCATTGTGTTGATGCCGTCCATCATTCGCGGCTTCAATCAGCAATACCCCGATATCGAGCTGGAATTTGACCTGACGATCCGGCCTATTGATTTGCAGTCGGACAATTACGATTGCGTTATTCGTGTGGGCGCCCAGCCCGATTCCAGTGCGGTCGCTACCATGCTTGGGCAGATTCGATTGGGGCTGTATGCGACCCGGAATTATCTGGATCGCAAGGGGCGGCCAAAACACCCCTCGGAACTGGCGGGACACGCCTGTATCTGTGCCCGGCCTGCCGGTCCAGACCGTATCTGGTCCCTGCGCGGCCCGAACCAGGAACGTTATGATGCGATGGTTGAAGGATTGATCACCGTCAATAACGCCATCATGATGCGCAAGCTGGCCGTACATGATCTGGGGATTACCGCCTCGTCCTTGCTGGAGCGTCGCCTGGATCCGGATTGCGCTCAACTGGAGCGTGTCTTGCCCGATTGGGAGTTTGCGCCCTTCCCTATTCTGGCTTTGTTGCCTTCACGTTTGATGCCGCAAAAAACTCGCGTATTTTTGAACTATCTGCGCAATGAACTGGACCGTCTGATGTCGCAGCCGGAGCTGGATGTTGCTGCAGCGGTTCAGGTTTATCCATAAAAAATATAGGTGCTATGGCCATGATGCGGTGTTGGGCCAAGCCGAACTATGCTATTTATAGACGTTTGGTCCTGTGGACTGATGCCATGACGGGGGAGGCGCATGAGCGCAACAATGCAAAGCTTGCTGGCAGGTTTGGCAATCAGCTTGGCCTTAGGAAGTGGCAGCGTGTATTCGCAAACTGTATTGCTGGAAGCAGTAGAACAAGGCGATAGCGCCAAGGTGCGCGAAATTCTGTCAGAAAAACGGGCTCGCGGCAGCGTCAGTGTCAGCGACGATCAAGGGCAAAGCCCCTTGCTGCGCGCGACCTGGTTGAACCATATTGATATTGCCGGGCAGTTGATACGCGCGGGTGCGGATGTGAACCAGTCCGACTCCATTCACGACAGCCCCTATCTGGTTGCCGGCGCAGAGGGTCGCCTGGAAATACTGCGGATGACTCTGGAAAACGGCGCTGATCTGCGCAGTGTGAACCGCTATGGCGGTACGGCGCTGATCCCGGCCGCCGAACATGGCTATGTTGATGTCGTGCGCTTGTTGCTGGCAGCGGGCGTAGACCCTAACCATGTGAATTATCTGGGCTGGACCGCCTTGCACGAGGCGATTGTGCTGTCCGATGGGGGGCCGGAGCATCAGGAAGTGCTGCGCTTGCTGATCAAGGCCGGGGCAGATGTGAACTTGCCGGATCGCCAGGGTGTTCTACCCTTGAGCCTGGCACGCCAACGTAGCCAGACCGAGATGGCCCATATTCTGGAACAGGCCGGGGCGAATCCCTAGTCCCCCGCCGGGTCGACATCCGTTTTTTCTTCTAATCACAACAATAACGATTTTATGTCTTCTACTCAGACTGCTCCGTCGTCGACGGGCGTTCAGGCCAGCCCAGGTTTATGGCTGGCTTTTGTCATTCTGGTCGGGCTGAACCTGCGCCCCTTTCTGACCTCCAGCGGTACCTTGGCCAGGCAGGTGGCTGAAGGCTTGAACATGCCTTTAAGCAGCCTGGCCTGGTTGACCTTGCTGCCCATGATGGTGATGGGGCTGGGGGCTTTCTGCATGCCCTCCTTGCGGCGTGTCCTGGCGCTGCGCCATGTCTTGGTTACCTCCCTGCTCTTGCTGTGCCTGGGATGTGTGTTGCGCTGGTTTGTGCCCAACGGAGCCAGTCTGATCGCTACCGCCTTGATCTGTGGTTTGGGTGTGTCCCTGCTGCAGGCTGGCATGCCCGGTCTGATCAAGGAGCAGTTCCCGCGCCATATCGCCCAGGTAACCGGGGTTTATTCAGCTACCTTGATGGGCGGCGGTGCCTTGGGCGCGCAGATTACGCCCTGGGTCAGCTCCTTGACGGATAGCTGGCGTATCGCCCTGGCTTTCTGGGCCTTGCCGATCAGCGTTGCCTTGTGGATTGCCTGGAAAGTGGTCCCGCGTGAGGCACCGGGTGCGAATCTGTCGCCGCCCTCCTTGTCCTTGCTGGCGCGTCCTCGCACCTGGACCTTGATTGTGTGCTTTGGCCTGATCAACGGCGGCTATGCCTCTTTGGTGACCTGGCTGGCAACGTTTTATCAAGACCGGGGCTGGACGGCAGAAGCCAGCGGTAGCCTGGTGGCGGTCCTGTCGGTGGCACAAGCCATTGCTGCGTTTGGCCTGCCTACCTTGGCGGCCAAGAATAAGGATCGCCGTATGTGGGTGTGGTTGGCCTTGGCGTGTCAGTTCGTGGGCTTCCTGGCCTTTGCCTATATTCCTGACATGGCTCCGTATCTGTGGGCGATTATTATTGGCATCGGTCTGGGCGGCTGCTTCTCCTTGCTGCTTCTGGTGGCGCTGGATCATTTCCCCGACGCGGCGCGTGCCGGGACATTGAGCGCCTTGATGCAAGGGGGTGGTTTTCCGATCGCGGCTCTCTTTCCCATGATTAGCGTGCAACTGCGTGAGATCAGCAATGGCTTTCAGGCAGGCTGGATGTTGCATGCGGCAATGGCGGTTCTGGTTGCGATTATGGCTTGGAGCTTCCAGCCATCGCAGTACGCTAAAAAGATGAAGCGAGATGATGCGCCCTGAATAGCAGACAGCATCTAAAAATAGCCTGGATTCTCACGAACCCAGGCTATTTTTTTGGCCAGCGTTTACGGGGGGCAGCCCCCTTTTCAGCGATTTTGTACTTTCTCTGTCCTGTCATCTTGGCCGTTTCAGGCTAGAACTCGTCCGTTATGCGCATCCCGACCGAAAGTCTTTAATCAACAATGATGTCTCCACGATTACAAAAAAACGAGGAGACATCAGTGGAACATCAAGTCATTATTTCGGGCGCCGGCCCGGTTGGCTGCTGGTTGGCTTGCGAGTTGCAACTGGCGGGTGTGCAAACCTTGCTGATTGAACAAACAGCCGCCATCAGCCCCCAATCTCGTGCTCTGACGATTCATCCGCGAACCATTGAAGTCTTTGCCATGCGTGGCGCGCACCACGAGATGCTTGCACAGGCGGTGCGTATTCCCAGCGGACATTTTGCCGTTTTTGAACACCGCCTGGACTTCAAGCGGCTGGATACTCGCTTTGCCTATACGCTGGCTATTCCACAGGCACGCATTACCGCTATTTTGCAGGAACGTGCCCGCTCCCTGGGCGCTGACATCCGCCGATCTGAAAAAGTATGCCGTTTTGAGCAGAGCCAGGAGGGGGTGTCGGTCTGGATTGAAAACAGCGATCAAGAGCAATACGTCGTCACCGCGCAATGGCTGGTGGGTTGCGATGGAACGCGCAGCACGGTACGTCAACAGGCTGGGATTGCGTTTCCAGGAACAGACGCCACGGTGTTGGGGTGGCTGGGAGATGCCACGCTGACCGATCCGCCTGATGGCGTCATGATCGGTGAGTGGGGCTTGAATGGTACGGCCATGGTGGCGAAGTTGCCTGACGGTCAGCACCGTTTGGTGGGGCTGTCGCCAGACGATGTGAATCGTCCATGGCCAGGTGACTTGCCTTTGGAAGAACTCCGCGAAAAAGTCCGAGCCGTATTTGGGACAGATTTTGGATTGCACAGTCCCTCCTGGCTGTCTCGCTATAGCAATACCAGCCGCCAGGCCGAAAACTACCGTAAAAATCGCGTTTTTTTGGCGGGTGACGCCGCACACCAGCATATGCCAGCCGGAGGTGTGGGTTTGAACATCGGGATTCAGGATGCCATGAATCTGGGCTGGAAGCTGGCCGCTGTGGTCAATGGCTGGATGCCGGACTCCCTGCTCGATAGTTACCATCAGGAACGTTACCCCGTCGGGCAAGATTTGCTGGAGCACACTCAGGCGCAAACCGCCTTGATGAGTTGTTTCTCCGTTGAAGGCATGGAACTGCGTTCCTTTTTGAACAAGCTCATCAAGCAGTCCCCCGCTTTGGAAAAAACACTGGCGGAGCGGCTCTCCGGCCTGAACGTGGCCTACCCGCCGCCTGCTCCGGGTGCTCATGCTTTGGTGGGGCGGCGTGCCGCCGATCAGGATCTGGCCGACGGAAAAAGCCTCTTTGGCCTGTTGGAACAGGGATGCTATGTGATGCTGGACCTGAGTGGGCATGACGACGATGGCATAGCGTGCTCAGGGAGCTGGAGGGCTGTGTGGTGTCGCAGCTCATTGGGCGTTCGCAGTGAGGGTTGGGAGCGCGTGACTGCGGTATTGATTCGACCTGATGGCTATATCGCCTGGGCCAGCAATGAGCAAGACGCCACCCGCTTACGAGCAGCAATCCGGCAGATCTTGGCACCTTTCTCCTTTTCCTCTCATGCCCAGGGCATCACCGAGGAGCAGACGGATGAATAGCCAAGCGTCTACGTTCAAAATGTTGATTGACGGAGCCCTGGTGGATGGCGATCAGACCATGGCCGTGATCAATCCTTGCACGGGTCGCCCTTTTGTCAACAGTCCACGTGCCTCGCTCAGGCAAATGGAACAGGCGATTGAAGCTGCCAGTCGTAGCTTCCCGGCCTGGTCTCGTAGCACGATGTTGGTACGGCGTGCCTTGATTTTGAAGATTGCCGACCTCATTGAGGAACACTGCCAGGAATTGGCCCGACTCTTGACTCAGGAGCAAGGAAAACCCTTGCGGGATGCTCAGGCTGAAGTGCATGGCACCGCCGCATTTTTTCGGTACGTAGCGCAGTGCCGCATCGAGACACAGATCCTGGAAGAGAGCACGACCCGGCACGCGTATCTGCAACGCCAAGCTTTGGGCGTGGTCGCCGTGATTACGCCCTGGAATTTTCCCCTGATGCTGCTGGCCTTCAAAGTGCCTCATGCTTTGTTGGCAGGCAACACCGTGGTTATCAAGCCGGCGGCAAGCACGCCGCTGAGTACCTTGAGACTGGGTGAGCTTATTGCCAAGACGCTGCCTGCAGGGGTGGTGAATATTGTTACGGACCAAAACGACTTGGGCGATGTGCTGAGTAGTCATCCTCAGGTTGCGAAGATTTCTTTTACGGGTTCCACCACGACTGGCTACAAGGTGATGGCCAATGCGGCCAAATCCCTGAAGCGCTTGACCTTGGAGTTAGGGGGCAATGACCCTGGCGTAGTGCTTGATGATGCGGACCCCAGGCAGATTGCCCCAGGTATTGTGCGAGCCGCCTTTTTTAACAATGGCCAGGCTTGCATCGCCTTGAAACGTCTTTATGTGCCTGATTCGCTCTATGAGGACCTGAGCGAGGCGCTATGGAGTGAATGTCAGCGCCTGATTCTGGGCGATGGACTGGACCCAAAGACCACACAGGGGCCTTTACAAAACGAGCAGCAATTCCAGAAGGTGAAAGCCCTTCTGGAGGACGCCCAACAGCATGGGCGGGTCTTGAGTGGCGGGCCGGCGCCGCAGGGGGGCGGTTATTTTCTACCACCTGCTCTGGTGCTCGATATTGAAGATGGCACGCGATTGGTGGATGAAGAGCAGTTTGGTCCGGTTCTGCCAATTATCCGCTATAGCGACCTGGCTCAGGCTATAACCCGGGCCAATAACAGCCCGTATGGCCTGGGCGCGTCGGTGTGGTCTTCCAATCTGGAGCGTGCCAGGGACGTGGCCGAACAGTTGCAAGCGGGTACGGTCTGGATCAACCAGCATATTGATTTAGGGCCGCATATCCCTCAGTGCGGCAGTAAACAGTCAGGCTTCGGTATTGAGTTGGGGATGGAGGGGCTGCTGGAGTTTACCCAGGCCAAAGTGATCAACATTAATCCGGGCCTGGGGTCACAACGCCACGACCCGGCACAGGAGAGTACGAATGCAGAATAAACAAGCAGTTAACCCTGACAACTTGCCCAAGCTGCCTGGAGTGGTGTCTCACGGCATAGTGCTGAACAAGGCTGGCTTGGTTTATACCTCGGGGCAGCTATCCTGGGACGAAAATGGTCAGCTGGTTCCAGGCGATGTTTTTGCCCAGTTCGAGCGCGCCTACAACAATATCGATATCGTGCTCCAGACTGCAGGCACCTCCCGCTCCGAGGTAATTAGCGAGACGATTTATATCGTTGGTGATTGCACCGCCCATACTGCACAACTGGTTCAGGCCTTGACCCAGGCACGGCCAGCTGGCTCAGTCCCGCCAACCAGTACGCTTGTGGGTGTCCAGTCGTTGTTTGCCGAAGGGTTTCTGGTGGAAATTCAAGTGGTGGCAACGGTTTAAACGGCCTTGTCTGATCGGTTACCAGTGCATTGGGCCAGTCACTGGTAGCCATCCTGCGATTCTGGCCTGCATAGCAAGGCATTAACGATGAAGATTCAAGAGAAAAACCAGATTGCCAGCCAGGTAAATCAAGAGATGGGAGCCTTGAATACTGGTTCCTGGACTGAGCGGGAGAAGTTGGCCCTGGCGTGTCGTATTCTGTTCGAGGAAGGACATTGGCGTGGCTTGGCGGGACAGATTACGGCACGGCTGTCACCTGATGCAACGGACATGTTGACCTTGGGTTTTGGGGTGGGCTTTGACGAGGCCTGTGCGAGCTCCTTGGTGCAGGTGGACCAACGGTTACAGCCTCTGGGACGTAGTGACATGCCTAATCCTGGGGTGCGCTTTCATGCCTGGATCTATGCAAATCGTCCCGATGTTCACGCAATTGTCCATACGCATCCGCCAGCATGTGCCGCCTTGTCCATGACGGGAGAGCCTTTGGCTGTGGCTCATATGGACGCAACCCCTCTTTTTGATGACTGCGCATTTCTTCCTGAGTGGCCCGGTTTGCCGATTGGCGATGAAGAGGGACAGATCATTTCCCAAGCCATGGGTAGCAAACATGCCATTTTGCTGGCTCACCATGGTTTGCTGACTGCTGGCCGCAGCATTGAGGAGGCGTGCCTGCTGGCAGTGTGGATGGAACACGCGGCACAAATGCAATTGAGTGCAAGAGCCATGGGCCCAATCAAGCAGATTACGCCGGAGTTGGCACGAGAGTCCCGGGATTTTTTGCGTAAGCCAAAGGTTCTGGCGCTGAGTTTCGCGAATTTTGCACGTCGTGTGTTGCGAGCCGATGGCCGTGTGCTGTTGTAGGACTGAGACGCCTCTACACTTGGCCGGACTGCGATAGTAAATGGCCGTCAGCCGCAATTTCACGGCGCCGCCTTGTGTTACGGTGAGCTGTCTCAAGCACGCCTGCGACCCTTGAATGAAAGATGCCATTATTACCGTCCAGGATTACCTGGACCAGGTTGCTTTACCTGTGACGGGCTTGCAGGTAGAGCTGAGCTTTGTTGGCGATACCGAGCCGCATAAACATCGCAAGAACCAGCTGCTGTATGTTCTGAAAGGATTGATGTCGGTGCAGACAGAGCAAGGGCTATGGGCTGTGCCCCCTCAGTGTGCGATTTGGATACCCGCTGGCGTGATGCATTTTGCTCGGGCGACCCAGCAAGCCAGTGTTGCGAATCTGTACATTGAGGCTCAGCCCCCTGCCAATCTGGAGGCTTGCGGTGTTCTGTTCACACGACCCCTGTTGCGAGAGCTGATTCTGAGATTGCTGCCGTCATCCAACCCCGCGCCGGAGAACGAACTGCGCCATACGCGATTGGTCGCGGTACTGATGGATGAGCTGGCTCTGAGCCCCAAAAAATCTCTGCACTTGCCTATGCCTAGTGATCGTCGTTTGAAACGCTTGATTGATCAGTTAGCACAAAGTCCAGGGTTGAAATTGAGCATGGAGCAATGGGGGGCTATGGTTGGGGTCAGTACTCGTACCTTGGGGCGCCTGTTCTTGCGCGAAACCGGCATGTCTTTTGGCCGCTGGCTGCAACATTGGGATAGTTCTATTGCCTTGCAGAAACTGGCGAATGGAACCTCGGTGACGATGACAGCTCAGGATTTGGGCTACGAAAGTTTAAGTGCCTTTATCACCATGTTTCGTCGTACGGTAGGCACGACCCCTGCCCGCTTTTTTGCCCAGACCCAAACCTTGCCGCTTGAGTCAAAGGAACAGCCCTGTATCCATATGGATGGGCGTATTGAGGATGTCTTTGCAAAAATTCATGTCCCGATGGTGGATACAAGTGGCCAATAAAAACGGCCATCCTCAGATGACCGTGCTTCAGGATGCCGCTCGCCCTGTTTATTCTGTGGGGGCACCCGCCATGATCCAGTCCACTACCGCCTTGATGTCCGAGTCGGAAATGGCCGGGTTCGCGGGCATGGGCAAAGGGCCGTAAACCCCCTTGCTGCCTTGACGGATATGCTGGGCAATCACTTCAGCGTTGGCTGGATCATCCTTGCGCATGGCAGCAATGTCCTTGTACGCGGGACCGACTACTTTTCTGTCTACGGTGTGACAGGACAGACAAGCATTTCTGGTCAGCACATCCTTGACCGAGTCAAAGCTGGCCTCGGCCGCCTGGGCACTGAAACCGGCACTGAACAAGGCCGTACAGACCAGTAGCTGCTTCAAGCTCATGAGGGGGATCTCCTAAGTAAAACGGGCGCAAGAAACGGGAGTGTGGAGTGGGTGCTGCGCTTGCATTTTTCCGCACATAAACGGGACGATATGGCATCCACATCGTGATCATACGGTTATGATAGAACAGCCTTTCACAAATAGCGGTGGGTCTTGATGCTGATCAAGCTGGTCCGCGCGCTTATTCTGTAATGTCCTAGTAGAAGTTAGTGCTTCATACTTAAACAGTTCACACACTACAAGAGGTCTTCATGCTTAATGTTCTCGTTCCTGTCGATGGGTCTGATGCTTCCACACGTGCTTTGAAAACGGCGGTTGACATCCTAACGGGCAAACCAGAAGCCACTTTGCACGTGCTGGCTGTTCCTACACCGATCGTGTCGGGCAACGTCAAACGCTTTTTCTCGGATGATGTGCTACAGGCTTACTACCAAGATGAAGGTAGCAATGCGCTCTTGCCTGCTCGTTCCGTGCTGGCCGGTTCGACCCTGAAGATCAAGGAAAGCATTATTGCCGGTAACGCTGCCCAGACGATCAAAGAATATGTGGAAAAGAATCAGATCGATCACATTGTGATGGGTACGCGTGGCCTGAGTGCTCTGCCCGGCCTGGTTCTGGGTTCGGTGACCACCAAGGTGCTGAGCCTGGTAAATGTGCCAGTGACCCTGATCAAGTAATTGAGCTGATTTTTTTCAGTCTCCGCAGGCCGTCGTTGAGACGGCCTTTTTTATGTCCTCAAGCAGGGTTTTGATGGGCTGCTTAGAGCCTGAAGGCATAAAAAAATCTCCTGCGCGCTGCTGGATGCAAGATGACTGTGTTTCAATACAGCGATAGCCATTCCAAAAGAAGCAGGTATGTCAGATTCCTTTTTACTCAACCACAATGCCCGTGCCTGGGACAAACAGGCGCAAACCGAAAGCCCCTGGTCCCTGCCTGTCAGCAGCGAGCAGGTTGAGCAGGCCCGTCGCGGGCAATGGCAAGTGCATTTGCTGCCCTCCCCTGTGCCTGCCGATTGGCTGGGGGATATTCAAGGCAAATCTGTGTTGTGTCTGGCCAGTGCCGGTGGCCAGCAAGCGCCTATTCTGGCCGCTGCCGGGGCCAAGGTAACGGTGTTCGATCTGTCTGCCGGACAGTTGGACAAAGACCGCCTGGTGGCCGAGCGTGACGGCTTGTCCTTGCAGATTGAACAAGGCGATATGTGCGATTTGTCGCGCTTTGCGTCCGAGAGTTTTGATCTGATCTTGCACCCGGTCTCTAATCAGTATGTGCCTGACATTAGCCTGGTGTGGAAAGAATGCGCCCGCGTTCTGCGTCCGGGCGGGCATTTGCTGTCCAGTTTCTTCAATCCGGCTGTATTTATTGCGGACCGGGACCCCAGCTACGCCAAGCAGGGCTTGATTCGCCCTACCTTCACCGTGCCCTACTCGGATTTGAGCAGCCTGGATGCCGACGCACTACAAGCCAAGCAGGCTCGCATGGAGCCCTTGATTTTTGGGCATTCCCTGGCGCAGCAGATTGGTGGACAGCTGGAAGCGGGCTTGCATCTAGTCGGTTACATCGAAGAAATGCACCCCGCCCCGCGCTTTGAGATCGAGAAATACTTGCCCAGCTTTATGGCGACACGCAGTCGTAAATCGGCTTAAGGGTTCAAGACTTGGGCTGAATGCGCAGAAGCTGGCCGTCGTTTTCGTCGGTCAGCACATAGATATCGCCGTCTGGCCCAACACGTACATCCCGGATGCGCTGTTTCAAGTCTTGCAGCAAGCGCTCTTCTCCGACGATATGGCCGTCCTCTTCGTCAAATTGCAGACGAATCAAGGCTTGTTCTTTCAAGGCTCCCACAAACAGGCTGTGCTGCCAGTCCGGGACGCGTTCGTCGTTATAGAAAGCCATGCCGCTGATCGCGGGCGAGACTGACCAGTAGTGCAAGGGTTCAGTCAGGCCCTCTATCGGTGTGGAACTGGCGTTGGGAATGGGTTTGCCGTCGTAGCCTTGCCCCTCGGTACGCAAGGGCCAGCCATAATTGGCACCTGATTGAATTCGGTTCAGCTCATCGCCGCCTTGCGGACCATGTTCAGCCACCCACAGTTCATTCGTCCAGGGATTCCAGGCCATGCCCTGCGGATTACGATGGCCGTAGCTCCAGATTTCCGCCCTGGCACCGCGTAGGCTGCGAAAGGGGTTGTCGCGTGGGACCATGCCATCCGGACGGATACGCACGACTTTGCCTTGCAGATGATCCAGTTGCTGGGCGGTCGCGGGCTGGTTGTTCTCGCCCAGGGCGATGTACAGATCTCGTCCACCCGGATCAAAGGCCATGCGCACGCCATAGTGCTGCCCGGTGGACAAGGCGGGTTCCTGGCGGAAAATCGGGCGGAAGGCGTCGATGCGTTTCAGGTCTGAGGACAGCACGCCATAGCCGACAGTGGTGGCGGAATGTTGTTTATCGCGTCGCTCGGCATACGCCAGATAAATCCGGCGGCTACGGAAAAAATCCGGGGCCAGAGCCACATCCAGCAACCCACCTTGCGCTTGCGTGTGGACTTTAGGAACCCCGGCAATCGGTTCAGACAGGCCGTTTTCCTGGGTCCAAACCCGCAGGCGACCAGGGCGTTCAGTGATCAGGATTCCGGCATTGTTGGGCAAGAAAGCCAGGGCCCAAGGGTGCTCCAGCCCGCTGGCCAGGGTCTCGACCGACACAGCCGGTCCGCTGATGGCAGGAACAGGTTCAGATTGTGCCTGAGCGGATAGCGGGGCAAGGGCTGCAGCCAGGCCCAATACGGTGGCTGCCAATGCAGAGGACAAGCTGAAGGTTTTCTTTATACGCATAAGGCAGTGAAAGACGGATAGCTGGGATGAGACACTCCCCTACTCTTTCATAGGGACAAAGAACCACGCTGTTGATGTATTCGCCCCAGTGAAGAGGCGAATACGGTCAAGCATAGCCCAGGTAAAGGCTTAGCCTGGGTGGGTCATATCCAGTGGCACAATCCACTGATCGTATTGCTCGTTCGTTAGATAGCCGGATTTCAGGGCGGACTCACGCAGGGTCAGGCCTTCTTTGTGGGCGGTCTTGGCAATGTAGGCAGCCTTGTCGTAGCCGATGTGGCGGTTCAAGGCGGTCACCAGCATCAGGTTCTGGTCCAGATTGTGCTGGATTTTTTCCATGACAGGTTCCAGACCCTGGGCGCAATGCTCGTCAAAAGCCAGGCATGCGTCGCTGATCAGGGCAATGCTTTCCAGCACATTGTGCACCATCACAGGCTTGTAGACGTTCAGTTGAAAATTGCCTTGGCTGCCAGCAAAGCCCACAGCCGCGTCGTTACCGTAGACCTGCACGGCCACCATGGTCAGCGCCTCGCACTGAGTAGGGTTGACCTTGCCGGGCATGATGGAGGAACCGGGCTCGTTCTCGGGGATTTGCAGCTCGCCAATCCCGCAGCGAGGGCCGCTGGCCAGCCAGCGCACGTCGTTAGCCATCTTCATCAAGGCGCCGGCCAGGGTACGCAGGGAGGCGGACAGGTTCACCAGCGCATCATGGGCCGACAACGCAAAGAACTTGTTTTCGGCAGCCTGGAATGGCAGGCCTGTGATCTTGGCAATATGGGCGGCTGTGCGCTCACCAAACTGGGGATGGGCGTTCAGACCCGTACCCACGGCAGTGCCGCCGATAGCCAGTTGATAGATGCCGTCCAGTGCCTTGTCCACGGTTTGCAGGCCGAAATCAATCTGCGCAACCCAGGCACCAATTTCCTGGCCCAGTGTGATGGGCGTGGCATCTTGCAAGTGGGTGCGGCCGGTTTTCACAATGCTGTTGAATTGCTTGGCTTTGGCGGCCAGGGTGTCGCGCAGCTGACCTACGTCTTTGCGCAGGCGGCGCTGACATTCCAGACCCACAGCGATGTACATGGCGGTGGGGAACGTATCGTTGGAGGATTGGCCGCGGTTCACGTGGTCATTCGGGTGGACGGGCTTTTTGCTGCCCTTCTCGCCACCGGCCAGTTCAATAGCGCGGTTGGAGATCACCTCGTTCACGTTCATATTGCTTTGCGTGCCAGAGCCGGTCTGGAAAACGACCAGCGGGAATTCGGTGTCCCACTGGCCTGCAATCACTTCATCAGCCGCTTTGACAATCAGCTGGGCCAGCTCGTCGGGCAATTCGCCCAGCTCCAGGTTGGCCAGGGCCGTGGATTTTTTCAGGATGCCCAGCGACTCGATCATGCTGCGGCCCCACTGGAAGCGGTCACGGCCAATCGGGAAGTTCTGGATCGAGCGCTGTGTCTGCGCGCCCCAATAGTGGTCGGCGGGAACCTCAATGGTTCCCATGGAATCCTGTTCAATACGTGTCGTACTCATCATGGCTCCTGTAAGAATTCGGAAGACAGTTCAATGTGAAAATGGGGTGTTCACGGCTGGCGCAAAAAGCGCGCAGCCCACACACAGGCAATATCAAGCATGCGGTTGGAAAACCCCCATTCGTTATCAAACCAGACCAGCATATTGACCAGCCCGTCTCCGTTGGTGCGGGTTTGCGAGCCGTCCACCACGGCCGAGTGCGGGTTGTGATTGAAGTCGATCGAGGCATGGGCCTGATCGGAGTAGTCCAGAATCCCCGGCCATTGCTGGGCCGCCTTCTGGAACAGCTGGTTGATTTCGTCCCGGCTGGTGTCGCGCTCCAGATTGACCATCAGATCAATGGCTGACACGTTCAAGATGGGCACGCGGATCGACTTGGCCTGGACCTTGCCTTTTAGTTGCGGCAAAAGGCGCTCTACCCCCGTGGCCAGCCCGGTAGAAACCGGAATCATGGACTGCAAGGCGGAACGGGTACGGGCCAGATCGCTGCTGTGGTAGCCGTCGATCATGGGCTGATCGTTCATTACCGAGTGCAGCGTGCTTAAAAAGGCGTGGCGTATGCCGAAAGTCTTATCCAGTTCAGCCAGAACCGGGATGATGGCATTGGTGGTGCAGGAAGCGTTGGAGACAATCAACTCGTCGCCTTGCAACTGCTCGTGGTTAATGCCCAATACGGCGGTGAAATCCACATCCTGAGCGCTATTACCCGGATTGGAGAGCAGCACACGCGGGCAACCGGCGTCCAGAAATTGTTGTAACTGCGCGCGGCTGCCAAAGGCACCACTGCATTCGATCAGCATGTCCAGGTTCAGCGCCGCCCAGTCTATGGCGTTGGGGTCGGTTTCATGCAGCACGCGGATGGCTTTGCCACCCACAATCAGCTCGTGTTCGTTGTGCTCTACCTGCGCCGGAAACACGCCGTGGGTCGAATCAAAGCGCGTCAGGTAGGCCATGGTGGCAATTGTGGCGGGCTCGTTGATGACGACGACATCGAACTCCTGGCGTCGTGGGGACTCGTAAATGGCGCGCAACAGGCAACGACCGATGCGGCCATAGCCATTGATCGCGATGCGGATGGGACGAGGTAGCGGCATGATCAGGAAAAATCAGAAAGTAATGGAGAATCCGCCGTCTACAACCACGATATGGCCATTGACATAGGAAGCAGCCGGAGAGGCCAGGAATACAGCAGCAGCGCGGATTTCATCCGGTTGGGCCCAGCGCCCCAAGGGATTGCGGCCTACCACCAGGGGGCCTTTGACCGGATCCTGGGCCAGCGCCGCATTGCTTTCCGTGGCAAAGGTGCCGGGGGCGATGCCGTTGCTGGTAATGCCCTGCCCGCCAAATTCTACTGCCAGTGCACGTACCATACCGGCCAGTCCCTGCTTGGCGACGGGGTAAATGGCGTCGCCCGGACGAGCCAGCGGGCCTGCAATGGAGGTCAAGGTCACAATACGGCCTTGGCGGGTTTGAGCTTTCAGCATGGCCTGGGCCGCATATTTGGAAAGTTTCAGCGTGGCCAGCAGGTCTACCTGCAGCAGGTGCTCAATATCGTCCCAATCGGCGTCCTGCAAGCGGCTGCGTAGTCGCACGCCTACATTGTTCACCAGAATGTCGGGAGTGCCGACGCGCTGGCACAGGGTCTGGTAGGAATCGGGCAAGGAGTCCAGATCGGCCAGATCGTGCTCCCAGGTATCGACCTGGGCACCAGCGGCTTTCAATTCCTCGGCAAGCGGCCGGAGTTTGCTGGCGTTGCGGCCATGCAGAATCACATGGGCGCCATGGGCGGCGTAGGCACGGGCGATTTCCAGGCCCAGACCAGCAGAAGAGCCAGTCACCAGAGCGCAGCGGCCAGTCAGGGAGAAATTGGCTTGATAGGAGCTTAAATCAGTCATTATCTACAGCGTATGGCGTGCTTCGCCACGGTGGAAAGCCGCAATGTTTTCGATCAGCTGGTTTGCCAGGGCTTGCATGGCTTCCTGACTGGCCCAGCCTATGTGCGGCGTCAAAATGTAATTGGGTAAGTCTAACAAGCGCATCAGGATATGGTCAGCAGGCGGCGGCTCGGGCGTGCACACATCAATGCCTGCGCCACCCAGCCAGCCTTGCCGCAAGGCGTGCTCCAGTGCCTGATTGTCGATCAGCCCGCCACGGGCGGTATTGATCAGCAAGGGACGGCGTGGGGCCATGCGCTCGAATTCGGCCATGCCCAGCATGTTCTGCGTTTCTGCAGTCAGGGGGCAATGCAGGGAGAGAATGTCGGCTTGTTCCAGTACTTGCTCAAAGGGCAAGCGGTCGTCCGCATTGCTGACGATGGTCTGGCCACGGCGCTGGGCAAAGATGACCTTCATGCCCAGGGCGCGGCCCATGGTGGCAACGGCTTGCCCCAAGGAGCCCGAACCAATCAGCCCCAGGGTGGAGCCGGCCAGATCGCGGATAGGATAGTCGAAGTAACAGAACTGTTGAGCTTCTTGCCAGCGGCCTTCCTTGACGGACTGGCGATAGGCGCAGATATTGCGACGCAAGGCAAAGATCAGCGCAAAAACGTGCTCCGGAACACTACGCACGGCGTAGTCGCGGATATTGCTGACCACAATCTGGCGTTCGCGGGCGGCATCCAGGTCGATATTGTCGCTACCGGTGGCGGCCAGTGCGATCATTTTCAAATTGGGCGCAGCCTGCAAATGCCCGCGTCGCAGCGCCACTTTATTGCTGATGACAATCTCGGCATCCGCAATACGTTCGGCTACTTGATCGGGCGCCGTACGTCCGTAAACTTGCAGTTCATGCTTAAAGGGAACCTGTGGCAGCGCTACGCTGTCTGAGAGTGTTTCCCTATCCAGAAAAACGATACGAGTCAAAGAAGTCATGCCTGTCCTTGTCCTGAGCTGTCCTTGGCATTCTGTCCCTATTTTCAGAGGGTTCTTACCTTTTCCGGGGACCACGATCCGATATAGTAATGGGATTGATGCGGGCTTGTCCTTGGTCTCACCCTCATAACCCTGTTTTATAGGTTATTGCTTATGCTCTTGTCCCTCTTGCTCTCTTTGGGCGCTCACGCCCTGATACCGGATAACGTCGCTAGCACAACTCCCCCACTGTACGACATTCGGGATTTTTTCCAGAATCCCAAACGCAGCGGTTTCCGGATTTCGGACCAGGGGCGCATGATCGGCTTTATGGAGCCCGTCAAAATTGACGGCAACCCAGCCCGTCAGAATATCTTTGTGCAAGAGTTGAAAGGCAGTGAACCGATAGGTGAGCCCCGTCGTGTTACCGCCGAACACCAGCGCGATATTGCCGAATACTTCTGGAAAGGCGACGAGACTGTTATCTACGCCAAAGATGTCAATGGCGACGAGAACTATCACGTGCTGGCTGTGAACGTGATCACGGGCAAAGTCACCGATTTGACACCATTGGAAGGTGTGCGCGCCGGTGTGCAGGACGATTTGCCGGACGATCCGGAGCATATTCTGGTATCGCACAACGGGCGCAACCCGGAGGTGTTTGATGTCTACAAGGTGAATGTCCTGACCGGCGAAAGCACCCTGGCTGCCGAGAACCCCGGTGATGTGCTGGGCTGGAGCACGGACCATCAAGGACGTGTGCGTCTGGCGATTTCGATCTCCGGCGTAGATTCCGAACTACGTTACCGCGACAGCGAATCCGAGCCCTTCCGCAGCATTTTGCAAACGGACTTCCGCACTGACGTCAGCCCCCTTTTCTTCCACGCCGACAATCAGCGCTTTTACGCCTTGAGCAATCGTGGTCGTGACACTCTGGCTTTGGTCTTGATTGACCCCGCCAAGCCGGACGAGGAAGAAAAAATCTATGAATTGCCCAGCCACGATCTGATGGGGGCTGGCTATTCCCGCTTGCGCCAGGTGCTGACGTCGGTGGATTACTACACCGACAAGCCTGGTCAGCATTTCTTTGACGAGCATAGCGAGAAGATCCACGCGGCAATTGCGCGCCAACTGCCGGGCTACGAGATCAGCATTCAGTCCATGACGCGCGATGAAAAGAAGATGATTGTGGCCAGCTACAGCGACCGCAATCCAGGCTCACGCTATCTTTACGACGTGGACAGCAACAGCCTGCACAAGCTGGCTGTGATCAATAGCGCCTTGCCAGAAAGCGATATGGCGGTCATGCATCCCATCGAATTTACGGCGCGCGATGGCATGAAGATCCACGGCTACCTGAGCCTGCCTTTGGGTGTGCCCAGCCGTAATCTACCCGTCGTGATCAATCCGCACGGTGGCCCTTGGGCGCGTGACTACTGGGGCTTTAACCCCGAAGTGCAGTTCCTGGCCAACCGTGGCTACGCTGTCTTGCAGATCAACTTCCGCAGCTCAACAGGTTATGGTCGCAAGTTCTGGGAAGCGGGCTTCAAGCAATGGGGGCTGAGCATGCAGGACGACATTACTGATGGCGTTCAGTGGTTGATCGATCAAAAGATTGCCGACCCCAAGCGCATTGCCATTTACGGTGCCAGCTACGGGGGTTACGCGACCTTGGCCGGTATCGTCAAAACCCCGGACTTGTACGCTGCGGCGGTGGATTATGTGGGTGTATCCAACTTGCTGACTTTCATGAACACGATTCCCCCCTACTGGAAACCGTTGTTGGTGAAAATGCACGCTATGGTAGGTGATCCGGAGAAGGACAAGGAGCTGCTGGAAGCCAACTCCCCCGTTTTGCACGCCGACAAGATCCGCACACCGCTATTTATTGCCCAGGGCGCACATGACCCGCGGGTGAACAAGGCAGAAAGCGATCAGATGGTCGATGCTTTGAAGGCGCGTGGTGTGGATGTGGAGTACATGGTCAAGGATAACGAAGGCCACGGTTTCCACAACGACGAGAACAAGTTCGAGTTTTACGAGCGCATGGAGCGGTTCCTGGCGCGACATTTGCAGCCTTAATTGTTTTGGAGTGGCGCGACAAGCTCGCGCCATTTTTGTTTAGCGCACTTTTGGAAAGAGAACTTATGAAACTGTATTACATGACTGGTGCTTGTCCTTTGGTGACCCGCATTGCATTGGAGTGGATAGGCAAGCCGTTTGAATCCCAGCGCGTCAGCCGCGACGAGTTGCAACAAGAAGAATTCCTGAAACTGAACCCCAACGGCGCTGTGCCGGTTCTGGTGGACGGTGATCTGGTCCTGACCCAAAGCATCGCCATTCTGGAATACCTGAATGAGAAGAACCCCCAGGCCAATCTGCTGGGCAGCACCATCGAACAACGCTTTGAAGCGCGCCGCTGGCTGGCCTTCCTGAACGCCGAAATCCACCGCAACGTGGGTGTGGTGTTCGGTGTGCATCGCTACGCTGATCAGGAAGCGACACAGGCCGAGGTCAAAGCCAAGACCGCTGCTTTGCTGACCAAGCAGCTGGGCGTGATTGACAAGCACCTGGAAGGCAAAGAAACCCTGTCGGGCTCCTTGTCTGTGGCCGATGCTTACCTGTACGTTGTGCTGCGCTGGGCTGCACTGATGAAGCTGGACCTGTCGGGCATGAAGAATCTGAACGCTTTCTTTGCTCGTATGGAGCAGAACGAAGGGGTGAAGGCCGCTTTGCGTGGTGAAGGTCTGTTGAAGGATTAAGCTGTATCACGGCTAGCGATACAAGCTCTCAGGGGATGAGTCGGTGGTAGCCCACTGACATTTGAAGCAAGACTAGCGGCAAATGAATATGGCTTTTAGCTTAGTTGCCTGTGCTCTTGTCCTGACGTATAAGCCGAATAAAAAAACCTGAATCCAGCGCAAGCTGGGATTCAGGTTTTTTTTAGCGCATAAATTCAAGCGGTACTTGAAAGATACGTCCTGCTGTACGACTTCAAGGCTGTATAAGCTGGCTTTTAAGCCCCCAAATACGCCTTCCGAATATCCGGATTCGCCAGCAGATTGGCGCCGGTATCCTGCATCACCACTTTCCCGGTTTCCAGCACATAGCCACGGTCTGCAACTTGCAAGGCCTTGTTGGCGTTCTGCTCCACCAGGAATACCGTTACGCCTTCATCGCGAATGGTGCGGATGATGTCAAAAATCTGCGCAATGATCAGCGGGGCCAGGCCCAGCGTAGGTTCGTCCAGCAGCAACAAGGACGGCTTGCTCATCAGGGCGCGGCCGATGGCCAGCATTTGCTGCTCGCCACCTGACATGGTTCCAGCACGCTGCGCAGAGCGCTCTTTCAGGCGGGGGAACAGTTTGTAGACGTGCTCCTCCCCTTCTTCGATCTCGCTGCGGTTCAGAAAGAAACCGCCCATCTTCAGGTTTTCCGACACGGTCAGGTCTGGAAAGACGCGACGCCCTTCGGGAGAGATGGCGATGCCTTTGCGCATGATGCGGTGCGTGTCGGCTTGGGTGATGTCCTCGCCCATGAAGCTGATGCTGCCCGAGCTGGCTCGGGGCGAGCCGCATACGGTCATGAGCAAGGTAGTTTTGCCAGCGCCGTTCGCGCCAATCAGGGTGACGATCTCGCCCTGATTCACGTCCACGCTAACTTGATCCAGCGCCTGAATAGCGCCGTAATGGGTAGATACGGAGTCCAGCTTCAGCACTTATTCTTCCCCCAGATAGGCTTTGATGACGCGCGGATCATTGCGCACTTCTTCAGGCAGGCCGGTGGCAATGGGCTTGCCATATTCCATTACCAGGATCCGGTCTGATACGCCCATAACCAGGCTCATATCGTGCTCGATCAGCAGGACGGCGACGCCAAATTCGCGGCGCAGTTGGTCGATCAGCGCTTGAAGGTCGCGTTTCTCTTGGGGATTCAGGCCCGCTGCAGGCTCGTCCAGCATCAGCAAGCGAGGCTGGGTGATCATGCAACGTGCAATTTCCAGGCGGCGCTGGTGGCCGTAGGCCAGGTTGCCCGCTTCACGGTTGGCCAGATCAGTCAGGCCCATGAAGTCCAGCCAAGTGACTGCACGCTCCTTGGCCTCTTTCTCAGATTGCTTATAGCGCGACAGGTTCAGCAGGCCGGACAGAAAGCCGGCCTTGAGCTGGCTGTGCTGGGCGACCAGCAGATTTTCCAGCACGGTCAGTTTCTTGAACAAGCGCACGTTCTGGAAGGTACGCACCAGGCCTTTTTGAGCCACTTTGTGGCTGGACAAGCCGTGAATGGGCTCGTCTTCCAGGGTGACGGAACCGGAAGTGGGCTTGTAAAAACCGCCTACACAGTTAAATACCGTGGTTTTACCGGCGCCATTGGGGCCAATGATGGCAAAGACTTCATCTTTAGCCACATCGAAGCTGACGGAATCTACCGCCAGCAAACCACCAAAGCGCATCGACAGGTCTGATACTTGGAGTAATGGGCTCATGTACGCAACTCCACATGAGGACGTTGCACAGGCAGCAAGCCCTGTGGACGCCAAACCATCATGGCCACCATGACCAGACCAAAAATCAACATCCGATACTCCGCGAACTCTCGGGCCAATTCAGGAACCACTGTCAGCACAATGGCCGCCAGAATGACGCCGATTTGTGAACCCATACCACCCAGCACCACGATGGCCAGGATCAAGGCGGATTCGATAAAGGTGAAGGACTCTGGGTTGACCAGACCCTGACGGGCGGCAAAGAAAGCACCACCAAAACCGGCAAACATGGCGCCCATGGTAAAGGCGGACAGCTTGATGGTGGTGGGGTTCAGGCCCAGCGAACGGCAGGCAATCTCGTCCTCGCGCAGGGCTTCCCAGGCACGGCCAATGGGCATGCGCACCACGCGGCTGGAGACCAGCAAGGTAATCAGGGCCAAGGCCAGTGCCATCAAGTACAGATACACCACCACGTCCTGGTTGCTGAAGGTCCAGCCCATCAAGTCGTGGAACGTGGTCTGCCCTTCTTGTGCACGGCGCGCCATGGGGAAACCAAATACGGTTGGCTTGGGAATACCGGAAATACCGTCCGGGCCGCCGGTCAGCTCATACATATTGATGAGCAACAGGCGAATGATTTCACCAAAACCGAGGGTGACGATAGCCAGATAGTCGCCACGCAAACGCAGCACGGGGAAACCCAGCAGGAAGCCAAACAGGGCAGCCATACCACCGGCTAGTGGCAGCGCTTCCCAGAACCCCCAGCCTGCGTAGTGATAGAGCAAGGCGTAGGTGTAGGCACCCACGGCGTAAAAGCCCACAAAACCCAGGTCCAGCAGGCCGGCAAAGCCCACCACAATGTTCAGCCCCAGACCAAGCATGATGTAAATCAGTACCAGAGTGGCGATGTCCACCTGGGCACGACCACCAAAAAAGGGCCAGACCACGGCGCAAGCGATCACGATGTACAGCAGGATCTTCTTGTGCTGCATGCTCAGTTTGGGCAAGGTCCAGCGGCTTTCGCGTACCTTGGTGCGATTGATGCTAGGACGGATCAGCTGAACCACAAAGACCAGTGCCATACCGATCAGAATGATTTGCCAATCGCTTTCCAGGTGGGTGTTCATCCCGGCGCGCACAATTTGCAGGCCAAAGACGGGAGCCACAATAATGCCTGCCAAGACAGCGGCGATAAATGCATTGCTAAAGCGGTTCATCATTAGACTTTCTCCACCTCGGGTTTACCCAGCAGGCCCGTTGGGCGGAACAGCAGGATAAAGACCAACAGTAAAAAGGCCACGATGTCCTTGTACTGCGATGAAATAAAGGCAGCGGCAAAGGTTTCTGCCAGACCCAGCAAGACACCGCCCAGCATGGCGCCAGGGATGCTGCCAATACCGCCCAGCACGGCGGCCGTAAAGGCCTTGATGCCGGCGATAAAGCCAATGAAGGGGTTCAGCTTGCCAATGGCGGTAGCAATCAGCACACCGCCCACGGCAGCCAGCATGGCGCCGATGACAAAGGTGAAGGAGATGATTTTATTGGTGTCGATACCCAGCAGGTTGGCCATGCGCAAGTCTTGTGAACATGCACGCGAGGCGCGACCCAGACGCGAGTATTTGATGTAGAGGCTGAGCATGATCATCAGCACCACGGTCACGACGATAATCATGACGCGTGAATAAGGCGCGGTGACGGTAAAGCCGTCTGAGCCCAGGCTGAACTGGAAGGAGCCGGACAGCAGTGTGGGCACAGCCATATCGCGTGCGCCTTGGCCCAGGGCAACCCAGTTTTGCAAGAAAATGGACATACCAATGGCTGAGATCAGCGGAACCAGCCGAGGGCTGCCACGCAGCGGCGCATAGGCGACTTTTTCAATCGCATAGCCGTAAACCGCGGTTACCAGGATGGCAACCAGCAACATGATAAGAATGATCAGCCAGATGGGCAGACCCGAGCCTACGCCAATCGCAGTCAGGGTAACCAGCCCCACATACGCGCCGATCATGTAGATCTCGCCGTGGGCAAAGTTAATCATTCCGATAATGCCATAGACCATTGTGTAGCCGATGGCGATCAGTGCATAAATAGCGCCCAAGGATAATCCATTGAACAGCTGCTGCACGATCTGAGGGAGTAAATCAGACATGCTTGTTTTTTTCCGTTGAGTCCGTCGTTTTGTTCTGAGGCTTTGTGGGCATCCAAAAGCAATGCCCCCGTTCTTCGTAGAGAGCGGGGGCACATCATCCAGTCTTATTTCTCAACTAGATCAAAGTTACCTTCTTTATCCCACTTGAAAACGGCAAATTCGAAATGCTTCAAATCACCCTTGGCGTCGTATTCTACCTTGCCAATGGCGGTATTGAACGCATTTGCGTGCATGTAGTCGGCTCCCTTGGCCGAATCTTCACCAACTGCGTTGATGGTGTCGGCAATAATTTGCACGGCCGCGTAAGCCGGGAAGGTAAAGGCCCCGTTAGGATTGCGCTTGTATTTGCTGAAGTTTTCCATCACATCCTTGTTGGCCGGCATCTTGGTGAAGTCGGTTGGCAAGGTCACCAGCAAGCCTTCCACGGCTGGACCGGCAATGGCGACCAGGTCACGGTTGGCCACGCCTTCCGGACCCATGAAGGTGTTGGTCATGCCTTGCTCGCGAGCCTGACGCAGCAGCAGACCCAGCTCGGCATGGTAACCACCGAAATAAATCAGATCGGGGTTCACGCCCTTGAGCTTGGTGATCACGGCCGAATAATCGCTGTCACCGACGTTGATACCCTCATACATGACAATGTTCATGTTCTTTTTCTTCAGGGCATCACGCACTTGTGTGGCCACGCCCGAGCCGTAAGTCTGCTTGTCATGCAGCACGGCAATGGTCTTGGGTTTCAGAACATCGGCAATGTAATCGGCCGCGAACGGACCTTGCTGGTCGTCACGCCCAATGGTGCGGAAAAAGTAATGGGGCTTGATGGTGTCGGTTACCAGGGGAGAGGTGGCGCCGGGAGTAATGGCCACAATGCCTTCCTGCTCGTAAATGTTAACGGCAGGCACGGTGGTACCTGAGCAAGCATGAGCCACCGCGAATTTCGCACCGGAGTTCACCACGCGGTTGGCCGCCGGCACGGCCTGCTTGGGTTCGCATGCATCGTCAATCAGGACGGCTTCCAGCTGTTTGCCTTTGACACCCCCGGCTGCGTTAATCGCGTCAATCGCGGTCAAGGCTCCGGCCTGGATCTGGTCACCGTACTGGGTGGATGGGCCGGTCATGGGTTGAGGAATACCAATTTTGATGGTCTCTGCCGCATAGGCGGTGCTCATGGCCATTACGGTGGCCAAAGCGGTCAGAGCGGGGGTAAAGCGTCGAGTAAAGGTCATAGCAACTGTCTCCCGAGGCCGGGGTCTACCGGCATTGCTTTTTAGAAAGTGCTTGTTCTGGAGCTTGGGTTTACATTGTTCTGCACCAGGGGAACCCATTTTGGGGGAGCCGCCTAAAACTTGTCACTTCGTATAAGCCCTAGCGCCCCGCCAATTCATTTTTAAAATAACGCGGCATGTTAACAGGGTGTTTCCAAAACCCGCCCGCATACTAAAAGCCTTATTTATAAAAGAAAAGAGGAGCTCCCTTGGAAACTCCCCTGCTCTTTTTTAACTGCTTTTTTATTGCGCCATATCAATTTTTAGCGATGCTATAGGGAATAATCCCGGTGTCAGGAGAACTCCTTGGCCAATTCACCGGCCCGTACTTTGGCGGCATTGACGGCTTTTTGCACCAGAGGTGTAAAACCGCCTTCATTAAAGATATTCAAAGCGGCTGCCGTTGTACCCCCTTTGGATGTAACGCGCTCGCGCAAGACTGAGGGCTCTTCTGGCGACAGGGTGGCCAGCTGGGTGGCGCCGTGCAAGGTGGCCAGCGACAACTGACGGGCTTGTTCAGGGGACAAACCTTGTTCAATACCGGCTTTGATCAAGGCTTCGATGAACAAAAACACGTAAGCTGGACCGCTGCCCGATACCGCCGTGACGGCATCAATGGCGGCATCGTTTTCAACCCAGACCACTTCCCCAACGGATTTCAACAATTGCTGCGCAATGGCTTTATCGCTTTCATCCACTTGTTCAAGGGCCATCAGGCCGGTAATGCCACAGCCGATAAAGGCCGGGGTATTGGGCATGCAGCGGATCACACGTTGGTACGGCTTGCCGGGTTCGCCCAGCCAGTCTGCCAGGGCGGTTGCTGGAATGCCAGCAGCCACGCTGATCACCAGGGTGTCCTCTTGCAGATAGGGTTTGCAGGCCAGCACAGTTTCTTTCATGACCTGGGGCTTGACGGCAAAAACCCAGATACGCTGCTTGGACAAGGCCGGGCCGGGTTCATACGCGGTTTGTACACCTTGCTGGGCCCACGACTCCAGGGCTGGCGGGTAAATATCAATCGCCAAAACGTCCGAGCCGCCGCAGCGTTTCCCAATCAAACCGGCAGCCAGGGCACTGGCCATATTGCCCGCGCCAATAAACGCCAGCTTAAAAGAGGTATCGTGTGGATTCATCATCGCTCCCATTAAAAATCTGTCCTCTGACACGTTTTCTTAGCGTTTGAGGGTAATTAGTCATTGCTTATATGGCGCTCCCATGGATACATTCACGAGAGCGTCATAAACAAGTCATAAGCTTGAGTTTTAAAACCTGCTACACCTTAGCGGCACCTTTTATACAGGAGAAAGCCTGATGCGAACAAAACTATTTGCTCTGTCTCTAGCCGGTCTGATTGCTTCTATCGGCACTGCGCAAGCGGCCACAGAAATTCAGTTCTGGCATTCAATGGAAGGAGCCTTGGGCGAACGGGTTAATGCATTAGTCAAAGACTTTAACGCATCTCAGTCGGACTACCAGGTTAAAGCCTCGTATAAAGGCAACTATGGCGAGTCCATGAACGCCGGTGTCGCCGCTTTCCGTGCCGGCAATGCCCCCGATATTCTCCAAGTATTCGAGGTGGGTACCGCCACCATGATGGCGGCCAAGGGCGCGATTCAGCCTGTGCAGGAAATGTCGGAGAAAGTGGGCAAGCCCATCAATCCAGGTGATTTTCTGGGTGCGGTTGCCGGTTACTACTCTTCCAACGAAGGCAAGCTGATTTCCATGCCTTTTAACAGCTCCACCCCGGTGCTGTACTACAACAAGGACGCCTTCAAGAAGGCTGGACTGGATGCCGAGAAACCACCCAAGACCTGGCAGGAACTGCACGAAGCCGCCAAGAAGCTGCGTGAGTCCGGCCAAGAGTGTGGTTACACCTCGTCCTGGCCCTCGTGGATTTTGCTGGAGAACTTTGCGGCCTGGCACAACATTCCCTTTGCCAGCGAGAACAACGGCTTTGGTGGCCCCAGCGCCCGCCTGCAACTGGATAACCCGCTGTTCCTGAAGCACTTGACCTTCCTGGCGGATATGTCCAAGGACGGCTCCTTCTCCTACGGTGGTCGTGGTGATACGGCCAATGCCCTGTTTACCAGCGGCAAGTGCGGCATGTTTACCGGCTCCAGTGGTAACCGCGCCAACATCATCAAAACCGGCGAATTTGAATTTGGCACCAGCAGCCTGCCCTACTACAGCGATGTACAGGGCGCGCCTCAGAACTCCATTATTGGTGGTGCTTCCCTGTGGGTCTTTGCCAAGAAGTCCGATGATGTCTACAAGGGCGTGACCGAATTCTTCCACTTTATCTCCAGCCCTGAGCAAGCAGCGGCCTGGCACCAGGACACCGGCTATGTGCCTGTGACCAAAGCGGGCTTTGAAAAGACCAAGGACTCCGATTTCTACGCCAAGAACGTGGGCGCAGACGTTGCCGTTAAACAGCTGGACGCCAGCACCACCGAGAACTCGCGTGGTATTCGCCTGGGTTCCTTGCCGCAGATTCGTGACATCGAAGACGGTGTGATGGAACAGATTTTTGCTGGCAAAGTCACCCCTGAAGAAGGTTTGAAAGCCATGCAAAGTCGTGGCAACGAACTGCTGGAGCGCTTTGAAAAGAGCGTGAAGTAAGCCCGGCCCGCCTTGCGCGGGTGGTTTACAATCGAGCGTATGAGTGTGCGGACGGCGTCTTGTCTAGGCCTCAGGCCAGCAAACTGTCACCATCTTGTCCAAGCCGCTCATACGCTTTTCGTTTCACTAGAAGTCTGTCCACCCTGATGGTGGCGCTCCCTTCCCATTGCGCGCAAACCTATGGAAAAACGTGTCGTCTTTCGTCATAAGACACTGCCCTATTTGCTACTTGCTCCGCAGCTAGCCATTACCCTGATCTTCTTTTTCCTGCCTGCCGGACAAGCGCTGTGGCAGGCTTTTCATTTGGAAGATCCCTTTGGCCTGTCTTCGCAGTTTGTAGGCCTGGACAATTTTGCCGAGCTGTTCAGCAGCTCGGAATATATGGCCTCGTTCAAGACGACGGCAGTATTTTCGCTTGCCGTGTCGGTACTGGGCCTGGTGGTGGCGCTGGTTCTGGCCGTGATGGCGAACCGGGTGATACGGGGTGCCCTGCTGTACCGCAGCTTGCTGATCTGGCCATATGCCGTGGCAACGGCGGTAGCCGGGGTGTTGTGGTTGTTCCTGTTTTCCCCTTCCGTGGGGATTGTGGCCGTGTTCCTGCTGGAGCATGGCATTCAGTGGAATCCACGCTTGAATGGCAATGACGCCATGTTGCTGGTGGTGATCGCTTCGGTCTGGAAGCAGATCTCTTACAATTTCCTGTTTTTCCTGGCCGGCCTGCAAGCCATTCCGCGCTCCTTGATTGAAGCCGCGGCCATGGATGGTGCCGGTCCCATGCGCCGTTTCTGGGGCATTGTGTTTCCTTTGCTGGCCCCGACGACCTTCTTCCTGCTGGTCGTGAACATTATTTATGCCTTCTTTGACACCTTCGCCATTATTGATGTGGTCAGTCAGGGCGGGCCGGGCGAAGCCACCTCGATTCTGGTTTACCGTGTCTACAACACGGGTTTCCGTGGCCTGGATATTGGTTCTTCAGCCGCCCAGTCTGTGGTGCTGATGGCCGTGGTTGTGGCGCTGACGGTGATTCAGTTCCGCTATATTGATCGCAAAGTGACGTACAGCTGATGCGCAGCAAGGAACACAGTCATGGTTGAACGACGCCCTATTCTTGATTTTTTCACGCATCTGACCCTGATTCTGGGTGTGATCGTGATCGCCCTGCCCCTGTACATCACCTTTGTGGCTTCCACCCAGACCAGCGCAGAAGTGGCCCGCGCGCCCATGTCGCTGTGGCCGGGCTCGCACATGGTGGAGAACTACATCACCGCCTTGCAGGGTACGGCTACCAACTCTCCGCCGGTGGGACGCATGTTGCTGGTCAGTATGGTGATGGCGCTGGGCATTGCGATTGGCAAGATCATTATTTCCATGCTCTCGGCCTTTGCCGTGGTGTATTTCCGCTTCCCTTTCCGCATGCTGTTTTTCTGGATGATTTTCATCACCCTGATGCTGCCGGTGGAAGTGCGCATCATGCCCACATACAAGGTCGTGGCGGACCTGCAGTTGCTTGACAGCTACGGGGGCCTGATCCTGCCCCTGATCGCCTCTGCAACCGCTACCTTCCTGTTTCGTCAGTTCTTTCTGACGGTACCCGATGAATTGATCGAGGCTGCCCGTATTGATGGCGCTGGCCCGATGCGGTTTTTTAAAGACGTTTTGCTGCCTTTGTCCAAGACCAGCATTGCCGCTCTGTTTGTGATTCAGTTTATCTACGGCTGGAACCAGTATTTGTGGCCGCTGATCATTACCACTAAAGAAGATATGTACCCGATCGTGGTCGGTATCCGCCGCATGATTTCCGGTGGTGACAGCGTGACCGAGTGGAACGTGGTGATGGCAACGGCCCTTTTGGCCATGATCCCGCCTGCCCTGGTGGTGATGCTGATGCAAAAGTGGTTCGTCAAAGGTCTCATCGACTCTGAAAAGTAATTCTCTACAGGCTTTATTGAATGGCTAGCTTACGATTTGAAGGCGTCAAGAAAACCTACCCGAACGGGACGGTCGTTATTCACGGCATTGATGTGGACGTGAAGGACGGTGAGTTCGTGGTGATTGTGGGCCCCTCTGGATGCGGTAAATCGACCTTGATGCGTATGGTGGCGGGTCTGGAATCCGTCACCGCGGGTCAGGTGCTGATTGACGGCAAAGTGGTCAATGATCTGGAACCGGCGGAACGCGATATTGCCATGGTGTTTCAGAACTATGCGCTCTACCCCCATATGTCGGTCTTTGACAATATGGCGTATGGCTTGAAGATCCGTAAGTTCTCCAAGGATGAGATCAAGCAAAGAGTCAATGCCGCCGCTGCGATTCTGGAATTGGGTGCCCTGCTGGAGCGTCGTCCTGGGCAACTGTCGGGTGGTCAGCGTCAGCGTGTTGCCATGGGCCGTGCGATTGTGCGTGAGCCCAAGGTGTTCTTGTTTGACGAGCCTCTGTCCAATCTGGATGCCAAGCTGCGGGTACAGATGCGTCTGGAAATTCAGAAACTGCATCGCCGCCTGAAAACCACCAGCCTGTACGTCACACACGATCAGATTGAAGCCATGACCTTGGCCGAGCGCATGATTGTGATGAATCAGGGCATGCCCGAGCAGATTGGCACACCGGCCGAGGTGTTCGAGAAGCCTGCTTCTGTCTTTGTGGCCACGTTCATCGGTTCACCGCCCATGAATTTGCTGCCTGTGCAGGTCGATGAGCAAGGCCAGATCAAGCAGGACAATGGTCAGCCTGTACAGTTTGGCCCAGAGATGGTGCCTGCTGCGGTACGTGGTCGCAAGGTGTTCCTGGGTATACGACCAGAGCACATCAAGCTGCATGTGCCCGGTGTGACCACGCAAGTGGAAATGGTGGAAATTCTGGGCTCCGAGCAGTTGCTTCATCTGGGTTGTGGCGATTACCGCATTATCGTGCGCTGCCCGATTGAGCAGACCCGTGAATACCCGATTCAAATTGGCGAGGCCATCCAGATCGGTTACATGCCGCCCCACCCTTTGCATTGGTTCGATCGTGATACGGGCTTGCGTATCGAAGCCTGAGCAAGGGCCCTGATTGGCGGACTTAACGCAAGAACTCCAGAATGATGTGCAAAAAAAAACCGGCCCGAAGGCCGGTTTTTTTACGAGCAAGAATCAGGGATTACTTGCCGTAGACGGTCTTGGAACCGTCAGCGTGCCAGCTGAAGACGTCAAATTTGAAGTCGTTCAGGTCGCCCTGCTTGTTCCAGCTGATTTGACCGATTGGCGTTTTCACGCTGTTGGCGTGCAGGTAGTCGGCCACTTTGACTGGATCGTCCTCGCCAGCGCCCTTGATGCCTTCGGCAATCGCAATCGTGGCTGCGTAAGCGGACAGCTGGAACGCGCCGCTAGGATCGCGCTTCTTGTCCTTGAAAGCCTGGACGATGGCCTGGTTGTCCGGATCTTGCGAGAAGTCCGCAGGCAAGGTCAGCAGCATGCCTTCAACGGCTTTGCCGGCAATCGCATTAATGTCAGGGTTACCCACGCCTTCTGGACCCATGAAATGGACTTTCACGCCTTGCTCAGCGGCTTGACGCAGCAGCAGGCCCATTTCAGGGTGGTAGCCACCAAAGTACACGAAGTCCACGCCGGTGGATTTCAGCTTGGTGATGACGGCGGAGTAATCGCTGTCGCCCGCGTTAATGCCTTCAAACAGGGCAACTTCGGTACCGGCTTTTTGCAGTTCGGAACGAACCGAAGCGGCAATACCTTGGCCGTAGGATTGTTTGTCGTGCAGGACGGCAACTTTAGTGGGCTTGATCTGTTCCAGAATGAACTTGGCAGCGGCTGGGCCTTGCTGATCGTCGCGACCGATGGTGCGCAGGATCATTTCGTAGCCTTTGCCGTCGGTAACAGCAGGTGCTGTTGCCGATGGAGTTACCATCAACACGCCTTCGTTGTTATAGATATCGGTGGCCGCGATGGTTGCACCCGAACAAACGTGACCGACAACATAGTGGATCTTGTCATTCACGATACGGTTGGCTGCGACGGGACCTTGCTTGGGTTCGCAAGCATCGTCAACAGTGACCAGTTCGAGCTGTTTGCCCAGAACGCCACCGGCAGCGTTGATCTGTTCGATGGCCGTATCGACGCCTTGTTTGACCATGTCACCGTATTGGGTAACCGAGCCTGTGAAAGGACCGGCCAGCGCGATACGGATGTTGTCAGCGTGAGCAGCACCGGACAAGAGCAGACCCGTTGCCAGGCTCATGGCCGCTGCAACAGGAGTGAAACGAATTTTCATAGAAAACACCTCCGTGAATATGCAGGAAAGCATACACCGATAACAGGGCTTTATGCCTGCCTTGGAGCCTAATTCAGGGTTTTCTATAGGAGGAACAAGAAGGGCCACCGTTTGGTGGCCCTTTTTTATCGCTATCTGAGGGCGATAAAGCCGGAATTACTGCAGCAGGCTGCGCAGCATCCATGCATTTTTCTCGTGCACGTCCAGGCGCTGGGTCAACAAGTCAGCGGTGGGCTGGTCGTCGGCCGAGTCGGCACGATCAAAAGCGGCACGCGCGGTACGAGCCAGGGCTTCGTTACCTTTGACCAGCAGTTCGATCATGGTGGTGGCATCAGGCACGGAAGCAGGCTGGGTGATGGAGGACAGCTTCTGGAATTCGGCGTAGGTGCCTGGGGCGTAGTGACCCAGGGCGCGGATACGCTCGGCGATGTCATCCAGGGCTTGCCACAGTTCGGTGTACTGCGTCATGAACAGCTCATGCAGTGTCTTGAACATGGGGCCGGTGACGTTCCAGTGGAAGTTGTGCGTCATCAGATACACGGTGTAGGAGTCGGCCAGTACCTTGGACAGCTCTTTCACCACAGCAGCACGGTCTGCCGTCGAAATGCCGATATCAATCTTTAGTGCGCTGCTGGCAGCGCTGGCAGGTGCAGCGGGCTTGGCGGCGGCAACAGGCTTGGTCGCGGCAGGCTTGCGGGCAGCGGCTGGTTTGGCAGCAGGCTTCGCAGCGGGTTTAGCAGCCGCCTTGGCGGGAGCTTTGGCTGCGGTGGCAGGCTTTTTGGCGACGGCCTTTTTAGCGGTCACTTTTTTGGCGGGGGCCTTGGCGGCTGCCGGTTTTGGTTCAGCCTTTACATCGGCTGCAACTGCGACCTTGGTATCAGTGTTCGGGGCTTCTTCGGCCTTGCTGACCTTGGCTGTTTTACTCACTGCTTTCACGGCTTTTGCCATAGTGGACTCCTGTTGAACAGAGGGCTAAATAGGTACTGAAGCAGAATAACACGCAGTAGGTGTGCGACTTACGCTAGTTCAGGATACGGGAAATTGCTGTTGTATTCGACTTTTAAGTAGTTGACCCCCGCCAAGCCACTTTCCATGATCCCACGGGTCAAGGCATCAATGGCGGAGATACGTGGAAAACTTTTGCGCCAGACCAAAGCAATGCGCCGATCTGGAATGGGCTTTTTGAAGGGGACATAGGCCAGCAGTTCATTGGCCTGGCCGGGGGCTGTCAGCGAGCTGGCAGGCAGCACTGTCAGACCGATGCCGGTGGCCACCATATGACGGATGGTTTCCAGCGAAGAGCCTTCAAAGGTACGCTGTATGCCTTCGCTGGACGCGGAAAAGCGCGACAGTTCCGGGCACACGTCCAGCACCTGATCGCGGAAACAATGACCGGCACCCAGCAGCAACATGGTCTGGTCTTTCAGCTGTTCAGGATCAATTTCCTTGCGCTTGGCCCAGGCATGTTCATGGGGCATGGCCACTACAAAAGGCTCGTCGTACAGCTCGCGGATGACCAGGCCGGTTTCGGGTAAAGGCAAGGCCACAATGGCGCAATCAATCTCACCTTGGCGCAACAGTTCCAGCAGGCGCACAGTAAAGTTTTCTTGCAATAAAAGTGGCATCTGCGGGGTCAGCTCGATCTGTTTGGGAACGAGCTTGGGCAGCAGGTACGGTGCCACCGTGTAAATAATGCCGACGCGCAAGGGACCAGCCAAAGGATCGTGACCCTGGCGGGCAATCTCACGCAGGTTGGCGCCCTCTTCCAGTACTTTCTGGGCCTGGGTGACAATGCGCAGTCCAATGGGGGTAATAGCCACTTCGGGCCCGCCACGCTCGAAGATGACCACGCCTAACTCGTCTTCCAACTTCTTGATGGCCACCGACAGGGTCGGTTGGCTCACAAAGCAGGCTTCGGCAGCACGGCCAAAATGACGCTCGCGTGCTACGGCAACGATGTACTTCAGCTCGGTCAATGTCATGACAATTCCTTGTGCAAAACAGCATTAAGACCTTGGGTTAACTACGGAGTAATTCTTCCCGGCCCTTCATCCAGCGCTGTAAATGGTGGTAAGCGTGGTCTGGATAATCACGGCGAAAGGTGCTGGCCAATGTTTGGGCCTGCTCGATCAAATCTTCATCGGACTCCAGGCTGGCAAAACGCAAGCCTGCCTGCCCGGATTGGCGCATGCCCATGAACTCGCCCGGGCCGCGTTGCTCCAGGTCGCGGCGGGCAATCTCAAAGCCATCAGTGGTTTCATACATGGCGCGCAAGCGCAGGCGGGCAATAGCTGACAGCGGTGCCTGATACAGCAAGACGCAGACGGACTGAATCTGCCCCCGCCCTACCCGGCCGCGCAACTGGTGCAGCTGGGCCAGGCCGAAGCGTTCGGCGTGTTCAATAATCATTAAAGAAGCATTGGGCACGTCTACGCCGACTTCAATCACGGTGGTTGCGACCAGCACGTCCAGATTGCCGCTGCGAAAGGCTTCCATGACCTCCGCCTTTTCCGTGGAGGACAGGCGGCCATGAATCAGGCCAACCCGCAAAGGGGCCAAGGCTTGCTCCAGAGCGGCATGGGTATCCACGGCGGTTTGCAATTGCAGTGCTTCGCTTTCTTCAACCAAGGGGCAGACCCAATAGGCTTGTCTGCCTTGGGCGACTTCGGCCCGGACTCGTGCCATGATTTCATCACGGCGATTATCCGCGGCCAGCTTGGTAATGATGGGACTGCGGCCTGGGGGCAGCTCGTCAATCGCGGAGACATCCAGATCGGCGAAAAAAGCCATGGCCAAGGTACGTGGGATGGGCGTGGCACTCATATTGAGTTGATGCGGCAAGTAGGCTTGCCCTTTCTTGTCCTGCGCATCCCCTTTGCGGTTCAGTTCCAGACGCTGGCCAACACCAAAGCGGTGTTGTTCATCCAGAATCACCAAGCCCAATTGCTGGAACTGCACATTGTCCTGAATCAGGGCCTGGGTGCCGATGGCCAGTCTGGCTTGTCCGGAGCTGATGGCTTCATAAGCCAGACGTTTGGCTTTGACGCCCAAACTGCCGCTTAACCAGGCCAGCTCGACGCCTAAAGGCTCCAGCCAGGCACGCATTTTCAGATAGTGCTGCTCGGCCAGAATTTCAGTCGGTGCCATCAAGGCTACTTGAAAACCGCTGGCAATTGCTTGCACAGCGGCAATGGCCGACACAATGGTTTTGCCGCTACCCACATCCCCCTGCAAGAGCCGATGCATGGGATATGAGCGCTTCATGTCCGCGCTGATTTCTTTGACGCAGCGTTTTTGAGCTGCCGTTAGTTTGAAGGGCAAAGAGGCCAGCAAGGCTTTGGCCAGATCACTATTGCCTTCACGCATGGGCTTGGCGCGCTGAGCCTGACGGGCGGCGCGAGCCTGGGCCAAGGACAATTGCTGAGCCAGCAATTCATCAAACTTGATGCGGCTCCAGGCCGGATGACCATGCTCGAACAAATCGTCATAGCTGAGTTCGGGCGGCGGGTAATGCAACAGCCGGATAGCCTCGTTAAAAGGCATCAAACCATATTCGGTACGCACTTCTTCAGGCAGGGTGTCGCGCAGATCCGCATTATTGAGTGCATCAGCAATGGCTTTGCGCAGCTGTACCTGGCTCAAGCCATCGGTAGTGGGATACACAGGGGTCAAGGCCTGGGCCAGCGGCTGGCCGGCTTTGGTGACCTTGGGATGCACCATTTCCAGGCCATGAAAGCCCTGACGCACTTCGCCGCGTACTCGCAGCGGCAAATCCCCTTGCAGCTGCTTGAGCTGGCTGGGATAAAAGTGCAGCCAGCGCAAAGCCAGCTCGCCACTTTCATCGGCAATACGTGCATGCAGCTGCGCACGGGGACGAGCCTGGACGTCTGTACTAAGGATGCGTCCTTCAATTTGCGCCATCTTGCCAGGGTAAAGATGAGCGATGGGCTCGACCTGAGTCTCGTCCTCGTAGCGCAAAGGAAGATGGACCACGAAGTCGGCAGGCTCTCGTAGGCCAAGCTTTTCAAACTTCTGGTCCAGACTGAGCGCTTTGCGTGGCGCAGCCCGTTTGGCCTGAGGCGCAGGCCGACCTGCGGTCATGGCAATACGTCTTTAGAAATTGAGGATAGCCTCGACCTCGAACTGAGCGCCTTTAGGCAAGCTGGCCACACCGATGGTGGAGCGTGCGGGAAAAGGCTGAGGAATCAGTTCGGCCATGATGGCATTGGCGCTGGCAAAACGGGACAGATCTGTCAAAAACAAGGTCAGTTTGACGATGTCGCCAAGATTGGCACCAGCTTCTTTGACCACAGCTTCCAGGTTGGCAAATGCCTGACGTACCTGACCTTCAAAATTTTCAGATACCAGTTCGCCCGTGGCAGGCTCCAGACCGATTTGGCCAGACAGAAATACTGTCTTGCTGCCCGAAGCGATAATGGCCTGAGAGTATGGGCCTACAGCTGCCGGAGCGGCATCGGTGAAGACAACTTGCTTAGTCATAAGAAACCTCTGATGAGTGTTGTACTATCAGAGTTTAAGCGCCTATAGCTAAAATTAACAGATCTTGGCGTGATTATTTTTCCACGAAAGCGCGTTCAATCACATAGTCACCGGGTTGACCCACACCAGGTGACACTTCAAAACCGCGCTTATCGAGCATGGCGCTGATATCGGCCAGCATGGCGGGACTGCCACACAGCATGGCGCGATCCTGAGCGGGGTCCAGTTGAGGAATGCCCAGGTCTTCGCACAGCTTACCGGTCTCGATCAGGTCGGTAATGCGGCCGGTATTGCGGAATTCTTCGCGGGTGACGGTGGGGTAATACAGCAGTTTTTCGCGCACCACTTCACCAAAGTATTCGTTCTGTGGCAATTCGTTCTGGATGAAATCCGAGTAGGCCAGTTCGCTGACGAAACGCACACCGTGTACCAGCACGACTTTTTCAAAGCGCTCGTAGGTGTCAGGGTCCTTGATGATGCTCATGAAAGGAGCCAGTCCGGTGCCGGTACCAAACAGGAACAGATTGCGGCCCGCGCGCAGGTCGTCAATCACCAGGGTGCCCACGGGTTTGCGGCTGACCAGAATGGTATCGCCCTCTTTCAGGTGTTGCAGGCGCGAAGTCAATGGACCGTCCTGCACCTTGATGCTGAGAAATTCCAGATTTTCTTCGTAGTTGGCGCTGGCAATACTGTAAGCGCGCATCAACGGCTTGCCATCGACTTCCAGACCGATCATTACAAAGTGCCCATTATGAAAACGCAGGGCGGCGTCGCGGGTGGTGGTAAATGAGAACAGAGTGTCATTCCAGTGGTGGACGCTAAGCACTTGTTCGGTATTGAAAGCTGCCATGGTAATTGTCGTCTCGTGGGGCAAAAGTGCCCGAATCAGTAAGCAAATATTTGACCATTGTACCGAGTTCCCCAGGTAAATCCATGCTCATTCAGCAATACGGTTTGATCGCAATCAGGACTTACCATTAAGTTTTGAAAGCCGCGATTTTCCTGGTTTGAAAGAGATTTCATCGTGAAAGATGAAGACTGAAGCGCCTGACAGCTAAATAGCTCTTGCCTAGTTTTTGCATACGTTTGATAATCATTCACATTTGCTGGCTTCTGGCCGGTTTTCACGCTATTTCCGCCTGTTTTGGAGTGTTGATAATGCGCTTTACTCTTCGTAGCCGTGCCCTGACCCAAGCTTTGCTTCTGTCCGCTATGGGCACTATGTCGATGGCGGCTTTTGCCTCCGGCGAAGTCAACCTCTACACCACACGCGAACCTGGCTTGATCACTCCCCTGCTGGAAACCTTCAGCAAGGACACGGGCGTGAAGGTCAATACCGTGTTTGTGAAAGACGGCCTGATCGAGCGTGTGAAAACAGAAGGCGACAAGTCGCCTGCCGACATTCTGATGACGGTGGATATCGGTAACCTGCTGGATCTGGTTGAAGCCGGTATTACCCAGCCTATTGAGTCCACCACCCTGGACGGCGCCATCCCCGCCAATCTGCGTGGTGCTGACAAACAGTGGTACTCCCTGTCCTTGCGGGATCGTGTGGCTTACGTTGCCAAGGACGTGGATGTGAAAAGCATTCACTACGAAGATTTCGCTGATCCAAAATGGAAAGGCAAAGTCTGCATCCGCTCCGGCCAGCATCCCTACAACACGGCCTTGGTTGCTGCCATGATTGCCCATAATGGTACGGAAGCGACCGAACAGTGGCTGCGTGGCGTGAAAGACAATCTGGGCCGCAAGGCAGCCGGTGGTGACCGCGACGTAGCCCGTGACATTCTGGGCGGTATTTGTGATGTGGGTATCGCCAACGCCTACTACGTAGGCCGCATGAAGAACGCCGAACCCGGTAGCGATGCTTACAAATGGGGTGAAGCCATCAATGTGGTGCGTCCCACCTTTGCCGACACCAAAGGCGGTGGCACACACGTGAATATCTCCGGTGCTGCGGTCGCCAAGCACTCCCCTAATAAAGACAATGCCGTCAAACTGCTGGAGTACCTGGTTTCCGAGAAAGCCCAGAGCCTGTACGCCAAGGCCAACTACGAATACCCCGTACGCGCCGGTGTTGAGCTGGACCCTGTGGTTGCCAGCTTCGGCCCCATGACGATTGATCCTTTGCCACTGACTGAAATCGCCAAACATCGCAAACAAGCCAGCGAGTTGGTAGATAAAGTTGGCTTCGACAACTAAAATCGCCCTACTCTTTTTCTACGACCGCCAGCTTTGAGAAATCAGAGCGGCGGTCGTCGCGCATTTAAGCGCCTGTAATACCTAGCCTTTCATAATGCCCTTTTTTCGTCGTCTGCCCCTTTGGTCCTTGGCTGCTGCTGTGATTGCCCTGATCGTGGCTGCGCCTGTTTTTACCTTGCTGACTCACGCCTTGGGCGGCTCGACCGAGCACTGGTCACATCTGTTCCAGTTTGTTCTGCCCCAAGCCATGAGCAATACCTTGCTGCTGCTCCTGGGGGTAGGCGTGGTCGTGAGCTGTTTGGGAGTCGGTTCAGCCTGGCTGATTACCGCCTACGAGTTTTCCGGACGACGAGTCTTGCAATGGGCTTTGTTGCTGCCCCTGGCGGTGCCGACATATATCGTGGCCTTTGCCTATCTGGACTTGCTGCATCCGATCGGTCCGATTCAGTCTGCCATCCGCTATGTATTGGGCTATAGCAGCCCGCGTGAGTTTCGTTTGCCGGATCTGCGCTCTTTGGGCGGGGCGATTTTCTTGTTGGGCTCGGTGCTCTACCCCTACGTTTATCTGAGTACGCGCGCCATGTTTGCCACGCAATCGGCCAGCCTGCTGGAGGCGGCCCGCATTATGGGTGAATCGGGTCGCAGCGTGTTTTTCCGTGTTGTGTTGCCCATGGCTCGCCCTGCAATTGCGGTCGGTGTCAGCTTGGCCTTGCTGGAAACCCTGAACGATATTGGTGCCTCCGAGTTCCTGGGCGTGCAGACCCTGACGGTGTCCATCTACACCACGTGGGTGACCCGCTCGGATTTGGCAGGTGCGGCGCAAATTGCCGTTTCCATGCTCTGTCTGGTGGCGGCGCTGATCAGCATCGAGCGCTATGGTCGCCGTCGCCAAGCCTATTCCAGTAATCAACGCTCTGAACCTATTCGGCCTACGCAACTGAAAGGCTCGGCCGCCTGTATTGCCATTGCTTTGGGCGTGGCGCCTGTGCTGGTGGGCTTTGTCGCCCCGTCTCTGTATTTGTTGAACGAGACGGTCAAGCATGTGAGCCTGGCAGGCGGTGTATCGGCACAATTGCTGAGCAGTGCCTGGAACACCTTATATATCGCTGCTCTGGCAACTATTGCGACGCTTTCTTGTGGTTTGATCGTGGCCTGGGCTGCTCGTACGGTACGTTCGGGGCGCAAGCCGCGTCTGGCCCGCTTTCTGGCTGGTGTCAGCAGTCTGGGTTATGCGATTCCGGGAACGGTGCTGGCGATTGGCCTGTTGACGCCCTTGGTCATGTTTGACTCCTTTTACAATCACCTCATGTCCTGGTTGGGTATCTCGGCGACGGGCCTGTTGTTGATGGGGTCCACGCTGGCCTTGGTCCTGGCCTATACCCTGCGTTTTTTGGCGATCTCGATCGGCGGTATTGAAGCTGGTCTGGCTCGTATTCCTGCTTCTTTGGAGCAGGCTTCCCGTTTATTGGGTGAAACCCCGGCAGGTACGCTCAAACGCGTGCACTTGCCCTTGTTGCGTCCCGCCATGGGCGCGGCTGCCCTGCTTATTTTTGTGGATGCCATGAAAGAGCTGCCCGCGACCTTGCTGCTGCGTCCGATGAACTTCGAGACCCTGGCAACCTGGCTGTACGCGGAAGCAGCTCGCGGGACGTATGAGGAAGGTGCAGTTGCTGCCCTGGCCATTGTGCTGGCCGGCCTGATTCCCGTTATTTTATTGGCACGTACTCAATTGATGGCCTCTGGCCCACGCGCATCATGAACGATTTTCTGGATTTGCAGGCGATTACCCTGTCTTACGAAACGTCCGAAGGCTTTCGACCAGTTGTTGACCAGCTCAGCCTGCATCTGCCCCAAGGAGAAATTGGCTGTCTGCTAGGCGCATCGGGCTGTGGCAAGACCACGGTTTTGCGAGCGATTGCCGGTTTCGAGCCCTTGCGTACCGGGCATATTCTGTTGAATGGCCGTGTCTTGTCGGCTGTTGCTCAGCAAGTGCCGCCGGAGGATCGTCATGTGGGCATGATGTTCCAGGATTACGCCCTCTTCCCTCACCTGACGGTAGAGAAGAACGTGGCCTTTGGTCTGCGTAAATGGGATAAAGCCCAGCGTCAGGCCCGAGTTCTGGAAATGCTGGAACTGGTGGATTTGCCGCGTCTGGCGCAGCGTTACCCGCATGAGTTGTCGGGCGGTCAGCAACAGCGTGTCGCCCTGGCACGGGCCTTGGCTCCCAAACCTTCCCTGTTGTTATTGGATGAGCCCTTTTCCAATCTGGATGTGGATACCCGCGAACGTCTGGCCTTCGAGGTGCGCGATATCCTGCAAAGCGCAGGCATTACCGCGATTCTGGTCACGCATAATCAGGCTGAAGCCTTTGCCATTGCCGATCGCATTGGCGTGATGCAGGCTGGCAAGATCATTCAGTGGGACACACCCTACAGCTTGCACCACCGCCCGGTGAATGATTTTGTGGCGGACTTTATCCGTCGCGAAGCCATCATGGCGCAGCGGGCCCAAGCCTTTTTGCGAGGCGAGCCCGCTGAACTGTAAGCAGTACCCAGCCATCTCTGGCAGACTGGGGCTGTGCGCGTATGGCTTCTGGTCTTGTGTACTGCTAAGCGCTTAGCAAGGATGGCTTGATCATCATCCAGACAGCCATCGCAACCATCATCAGGTTTTCAGTGAGCGATACAAAGCCCAGGGGCACCTTGCTGTCGCCACCCACGCAAGCGCATTTCAGTTCGCGCTTGTCGATATAGACCGCCTTGAACACTGACCAGGCACCTATGCCGCCAATAAATAAAGCAATGGGCACAGACAGCCACATCATGGCGCCGGCCAGCATCAATACACCGGCCAACGCTTCGCCGAAGGGATACAGATAGGCATAACGCACCCAGCGCTGGGCCAACAGATCGTAGTTCAGAAACATGGTGGCAAAGCCGTCTACATCCTTGAGTTTTTGAACGGCCAGCAAACACATGGCAATGGCAATAAACCACTCCACCGTCTGCAGCAGCACGATTTGCCCGAAGGCCGCCCATGAAACGGCCAATGCCATCAAGGCAGCCATCACAAACAAGGGGATGACGGGCGTGTAGCTGACGGCATCCTTGTCCTTGACTGTCCCGCCGAAATATTCGACCAGTTCGTCATAGCCCCCTATGCGCTTCCCATCGATAAAGGTTTGGGGGGTAGTGCTGACATGATGCTCAGCCTTGAACGCATCAATCTCTTCGCGATTCCTTAGCCAGTGATCCTCCAGCTCGTAGCCTTTGCGTTTGAGCAGTGCGCGAGCCTTCAGTCCGAAGGGGCAGATATGTTCTGCAGTCACCATGCGGTAAAGCTCGGCGCGTTTGGCGGCGTGTGTAGCCATATGCGACTCCTTTGACGTGATGCTGTTTGTCGGAAGCCCTCCCCTGACGCTCATGCAAGCGTTTACCTGACACCCTAAACCAGGTGCCAGGGAGTATGCGTAAGCAGGTGTAGAGATTTAGTAGTGTTAGTGATCAATTGTTCGCATTTGATCGTCACTCATGCAGGGCTTGGCGGCGGCCCCTCGCATTAAAACGGGCAAGGCAAGCGCGACCAGGGCAGTCAGTAGCAGCAAGACATTCAGCGTTGATAGGGACATGTCCAGCGTACCGAGAAGCAGGGAGGGAACCGCCAAGGCAATAAAGCTGCCTATATGGTTGCTCGTGGTCTGCAAAGCCATGAAACGGCCCCGCTGAGCTTGAGTGGGATAGCTGGCGCTGCAAGTGCTGGCGCACACCAGACGGGTGTAACTGCCAATCATGAACAGGGTCATGAATCCGTAGGCGGTCCCCCACCCCAGGGCCAGCATGGCCAAGGACAAGAGCAAGATCAGCGTGCCCAGATCCGATACCAAGGTCTCCCCCCATTTCTTGATGCCCGTGGCAGACAGGCGTGAGGCCACCAAGGCAGCGACCCCACCCAACATGAATATCGCTGGCATCTGCTGCAATTGAGTGCCATAACGTAGTGCCAGAATGGGGATCAGGACCGGGATCAGTAACAGTGAGCCTGCCTGTGCGATAGCCGGCAGGCTTAGCCAGCGCCAGGCCTCTTTACCCAGAGGCAGCTGTGATGCTTGAGCAGCAAGGGGCTGGCTGGAGGGTAGATAGCGACAGGCAATGGCAGCGGCAAACAGGCAAAGCCCAGCCAGAACCATCAAGGCGATACGCCAACCCAGCTCCACCGCGATGAACAAGGTGGCGGGCATGCCGATAATGCTGACCAAGGCAAAGGCGCTGACCACAATGGCAATCGCGTCGGTCCGTTGCTCCGCATTCATGCCGTTCAGCAGCAAGGTCAGGGCGGCGCTCATCAAGAAACCACCTAACAAACCGGCCCCAAAACGCAGCAAGATAAACAGACCAAACTCTGAGCTGACGGCTCCCAAAGCGGTCAATACAGCCAAAAGAATCAGCGCCAGCAGCAATAAAGGCTTGAGAGTGGCTCGGTGCATCCAGCGAGCGGCCAAGATACCCGATAAAGCGGCGGCGCCCATATAAGCGGAGGCGGCATAACCGGCATAAGTAGCTGGAACAGTAAAGTCCATCGCCATCCAGACGAACAAAGGCGTTAAGGCCATGAACTCCAGAGCATGAACAAACTGGATGAAAGAGACGGCACGGGCACGAAGCCGGGGGTGAAACACTTCAGAATCAGACATGGCGAGACGTATAAAGAGAGAAGGCTCCAGCCTAATTCTTCGTGGTTTTGATAAGTAGTCTCTATAATTTGAATATCAAATTATCAAAACCGGGATAATCCTATGACTTCCCAGCTGAATCTGAATGCCTTGCGGGTTTTTGTCCAAGTCGCTGAAAGCGGTAGTTTTACGGCCGCAGCCCAGGCACTGGATTTGCCAACCTCCAATGTCAGCCGCTATGTGGCGCAACTCGAGCGGCAGATTGGTCAGCGTTTACTGGAACGTAGTTCCCGGCAGTTGCGCTTGACCAGTGTGGGCCAAGGCCTGTTCGATACGGTTCAGCCCTGGTGGGGAGCATTAAAACAAGCCGAGCAGGATTTGCTGGATCAGCGTACCCGTTTGTCGGGACGCTTGCGGATTTGCATCCCCTCCGAGGTAGGGCCGTTTTTATTGGCGGGGATTTTGGCGGATTTTGCGGCGCAACATCCGGAGCTGGAGCTGCACTGTCAGACCAATCTGGAAGGTCCAGGGGTACTGGCGCAGGATTTTGATCTGGCTTTGCTGATGTGTCGGGGGGCTTTGCCGGACAGCAGCCTGGTGGTGCAGGAGTTGTGTTCTTTTGATTGTCAGGTCGTCGCCGCGCCTGCTTTGATCCAGCAATACGGTATGCCCACCAGCCTGGAAGAGTTGGAGCACTTGCCCTGCATTACGACTGATACGGCTTTGGATGGCCAGGCCTGGCAGTTTGTCTTACCCGATGGTCGCTTTCAAATTCTGAATGTTCCCAGCCGTTTTCGTGTGAATAGCGGCTTGCTGGCAGGAGCTGGTGCCGTCAAAGGGCTGGGTTTTGCAATGCTGGCGCAGCAAGGGTGTGAAAAAGAGATCAAACAAGGGCGCCTGGTTTCCGTTCCCCTGCCCTTGCCTCCTGCCCCTTTGCGTCTGGTACTGGCGTATACACATAGACGGCATTTGTCGAACTCGGCGCGTGCCTTGATTGAGTATCTTAAGGCGCAAGACGATATTTCCGCTTTGCCTGGCTTAAGTGAGCAGTAGACCCTATCAAGCGATGACAGCCGCTTTGACCATATCAATATGAGCAATGCCGTCCTCGTCGTAGATCTCGCCCACAGGTTCAAAACCTAAAGAACCGTAGAATTTCTGTAAATGCGCTTGTGCGCCAATGCGTATGCCTGCGCCAGGATAGTGGGTTTCTGTAAAGCGAATGGCTTCAGCCACCAGTGCATAGCCAATTTTCAGGCTGCGGAACTTGGCTAGGGTCAGGACACGGCCAATGGAAGGCTCCTCATACTTCAAGCCAGGCTCCACAACGCGGGCATAGGCAGCCAGTTCGCCGTCTTTGAGCACGGACAAATGCCAGGAATCCAGATCCAGGCCGTCAACTTCCTGGTAGGCGCAAGCCTGCTCCACGACAAACACGGCCTCGCGAGCCTGGATGATTGTGTACATTTCCCGCGTGGACAGATCGTCCAGCCGTTTCCATTGAAAATCCAGGTCCATCTCTGCTTCCATGACGATAGTGATTTATAGACTGCGTATGGTAATCGTCTGAACGGAGAATAAAAAGAGCGGCCCGAAAGCCGCTCTTTTTGATCGTGCTGGCCAACGCCAGCGCCTTCGATCTTACAGGCTGTAGTACATGTCGAATTCGACCGGATGCGGCACCATGCGCAGACGGGTGATTTCGGCTTGTTTCAGCTCGATGAAGGCGTCCAGCATTTCATTGCTGAACACACCGCCACGGGTCAGGAATTCGCGATCTTTGTCCAGGGACTCGATCGCTTGTTCCAGTGACACACAAACGGTTGGGATTTTTGCATCTTCTTCGGGGGGCAGATCGTACAAGTTCTTGTCGGCTGCATCGCCGGGGTGAATCTTGTTCTGCACACCGTCCAGACCGGCCATCATCAAGGCCGAGAAAGCCAGGTATGGGTTGGCCATTGGATCGGGGAAGCGGGCTTCCACACGTCGTGCCTTGGGGTTGCTGACGTAAGGAATGCGGATCGAGGCCGAACGGTTACGGGCGGAGTACGCCAGTTTGACCGGAGCTTCAAAGTGCGGCACCAGACGCTTGTAGGAATTGGTCGTGGGGTTGGTGATGGCGTTCAGGGCACGGGCGTGCTTGATGATGCCGCCAATGTAGAACAACGCGAACTCGGACAGACCGGCGTATTCGTTACCGGCAAACAAGTTCTGGCCGTCTTTCCAGATAGACTGATGCACGTGCATGCCGGAACCGTTGTCACCAACGACGGGTTTGGGCATGAAGGTGGCTGTTTTGCCATAAACATGCGCCACGTTGTGGACGGTGTATTTCAGGATTTGGTTCCAGTCGGCACGCTCGACCAGAGTCGAGAAGCGCGTGCCGATTTCCAGTTGACCGGGGGCCGCCACTTCGTGGTGATGGATTTCAACAGGAACGCCCTGCTGTTCCAGCAACAAACACATTTCGGAGCGCAAGTCGGCAAACGAATCCGTGGGCGAAACAGGAACGTAACCGCCTTTGACACCAGGACGGTGTCCCAGGTTGTTGCCATTGAGTTCCAGACCGCGCGACCAGGGGGCTTCTTCGGAACGAATCTTCACGAAGCTGCCCGACATGTCGTCGTTCCAGGTAATACCGTCGAACACGAAGAATTCTGGCTCGGGACCAAAGTACGCGGTATCGCCCAAACCGCTGGAGCGCAGGTAGGCTTCAGCACGCTTGGCCAGCGAACGTGGATCGCGGTCGTAACCCTTCAGATCGGAGGGCTCGACCACATCGCAGGTCAGAATCAGGGTGGGCTCTTCACGGAACGGGTCCATACGGGCGGTTCTGGCGTCCGGGATGAGCAACATGTCCGAGGCTTCAATTCCTTTCCAGCCAGGCAAGGAAGAGCCGTCAAAAGCGACACCAGACTCGAAGCGATCCTCGTCCACCGCGTGTGCGGGGGTGGTCAAGTGGTGCTCGCGGCCCAGAGTATCGGTAAAGCGGAAATCGACAAACGTGATTTCGCGTTCGGCAATGATCTTCAGAACATCTTCGGGGGAGGACATGATTACTCCAGCGTCAATGACGTTAACAAAAAGTGAGGAGGAGTGGCGCGGATCATTGTGTAACCCACTAAGGCAGGTCTTCAACACGCTTATCAAAATCGGGGCTGAATTGATGCAAACAGACCGGCATCGATAAATTCGTTATGGCATAGGACTTACCAGAAATTAATTGTAGAGCAATTGTGCAGATGCACAATAAAAAATGTCTTAAATAAACAATTAAATGTCAGGAAGCTTCATCAGGCAGGAATGCTTCCTGTAAATCATTTAAGAATCGCCAGCCTAAATCCGTGGTGCGAATACGAACTGGATCGGACGCCAGCAAACCTTTCTCGATATTGCGCTTGATCACGGGCAGGATGTGAGCAAGGGGCACACCCGTGCGTTCCTGGAAGTACTGGGCGGGTACGCCCTCTTTCAGACGCAGCACATTCAGCATGAACTCAAAAGGCAGTTCTTTCGGCATGACGCGGGCATTGTGTGCATAGTGGCTGCCGTCGCGCTTGATGGCGTTCTGCATCCATTGCGCCGGGCTGCGCGTGGTGGCGGTACGGATAATGCGGTCGTGAAAGGACAGTTTGCCGTGGGCACCCGGGCCTATACCGATATAGTCGCCAAATTCCCAATAATTCAGATTGTGGCGGCTATGGCCACCCCGTTTGCTGTAGGCTGAGATCTCGTACTGGTTCCAGCCACGGCTGGCAGTCAGCTCGATCAGGCGGTCCTGCATGGCAGCGCTGTCGTCGTCATCAGGCAAGACTGGCGGATACTTGGCAAAGACCGTGTTGGGTTCCAGCGTCAAATGGTAGAGCGACAAGTGCTCGGGCTCATAAGACATGGCCTGCAAAATGTCCTGCTCGGATTGTGCTGGGGTCTGGCCTGGCAAGGCATACATGACGTCCAGGTTCACGCGGTCTACGGCCTTCATGGCGGCTTCAACGGCCTGCTGCGCTTGCTGGCTGTCGTGAATGCGGCCCAGCGCTTTCAGGGCTTCGTCGTTAAAGCTCTGGATACCCAGGGAAATCCGGTTCACGCCACTTTGCGCAAAATCCATGAAGCGCGAGGCTTCCGAGGCTCCGGGATTGGCTTCCAGGGTGATTTCCGCATCAGGCAACAGGTTCAGATGGGAGCGCAGCAAGGCCAGCATGCGGTCCAGCGCCTGGGCCGACAGCAGGCTGGGCGTGCCGCCACCGATAAAAACGGAAATTACCTGCCTGCCCCAGACCAGCGGCAGGGTTTGTTCCAGATCGGCCTGCAAGGCGTCCAGATATTCGTTTTCGGGCAGTTCAGCGGGTGCTTCGTGTGAGTTGAAGTCACAGTACGGGCATTTGCGTACGCACCAGGGCACGTGCACGTAGACGGACAAGGGCGGCAGGCTGGGCAGCAGAGTGGCAGGTCCAGAGCCAGGCCGGATGCGCACTTCAGGAGAGAAAACAGTCATGTTTTTACTCGGCGGCCAGGCGGGCCAACAAGGCTTGCATGGCTTGTGCCCGGTGGCTGTATTTGTTCTTCACTTCCGGCGAGAGCTGTGCCGCGGTTTGCTTGAACTCGGGCAGATAAAAGTGGGGGTCGTAGCCAAAGCCGTGCTCGCCAGCAGGCTGATCCTGAATTTCCCCTTCCCAGACGCCTTCAATCACGATGGGCCGTGGGTCCTGGGCATGGCGCACATACACCAGAACGGCCACATAACAGGCGCGGCGGTCGCTTTGTCCTTGCAGACGCTGGACCAGCAAGGCGTTATTGGCAGAGTCGGACTTTTCACCGCCCAGTTCGCGGGCAGCAAAGCGCGCGGAGTAGACGCCGGGGGCTTCGTCCAGGGCGCGCACACAGAGGCCGGAGTCATCGGCCAAGGCGGGCAGGCCGCTTAACTGGCTGGCATGACGGGCCTTGGCCAGCGCATTCTCGATAAAAGTGGCAAAGGGTTCCTCAGCCTCGGGAATGTTCAATTGGCCTTGAGGAACCATGCTGATACCGGCCTGGGCCAGGATGGCGGAAAACTCCTTGAGCTTGCCGGCATTGTTGGAGGCCAGCACGACACGCTTGGATTCAGTGTTCATAAGTCGCAGCAGGCGGCAAAGCGCCCTGTTCAGTAAAAATGGCAAGGCGCCGTGCCAGGCAGTGTGTGCTGCATGGGACGGCGTCCCAATAGCGGTTTGTCCCGCTGCCTGGCGGTGTCGCGCAGGGAGCAGGACAGACCCGTTGCATCGTGATCAGCCCTGCAAGGCTTGTTTCTGGGCTTGCATCAGCTCGGCAATGCCCTGCTCGGCCAGATCCAGCAAGCGGTTCAAGGTGGGGCGCGCAAAGGTCTGGCCTTCGGCCGTGCCCTGCACTTCCACCAGATTACCGCTGCCTGTCATGACGATATTCATGTCCACACCGCAGGCGGAGTCTTCCAGATAGTCCAGATCCAGCACGGGGTTGGATTCGAAGACACCGACCGAGACGGCCGCCAGTTGATCCAGAATGGGCGAGGCTTGCAGCTTGCCCTGCTCTTGCAGGCTGCGTACGGCCAGGCTGGCTGCAACCCAGGCGCCCGTGATGCTGGCGCAGCGGGTGCCGCCGTCGGCTTGCAGCACGTCGCAGTCAATGTGAATGGTGCGCTCACCCAGGGCTTTCAGATCGAAGACAGCGCGCAGGCTGCGGCCGATCAGGCGCTGGATTTCCTGGGTACGGCCATTTTGCTTGCCACGGGCGGCTTCACGGTCCGAGCGCGTGTGCGTGGAGCGAGGCAGCATGCCGTATTCCGCCGTGACCCAGCCCTGCTCCTTGCCTTTCAGAAAGGGAGGGACTTTGTCGAGCACGCTGGCATTGCACAGAACATGGGTTTCACCCAGACGGATCAGTACCGAGCCCTCGGCGTGACGGGTAAACCCGGTCACCAGTTCGATAGGACGGCATTGTGCAGCAGATCGACCCGAGGGGCGTGCAATCGTAGCGTTTTCAGACAAGGCTAGGCTCCGGACAAAATTCAAAACGCCTATTGTACGCCTTGCGGGACGGGCCGTAGCGCAACCCCCATGTCCATCCACTTATCGGCCTGGCAGGTGAAAAGCAGGATCTGATGGCGTTGGGCAGCGTCGTGAATAATGCGCTTCATGGCTCCCAGGCGATCGTTGTCACTGTGGACCAGCACGTCATCCAGAATCAGCAAGGTAGGACGGCCTGCCTGTTGCAGCAAATCCGCATAGGCCAGACGGGCAATCAGGCCGATTTGCTCGCGTGCGCCAAAGCTCAGGCCATCAATATCGTCGGCCAGCCCTTGCCCGCTATCGCGCTGCAGCCAGCGTGGGGCCAGATACTCGTCCAGCTCCACCCGTGCCTTGCCCAGAAGCAGGCGCAGATAGTGATTGATGTGCTTTTGTAGAGGCTCGTGCAATTGTTGGGTCAAGGCGTTGCGCTGTTCTCGCAGGACAGACAACAAAAGGCGCAGGGCTGCGACACGGCGCTCGTAAGTGGCACAACGGCGCTGGCAGTCGTGCAGACGTAGCGAGGTCTGGTCGATTTGCTCTTCCAGGCCTTGCGCACCGTGGGTTTCCAGCTTGGTTTGCACCAGTTGGGCGGCCAGACGGGCCTCGTTATAGCTTTGCTCCTGCTGCTGGGCGCTGCGCTCCAGACGCTCCAGGTCCTGCTCAAGAACCGAGACGGGCAAGGCGGCCAGTTCGGCTTCCAACGCCTTTTGATCGGCCAGTTGCTGCTCGCGTTGCAGGCGCAGTTGTCCCCATTGCTGCTCGCGCTCCTGCTGTGCTTGCTGGCGTTGTGGGTCAGCCCATTGTTGTTCCAGGCTATTGGCTTCGGCCTGGGCCTGCTCAAGACGGGCCTGAGTGCGGGCAACAGCTTCGCGGGCATCATGCCAGTCGCTTTCCAGCGCACGGTACTGCTGCTCGGCCATGGTGGCGGCTTGGGCGATACGGCCCAGTTCCGAGGTCTCGATGGCCTCGCCTTGCGGGCGTTGCGGGGCGATGCGTTGTTGAGCCGCCTGAACCAGACCTTGCAAGTGTGCTTTGCCTTGCGGGGCCAGCGCTTTCATGGAGTTGCGTAACAGTCGGTCTTGTTGTTCTTGTTCCCGATATTGCTCGCGGCGGCGCTCCAGCTCTTCCAGGCTTTTCCCGGCCAGTTGGCCAAGCGTCTGTACGTATTCTTGCTGGGTTTGCGCCAATTGTTGCTGCACTTTACCCAGATCGCGACCACCGGGAATGATGCGTAGCTGGCCCATTCCAGGCAGCTCAATCAAAGTGCTGCCGCTAAGGTGGGCGCGATGCTGACCTTGAATGGATTCGCCGTCCAGCAACAGGCTGGCTCCATCTTGCAGTTCGATCTGCAATTCGGTGGAAATCGTCTCCAGTTGGTGCTGCAAGCGCTGAATAAGCTGGTGTTGCTGGCGTAACTGATCCAGTGCCTCGTCACTGATTTTCAACTGCACCAAGGCGGCACCGCATTGTGCCAGCTGGCTTTCCAGCTTGCCCAGCTCTTCCAACTGCCCTTGCACCTGTTGCAATTGCTGTTGCGTGCCTTCAAAGCTGGCTTGATCCTGAAACCATTGTTGCCAGGTGCGAGCGCGTTCCTGTTCCTGCTGGCTGGCGTCTTTATGGCTGCGGGCCTGCTCCAGACGTTGATTCAGGCTATTGAGTGTGCCCTGCTCTTGCTCCAGCTTGGCGACCAAGGACTTCACCTGTGCTGCACGTTGGCTGCGTTGGTTGGCCCATTCCTGGTCGCGTTCCCCGGCCTGCTGATAGAGCTTTTCACGCTCTGCCAGCATGGTCAGTGCTTGTTGCAGTTCCTTGGCCCGTTCCTGTAATTGGCGGGCTTGAAGCAACTGCACTTGTACTTGTTTGGCCTGCTCGCGCAGTTGTTCCCAAGGACGGTTAGCCTCGGCGTGGGCAATTTGCTTGCGGGCCTGCGCCAGTTCGTCCACCCATTGCTGATACTGCTGCAAGGCAGACTGCTGGCTCTGTAACTGCTCTTCCAGCTCCTTGGCTTCTTTCTGCGCTGCCAGCCAGACGCCGCGAGGCTGTCCTTGAGCCTGAGTCACATATTGGTCCAGCTGTTGCTGGGCCTGTTCGATCAGATAATCTCCGTCTGCACTGGTCAGATCAGCAATTTCACTACCCAATGCCTGCTGCAAGGTGCCGCTGGCGTGTTCGACCGAGCTGCGCAGGTCCTGGCCCTGCCCTTGCTCAATCCACAACAGGCCCGGCACGCCCCAGTTACGGGCCTGGCTGCTGCCTTTGGCGGCGTACTCAAAACCCATTTGCTGGGCCAGATATTGCTCGGCCTCGTCATTGTCCAGGTGCTGATTGCCTATATACAGATCGCAGCGTTTGCGCTTCAGGAAACGCTTGCTCAGGCGCATGTCCTGGCCGTTCAGGCTGAAATCCAGCTCGATTTCCGGCGCGGCCGAGGAGTCGCCCCAAGGCAGGATTTTTGTCAGGCTGCCCGTGCCATAGCGCTCGAAAAACACCGTGCGCAAGGCTTCGGCCAAGGTACTTTTACCGGCCTCGTTAGGGGCGCTGATGATATTCAGGCCCGGTTCCAGCTTGTCCAGTGAGACGGGCTGGCGAAAGCGCTTGAATTGCTCTACGCGCAGGGACTTAATGTGCATGACCACCTTCCTTATCGCGCAGCAAACCGGCCAGAATCAACAAGGCATCTTCAGCGGCTTGCTGCTGGCTGCCGTGACGCAGCTCCTGCAGTTGTTTCAGGGCAGCTTGCAGATAACCATCAGCGTGCAAGGCGTCCAGATCTTCTTCAGAAGGCGCCAGACGCAAGGCCTCGCGCTGGCAATCCCAGGCGCGGCAACGGCCTTGGGCCTGTCCCAGAATGCTCTCCAGACGCTCAAAACCGCTCAGGCTCAGTTGGCCAGACAGCTCCAGCTCCACCACGCTTTGATCGGTCAAGGCATTCAATTCCCGCTCCAGCAGGTCCAGCTCCGTGTCGTCATTCAACTGGTGTTGGATGCTGCGCCAAGGGTGCTGTGCAACCGGCAAGGCTTGAACCACGGGCGTTGCGCCCGGTTCGCTGATTTCCACCAGCAAGGCCTGGCCGGAGTCGTTATCCCGAAAGCGGTCCGGCTCGGGTGTGCCGCTGTAGTAACAGCGGTCGTTGATTTTGACGGTGCCGTGCCAGTCGCCCAGCGCCAGATAGTCCAGTTTGGCGCGCTGTACGCGGTTCTGATCAATCAGGTTATGGCTATCCAGATGCTCCAGCAGTCCGCTGACGCTGCCGTGTGCCAAACCCAAACGCCAGTAGCCCGCCGGGCTTTCGGCCTGATCGAACCAGTCGCTCAAGTCCTGATAGGTCTGGCGTTGCGTCAAAGGCGCAGGCAGGACCGCAAGTTTCAGGCTATCCAGCAGAAAAAGCTCCGGTGTATCAAGCACATGCACGTAATCGGGAATGCAGTTCAAGCGACGCGCGCGTGTCCAGACGCTTTCGCTCAAGGCCGCGTCATGGTTGCCAGGCAGGAGCAGCCAGGGTCCGGTAAAACCCGCCATGGCATTGAAACTGCGGCGCAGATTGCGGTCGCTCAGGGTCTGCGAATCAAAGACATCGCCTGCTACTACCAACAAATCGGCATGATGCTCTGTAGCCAGCGCGGCCAGCTTCTCGATAGCCTTGAAACGCGCCTCAGCCAGCGCGGCCGCGTCCTCCAGCTCGAAACGCGAGTACTGGCGACCTATTTGCCAATCGGCTGTATGCAGGATTCGTAGCATGACTGCCCTTAGTGATAAAAAAAATCGGCCCTTGGAGGCCTTGAATACCTGAAGTATAGAGCTTTGTCGCGGCAAGAGGAGCGGCCAAAGCCGGGACCTGAGAGTACAATTGGCGGCTTTATTCCATTCTTAAAGTGACCCACCCATGATCCGTAGCATGACCGCGTTTGGCAGCGCCAAGGCCGAGTCCGAAGCAGGCACCATCAATATCGAGATGCGCAGCGTCAACAACCGCTTTCTGGACCTGAATCTGCGTTTGCCCGAGGAACTGCGCTTTGCGGAGAATCTGCTGCGCGAGCTGGCCGCCCAGGGCGTACAGCGCGGCAAGCTGGAATTGCGGGTCAACTTTGCCCGTAGCGGCACGGACCAGCAACGCAGCCTGGATATGGAAGCGGTGGAGCGCACGGCGCAGATGCTGCAAGTGGCACGCGTCGCCATTCCTGACCTGCCTGCGCCGGAGCTGCATACCTTGCTGAGTAATCAAAGCGGCAATAATTCGGGCATGGACCCCGAGGTCTGGCTTCCTATGATCAGCCAGGCTTTCGAGGCGGCCTTGCAAGATTTTCAGGCGACCCGAGAGCGCGAAGGCCAGCGTCTGGCACAAGCCATGCTGGATATTCGCCAGGACATGAGCGCCATTGTGGACGAGGTCGAGCAGCACCTGCCCTCGATCCTGACGGAACAAAAGAACAAGATTGCCACCCGCTTGCATGACGCCTTGCTGCAAGCCAGCCCGGACGGTTTTGCCCTGATTTCGGGCGAAGAGCTGTCTGCCCGCGTCGCCCAGGAAGCGGCTGTTTTTTCCCTGCGTATTGATGTGGCTGAGGAACTCGCTCGCCTGCGTTCGCATTTGACCGAGCTGGAGCTGATTCTGAACGGCGATACCAGTGTGGCGTCCAACAAGAAAAGCACCCGCCAAGGCAGTACCGGCAAGCGTTTGGACTTCCTGTTCCAAGAGATGAACCGTGAGGCCAATACCCTGGGTTCCAAGGCAGGCAGCATGGACATGACGCGTGCCTCTATCGACCTGAAGCTGTGTATTGAGCAGCTGCGCGAACAGACCCAAAACATCGAGTAAAACCAGCCAGCAGCGTATTTTTTGTCTGCCAGCTGTTTGTTTCTTCAGTTGCTGTGTGCTTAAACCGCCGTAAACCCCAGGTTTTATGCGGTTTTTTCAAGAAAACCGTCTTGCTCAGGCCAGGCGGTTTTTTTGTGGGCTTTTTCTGAACAGCCCTAAACTCTCTGCTGCTGTTTTTTTTGAAAGTGGTCTAGTAAAGCCAGGAATAAATACAGACACTTTATAAGCTGCCTTAATATATAAAAATAAAATAGCGATTTTTAAAACAAAAAAATAAAACAAAAATAAGAAATGGTTTTTATAAATAATGAATCCGCTTTTAAAAGTTTAAAAACGAATCGCTGGTTTTAAATAAATCCATACTTAATTATCTATCTACTAATTAGGCGGCTTGCCAGTTTTGTCCTGGGATTTTCTTGACAAGGCCATGTGAAACGTCATCTTTTTGACAGTTGTGTTTCTGGTTTTTAAACGGCGATTTTTTCTCACTCCGGTCTGGACTCCCTGCTCGGCTCTTTGTGTTTTTTTCTGCTTTTTTTCGCCTTCGCCCTTCCCGTACAATAGCCAGCGCTGTGCTGCTCTTAGGCGGCTTATTAAAGGACAGGAAACACATGAATTTCATTTTTCGTGGAAATGAAATATTGGTCAGCAGCCAAGAAGGACAAGCCTTGATTCCCGCCAAACCCGCGCTGGATTTAGCGCCGGCGCAATGGCATGCGCTTTTTCCGGGTGATGATTGTCAGGATTTTGCCTGCCACGTAGCCGCAGAGACCCCGGCTCCAGACGGTTTTATCTTCCGCCACTTGCGCGGCGTGCTGTCGCAGCTGGACGATCAAGCCAGTATTGTGAATCGGGCATTTCAGGTTTCGGAATGGGCACGAAGCCATCGCTACTGTGGTGTGTGCGGTTCGGGCATGGAGCGTGTGAAGCATGAACTGTGTTTTCGCTGCACCTCCTGTGGCTTCTCGGCTTATCCACGAATCTCCCCGGCCATGATGGTGCTGATCCGCGACAAGGATCGTATCTTGCTGGCCAGCCATTCCACCTATGCAACGGCGCGCTACACCGCCCTGGCAGGTTTTGTGGAGGCTGGAGAGAATCTGGAAGAAGCCATTCACCGCGAGGTCATGGAGGAAGTGGGGCTACTCGTGGACAATATCCAGTATTTCGGCAGCCAGTCCTGGCCTTTCCCGCATTCTTTGATGGTGGCTTATACCGCCGAGTACGCCGGTGGCGATTTGCGCATTCAGGCGGACGAGATCAATGACGCGCGCTGGTTTGGCCCTGGTGACGTCCTGCCCGATCTGCCCCATACCGATTCCATTGCGGGTCGTTTGATTCGGGCCAATTTACCGGGTCAGGCCAAACGTTAAAGCGTGATTCAGGTCGCCAGATGGGTGGCGACATTACGCAGCATGCGGCCCAGGTCCTCGCGCTCATTCGGATTGAGCACAGACAGCGCATCATCAATCATTTTCTTGGCGGCGGGCCAGACTTGTGCATAGCGCTCACGGCCCGTTTCGCTCAAGTAGACGCGCATATAGCGACTGTCGTTTTCATCCGTGCGGCGCTGCACCAATTCGCGCTCTTCCATCTGGTCAATCACCCGGCTCAAGACCGGCTGATGCACCACAATGGCCTTGGCAATTTCCCCGATGCTGCGCCCGTCTTTATCCCACAGGTACTGCAAGACCCGGAAGTGCACATAGGTCATATTGTGCTCACGCAGGGTGGTCGATCTCAGGGTTTGGTCCAGCTTGTAGATAATGTTGGCCATCTGGAAGGCCAGATTGGTTTCTACACTGCTGTCAGGGATGGAGACGGGAGTTTTGCTCATAATGCCTTGGGAGAGTCAGTCCTGCGCTTGCCGCCCCATGAAACCGGAGCGACAAGCGGACCGTCAGTATACTAGCAGAGCTCTGCTTGGATGGTTCCCGTAGGCGTGTGACTGGCGGCGCGGAAAATCTGCGCGTAGCTCCAGGGATTGGCCATGGCAGAACGCACGACCTGCGTACGCACGGCATCGGGCAAGGCACTGATCTCGCCATACAGACAGGACCACTTCTGGCAGTGCTCCACAATCTCGCGTTCATTGTTTTCCCAGGCTTCCAGAGCTTCGGGGATGTCACGCGCATCCTGTACCTTTTCCAGGAAGGTGGCCAGAGCCAGACCATTTTGCATGGCCATGCCGCCACCCTGTCCCAGGTTGGGCGGTTGAGCGTGGGCGGCGTCACCCAGAATCGCCGTGCGTCCACTGGACCAGGTTTTGCAACGCGTCACACTGTAACGACCCCAACTGACCGGGCCGTCAGCGCGTTCAATCAGGTGAGCCCAATGCGGGAACAAGGCGGACCAGTATTCCTTGTCGATCTGGGTATTACTGGCGCGCACATCGTCGTGCGGGCAAGTCAGGGCCAGATAGGTTTGGGTTTCGCTTACCGGCGTAATCAGCAAGCGATGCAGACCATTCCAGTTCTCGATGTATTTTTGAGCATCTTGTTCATCGGTGTCGCCTGGCTTGCGCTCGATCATGGTGCGCAAGGCTCCCTCGCGGGTTTGCTCGTGCACCAGTTCCAGACCCAGAGATTGGCGGATGCGCGACCAGATACCATCAGCACCCACGACCAGATCAGCACGTAGACGCTCGCCCGAGGCCAGTTGAACTTCCCCGCGTGCGCTGGCGGCAATGACTTCGACATTGGTGCGAACTTTCACGCCCGCGCGCTTGCCCGCTTGCTCCAGCGATTTCAGCAATTGCGAGCGCATCACGGTAATCAGGCGACGATCGGGCGGTGTGGGGCCGCAATCGATAACTTCATTATTCAGATCGCGCTGCTCAAAATGGCTACCGTAGAAAGCGCCTTCAATCGCTTGTTCGTAAGCCCCCAGGGCTTTCAGAACGCGCAGGCCGTTTTCCCAGATATAGATACCGGAGCCATTGGCGCGCAATTCAGATTGGCGCTCCAGCACGGTGATATCCCAGCCGCGTTGCGCCAAAGCGGCGGCGGTTGCCAAGCCACCCAGGCCACCGCCTGCGATCAGGGCACTTAGTTTTTTATCGGACATGCTCGTTTCCTTAAACTTGCGCCCACAAAGGCAAAGAGTGATTGCTATCCAGAACGCGATCGCCAGCCAGAGTCACGTACCACTCGCTGAGCAAACCATCGGGATCACGCAAGAAGAAAGCGCGCTTCCAGGGCAGGTTCACATCGTGAACGGGAGTGATGTTCCGGGCTTTCAGGCGCTCCAGCGTCTGTTCCAGATCCTGGACGCTGGCCAGCTCGAAACTGCCATGCGAGAAGGAGGCTTCTGCATCACGCACCAGGATCAGGCTGTAATCATAATTGGCCAGACCAGCACGCAAGTAGACAACCTGCTCGTTTTCATAAACCACTTCCAGACCACCCACTTCGGTATAGAAGCGGCGCATGGCGTCCAGTTGGGCGGTACGCAATACGGCGTGGGTGACGCGGCGGGGTTGCACCGGGGCGTCGGCCACGGTTTCCAGAATCGGGTCGGAATCGTAGCGGCCTTCGGTAAAGGGTTCCTGGCCTTCAGGGTCCCAGCGGCTGGTCAGCAACTCCATGGGGCCACCCAGCACGCTGCGCCAGTCTTTAATGGTGTCGCAGTAGAACTCGTTGTAGTTGCCATCGGGGTCAAACATATAGACGCTATGGGCCACCTGGTGATCCACGGTCATGTCAATGTCGCGCCCCTGCTCTTTTGCGCGCTTCCAGCCTGCAACCAGTTCAGCCTCGTTTTCCAGCTCCCAGGCCAGGTGATTCAGGCCGGGTTTCAGGCCGATTGTTCCGGGCAGTTGCAGCAGACCATCGCGGCCATAACGATTCACGCCTTTGGTCGTTTCCATCATGCCCAGGTCATGAGGCGTGTGGCCGGTACCCAAAAAAGTGGCCACCAGATCAGGTTCGGTAAATTCCACTTTCAGGCCGCAAACCTGGCTGTAAAAATTTTCACCGCGTTGCAGCTCATCAACCCACAGGTTGACGTGGCCCAGACGGCGGGGCTCAAAGCACGCGGTTTGAGTGGAGTGGGAAGTTGCTTGTGTCATAGTCTCTCCTCCTGGGTATGACGATTCATGGTCTGCAACACGGCCAGCGTCAATGCGCTGTCGCTCTGTTCCAGATCCATCAAGACGTTGAAATGATTACGGTTCGGCACGGTCATGCTTTGCAACAGGCAGCCCGCCAGCTCGCATTGCCGGGCGTAGTGACGGCTTTGTTCTTGCATGACGGCCGGTTCCAGTGCGCCCCAGGCCACCAGCACAGGAACTCCCTGCGCGGGTGGATGCAAGGCCGGGCTGTAACGTTGGGCTTGTTTTTCGTCCAGCTGCAGCCAGTCATTCACGGCGGTCTGCAAGATGGGATGCAAATCCATCACGCCGCTGAGAATGCTGGCGCTGTGGATCAGGCGCTGTTCACGTTGGGCATCGGCCGCCAGCAACATGCCGCTTAAATGGCCTCCTGCCGAGCTGCCACTGATATGAATACGCTGCGGGTCGCCATTAAATTGCGCTGCGTGGGCGTGAACCCATTGCAAGGCGCGTTCGCATTGCGCCACGATTTGCGGCAAGCGGTAAGCCGGAGCCAGACCGTAGTCCAGGCAAATCACCGTGGCACCGGCGGCATGCAGGCTTTGCGCCATCATGGCCGAGTCGTCCTTGGACAACATGCGCCAGTAGCCACCATGAATGAAGAGATAAACCGGGGCACCGGCCTGGCTGGCCGCATAGATATCCAGTTTTTCTGCCGGGTCATCGCCGTAAGCGTGGGTGCTGAAACAGGTGCTCAAGGCAGCGCGGGCCCGTTCGCTGGCCTGCTTGTAGGCGGCCATTTCAGCGTCAAAATCAGCCACCGAGGCCTGGAGCCGGTATTGCTCCAGGTCTGCCGGATCGAAAACGAGTTTGTTCATTTCTTTATTCCGCCTGTGCCGATGGCAAGCGGTTCAACATGAGGAAACCAATGAAAACCAGCACTTCCACAGCCAGGAAGCTGCCAAAGGCCCAGATGTAGGAACCAGTCAGGCTCAGCAGCAAGCCCAACAAGGACGGTGCGACGAAGGTGGCGAACACGCCGCCCATCTCGGCATAGCCAGCGGCACAAGGGCCCAGGTTCACGCCATAGCGTTCACCCACGTAGCTGAAAATGGCGCCGCCATGAAACACCCCTACGCCGCAAAGAATGGCCACGATCAGCAAGCCGCTGTAGGGCAATGCCTGCCAGGCAACCAGAACACAGGCGCTGGCCGCCAGAATGGTGAGCCACATGCCCACACGCATCACACCAACACGAGTGAAGCGATCGCTGACGTAACCACCCAGAATCAGGAAAAAGACTTGGGACAAGCCCATGATGGTGCCGAACAAGGGGGCCTGCTCGGGGGCCATTGTCTGCACATCAATCAAGGCAGGAATCAGCCAGGTAGCCGTTGCGGCAACCGAGAACAAGGCACCAAAAATGGCCAGAATACCCACCCAGATCCAGGGTCGTGCGGCAATGGAGCGCAACACACCGGCATCGGTCTTGATCTTGTCGTGAGGATCTTGATAAGGACCGGCGCGCACTACCAGTTGCGTGATCAAACAGGCGCTTAACGTCAGCCCGCCCAGAACCAGAAAGAAAGCGCGCCAGCCATGCGCCATGGCGTAAGGCAGACCCAGGGCAAAATCCAGGGTAATGGCCAACGAATAGGCGGCCAGAATAATGCCCAGCACCAGGCCCTGGCGGCGTGGCGCAAACCATTGCATGACGATTTTCATGGACCCGACCCAGACGGCGGAATCAAAAAAGCCCACAACCAGACGCAGCAGAAAGAGCTGCGTGAAATCCTGCGCCTGAGTTTGCAACAGCATCAGCAAGCCGCTACCACCCAAGCCAATCAGGTACAGACGGGCCGAACTCATGGAGCGACCGCGTGGTGCCCAGAACAACATGCCCAGCGCAAACGAAACACCGAAAGCGCCCTGCACCAAGCCGGCTTGCGCGGGGCTTAGTGACAGGTCTGCCGACACAATTTTGATAACAGCTGCAAAGCCATAAAAGTCGGCCGCCAGGCACATTTCGCCCATCACGGCCATCAACAGCATGAGCAAGGCCACTGTGCCGCGTGGCTTGGCCTTGTCGAGCGGACTGCCCATAACCCCCTGTTCCACCATGTCATCCTCTCCTTTTGGATAAATGTTCAAGCTGAGTGTTTGTCAGGCACACTCTTCAATTGCTTTAAACATGAAGGATTATGGTGCTTTGATTTAATTCATGTCAATACATATGTATTGGTATATACCCTATAGTGAGGTGCCTTACGAATGGCATATCAGGGTTTTTCTCAGGTCTTTTTTAGGGGTAAAGCCAGGCAAATAGCGGCCAGAATGGCACAAATAAGGGTCACATCAGCCAGATCCCCCCACCAGGCTGACAAGGCCAAGCCCAGGCCCAGCAGCAAGCTGTACATCAAACCAAAGACCGCACCTGCCATACCCGCTACCGAGCGATAGTGCTGCAAGGCGCCGGACAAAAGGTTGGGAATCGCCACCGCGTAGGCCAGCGCAAGCAACATGGCAGGTAGTAGAAAAATCAGGTGTTTGCCTGCAAATTCCAAACCAATAGCCGCTACCGCCAACAGCGTGATACCCCGCCAAATCAGCCTGTGGGACGACTGCCCCGCTGCTAGCCAGCGGCGGTTCAAAAACGCACCCATGAACGTGCCCGCAGCCAACAGGACACCAGCAATCATCATGGGCCAGTTGTCCGAGCCCAGGCCTTGCAGCAAGAAGGGAGCCCACTGATAAAACGCAAAAATCGTGGTGTTGAACAGCGCCACCAGCAAAGCTGATTGCCAGATTGCGGGGTCTTTCAACAAGCGAATCAGAACCTGCCACAAGCTGCTGTGCTGACTTTGTGCGGGGCGGGTTTCAGGAAGTTGCAACAGGCTGACGCCCAGCAGAATCAAGGCCAGAACCAGCAGTCCGATAAAAACCGGCATCACTTGAGCACCCGAGGACAAAGCCACACCCATGGCCAAACCCAGCAAAGGGCTCAGCGCCAGAGCAGCCCCGATGGTGCCGAAAATCCTGGCCAGTTCTTCGGCCTGATAGCGGTCCCGCAGCATGGTTTGCACGCCAATGGAGCCGACCGCCGCACCAAATGCACTAATCATGCGAGCCAGCAAGAGCACCGTAAAATTCGGGCTGAACAGGGCCAGCAGACAACCCAGGCCATACACCGTCAAACCAGCCAGAACAGCTGGCCTGCGTCCTGCCCGATCGCACAGCCAACCCCAGAACAGTACACCGAGCGCAAAGGCAATAAAGTAGACGGACAAGGTTTGCCCCGCCTCACTGGCCGATACCGCGTAGCTCTGGGCAATAAGCGGCAAGGCGGGGCTATAGGCGGTCTCCACCACCTGCGGAAACATGATCAGGGCGATCATCAAGAGAAGAAAACGAGTCATGCCAATTCACACATCAATTTGAAAAGAATCAGCGTAGCTCTGGCCAGTTTTTTCTATTACACGTATTCTGATTAAAAACCCATGAAATCGGACAATCATGCCTTGGTTAGAAGCCAGTGACCCCTTTCCCGACCTGACAGGCCGCCATGTGCTGGGTATTGCCGCCCGTTTGGCACAACATGATTCCGGCCTGCACCAGCATCCCTGGGGCCAGATCCTGTACACGCACAGCGGCTGCATTACTGTCACCCTGGATCAGCAATTGTGCTTGTTGCCTCCGGGACGCTTGATCTGGATCCCCGCCCTGCTGCCGCATCAGGCGCAAATGAGCGAACAAGTAGATTACCGATCGGTGTATCTGGACCCGACTCATTACCCCGATTTGCCTTCGCAAGTCCAACTGCTGGCGGCAAACGATTTGCTGACCGCCGCGCTGGACCGTATCGCTCAAGCGGATCTGGATGAAAACTGGGCTCAGCCTCCGGGCTTACATGTCATGCTGGTCTTGCTGGACGAGCTGCAACGCGCACCCGATCAAGCCCTGTTTCTGCCCTTGCCCCAAGATAGCCGCTTACGGCAAATCCCGCTGGATACGCTGCCCCCCGCCCTGAATGAATTGGCAAGTTATTTGGGAGCGAGCGAGAAAACAATCAGCCGATTATTCAAGCGGGATACCGGCCTGAATTACCAACAGTGGCGACAGCAATGGCGTTTGCTCAAGGCAATTGAGCAACTTTCTACCGGGGGCCAGGTGACCCGCCTGGCTGCGGACTTGGGCTTTGCCAGCGACAGCGCTTTTATTGCCTTTTTCAAGGAGCAGACAGGGCTGACTCCCGGCCATTACGGTCGGCAAAAACGCTATTTTGATTAGCCCTTTATAAGGATAAGCATCGCGCTGCACTAGGGGATTCAACTAGTATAAGTGTCAAAGAATTGCTCCGTTTACTGTATATGGCAGTGCTATGATCAGTCGCTATTACGACTAAAAAAAAGAGGGGACCCTATGAAGCATTCATTTCGCCTGAGCCTGTTGGCAGCAACATGTTTAATGGCCGGTACGGCTTTGGCGCAAGCCAGTAATCCCATGATGGATACGGCGTTGAGCAAGGCCGATGCGCTGGAGCAGCAGGTTATTGAATGGCGCCGCCACATTCACCAGAATCCCGAGTTGTCTTACCAAGAGCACAACACAGCCGCTTATATCAAGGCGGCCTTGGAAACGATGCCCGGTTATCAGATTCAGACCGGCATTGCGCAAACTGGCGTCAAGGCCGTATTGAAAGGCGGAAAACCGGGCCCGGTTGTGGCCCTGCGTGCCGATATGGATGCCCTGCCTGTACAGGAACGCAATGACCTGCCCTTCAAGTCCGTTGCCAAAGGCACCTGGCAAGGCAAGGAAGTGTCGGTATCGCACGCTTGCGGTCATGACACTCACGTGGCCATGTTGTTAGGCGCGGCCAAGGTATTTTCGGACATGCGCGATGAACTGCCCGGCACGATTGTGCTGCTGTTCCAGCCTGCGGAAGAACAAGGCCCTGGCAAACCTTTGAGCGGTGCCAACGCCATGATGGCTGAAGGCGTGCTGGACCAGCCTAAAGTGGATGTGGTGATGGGCCAGCACATTGGACCCTCCTACCCTGCTGGCAGTATCGGCTACCGCCAAGGCAGCCTGATGGCCAGTGGCGATGTGTTCTCCATCTCTTTGGCAGGTAAAGGCGGCCATGGCTCCTCGCCCTGGAATGCCGCCTCGCCCGTGGTTGCTGCGGCTGAAACCGTTGTGGCCTTGAACAACATCATTGCCCAGCGCACCAATCCCCAGGACGGCACCACTGTGGTGACGGTAGGCTCGCTGCAAAGCGGTAACCGTCCCAATGTACTGCCTGAAAGTGCTGACATCAGTGGCACCGTGCGTTCCCTGTCCAAGCAGAACCAGGCAACGGCACATGAGCTGATTCAGCGTTATGCGCAAAACATTGCTGCGAACCATGATTTGAAGGCCACTGTGCGTATCGACACGGGCTACGAAGTTCTGGTCAGCGATCCTAAAGCCACCCAAACCGTGATTCCAGCTCTGGATCTGGCCACTGACGGGATTGGTGCCAAGGAAGTGGCCCCTGGCATGGGCTCCGAGGACTTCGGTGCGTTTGGCAAGAACGTGCCCGTGGTTTTCTGGCGTCTGAACGCCTCGCCCTATTCCGACAAGATGGGAGCACCTAACCATTCGCCTGAATTCATGATTGATGAAAAGGCTTTGCGCATCGGCACTCGTGCTTTGGTGGCCAGCTCTTTGACTTATATGATGGATCACAAAAAACCGTAGTCATCTTGATGGTTTCAGATGGAGAACAAAAAAACCGCGCCATTTATGGCGCGGTTTTCAATTCAACAGGCTTGTTTAGCGAATTTCCAGCTTCTTGGCCCCTGTTCCACTCTTTTTCTTGGGCAGAATCAGCTCCAGTACGCCGTTCTCGCATTTGGCGCTGGCCCGGGACTCGTCAATATCCTGCGCCAGGCTGAAGCGACGGGTCTGCACCCCGTAATAGCGCTCGCTGCGCAAGACCGTATCCCCGTCTTTCTCTTCCTGAGTACGACGGCTTTCCACGCGGATGGAAACAATATTGCCCTCCACGCTGACGTGGACGTCTTCTTTGTTGATGCCAGGCACTTCTGCGCTGACTTGATAGGCCTCTTCGTTCTCGTTGACATCCAGGCGGATGCTGGGCGGTGTATTTCCGGCCAGAGAGCCAACAACGGGGACGCGACGGAAGATGTCTTCAATATCTCGCCACGTGTCCAGACCTGCCAGATCCCCAAACGGATTAAAACGTGTCAAATTGCTTGCCATGCTTGATCTCCATTTTTCCTTTGCTGAGCCCTGCTGCAATGGAAGGCGTGGGCTCGGTCGCCTACGTAAGAGGAGATGAGGTTAGTCCCTGAGATTTCAAGTGCTTAGATTAAAAAAAACCGCCTTGCTCTCTAGGGAGACAAGGCGGCTAAAGGTACGACCTTATGTTCTTTTAGCAGCGTTTTATGGCTTCAGGTGCTACTTAAACCCGGCTTTGTGTGCAGCACAGCAGGCTGTTCGGGTGCCGGGTGTTCATCCGCAATAATCGGGATTTCCTTGCCGTCCTTGTCCATGATCTTGCCGTTTTCAACGTAGTCACCCTCGTTCAGGTTTACCACGTCCGAGACCCGCAGATAGCGGCCCCCACCGGCAGCAAAGACAGAAGGCTGATCAGGATTGCCCAAGGTGAAGTGGTTGAACAACAGGTTCAGCACAATCGCCACCAGGGCGGCCGAGCTGATGCCGGAGTGGAAAATCGTCGCAAACCAGACCGGGAAGTGCTCGTAGAACTTGGGAGCCACGATCGGAATCATGCCGGCACCGATAGCCGTGGCCACGATGATCAGATTCATATTGTTTTCGTAGTTCACCTTGGCCAGCGTACGGATGCCGCTGGCAGCGACGGTGCCAAACAGAACCATGCCCGCGCCACCCAATACGGCTGGGGGAACAGCGGCAACCAGCCGGCCCATGATGGGCAGCAGGCCCAGCGCGATCAGAATCAAGCCACCAAAGGCCACGACGTAGCGGCTTTTCACGCCGGTTACCGCCACCAGACCGACGTTCTGGGCAAAGGCGCTTTGTGTGAAGGAGCCAAATACAGGGGCAATCAGGCTGGAGAGCATATCGGCGCGCAGCCCATCGCCCAGACGACGAGCATCGACTTTGGTGTCGATAATGTCACCCACGGCCAGAATATCAGCCGAGGTTTCCACCAGCGTAACGATGATCACAATGAACATGGAGATGATCGCGGCAGTCTGGAAGGTAGGCATGCCAAAGTGGAACAGGCTGGGCAAGGCAAAGACCTCACCTTCGCTGACGGCGGAGAAATCTGCATGGCCCATGGCAACCGCAATAACAGTACCGATGATAATGGCCAGCAAGATGGACAGGCGGGAGATGGTGGCGCTGCCCAGCTTGCTTAACAGGAGCACGATCACCAAAGTCATGGCGGCCAGGGAGATATTGCCTACGCTGCCAAAATCCGGTGCCGAAGGGTTGCCACCCATGGCCCAGAATGCGGCCACCGGCATCAAGGTCAGGCCGATGGTTGTGATCACGCAGCCTGTCACCAAGGGCGGGAAGAAACGAATCACCCGTGAAAAAACCGGCGTAATCAGCAGGCCGATTAGCGAAGCGACAATGACCGCGCCAAATACGGCTGGCAAACCGCCGCCCGTACCCAAAATGGCGATCATGGTGGCGACGCCAGAAAACGACACCCCTTGAACCAGCGGCAAGCGGCAACCAAAAAACGGCACGCCCAATGTTTGCAGCAAGGTGGCCAGACCACCCATGAACAAGCAGGCGGTAATCAGCAAACCTGTTTCACTGGCAGGCAGACCAGCAGCCTCGCCAATAATCAGGGGCACGGCAATAATGCCGCCGTACATGGTCAATACGTGTTGAAAGCCATAGGCCAGATTCGCGCCCAGGCCAAGATTCTCGTCTTCGGGGCGTTGAGCAGTCGCTGCACCCGTCGCCCTTGTCGGTGTTGTCATTGTTTGTCTCCGAAAATAAATAGGCAGGGCTCTAGAGGCCCTGTCACTACTGAACTCAAGCTGTCGCTACGGTATCGAGTACCTTGTCGCGCAAACGACGCGCAGCGGCTTGATGGCGTTGCATCAGGTCTTGCAAATCAATGCCGCAGGGTTGGCCGTCAATCACGCGCCACTGACCAGCGACCATTACGCGGTCGGCTCGGTCCGCGCCGCAAAGCAGCAAGGCGGCCAAGGGATTTTCTGCGCCGGAAAAGCGCAATTCATCCAGGGTGAACAAGGCCAGGTCGGCCTGCTGTCCGACGTTCAGGCCACCAATATCCTCGCGCCCCAAACAGCGGGCCGAGCCTTGAGTCGCCCAACGGATAACGGCTTGATGGGTGACCTGGCCCGGCTCGTAGCGCAGGCGGCCCAGCAAGAGTGCCTGTCGCATCTCTTGAGCCAGATTGGAGTGGTCATTGGAGGCCGAGCCGTCTACGGCCAGACCGACGGGGGCACCGGCGGCTTCCAGCTCGATGGTGCGGCATAGGCCGCTGCCCAGGACCATATTGGACGAGGGGCAATGGGCAATACCCGTGCCTGCGCGGCCCAGGCGCTGGATTTCTTCGTCGTTGAAGTGAATGCCGTGCGCCAGCCAGGTGCGATTGCTTAACCAGCCCTGCTGATCCAGATAGTCAAGTGGACGCATGCCAAAGAGGCGTTCGCAGTAGGCGGTTTCATCGTCGGTTTCAGCCAGGTGCGTGTGCAGGCGTACGTCTTCGCGTTCAGCCAGCTTGGCGCTTTCGCTCATCAGCTCGCGGCTGACGGAGAAAGGCGAACACGGGGCCAGGGCCAGCGTAATCATCGCCCCATCCTCGCGCTGGTGATATTGGCGAATCAGGCGCAGGCTGTCGTCCAGAATGGTTTGTTCGTCCTGTACGACGTTTTGCGGGGGCAAGCCACCCTGGTCACGGCCTACGCTCATGGAACCACGCGTCAATGCGGCACGTACGCCCAAACGTTGAGCCGTTTCTGCCTGGCAATCAATGGCATGTTGCAAGGCGCCCGAAAACACATAGTGGTGATCGGCCACCGTCGTACAGCCCGATTGCAGCAGTTCCACCATGGCCAGCTCGCTGGCTACCTGCATTTGCTCGTCGTCCAGACCGGCCCAGACGTCATACAGCGTGGTTAGCCAGGGGAACAAGGGTTTGTTCAGGGCGGGGGTATAGGCCCGTGTCAGGGTTTGGTAAAAGTGATGATGCGTATTCACCAAACCAGGCAGCAAAACGTGCCGGGAAGCATCCCAGTTTTGGTCGTAAGCCTGCTTGGGCTGCTGACCGGCGGCTACTTTTTCGATGATGCGACTGTCTTGCACCAGGACGCCACCGGCAGCTTGCGCATCTGAACAGGCCAGTGGATCGCGAATCCACAGGATCGGGGAACGGCTAGTCATTATTGAGTCTCCTGCGTTTTATTTGCTTTTTATTGTTGTCAGTTCGACTTGCCGACTTATATACCCGTTGTGATAAGGGTTATTTGGGGCCGAACCATAGCCATGCCCTTTTCCGCTCCAAGCCTTGAGTCTTGCTGGGCCATTCAGGAACTCTTATGTCTTCTATAAGGATTCTTATATAGAGAGCTGCCGTTTTTTTTACGGCATGTCGCGACATAAAAAACTTGCTCAAAATCAGGATTTATCCTCTGGACAAAAACCGGGGATTATTGTCCTTTAATCACTTAAAGCCTAAATCATTGACTCGCTTAAGAATTTATTTATTGGCATAAAAAAACATATAAACCCGCATATCCACACATTTTGACCGTGCCTGTTCAGTCATGTTAATGATGTCGCCAAGCGCACTAAAAGCGCTGTTGTGCGGACCTCGCACACATTATTCGGAGAACACATGCAGCATATAAAAATCAAACCCGGCGCACCCCTGGCCGAGCAAGCTGAAATCGGGCACAACCGATGGCACCCGGACATTCCAGACCTGACCAGCGTGAAACCTGGCGAAGAAATGATTCTGGAATGCATGGACTTTCTGGACGCCCAGATCAAAAACACGGACAGCGCCAACGACGTACGCGATGTTGATCTGACCCGCGCTCACCCTCTGACCGGCCCTATCCATGTAGAGGGCGCTGAGCCAGGCGACATTCTGGTGGTGGATCTGCTGGATATTCGCGCCATTACTCCTGTAGGTTTCTCGGGTATTTTTGCCAAGGAAAATGGCGGTGGCTTTTTGGCCGAGCATTTCCCCGAAGCCGACAAGGCCATCTGGGACCTGCATGGTGTTTACGCCACTTCGCGTCACATCCCTGGCGTACGCATTGCGGCCATGATGCACCCCGGCCTGATTGGCACCCTGCCCTCGCACGACCTGCTGCGCGAGTGGAATCGCCGTGAAGCCCTGCTGGTGCCCAAGGGCCACGCCAACCCGCCCGATGCCAAAACAGCCGTATTACGCGGTGTGAAAGGCGCGGAATTTGACCGCATGGCGGCAGAAGCTGCCCGTACCGTGCCGCCACGTGAGCACGGCGGCAACCTGGACATCAAGAACCTGACCATTGGCTCGCGGATTTACTTCCCCGTCTATGTGAAGGGAGCTGGCCTGTCCATGGGTGACTTGCACTTCTCCCAGGGCGATGGCGAAATCTCCTTCTGTGGCGCCATTGAAATGGACGGCGCGGCCCACCTTGGCTTTGATCTCATCAAAGGCGGTATGGCCAAATACAATCTGACCGCGCCTATCTATGTTCCAGGCCGTCACGATCCCAAGTACGATCAGTGGATGCACTTCACCGGCATCAGTGTGGAAGAAGGCGTCAACTACTACCTGGATTCCACGGTTGCTTACCGTCAAGCCTGTCTGGCTGCGATCGATTACATCAGCCGCACGACTGACCTGTCGCGCGCACAGGCGTACATGCTGCTGACAGCGGCTCCAGTTGAAGGCCGTTACGGTGGCGTGGTGGATCTGCCCAACAGCTCTGCTTCTCTGGCATTGCCTACCGGTATTTTTGATACCGATATTCTGCCTAAAGGTGCCTTGAATGATGCGGCCCGTTTCGGCCGCCCTGGTACACGCTGTAACCTGACCTGATCGGTCTCCGGCCCTGGCTTCTTTTAGAGGCCAGGGCTCGCTTTACTCGGATTCGCCATGCCTTTGTACGACTACCTTTGTAATCATTGCCTGCAACGCAGCAGCCATCTGCGCAGCATTGCCACCCGCAATGCCCCCCAGACCTGCCCTGCTTGTGAAAAAGGCAGCCTCTTGCTGCAAATAAGCGCACCGCGCCGTCTGTTCAGCAAAGCCAGCCCCACACGTGGCCTGACGCCTCAGCAAGCCCTGGCAGGCAATAATGTGACCGGGCCTGGCACCCGTTCCAGCACCCGGAATTCCGTGATTCATACTTGTATGGGCCCTGGCTGCAGCGTTTGCGCCTAAATACAAGCTGCTCTCTTGCTACGCAAGCTGTCAGCCTTGACAGGCCGCTGCTTTGAGTGCGGCGGACCTGGCCAAGCGTGAATTTGTGCCGTTAAATGTGTTGGTTTTACGAGATTAACGCCTTGTAACATGGCCAGCCCTGCTTATAATCGGGAATCAATCTCATTATCACTGGGTGTTCATTATGTCGGTGTCCTCGTCTTTCGCCGCTAAGCGCCACATGCCTAGCGGCGTATCTTTTATGCCTTTAAGCAGTCTGGCCGTAGCTTTATTGTTGGCATTTCCCTATCAGACGCAAGCGCAAGAGGTCGAGGAGCTGGACCGCATTGTGGTCAAGGCCGAGCAGGAGCTCAAGCAAACCTTGGGTTCGTCCATCATCACTGCTGAGGACATCCAGAAATCCCCTCCCGCCAACGATATCTCCGAAGTGTTACGTACCATGCCGGGTGTCAACTTGACCGGCAACTCGGCCAGCGGCCAGCGCGGCAACAATCGCCAGATCGATATTCGTGGCATGGGCCCGGAAAACACCATGATCCTGATTGACGGCAAACCCGTCAGCTCTCGCTCTGCCGTGCGGTTTGGCTGGCGTGGCGAGCGCGATTCGCGTGGTGACACTAACTGGGTGCCTGCCGAACAGATCGAACGAGTGGAAGTGTTGCGCGGCCCGGCAGCGGCCCGTTACGGAAACGGCGCTGCGGGTGGTGTGGTCAACATCATCACCAAACCGACAACAGACACCTTCCAGGGCACTTACTCCCTGTACGGCAACCTGCCCGAGCATAGCGATGAAGGCGCTACGCGTCGCATGAGCTTTGGTTTGAGCGGCCCGATCAGCGAATCCCTGTCCTTCCGTTTGTACGGAAACCTGAACAAGACAGATTCAGACGATCCGGAGATCAATAAAGGACATCAGACCGAGCGCGGAGGTGCCAATGCGAACAGCTTGCCGGCCGGCCGTGAGGGTGTGCGTAACAAGGACATCAATGGTTTGCTGTCCTGGCGTCTGGATACTCGCCAAACCGTGGATCTGGAGGCTTCTTATAGCCGTCAGGGCAATATCTACACGGGTGATACCCAGAACACGAATACCAATGACGAGGTGAAACGTCAATTGGGCGACGAAACCAACAAGATGTATCGCCAAAGCTACTCGCTGACGCATCGTGGCGACTGGAACGACAAGACAAATTCCCTGGCCTACTTCCAGTACGAAAAGACGCGCAACTATCGTCTGCTTGAAGGTCTGGCCGGTGGTACTGAAGGCGCCTTTAACGATCCAACTCGTGTAAACGACGGTGGTTTTGGCACCGCAGACTTGACGACTCTTACGGCCCACGCCGAAGCCAGCCATCAATTCAAGACCGGCAGCGTTGAGCAGTACGCCACGATCGGCATGGAATGGGTAGGACAGGAGTTGAATGACCAGTCGTCAGATTTGGCACAGCGCAACCCGACTCGTATTCCAGGCGTCCCCAATAAATACAAACCCAAGTCACGGGCGAATATCTACTCTGTTTTTGCAGAAAACAATATTTATGCGACGGACAAGACGACCGTTACCCCCGGTCTGCGGTTTGACTATCACGACAAACACGGCAGCAATTGGAGCCCTTCGCTGAACCTGACGCATGCCGTGACGGATAACTGGTTGCTGAAAGCCGGTATTGCCCGCGCTTACAAGGCTCCCAACCTGTATCAAAGCAATGATGGCTACACCTTGTACAGCCTGGGTAACGGCTGCTGGGGCAATACCACGGGCAGCAGTACGGGTTGTTTCCTGCAAGGTAATTCGGACTTGAAGGCTGAAACCAGCATCAACAAAGAGCTGGGTGTCGAGTACGTGGGTGATAATGGCCTGGGTGCCAGCTTGACCTACTTCCACAACGATTACCGCAACAAAGTAGAAGCTGGTCGTTTTGCCGTGGATAGCTTTACGGCCTTGAACAATCAGCAATTGATCCTGCAATGGGAAAATATTCCCAAAGCCGTGGTTTCTGGTCTGGAAGGTAACTTGACCCTGCCTCTGGCTGAAAACTGGATGTGGTCCACCAACTTTACCTACATGATCGAGTCCAAAAACAAGACCACAGGTGAAGCGCTATCGACCATTCCCAAGTACACCATCAACACAACTTTGGACTGGAACGTGAATGCTGACTGGTCGCTGCGCGCCAAGGCAACCTTCTACGGCGAGCAAAAGCCACCGAAATACGATTACTACGGTCAGCCTTTGACGGGTTCTGCAACCGACAAGGTCTCCCCTTACGCCTTGTTTGGTTTGAGCACGCAGTACAAGATCAACAAGCATTTCCGGATCAATGCAGGGGTTGATAACCTCTTTGACAAGCGTCTGTTCCGCCGCGGCAACGCCATCGGGGTGAACCTGGGTACACCCAACTACATCTACGGTGCCGGCGCTCATACGTTCAACCAACCAGGTCGCACTTTCTTCCTGGGATTGAGCGGGACGTTCTAAGCGTCTTCGTCTGCAGGCAAGATACCTGTCGCCCCTCCCCAGAACGGAGGGGCGTTTTTTTATGCCTGACAAATACAGCCGTGCGTCAACATTTCAACCTTTAAATGTTCTTTTTGACCTTCATCAAGACTGGAACTTTGTATTCTTCATATGCTTATAACTACAAATAATGTAAATGGGTTCAACCCAAGCATAAAAAGGAAAACACATGATTCCAAGCTCCGAGCCCAAAAAGGGCAAGCGACGTTTTCTTAAGGAGTTGCTGGGCCTGAGTGCCGGAGCCACGATTATTCCTATTCAGCCTGTTCAGGCCGCAATGAACAGCCAACCTCCACGACGTAGCGGTGGGAAAGATGGGGCCCGCTACGGCATGGTGGTTGATCTAAGAAAATGTATCGGTTGCCAGGCCTGTACGGTCAGCTGTTCTATCGAAAATGCACCACCTATCGGGCAGTTCCGTACCACGGTTCTGCAATACGAGGTGCTCGATGAACAGCAGCAGGCGGCCATGCTGAGCCTGCCACGCCTCTGTAACCACTGCGACAACCCGCCCTGTGTGCCGGTCTGCCCTGTACAGGCGACGTTCCAGCGCGAAGATGGTGTGGTGCTGGTCGACAACGAGCGCTGTGTCGGCTGTGCCTACTGTGTGCAAGCCTGTCCTTACGATGCCCGTTTCATTAACCATGAAACACAAACCGCCGACAAATGCACCTTTTGCGAGCACCGCCTGGAAGTGGGCCTGTTGCCCGCCTGTGTGGAAAGCTGCGTTGGTGGCGCGCGCGTCATTGGCGATATGAACGATGAAACCAGCACGATTTCCCAGTTGCTCAAAGAGCACAAAGAGGAAATCCGCGTACTCAAACCCGGCATGAATACCAGCCCGCATGTGTTCTACATCGGTTTGCCGGACGAGTTCGTCGATGGTGTGGATGGCCAGGCCAGTGTGCGTCTGACCAATCAGTTCTAAGGGGCCGCTATGTCTATTATCGAAATTCTGACCCCCGCCTATGAAGTTGCCTGGTTACCTTGGGCGGTCCAATATTTTTTCCTGGTCGGTATGGCCGCCACCAGCACTGTATGGGTGTGGCGTTGCGCCTGGTCCAGCGATAGTGCTTTGCGTCGTCTGGAGCCCGCTCTGATGATTGTGCTGCTGTGTAGCAGCATTGCCGCTCCTGTGTCCTTGCTGGCTGACTTGCACCAACCCGGCCGCTTCTGGCATTTCTACGCCCATTTCACTCCCTGGTCGTGGATGTCGCTGGGTGCCGTACTGCTGCCCCTGTTCGTCGGCCTGTCCATGGCCAACGTGCTGGCCTGGTGGTTGAACAAACGTGTACTGTGGCGCTGGTTGAGCCTGGCTCTGCTGGTTTCGGCCTTGTCGATTCTGGTTTACAGCGGTTTTGAAGTGATGGTGCTGCGTTCACGTCCCTTGTGGAATACCGCATTCCTGCCTATCAACTTCGCCTTGACGGCTGCTCTGGCCAGTTTGGGTGCCATCCTGCTGGTGGCTCGCCTCTTGCCAGGTGGCGTAGCTAATTTACCGCTGGAATACGTACGCCGCTGGTCCCTGGGTGTCGTCCTGACCCTGATTGTGGTCGCCCTGTTCTGGGTTGGTTCGGGTCTGTTGGGTTATAGCCATTCCTTCGGCGCGGCCTGGGAACTGTTCCAGAGCTACCCGGTATGGCGTTTGGGCTTTCTGGGCTCTTCAGCGTTTGGCCTGCTGTTGCTGTATATGCTCAGCCGTCCAATCAGCACCCTGCAAGGTAATCTTTACAGCTTGTTCTGTGCGGCTTTCATGCTCGGCTCGGCCTGGGTGTTTCGCTGGATTATTTTCATGGCGGTACAGGGTGTGCCCAAATACGGCGCCGGTTTGTACCTCTACACCATGCCCTTAGGCAGCGATGGTCTGCTGGGGATGCTGGGTGTGCTGGGCTTATGTATTGCCTTGCTCGCCGCCAGCACCACCCTGCTCTCTCTGTTCCCGGCCCGCCGTTCGTCTTTGACGGCCTAGGCCCACAGACTCACTAGCTTTCAGGTACTTATCGTCATGAGCAAGAAAAAAGAAACCCCTAACCTGTCGCGTCGACAGGTATTGACCCGCGGCGGCGCTGCTGTGGGTGGCCTGGCTGTTTTTGCGGCAGGTTATAGCGACACCGTGGTCAAGGCGGTGCAAGGTCTGGGCCAAGGTACCGCCGGTGTGCCGACCGCACACGCCACCCGTGGCAACTCCTTGCAAGCCGAATTCCGCATTGACCCGATTACGGGTTTGCTGGATACACAGCCTGGTCAGATCGTGAGCCCTTCCAGCTGCCTGGGCTGCTGGACACAGTGTGGCGTGCGTGTGCGCATTGATACGGAGAACAACAAGATTCTGCGTATTGCCGGCAACCCTTACCATCCTCTGGCAACCACGCAGTCTGCTCCTATGGAGCAGCCCGTACGCGAGGTTTACGCCATGCTGGGCGGTGAAAACGGCTTGGAAGGTCGTGCCAGCGCCTGTGCCCGTGGTGCTTCCATGCTGGAACAGCACAGCAGTCCTTACCGTGTTCTGTCGCCTTTAAAGCGTGTTGGCCCCCGTGGTTCGGGTCAATGGGAACGCATCAGCTTTGAACAGCTGATTGAAGAAGTCTGCGAAGGCGGCGACCTGTTCAAGGAAGGTCATGTCGACGGTTTGCGTGCTATTTGGGATCACGAAACCCTGATTGATCCGCAAAACCCCGAGTTTGGTCCGCTGGCCAACCAGTTGCTGTTCACGGATGCCGCTAACGAAGGCCGTACACCGCTGGTCAAACGCTTTGCCGAGCAAGCTTTTGGCACGATCAACGTCAGCAACCACGGTTCTTACTGTGGCCAAAGCTTCCGTGTCGGCACGGGTGCGGCCATGGGCGATATCAAAGGCATGCCACACGGCAAGCCTGACTGGAAAAACGCCCGATTTGGTCTGTTTATTGGTGCTGCGCCGGCTCAATCCGGTAACCCTTTCCAGCGCCAAGGCCGTGAATTGGCAGAAGCCCGCTCGCGTCCTGAAAACACCTTTAAATACGTGGTGGTTTCCCCGATTCTGCCCACCTCGTCCAGCCTGGCTTCGGGCAGTGGCAACCGTTGGCAGCCTGTTCTGCCCGGCACTGACCTGTCGTTGGTCATGGGCATGTTGCGCTGGATTCTGGAACAAGAGCGATTTGATGCAGAGCACCTGTCCCTGCCCCACGCACCTGCCGAGCAGGACGAAAACACCGCTTCCTGGACTAACGCCAGCCATTTGCTGATCGCTGACCCTGAACACCCAGGCTTTGGCCGCTATTTGCGCGGTATAGACCTGGGTTGGGAAGTGGCCGAAGGCACTGAATCGCCCTTTATCGTCCAGGACGAACAAGGTGAACTGCGCGCCCACACCGATCTGGATCGCGCCACGCTATTTGTTGACCGTAGCGTTGAGCTGGAAGGCAAGGATGTGCGCGTTTGTACTGCGTTGAACATGCTGCGCGAGCGCAGTCAGGAAAAATCCATTGCCGACTACGCCAAGGGCTGCGGCATGGACGAAGAAACCCTGATCGAGCTGGCCCGTGAGTTCACCAGCTACGGCCGCCAAGCTGTAGCCGATGCGCACGGCGGCACCATGAACGGTTCCGGCTTCTACACGGCTTACGCCATTGCCATGTTGAATACGCTGGTGGGCAACCTGAATCTGAAAGGTGGTTTGGTGCTGGACGCCGGCCCATTTGGTCCATTTGGCCCCGGCCCACGCTACAACTTCGCTCAATTCCCCGGAAAAGTGACGGCCAAAGGCGTGTCCTTGTCGCGTCATCGCTTCGCTTACGAAAAATCCAGCGAATTCAAGCGTCGTCAGGCGAATGGTGAAGCCCTGTATCCGGCTCCTGCTCCCTGGTACCCCGCCGTGGGTGCTTTGAGCAGCGAAATGATTGCATCGGGCCTGAACGGCTACCCTTACACCAGCAAAGTGTGGATCAACCACATGAGCAACCCGGTCTACGCAATTGCAGGCTTTAAAAATGCCTTGCTGCACAAACTGAAAGACCCTGCTGTGCTGCCTTTGTCGATTTCGATCAACCCGTTCATCAACGAAACCAACGCCTACGCAGACTACATCGTGCCAGACACGGTAACTTACGAAAGCTGGGGTGTTTCAGCGCCTTGGGCCGATGTAATCGCCAAGTCCTCGACCCTGCGTTGGCCTGTGGTACAGCCGCGTGTGGATCGCACGGCTGATGGTCAGCCCATTAATCTGGAAAGTTTCCTGTTTGCAGTAGCCTTGCGTCTGGAATTGCCAGGTTTTGGTAAAGGCGTTCTGAAAGACAAGGCAGGCAATGCCCATGATTTGCTGCGCGCCGAGGATTTTTATCTGCGTGGCATGGCCAATATCGCTTTTGGTGCTGGCCGCCCGGTTGGCGACGCATCCGACGACGATATGCGCATGACAGGTGTGGATCGCCTCTTCCCGGATCTGCAAGCGCGCCTGCATCCTGAAGAGCAGCGCAAAGTGGCGATGTTGCTGACTCGTGGCGGCCGGTTCGACCGCATTGAGAACGCCTGGAAAGGTAATCAGCTGAAGAACCGTTATGACAACGCTTTGCAGATCTGGAACGAGGAATTGGCCAAGATGCGTCACACCATGACGGGTGAGCGTCTGAGTGGCTGCCCAACCTGGTACCCTACCCGTCTGGCCGACGGCAGCCCAATGCGTGAGCATTTCTCGGAACAAGAGTGGCCATTGCTGATGAGCTCCTACAAATCCAATTTGATGAGTTCCATGTCTATCGGTATGTCCCGTCTGCGTCAGGTGCACCCGCACAACCCGATTTCATTGAATCTGGAGGATGCAAAGAATATGGGCATCCGTAACGGTGATCGCATTCGCGTCAGCACACCAGGTGGTGCGGTTGAAGGTGTGGCTTTGGTGCGTGGCGGTATCATGCGCGGGGCCATTGCCATCGAGCACGGTTTTGGTCATACCGAGCTGGGTGCGCGCTCACACCAGATTGATGGCCAAGCTATGCCTCACCTGAACGATCTGGCTGCTGGCGTGAATTTGAACGAGTTGGGTTTTGCCGACCCAACCCGTGGTGATGGCCAGGACAACGTCTGGATTGACTGGGTTTCTGGCGCGGCCGTGCGCCAAGGCCTTCCAGCCAAGGTAGAGAAGTTGTCGGCCTAAAAGCGCCCCCTCTTTCAAGAGGTTTTTGAAAGATAAAAACGCCGATTGTCCTTTGGATGATCGGCGTTTTTTTTTGGCTTGCTTATGAGCGTATAGAGATTTGTTTGTTCAAAGCTCTAAGCTGTTCTTACAGAGAGATTTTGATGTGAATGTGTGGAGCAAGCGTATGGGAACAAGAAATACTCCCTATCAGTGCACTTCCTTCTGATGCCGTATCAACAAGCAAGCAAAGGGCAAGGAAAGCCGCCCTCTTTTTGCTGAAGACTATCTCTTCAATAAAGAAAACTCTTTTCCGTTAATTGCATTTTATGATTTCCAGGTTGATCTGCTTGATGTGTGAACTGGTGCATGGGTATAGGAAACGCGTTAAAATCGCATGATCTTCGCGGATATCTGTTCCGGATTTCCCCACTCTACATCCATCCCTACATCCCTACATCCCTACATCCCTACATCCCTACATCCCTACATCCCTACATCCC